>NZ_JBHSON010000160.1:0-15559 GCF_042656285.1 Actinomadura rugatobispora | reverse complement strand
CAGGTCGCGTAGGGAACCGGCCTCCCGGGAACGGACCACGCACAGGATGCGTGTCGCCGCCTCGGGGTCGAGTACGCCGGGGACCAGTGCGTCCAAGACCGTTCGGGGCGCGCGGCTGAGCAACTTATGCACAGTCCTTAGGAACGGTACGGGTACGGGCCGTCCTGGCCGTGTGGAACGCGCGCGTACGGCGCCGACCTCAAGGGGGTGAACCGCCGGTTAATCCGATCGACATCTCGCTCGCGCGTGGCATGCTGGCCGCGTGGAGCCCGAGATAAGGATCCGGATCGCCGACGAACTGCTGATGTTCCTGCCGGCCGCGCGCCGCCGCCCCAGGCAGGGGGTGGCGCATGGCGGGACGTCCACGCTGGGGCACATCGTGGAGTCCCTGGGCGTGCCGCTGCCCGAGATCGGCGCGCTCATGGTGGACGGCGAACGGGTCGAGCCGGGCTACCAGCCGGCGGCGGGCGACGAGGTGGCGGTGCTGGCCGTGCCCAGGCCCCAGCCCGTCCCGCTCGACGCGGGCGAGGTCGCGCCACGGTTCCTGCTGGACGTGCACCTGGGCACCCTGGCCCGCCGCATGCGCCTGCTGGGGCTCGACACCGCGTACCACAACGACATGGACGACCCCGCGCTCGTCGTCCAGGCCAACGAGGAGGGCCGGGTCCTGCTGACCCAGGACCGCGGCCTGCTGCGGCGGCGCGCGCTGTGGTTCGGCGCGTACGTGCGCGGCTCGCGCCCTGACGACCAGCTGCGCGACCTGCTGGGACGGTTCGCGCCCGTGCTGCGGCCGTGGACGCGCTGCACCGCGTGCAACGGGGTCCTGGCCACGGTGGGCAAGGAGGAGGTCGAGCGGGAGCTGGCCGACGGCACGCGCCGCAGCTACGACGTGTACGGTCGCTGCACCGACTGCGGCCAGGTCTACTGGCGGGGCGCGCACGGCGGGCACCTGGAGAAGATCGTCCACGAGGCGGTGCGCGCCGTCGCGGCGGCCCGTACCGGCGCGGACGGCGCCGGCCCTGAGGGCTCCGGCGCCGGGGTGCCGGAAACGCCGGAGAGCGCGGCCTCCTGAGACGCGGCCCGCGGCGTTCCGGCATGATGCCGGGCAGGGCAGGGCCGGGTGGAGAGGGGCTGGTTGCGATCAACGTTGTGGTGGGCGCGGCGATCATTTCCGGCGGGCGGCTGCTGACCGCGCAGCGGGCGGAGCCGCCGGAGCTGGCCGGGGGCTGGGAGTTCCCCGGCGGCAAGGTCGATCCGGGGGAGTCGGACCAGGACGCGCTGGTCCGGGAGTGCCACGAGGAACTGGGCGTCAAGATCGCGCTGGGGGCGCGGATCGGCGGCGACTGGCCGCTGAGCCTGGGCGGGGTGCTCCGCGTGTGGATCGCCGGGATCGTCGAGGGCGAGGCGAAGGCCCTGGAGCACCTGGCGCTGCGCTGGCTCGGCCCGGACGAGCTCTACGACGTGGACTGGCTCGCCGGTGATCTTCCCGTGGTGGAGGCCGTCCGCCCCTACGTGCCCGGCGGCGCCCCGGGCGGCTGAGCGAGCCCGGGAACGCCGCCGGTTCGCGGGTCACTCGATGCGGTTGGCCCCGGCGAAGTCGGAGCGGTCGGACATCTTGGAGATCTTGACGACGTCGCCGGTCCGCGGCGCGTGCAGGTACTTGCCATCGCTCAGGTAGATGCCCATGTGGTGCAGGCTGCCGCCGAAGTACACCAGGTCGCCGGAGCGCAGCTCGCCCTTGCTCACCTTGCGGCCCTGCCCGTACAGGTCGCCGGTGTAGTGGGGGAGGCCGGGCTTGCCGACCTTGCCGTAGGCCCAGACGACCAGGCCGGAGCAGTCGAAGCTGTTCGGCCCCGCGGCGGCCCAGACGTAGGGGCTTCCGAGCTTGCCGAGGGCCTTGCGGGCCATCTTCGCGGGGAGCCCGGAGCCTTTCACGGTGGCGCTGAGCCCGGTCTTGGGGTCCTTGGCCGTGGTGGTGGTCAGCTTGTCGAGCTGCCTGGTCACCTCGTCCACCTTGGCCTTGGCGGCCTGGCGGGCGGTCTCGGCCTGGGCGGCGGCCTGCCGGACCTGGGCGGTCCTGGCGGCGGCCGCGTTCCGCGCGCGGTTGGCGGCGTCGATCTGGGCCTGGAGCCCGTTGACGGCGGCGGCCCGGCTCTGCACCAGGTAGGCGGAGGCGGAGAGGCCGGTGGCGTCGCCGGCGCCGAACAGCATGTCGGGGCTGCCGGTCATGTAGTTCGCCGCGGCCAGGCGGCCGAGTTCCGTGCGGGCGGGCGCGGCCTGGGCCTGGAGCGTGGCGGCGGCCTTGGCGGCGGCCTGTTCGGCCTGCTTGGCCTTGCCGAGCTCTACGCGGGTCTTGTTGTAGCGCTCGGTGAGCTTCTCGGCCTCGGTGTTGAGGGCGTCCAGCCGCTTGCGCAGTTCGTCCTCGCCGGGGCCCGGCGCGCGTACGGGGGAGTGGACGGCCGCCTGTGCGGCGGCGATGGGGGTGCTGAGCGCAACGATCGCCAGAGTGGGCACGGCGAAGCGGCGCTTCCAGGGGACCGGAGTCAAACCGGTGTCTCCTCTCCTTGGCCGCCTACCGGGTTAGCTGACGGGTTCGGGCCAGGAGTCGCCCTACGGCGCACCCGGAAGTGTGCGCCGATTCACCCCGGGGGCCTGGGTCCCCGGTTCCCTCGCGGGATTCGGCGGTACGGCCGTCGTCCCGGGGGGCGGGACTTCCAACGACCGGATCTGCAGGAGACTACAAAGAGAGGGCAAAGTTCGCCAAATAGAGCAAATGTGACAGATGGGGCGGCGGTCCGGGGCGGAGAGGCCGTACGGCCAAGTAGACTCAGTAGGTCGCACGTCTGCGGCGGATCCCACCACTCTCACCCAAGGCGAGACCGCATGCCCATCTCCACGCGCGATGACCTCAGGAACGTCGCGATCGTCGCCCATGTCGACCACGGCAAGACGACGCTGGTCGACGCCATGCTCTGGCAGTCAGGGGCCTTCCGCGAGAACCAGGACGTCGACGACCGGGTCATGGACTCCAACGACCTGGAACGTGAGAAGGGCATCACCATCCTGGCCAAGAACACCGCCGTCCGGCACGCCGGGATGACCATCAACATCATCGACACCCCCGGCCACGCCGACTTCGGCGGCGAGGTCGAGCGCGGGCTGTCCATGGTCGACGGCGTGGTCCTGCTCGTCGACGCCAGCGAGGGCCCGCTCCCGCAGACCCGGTTCGTGCTGCGCAAGGCCCTGGCCGCGCGGCTCCCGGTGATCCTGGTCGTCAACAAGACCGACCGCCCGGACGCCCGCATCGACGAGGTCGTCGACGAGACCTACGAGCTCTTCATGGACCTCGACGCCGAAGAGGACCAGATCGACTTCCCGATCGTGTACGCCTCCGGCCGGGCCGGCCGGGCCTCCCTCGCCAAGCCCGGCAACGGCGAGATGCCCGACAGCCCCGACCTCGAGCCGCTGTTCGACGTCATCAAGCAGACCATCCCGGCCCCCTCCTACGACCCCGACGCCCCCCTCCAGGCGCACGTCACCAACCTGGACGCCTCCAGCTACCTGGGCCGGATCGCGCTGTGCCGGGTGCACTCGGGCGTCATCAAGAAGGGCCAGCAGGTCGCCTGGTGCAAGCGCGACGGCAGCGTCGAGCGGGTCCGCATCAGCGAGCTGATGATGACCGAGGCGCTCACCCGCAAGCCCGCCGACGACGCCGGACCCGGCGACATCATCGCGCTGGCCGGCATCCCCGACATCATGATCGGCGAGACCCTCGCCGACCCCGACGACCCGCGCCCGCTGCCGCTCATCACGGTGGACGAGCCCGCCATCTCGATGACCATCGGAACCAACACCAGCCCGCTGGCGGGCCGGGGGAAGGGCACCAAGGTCACCGCCCGGCTCGTCAAGGACCGGCTCGACCGCGAACTGGTCGGCAACGTGTCCATCCGGGTCCTGCCGACCGAGCGTCCCGACGCCTGGGAGGTCCAGGGACGCGGCGAACTGGCGCTGGCCATCCTCGTGGAGAACATGCGCCGCGAAGGCTACGAGCTCACCGTCGGCAAGCCCCAGGTCGTCGCCAAGGACATCGACGGCAAGCGGCACGAGCCGGTCGAACGGCTCACCATCGACATCCCCGAGGACCACCTGGGCGCCGTCACCCAGCTCATGGCGGTCCGCAAGGGCCGCATGGAGCACATGACCAACCACGGCACCGGCTGGATCCGGATGGAGTTCCTGGTCCCGGCGCGCGGCCTGATCGGCTTCCGCACCGAGTTCCTCACCGAGACCCGCGGCACCGGCATGGCCCACCACGTCTTCGAGGACTACGAGCCGTGGTTCGGCGAGCTGCGCACCCGCCCGTCCGGATCACTGGTCGCCGACCGCACCGGCGCCGCCACCGCGTACGCGATCATCAACCTGCAGGAGCGCGGCACCTTCTTCGTCGGCCCCACCACCGAGGTCTACGAAGGCATGATCGTCGGGGAGAACGCCCGCTCCGACGACATGGACGTCAACATCTGCAAGGAGAAGCAGAAGACCAACATCCGCTCCTCCACCGCCGAGGCCACCGAGACGCTGACCCCGCCGCGCCTGCTCACCCTTGAGGAGGCGCTGGAGTTCGTCCGCGAGGACGAGTGCGTCGAGGTCACCCCGTCCGCCGTACGGCTGCGCAAGGTCGTCCTGGACGCCAAGGAGCGCGAACGCACCCGAGCCCGAGCCAAGCGCGCCGGCTAGGAGTGTGGTCTGGGGGGAGGTGTTCACCTGGGGGGCTGTGTTGGTCCGGGGGGCCACCCCCCAGACCCCCGGGTCGGGGCGATCGGCCCCTTCGCTCGCCTGGCGGCTCGCTACGGGGCCGCCCACCCCGGCAAGGGGCTCCGCCCCCTGCACCCCCTGACCACCACCGAACGTGGACTTCAATCCCCACAGGTCAACGCACCACCAATGAGCCGATGGGCTTGTGCGAGGTCTTGGGCCCCTCAATTGCCCCTGCGGTGGTGATCGGGGGTGCGGTGATGGCTGTCGGGGGGTGCAGGGGGGCGGAGCCCTCCCTGCCGGGGGAGTGGGGGCCGGCCCCCACCGGGGTGACCGGTCCCGTAGCGAGCCCCCAGGCGAGCGCAGGGAGCGCTCGCCCCGCACCGGGTGGTGTGGAGGGTCGCCCCTCCACAATGAAAAGACCTCTTCTAGTTGAGCTGGACGGTGCCCGTCACGTCGGCGGCCAGGCGGAGCTGGTCGCCGTCGCGGAGTGGGGCTTCCACACCGCGCGGCAGGCGCTCGCCGTTCACGAAGGTGCCGTTGGTGGAGCCCTCGTCCCGGACCCAGGCGGTGCCGGACGGGTCGAGCCACACCGTGGAGTGGCGCCGTGACACGTTGTCGTACTGCGTGAACGTGCCCGCCACCGGTGACTGGCCCGCGTCCCGGCCCAGCACCAGGTGCTGGCCCACCGAGACCTTGAGCTCGCCCGTGGGGAACTGCACGCGCAGTACGGGGGTGCCCTGCTGCGGCAGGGGCCGCAGGCACGACTCGCACTGGGCCGCGGCCGGGTTGCTCAGCACCGCCTCGCAGTAGGGGCACATGTACGCCGTGCTGTCGGGGCCGGGCCGGTGCTGCTGGCCCTGGACGTCCGGCGGCAGCAGCGTCGCCTCGCGCCCGTGCGGCGGCGGCTGCATCGGTCCGCCCTGCTGCTGCGGCGGGTACGGGTTGTCCGCGGGGCCGGGAGGCGGCGGAGCGTACTGGTGCTGCTGGCCCTGCTGCTGGTCGTGCGCGGGTGGCTGCGGCGGGCCCCACTGGTCCGGTGAAGGCGGCGGGGGAGCGCCCCACGGGTCGGACTGCTGCCCGGGCCCCTGCCCCTGCTGCTGCCCGCCCTGCTGCTGGTGCTGCTGCGGCGGCGGCGCGTACTGCTGGTGGGGCTGCGGGGGCTGGTGCTGTTCGGCGGGAGGCTGCGGTGGCCCCCAGCCGCCTTCGGCTCCCTGCCCCTGCTGCTGCTGGCCCTGGCTCGGCGGGGGAGCGCCCCACGGGTCCTGCTGGGACGGCGGGCCGGGCTGCTGTTGCTGTTGCTGTTGCTGCTGCGGCTCACCGTACTGGGGCTGCGGAGGCCCGTACTGCGGCTGGGGCGGCCCGTACTGGTCCGCGGGGGGACCGTGCTGGCCGCCGTGCTGCGGCTGTGGCGGGCCGGGCGGCGGTCCGGACGGCCCAGGGGGGCCGGGCGGCTGGTGCTGGCCCTGCCCGTGCTGCTGCTGCGCCTGCTGTGAATACGGAGAGTCACCGAACTTGGGCTCGCCGAAAGGCGAGTCGCCGTAGGACGGCGGCGGCTGGTGCTGGCCGTGCTGGCCTTGCTGGTGCTGCGGCGGCTGTGGCGGGCCCTGGCCGTACGGGTCGTAGGACGGCTGGCCGTGCGGCTGCTGCGGACCGGGAGGCTGCGGACGCGGTGGCTGCTGACCACCGCCTCCGGCGCGCGCAAGATTGGCCCCGCAGCTCAGGCAGAGCAGATCGCCCTGCTGGAAGGGCTCGTCACAGACAGGGCATTTCAAGGTCGCCATGACACATCCCCCGCTCGTACCCCAGCGCGCTCCAGCGTCGTTGTGAGGTGCTCCATGTCACCTCTACGCGGGATCCCGATGTAGTACACCCGCCTTCCCTCCGGCCCTTCGTCCACGGACACCTGCACTCGGGGCCCTGCGTCTTCGTTTTCCTTAGCGGCATCGGCGCCGGTCAAGGCCCCGTATCTCGACTGCCCCAGCGGGGACAGCGGTACGACGCGCTGGTTGGCCGACCCCCTCCAGAGTAGAGAGCCACTCTGGGAGTGTCGCCCCCCAGGGTTCAGCCGATCGATGTACGGCCCCGTGATGACGGCGTCACATGACCCCAGGATCTCGCGTGCTTCTGGAGAACGCGAGAGCCGAGAGTAGACATATCCGCTGTAGACGAGAATGTCCAATGGAATCGTCTCATGGTGAGACTCGTCCCGCCACCTGCGGATACCGTGCACCAACGCGGCCAGCGCCCCCGGCTGCTGGAACGGCTCTCCGCCCGAGATCGTCACTCCTTCCACCGGTCCCGGCAGCGATGCCAGCCATCCCAGCACCGCCTCCACCGGCACTTCCTTACCCGGATCGGCGTCCCACGTGTCGCGGGACAGGCACCCGGGGCAGTGCAGCGTGCATCCCTGCGTCCAGATGCCCGCCCGCACGCCCGGGCCGAGTGTGGTCACCGGGTAGTGCGCCTTGGCGAGAAGCAGCCCCCGCCCCTCAGCGGGTGCTCCACCTCTCTCTACCTGGGATGCGGAGTTCGCCGCCGGAGTTCCGAAGTTTTGCCCGGGGGTGACGGAGGCCTCAGCGGCGGGGCGGGTGGGCTCCGTCACAGGAGGTCCAGGTGGACGATGCTGCCCTCGCGGCGGATCCCGGAGACGGTGATCCGCTCCTCCGGGACGAGGTCGCGGTCGAACAGCGCGCGCGCCAGGGGGTTGACGAAGTAGGACTCCAGCGCCATCCCGATGCCTCGGCCCCCCTTGTCCAGCTCGGTGGTGCACCACCCCCGCAGGGTCTCCAGGGGGTCGCCCTTCACCGCCAGCACCAGCCGGTGCTCGTCGGTCACCCGCCGGCAGATGTTCGCGAACTGGAGATCGAAGATCTTGTTGGCGGCCTCCAGGCCGATGAAGTCGAACACCACGATGTTGTCGCCGAACCGGTTGAGCAGCTCGGGCCGGTTCAGCACCTCGGTGAAGTGGTCGGCCACCGCGCCCTTGATCCGCGCCTCGATCTCGTCGTACGACATCCCCGGCGCGATGTTCTGGATCCGCGGCGCCGGCGGCGACGCCACGTCCGAACGCGCCGTGATGTCGCGGCCCTGGACGTACATCCCCAGGTTCGAGGTGAAGATCAGGATCGACTCGGAGAAGTGCACGGTGTTGCCGCGGCCGTCGGTCAGCCGGCCGTCCTCCAGGATCTGCAGGAACTTGTCCAGGATCCGCGGATGGGCCTTCTCGATCTCGTCGAACAGGATCACCCGGAACGGGTCCTCCCGGACCGCGTTGGTCAGCTCGCCGCCCGCCTCGTGCCCGACGTACCCGGGCGGGGACCCGATCAGCCGGTCGCCCGACCCCTCCCCGGAGAACTCGCTCATGTCGAAGCGCAGGTAGGCCGACTCGTCCCCGAACACCAGCTCGGTGATCGCCTTGGCCAGCTCGGTCTTGCCGGTGCCGGTCGGGCCGGCGAAGAACAGCACCCCGCGCGGCCGGCTGCCCGACCGGGTGGCCTGCGCGCCCGACAGCCCCAGCACCGCGCGCTTGAGGATGTCGAGGGTCTTGGTGACCGCCTGCGGCTGCCCGATCACCCGTTCGGGGACCTTGCGCTCGCCCTCCAGCACCCGGCGGCGCAGATGGCCGCGGCTCCACGGGTTGTCGAGCACGCCCAGCTTGTAGGTGCGGACCGCGTCCGGCAGGTCGGCCAGGTCGACGTTGCGCTCCTTGGCCAGCCGGGTCACCTCGATCATCGACTGCAGGGTGAGCCCGTCGGCCTGCTCGGCGAACGCGTCGCACGCCGCCGCCGCGACCGCGTCGCCGCCCACGTCGCTCACCCCGAACGCGCGGGCCAGCAGCCGCGCCGTCTCCTGCCGGTCGCCCAGATGCGGCCGCGGGATCGTGATCTCCCGGATGTTCTCGTTGTCGGCCGTCAGCCACGGCGGCAGGTCGCCCGGCCGCTCCACCAGCCACACGATCGGGTTGTAGAGCGGCTTGGGCCGGGGGCCCACGACCCGTACCGGGCGGGCGTTGCGCGACAGCTTGGCGCAGAACCGGAAGAAGTCGCGCTCGGCGGGCTCCAGGTCG
Source organism: Actinomadura rugatobispora (assembly GCF_042656285.1). Lineage (GTDB taxonomy): Bacteria > Actinomycetota > Actinomycetes > Streptosporangiales > Streptosporangiaceae > Spirillospora > Spirillospora rugatobispora. Next base: position 6,735 of record NZ_JBHSON010000160.1, on the reverse strand, counting down.
GTGGGGGTACGGGCGATCCGCGACGCCGAGTCGATCACGAACGCGGCGCGCACGTTCTCCGACGGCCGCGCCACCGCCGCCAGATGCCGGGTCAGCGCCTCCAGGGACGGCTTCTCGTCCGCCTTGCGCTTGCCCAGCAGCTGCTCGGCCGCCTTCGCCGCCTCCTCCGACAGCTCGTCCCCGGTGTCGGGCAGCACCTGCAAGCCGTCCACCGGGTCGTACACGACCATGCAGGAGCAGCCACTGGAACGCAGCGACTCCCAGAGCAGGTCGCGCAGCGTCAGCAGGCGGCCCGGGCCCACCCCCTCCAGGGGAGGCGCCAGGAAGCTGTCGTAGAGGTTCCCCGACAGGACGTACTGGGAGTGCACGGAAAGGGTCGCGTCCAGCTCCCTGATGAACGGAGGCCAGCCCGGCAGCCGCCCCCCGAGGGTCGGCGAGTCGACGCTCATGCGCCCACCCCCTTCGCGGCGGCGGCGACCGGCCGCGCACGGACCGGCCCCGGCCCGGCGGTGGCCTGGCTGGCAGTCACTTCTCACGCTCCCGACGGCGTTCGCGTTGTCCGGCTCGCTTCCTAGTCTCCCCTGCCGTGCTCCCGCGGGTACCGTCGGTGACCGGCAACTCCTTCACACCCGGCGCCAGCCTCCAGGTGACCTCGGAACGGATCCCGGCGCCCTCCAGCCGCTCCCGGGCGGCCTCGAACGCCTCGCACCACTCCTGCTCCCGCTCCACGTCCAGCCGCCGGTCGTCCTCGTTGCGGGCCGGGCGGGTCCGCACCATCGCCGCCCGGACGTGCGCGGCGTCGTCCACCCGCATCCGCACGCTGTGATCGGGCCACGACCCGCGCGACAGGACGACCTCGCCGCCATCGGCCGTCAGCGTCTCGAAGCCCTCCTGGACCTCGTACCCCATCTCCTCGAACGCGGAGGTGATGGAGCCCAGCACGTACCGCCGCTCGGCCTCGGCCTGCTCGGCGGCGTCCCGCTCGGCCGCCGCGCGCCGCGCCTCGTCCCGCAACCCCTCGGTACGGCGGTTGGCCGCCTGGACCCGCAGCCGGACCTCGGTCAGCGCGCCCTCGGCCTCCTCCGGCGACACCGCCCCGGCGAGCAGCCGCGCCGCCTCGGCGACCGACCGGCGCTCCTGCTCCGGGACGTCGGGGAGGAGGCGCGCCAGGACCCGCTCCAGCGTCCGCTGGACGGCCTCCAGATCGTCCTGCTCCGCGTGGCGCGCCTCGCCGGCCGGGGACGTCCCCAGATCGGCCCGCAGACCCTCACCGGGGCCCTCCGGAGTGGCGAAGATCTCCGCCGCGACCCGGGCCGCGAGCCGCTCCGACAGCGCCCGCTCCGCCCCGTCCAGCGCCCGGTCCGTCTCGGCGCACCACGCCGTCAGCGCCTCGGCGGGCCGCTCGTCGAGCTCCAGCGGGGCGGGCAGCGGCACCTCCGCGCCCAGCTTCTCCCGCGTCTCCGCCAGCGCGGCGATCCGCGCGTTGCGCTCCTGGACCTGGCGCAGCGCCTGGTCGTACGACTCGGCCTCGGCCAGCGCGGCCGCCCGCGCCTCGGCCCGCCCGGCCGCCAGCGCCGCCAGCGCCTCCGCGCCGCGTCCCGCGAGCCCGGCCGTACGGCCGAGCGCCCGGTTCATCCCCAGGCTGAGGACGACCGCCGCGTCCAGCGCGATATCGGCCTCGACTCCGCTGCTCATCGTGTCCCTTCTTCGTGCGGGCCCGCCGCCCCCGCCAGGGCCTTGCGCTCCGCTTCGGCATGGTCCCGCCGCCACCGGTGCAGCCGCACGCCCGCGGCGACCGCGTGCGCGGCCGGGCCTGCGACCAGCACCAGCAGCCACAGCAGGCTCGCCACCGAGGTCACCGCGGCCATCAGCAGCAGCAGGATCAGCAACGGCACGGTCACCCCGAGCAGTAGCAGGCCGCAACCACGCCGGCCGGTCCGCTGGGCCGCCCCGGACATTGTCTGCGACGCCTTGGCCAGCCCGCGGCCACTCGCCCCAAGGAAACGCGACAGCCACGACCACGGGCCGTGCGGCAGGTAGTCCTCTCCCTGCGCGCGCGCCAGCACCACCTCGCTGCCGCACTGGACGGCCCACGCGAGGAAGGAGAACACCAGCAGCACCCCTAGAGGCACCCCAGACGACCGCTGGAAGCCCCCAACGGAACTCGTGCCGCTCCCATCCCCGCCGCTGAAAAGCGCACCGACCACCAAGCTCCCCAGGAGCCACAGGGCCAGCAGAGGCAGCGACCAGACGACCGCCCTCCGCACCGCCCCGCCCTGGCCCGCCAGGCGCCGCCGTTCCCGCTCGGCCCACTGCCGGCGCGCGTCGTCCGAGCGCTGCTCGGCCGCACGGCGATCCCGCGAACGGGCCTCGACCTCCAGGACGGCCTCAGGCGCCGCCCTCGCCACCGCCAGCAGGCGCAGCGGGTCGTCCCCGGCGCCGTCCGCGATCCACTCGAACCACGGGACCCGTTCGGTGACCGACGCCCGCGCCCGGGCCGCCGCCGCGGCGATCCGCTCCCTGGTCTCGGCTGGACGCGCCGCCAGGGCCAGCAGCGTGAGCAGCACGACCGGTGGATCGTCCACACCGGGGGACCCGGCCGAGGACGCTCCACCCGCGTCGGGAATCAAGGTCGCCAGCCTGGGCGGGGTGGCCTCCTGCTCGCGCAGCCAGCGCGCCAACTCGTTCCACGCGCCGACATGCGCCCGCCAACGCTCGTCGACCCGCTCCAGATCCCCGCCGCCGTCGAAACCCGCCAGCGCGGGCAGCAGGCGCCGCTCCCACAACTCCCGGCCCAGACGGCACGCCACCTCGTGATCGGGATGCCCACGATCACCGGCCAGGATCGGCATCGCGGCCAGATCATCGGCCGTGACCCGCCGACCGAGATAATGCGGCGGCAGCTCCGGATCGAGCCACCGCACCAGATGCAGCAACTTCACATCGGGAGGGAAGTCCCGCGACAGGTAGCCGTCGACCAGCCCGATACGGCTGTCGTCCGGAATCGCCGCGAGCCATTCCCGCAACGCCCGGAACGCCTCCCCCGACTCACCCCGCCCGAAGAAGAACGACGCCGCGGCGTCCCACCGTGCCACCAGCGCGCGCGCCAGCTCACCCCGGTCGTCGAAACGCCGCCCATCGAAAGGCACCCCCGGCCCGCGCGGCGGCGCCTGCTCCTTGACGACCGCCGGGGCACCGCCGTCCAGCCACTCCGCCACCTGCGCACCGGCCCACCGCCTGCGCGGATCCCGCGTGAGCAGCCCCTGGCACACCAGCCGGACCCGGGCATCGGCCACCTCGTCCACCGGCATCCCGCGCGTCGCCAGATGGTCCACCACCGCCGTCTCGCTCAACCCCGCGAACGGCGCCCGGCCCGTCGCCAGCTCGCGCACGATCATCCCCAGCGACCACCAGTCGCGCGCCGGGGACACCTGCCCCGACAGCGACTCCGGCGCCGCGTAGGCCAGCGTCCGCGACGACGACGCGAACATCACGCTCTGGTCGATCACCTTGCTGAGCCCGAAGTCCGCGATCGCCAGCCGCAGCGGATCGGCGGCCAGCACGAGCACGTTCTCCGGCTTCAGGTCGCGATGCACGATCCCGGCCCGGTGCAGCGCCTCCAGACCGTCCGCGAGCTGCGCCACCACGGCCGCGGCGTCCAGGCCGGGGCTCCCCATCAGGGCCCGCAGGTTCCCGCCCGCCGCGTACTCGGAGACCTCGTAGTCGCGGCCCTCGGCCTCACCGGTCTCCAGGATCCGCAGCACGTGCCGCGACTCCAGCGCCGGAAGCTTCGCCCACACGTCCCGGTCCGCGTGATAGCCGCGCCGGAACAGCTTCACGACGTACTCGCCGCCGCCCGCGTCCCGCACCAGCAGCAGATCGGACTCCGCCCCCTGGACGGGCAACTCCGCCACCACCGCGAACCGCTCCGCCAGCACCCCGGGCAGCCTCAGCAACGGGGAGGCGGCCGCAGCCGCCCCGCCGTCCCGCCGGGTCTCCCCGGGCCGCGGCCCCGGAACATGCGGGTCGCGACGGGTCACACCAGGGTCCCGCCGGGTCGTACGCGGCAGAGCGTCCTCTCCCGGCTCCTCGTCGAAGTCGCCCACCTGTACAGCCCCGTCTATGTCGCCCGCTTCGACGCGAGCCTAACGCGCCCCTCTAGATCTTGTCCTTGATGACCCGGAGGTGCTCCACTCCCTTGAACCGCACCACCACCGCCTCCATGAGGATGCGCACCATGAGCAGCTCGAACAGCCAGACGATGGGCGTGGCGACCGCCATGATGATCCCCCACGCCCACCAGTCGTCCCAGGTCGCGATCCACAGCCCGAGCCCCAGGAAGATCAGGCACTGGAGGGTGATCAGCAGCAGCGCCATGATGTAGCACAGCCTGATGAGCTTCGGCGTGACCAGGTGGTTGAAGTTCGCGTCCAACAGCGCCCCGAACAAGCCCTTCTCGGTGCGCTGCGGCGGCGTCCACTCCTGGTGCTCCCGCTGTCCCGGCGGAGGAGGCGTTCCCATCGGCCCCTGACCCATCGGCGCCTGCCCCGGTTGTGCGGGCCGCGGGTCCGGGACGCGCCCGGGATGCTGCGGAGGCGGCGGCCCGTACGGGCCGGGCGCCTGCGCGTGCGGCGGCTGGCCGCCGGGCTCGGAAGGATACGTCATCGCCGTCGTTCTCCTCGGGCTCGTCGAGAGGCACACCTGCGGGCGCAAGCCCGACCTTAGAACGATTCCCGCCGAAGCGTGGTGACGCGCGAGTGAGTGTCCCGATCCCCGCGCACGACGCACTGGCCGGGGCCGCCCGCTACTTGCAGAGGTTCTGGTCGGGCTTGACGCCGCCGTTGATGTTCTTGATGGCCGGAGGCGTCAGATGGACGCCGGGCTTGCCGATGACCAGCCGCACACCGTCGCCCTGCGCGCCGGCGTCCGCGGACAGCATCGCGTTGGGCACGGCCTGCGCCAGCGCGGACGCCTGCGCTTCGGCCGACGGCCCGTACACGATCCGGCTCTCGGGGCTGTCGGACGCCTTCTCGACCTTCTTCTCCACCTTGAAACCGCGCCGCCCGAGCTGGTTCACGATGCGCTTGACCAGCTTGTCGTCGCCGCCCGCGTCCACGACCGTGACCTTCACCTTGTCCGGGCCCGGAAGGGCCTGCTGCGGCTTGGCGGGCTTCACCGGTTCCGCGGGCAGGTCGTTGTCATGCCGGATGGCCTCGAACAGCGGCTTGGCCTGCTCGTCGTTCCACTGGACGCGGTTGGGGTCAGGCGCGTAACGCTCCACCGGGACCGTGACAAAACGCACCTGCCCGGCGCTCATGCCGCGCAGCCCGTCCGCCAGCCTGCGCATCGAGTCCAGGTCCAGGTCGTCGTCGGTGGTCATCGACTTGGTGGCGGCCTTGAGGAACTTGTAGGTCCTGGCCGGGTCGGTGAGGATCTCGCTGCTGGTGGCCTTGTTGACGACCGAGGCCATGAACTTCTGCTGCCGCTCGATCCGTTCCAGGTCCGAACCGTTGCCGAGCGAGTACCGGGCCCGCACGTACCCGAGGGCGTCCTCACCCTTGACGGTCTGCTTGCCCGCCTTGAGGAACAGCTCCGCACGGGGGTCGTTGACCGGCTTGTCGACGCAGATCTCGACACCGTCCAGGGCGTCCACCATGCGCTTGAACCCGGCGAAGTCGACCTGCACGAAGTGGTCGATATGGATGCCGGTGAGCGTCTCCAGCGTCTTCCACGTACACGTCGGACCCGCGTACGCGAAGGCGGAGTTCAGCATCCCGAACTGCGCCGGAACGGTCCCGCCCTTCTCCTTCTTGCACGCCGGGATCTTCACCATCGAGTCGCGGGGGAAGCTGACCCCCACCGCCTGGTCCCGGTTGGGCGACAGGTGCAGCACGATCGCGGTGTCGGAACGCGCCCCCGTCATCCCGGCCGCCGCGCCGTACCGCGCGTTGGCGCCCTCACGGGTGTCGGAGCCGATCAGCAGGATGTTCAGCGACTTGTTGAGCTTCTTCGGACGGTCGGTGCCGAGCTGCGCCTTGGCGTCCTTCTGCTCGATGCCCCCCATGATGTCGAAGTACAGCCCCGCCACCCCCGCGCCCGCCAGCAGCACGAGCGCCGCGGTGCCGATGGCCGTACCCCGCAGGACCTTCTGTTTCCTGGTACGCGCCTTGCGCTTGCGTCCTCCGGTCTTCGTCGCGGATCCGTCATCGCCGGCGGGTGCGGGTGCCGCGTCGCCGCCGTCAGGGATGCCGGCGTCCCCCGCGAGGTCATCGCGTCTGGGCTCGTTCTCGCTCATCCGGTCCCGTCTCGGGCAGGCCCTGTCCAGGGCGGGGGGTGGTCTGAGGATTCGGTCAGTTTAGGCAGGATGCTCATGTGGTGGGAGATCACGACCTTCCAATGGTTGGATGCGCAACCCCCCCAAACCGTTGCCAAACTCACCAGATCCCCCTGTGATCCACACGACCCCACCCCTACGAACCCCGCTCGAACCCACCCCACCTCTCAAGCCCGCCCCCCACCCCGAACCCCTCCATACACACCCCCGGCGCTCTGTGTCCCGCGTATCTACTCACCGCGAACTCGCCTGGTGGTCGGACCGGGTAACGCCCTCAACGGGTCTGTCCAGTTAACGGTGTGACTCGATATTGCTGAGGTCAGCTGCCGGCGGTGGTGAGGCGGCCTTCGAAAGCGATGTCGAAGGCGTTGAGGGCGGCCTTCCACCGGGCGATCCAGCGT
>NZ_JBHSON010000159.1:0-15710 GCF_042656285.1 Actinomadura rugatobispora | reverse complement strand
TCGGCCGCCGCGACCGTGCCGCGCGGGCGGCTCGCCGGCACCGGCGCTGTTCAGCGCGCGCAGGGCGGCCTCCTCGGCCAGCGCCAGCCGGCCCAGCCCCGCCAGCTCGCCGCCCATCTCGCCGCCGCGCCGCTGGACCATCGCCAGCACCTGCAGCACCGAGTCGTGGATGCCGCGCGCCAGCCGCTCCCGTTCGCGGGTGGACGCCTCCAGCTCCACCGCACGCGCCAGCCGGGCCTCCGCGTCCAGCGCCAGCTTGACCACGTGCCCCACCACCAGCCCGGCCATGACCAGCAGCACGATCCCGTTGAAGGTGACCGACCCGGCCGAGCCCGGCGTCCCGGCCAGCACGTGCACCAGCACGTTCGCCACGCCGAGCGCCAGCGCCGCGGCGATCCCCGCCCGCTTGCCGCCCGCCACCGCCCACGACAGCACGGCGGCGGCCACCCACGAGGCGGGCAGCGTCGAGCGGCCGCTGGAGATGTTGCCCGCCGACTCCACCCACGTGGTGGCCAGCAGGCAGCCCAGCGCCACCGCCAGGTCGGCGGCCAGGAGCGGCCGCCCGCGGCGCCGCGGGTCGGCGAAGGAGTAGGTGGCGTACAGGGTCCAGAGCGCCATGACGGCCAGCACGGTCCAGCCGCCGAGCGGATGATCGTACTCGCCGAAGTTCATGGCGATCAGGGCGGCCGCGTACGCGAGGGAGGTCCCCCGGTAGACCGCGACCGCCCGCCAGAGGGCGACTTCCAGGCCCATGACGCCGCCCGCCGCGCGGCTCAGTCGTCGTCGCCGGCCGGGCGGACCTCCCGGCCCGCCATCTCGGCCTTCACCTCGGCCGCGTACCGGTCCACGTACTCCTGCCCGGACAGCTCCCGGATCGTCTGCATGATCTCGTCGGTGATCTTGCGCAGCACCTCCCGGTCGTCCTCCTGCCCGTAGTAGCGGGAGAAGTCCAGCGGGGCGCCGAACCGCACCCCGGGCCGCACCCCCAGCCGGAACACGGGCCGGCCGGACGGCATCAGCTCGAAGGTGTTGATCATCGCCACCGGGATCACCGGCACCCGCGACTTCAGCGCCAGCCGGGCCACCCCGGTCTTGCCCCGGTAGAGCCGGTTGTCGGGCGCCCTGGTGCCCTCGGGGTAGATCCCCAGCAGCTTGCCCTCGCGCAGGATCCGCAGGCCGGTCTCCAGCGCCGCCTCCGCCGCGTCGCCGCCCGACCGGTCCACCGGGACCACCCCGACCGCGGTGAAGAACGCCCTGCTGAGCAACCCCTTGAGGCCCTTGCCGGTGAAGTACTCGCCCTTGCCGATGAAGAAGATCGGGCGCAGCAGCGGCAGCGGCCCGAAGAAGTGGTCGGCGAACGACAGGTGGTTGCTCACCAGCAGGGCCGGACCCCGCTTGGGGACGTTCCGCATGCCCGAGTTCCGGGGACGCCACACCAGGTACAGGATGGGCGAGAGAACGATCCTGAGGAGGATCCAGAACCAGAGCATGCCGACACCTTCCTCCGGCCGCGTCCAGCTGCGGCGCGCGTCCCGAACACTCCGACGAACGGGGGATGATGCGACATCCTTCCACTCCCCGGCCGACCTGCCCACACCCCGGCCCCGTCCGGGCCCCCGGCCCCGCCGGTCGGCCTTGCCCCGCCCCGGCGGGGGCGATATGAACGTAGGCTCTGCACAGGGAATCGCGATCGGGTGTGCCCCAAGGGCTTGCCCCAGGCGGCCCAGCGAATACCGTGGGACACACGTCTATGGGGGAGCGGAGGCCGTCATGCCGGTGCTGTCGGTCACGCCGGAGTCGTCGAAGGAGCCGGCCCCGTGAATCGCCGTGGCAATGGACTGTCAGCGGACACCTACGCGCCGCTGGTCGACCTCGCCCCGCATCTCGCCGACGTCATGCTGACGGCGCTGCGCGACGCGGGAGTGGCCGCCTACGCCGCCTCCCCCGAGGAGCTGGCCGGGCTGGCGGAGGAGGCCGCGTCGGCGGCGGCGTCCGGGGGCGCCGCCGGGAGCGTCGACGACGTTCTCGACCGGCTGTACGTGGACGTCGAGATGAAACCGACCGCCGAGAGCGTCCTGCGCGTCCACCTGACGCGGCTGCGCGACCCCGACTCCTCCCCCACCGCCGCCGAGAGCACGGGCGCGGGCGTGGACTCCCCCGCCACCGCCACGGGCCCCGACCGCCGGGGCGACGCGGCCGAACTCGACGAGGACGCCATCTGGGCCGAGATCGTCGCCGGCTACGACGCGGCCCCCGAGGGCGACCAGGTCCCCTGGCCCGACGAGGAGAACATCGACGAGCCGGCCGCCGAGCCGCCGCGCGAGGGCGACGACCGCACCGGGCGGCTCCCCCGCGCCCGCGTGATCAAGGCGGCCGACCTGGCGAAGGTCCCCGCCGAGGAGGACGGCGACGAGGAGGGCCACTACGTCCCGCCGCCCCCGCCGCCCCTGCCCAGCGCCGACCCGCTCACCAAAGGGGCGTGGATCGCGCTGGTCGGCGGGCCGCTGTACCTGCTGGTCACGGTGATCCTCGACTGGGAGGTGCCGGGCTACGCGGCGTTCCTGGCGGTGGCCGCGTTCATCGGCGGGTTCGTGACGCTGGTGCTGCGGATGGGCGACGAGCCGCGCGACCCCGACGACGGCGCCGTGGTCTAGACGAGGGCGGGCAGCCGCAGGGTGGCCAGGACGGGGCGGTGGTCGGTGGCCGACGGGTAGTCGGCGGCGATCGCCTCTTCCACGGGCACGCCGCAGCCGATCACCTCGATCTCCCGGTCCGCGAACACGCCGTCGATGCGCCGGCCCGGGCGCCGGGACGAGAACGTCGCCGCGTAGCCCTCGGGAGCGACGGCGTGGGCGTCCTGGAAGATCTCGTCCAGCGTCCTCCAGGACGCGCCCCCGGGCTGCTCGTTGATGTCCCCGGCGATCACGACCGGCGCGCGGTGGGCGGCGCGGGCCCGCTCCAGAATGCCGATGATCTCGCCGGTGTGGGCCAGGCGCGGCTCGTCCCGCAGGTCGAGATGGGTGCTCGCCGCGATCAGCCGCGCCCCGCGGCCGTCGCCGTCCGGGAACTCCAGGACGGCGACGGCCAGCCCGCGGCGGTGCAGCTTCGGAAACGGCTCCAGCAGGTGGTACTCGCGGTGCACGACCCGGGCGCGCGGCCCCGCCAGCACGGCCAGCCCGGCCGCGCGCCGTCCCGAGGCCACCGACAGCCCGCACGCCCGTGCCAGCCGCCGCCGCTTGAACCGCCACCCCAGGAAGCGCGGCACCTCCTGCAGGCAGACCACGTCCGGCTCCAGGGCGCGGACCACCCGCGCCACGGCCGCCGGGTCGTCCCGCAGCGACCGGACGTTGTAGCTGAGCACCCGGACGACGACGGCCACCGCCCGCCTCCCCCGCCTCGCCGGTCGCGTCAGGTCCGGGCCAGGTCGGCGGCGCCGACGATGCCGGCGGCCGACCCCAGCTCGGCGATGAGGATCTCCGGCAGCGGACGGTGCCCGCGGCCGGTCAGCGCGGTCTCGAACGCGTCCCGGATCGGGTCGAGCAGCAGGTCGCCCGCGTCCGACAGCCCGCCGCCGATGATGAACGCGCCCGGGTCCAGGATCGCGGTGAGATCGGCCAGGCCCTGCCCCGCCCAGTGCGCCACCGTCCGGAAGCACTCCAGCGCCGCGGTGTCGCCCTCGCGGGCCGCCTGCGTCACCTCGGGCCCGCTGATGCCGTCGGGACGGCCGTCGCCCAGCTCCAGCAGCCGCCCCGCCATCGCCGGGGCCACCCGGGCCAGGTCGCGGGCCTCGTGCACCAGCGCGTTGCCGCTGGCGTACTGCTCCCAGCAGCCGCGGTTGCCGCAGCCGCAGCGCCGCCCGTCCGGGACGACCCGGAAGTGGCCGACCTCGGCGCCGATCCCGAACCGGCCCCGGTAGAGCTCGCCGTTGATGATGATGCCGCCGCCGATGCCGGTGCCCAGCGCGATCAGCACGATGAAGTCGTGGTCGCGGCCGGCGCCGAACCGGGCCTCGCCCCAGGCGGTGGCGTTGCCGTCGTTCTCGACCACGACCGGCAGCCCGGTCAGGTCCTCCACCTTCTTCTTGATCGGCTCGTCCCGCCAGGCCAGGTTGGGCGCGAACAGCACCGTGGAACGGGTCTCGTCCACGAACCCGGCGGTGCCGAGGCCGACCGCCGCCACGTCCTCGAACTTGCCCTTGAGCAGGTCGACGACCTCGGCGATGACCGCGGCGGTCTCCTTGGGGTTGGTGGAGGGGGTGGGACGGCGGACCTTCTCCAGAATCCTGCCTTGGTCGTCGACCACGCCCGCGGCGACCTTGGTACCCCCAACATCAACGCCGATGGTCAGGGCCATGTGCGGTTCCTCCTCCTCGCGGCGCCTACCGGAGCCCTCACTGCGTCACTGCGCGTCCTTGCGCGTCACTGCCGGCCACTGCGCGACCCGCTGCGCGACATTGTGCGGCATCGCGGGCGGTCGCGGGCGTTTCCGGCGGCGGCCGGCCGCTCACCCGCGCTGCCCGGTCGCTAACCCGTGGCGGCGGGGCGGTCGCCGCCCGGACCGTTCCGCGGCGGCGGTCCGGGCGCGGGGCGGGTCCGCTCGAAGGCCGCGGCCACGTCCATCGCCGCGGCCAGCAGCGAGCGCCCGGCCTGCCGCAGGTGCTCGCGGACGTCACCGCCCGACGCGCGGCCCACGGCGATCGCCCGGCAGACCGGGCAGTCGCGGCACTCGGGTGCGCCGGTCGCGATCCGCGGCGGCTCCCGCGGCGCGCGCGGTTCCCGCGGCTCCCGCGGCTCGCGCGCCTCCTCGGAGACCGCGCGGCTCCACACGTCCTCACCCGCACGTTCACCTGCACGTTCTTCCGTACCGCCGGCACCGGCCCGGCCCGCCTCGCCGCGCGGGCCGGCCGCCGTCTCGCCCAGCCGCCTGCGCAGCGTCTCGAAGAGCTTGACCGCCTCGTCGAGGAGGTCGCCTGGCTGCTCGTTCATGAGAACATTGTCCATCCGTCGTCGGCGCGAAACCGCATCGCCGCCCCCGGCCCGCGACGGGGCCGCTCAGCCCTCGACGTACCGCTTCAGGCCCTTGAGCGCCGAGTCGATGATCCGCTTCTCAGCCTTGCGCTTGACCATCCCGATCATCGGGACGCGGACGTCCACGGCCAGCTCGTAGGTGACCTCGGTGGCGGGCTCGCCGCCGCCCCCGGCCTCCCCCAGCGTGTAGGAGCCGTGCAGCCCCGTCACCACGGTGCCCTGCTCCACCAGCTCCCAGTGGACGTGGTCGTCGCCGCCCCACTCGTAGCGCAGCCCGACGGTGTCGCTGAACGGACCGCCGTCGAAGGTGAGCCGGGCCAGGCGGGCGCGGCCGTCGTCACCGGTCTCCTGGACGGTGAGGTCGCGGATGCCGCTGGCCCACTTCGGATACGCCTCGAGATCGGCGATCACCGCCATGATCTCGGTCTTCCCGGACCTGATGGTGATGGAAGAACTCGTGCGGTCCGCCATCGATGCCCGCCCTTCTGCGCTCGGGAGCACGCCGGTTCCGGCGTCCCCCTGGAAAGTATCCGTCAGAGCGACAGAACGTAAGGAACCCCGCTGCCACGGAAGTGACCCACGTTGACGCATTCGGTGCGGCCGATGCGCATGCGGCGCGCCAGCGGCTGGTGGACGTGCCCGAACAGCACGTACCGGGGCTGGGTCTCGCGGATCGCCTCCAGCACCGCCTCGCTGCCCCGCTCGAACCTGCGCGCGACCGTGTCGTACAGCAGTTCCGGGACGGCGGGCGGGATGTGGCAGCACAGCACGTCGACCGCGCCGACCGCCGCGACCTTGGCCGCGTAGGCGTCGTCGTCGAGCTCGTAGGGGGTGCGGTACTCGGTCCTCAGGCCCCCGCCGACGAACCCGAACCGCAGCCCGCCCAGCTCGACGACCTCCCCGTCCAGGACGTGCTGCCCCTCGCGCAGGTACTCGGCCCACATGGCGGGGACGTCCACGTTCCCGTAGGTGAGGTAGGCGGGGGTCGGCATCGCGGCGAACAGCTCGGCGTACTGGCGGCGGACGGCCTTCTCGATGTGCGGCCAGGCCCCGCCCTCCAGGGAGTCCCACATCCGCCGGGAGAAGGCGCGGGCCTCCTCGAAGTGCTTCTGGGTGCGCAGCTCGATGAGCCGGTCGGCGTTCTCCTGGCCGAACAGGTCCGCGAAGATGCCCTGGGCGTGGTCGGAGTAGTCGATGAACAGGATCAGGTCGCCCAGGCAGATGAGCGCGTCCGCCCCGTCCCCCGCGCGCTTGAGGGCCTCGGCGCGGCCATGAACGTCACTCACCACATGGATCCGCATGTCCCGACTCTAAATGGTCCGGTCCGGCGGTGCGCCACGGCGTGTCGCCCTGACCACCCTCACCGGGCGCCGGACCCGGTCGCGGCGACCACCAGCGCCCGCCACTCGCGGACCAGGCGGGGGTCCACGGGGGCGTCCCAGGAGCCGTCGGGACGGACCGCGGTGCCCACGTGGAACGCGGTGATCCCGGCCGCGGCCAGCACCGCGACGTGCTTGCGGCGCAGCCCGCCGCCCGCCATGAGCAGCCCCGCCGAGCGCGGGCCCTCGGCGGCCCGCCGGACCAGGACGTCCACCCCGGCGTCGACGCCGCGCGGCGAGCCCGCGGTGAGCACGGTGTCCGGCCCGCCGTCCAGGTCCCGGACGGTCCGCCAGGCGGGCGGCGGGTCGGCGGCGTGGTCGAGCGCCCGGTGGAAGGTCCACGGCAGCGGCGCGAGGGCGGCGGCGAGCTTGCCGGTGGCGCCGGTGTCGATCCCGCCGAGCGGGTCCAGGAACCCCAGGACGAAGCCGTCGGCGCCGGCGTCCCGGTGCAGGCCGGCGACCCGGCGCAGCCGGTCCAGCTCCGGGATCGTGGTGCGGAAGCCGGCGTTGGCCCGCAGCATCACCCGGATCGGCAGGGTCGTCACCGCGCGCACTCCGGCGACCAGGTCGGGATCGGGCGTCAGGCCGTCGGCGGCCATGTCGGCGACGACCTCCAGCCGGTCCGCGCCGCCCTCCTCGGCCGCCCGCGCGTCGGCGGCGTCCAGCGCGATCACTTCGAGCAACGACACGGCGCCCCCGCCTCCCCCATGGTCACCCCGCCATGGCTTCCCACGGGTCACGAGCCTAGGCAACGGGCCGCCGCGACCGGGGCGTCCGCCCGCGAACTTTGCGTCACCGTTAACCGGGGCACCGCGGCGGAGGCGGCGGGACGGGCCTGATCATGCCGTAACAGAATTCCTACTCACGGGTATCATTCGACGGTGAGGACGCTGTACCGTCGTCCCCACCGTTGCGGCACCCGCGGCGCCCGGGGGTGCGCAGCGTCCGAGCCTTGCCGACCGTAGCCGCGTTCAACCGAGGAGATGGGCCGTGCGCGAGTTCAGCGTCCCCGCGATGGTGGAGGTCCCCGCCGCCACGAATCTGACCGACGCGCCCTTCACCCGGGCCGCCGAGCGTCCCGGCACGATCGTGCTGCGCCGCCGCGAGGGCGAGGCCTGGCGCTCGGTGACCGCCGGGGAGTTCGCCGCCGAGGTGACCGGGATCGCCAAGGGCCTGATCGCCGCGGGCGTGGAGCCCGGCGACCGGGTCGCGCTCATGTCCCGGACCCGGTACGAGTGGACCCTCCTGGACTACGCCATCTGGGCGGCCGGCGGCGTGACCGTGCCGATCTACGAGACCTCCGCCCCGGCGCAGATCGAGTGGATCATCGGCGACTCCGGCGCCAAGGCCGTGTTCGCCGAGACCTCCGCCCACCTGGCCGCGATCGCGGAGGTGCGCGACTCGCTGCCCGGCCTCGCCCACGTGTGGGGCATCGACGCCGGCGACCTGGAGGACGTGGTCGCCTCCGGCGCGGACGTCACCGCCGAGACGGCCGAGGAGCGCCGCCGCTCCCGCGCCTCCGGCGACCTGGCCACCGTCATCTACACCTCGGGCACCACCGGCCGTCCCAAGGGCTGCCAGCTCACCCACGGCAACTTCGTCGCCACCTCCCGCAACGCCGTCCAGGGCGCCATCTCCGAGGTCGCGGTGGACGGCAGCTCCACGCTGCTGTTCCTGCCGCTGGCGCACGTGTTCGCCCGGCTGATCCAGGTCGCGGCCGTCGAGGGCGAGATCGTCCTGGGCCACAGCGACATCCCCAGCCTGCTGCCCGACCTGGGGTCCTTCCGGCCGACGTTCCTGCTGGCCGTCCCCCGGGTCTTCGAGAAGGTCTACAACGGCGCCGAGCAGAAGGCCGCCGCCGAGGGCAAGGGCCGCATCTTCCACGCCGCCGCCGACACCGCGATCGCCTACAGCCGGGCGCTGGACGACGGCGGCCCCGGCCTCGGCCTCAAGATCAAGCACCGGGTGTTCGACCGGCTGGTGTACGGCAAGCTCCGCGCCGCGGTCGGCGGCCGGGTCGAGTACGCCGTCTCCGGCGGCGCCGCCCTGGGCGAACGCCTCGGGCACTTCTTCCGCGGCGTCGGCATCACCATCCTGGAGGGGTACGGCCTCACCGAGACCACCGCCCCCGCCTCGGTCAACCGGCCCACCGCCATCAGGATCGGCACGGTCGGCCGCCCCATCCCGGGCGTGACCCTGCGCATCGCCGAGGACGGCGAGGTCCTGGTCCGCGGCGTGAACATCCTCACCGGCTACTGGAACAACGACGCCGCCACCAAGGAGTCCCTGGAGGAGGACGGCTGGTTCCACACCGGCGACCTGGGCGCGCTCGACGAGGACGGCTACCTCAAGATCACCGGGCGCAAGAAGGAGATCCTGGTCACCGCGGCCGGCAAGAACGTCGCCCCCGCCCCGCTGGAGGACCGGCTGCGCGCCCACCCGCTGATCAGCCAGTGCCTGGTCGTCGGCGACGGCCGCAAGTTCATCAGCGCCCTGATCACCCTGGACCAGGAGGCGCTGGGCCCCTGGAAGGAGCGGAACGGCAAGCCCGCCGCGATGACCCTGGACGAGCTCCGCCGCGACCCCGAGGTGATCGCCGAGATCGACGGCGCGGTCGCCGAGGCCAACCGGACCGTCAGCCAGGCCGAGGCCATCAAGAAGTACGAGATCCTCGGCGTGGACTTCACCGAGGAGGCCGGCCACATGACCCCCAGCCTCAAGGTC
Source organism: Actinomadura rugatobispora (assembly GCF_042656285.1). Lineage (GTDB taxonomy): Bacteria > Actinomycetota > Actinomycetes > Streptosporangiales > Streptosporangiaceae > Spirillospora > Spirillospora rugatobispora. The sequence continues at coordinate 6,580 of NZ_JBHSON010000159.1, read as the reverse complement.
CGCAGGCACGCCGTCATGAAGGACTTCGCCGACGAGATCGACGCCCTCTACTCATAGGGCGGCGGTGGTCACAGAGCGGCGGTGACCGCCTGGTCGATGGGGGTCTCGCCGCCGATGAGCTCCAGGACGCGGCGGCGCGCGCCCGGCTCCCGCAGGAGGGCCGCGGTCACCGCCGCCACGTCGTCCCGGGTCACGGGCTCGTGGCCCACGTACGGCGGGCCCAGGCGTACCCGGCCGGTGCCGGGGTCGTCGGTGAGGAGGCCGGGGCGCAGGATCAGCCAGTCGAGGCCGTCGCGAGCCCGCAGGTCGTCCTCGGCCTCCTTCTTGGCCCTCATGTAGGCGGCCCAGACCTCGCCCCGGCCGGCGTCGGGCGGATTGTCCACGCCCATCGCCGAGATCTGCAGGAACGTGCGGACGCCCGCGCGCTCGGCCGCGTCCGCCAGGAGCACCGAGGCGGCCCGGTCGACGGTGTCCTTGCGGGCGGCGCCGCTGCCCGGGCCCGCCCCGGCGGCGAAGACCGCGGCGTCCGCGCCGGCGATCCGCTCGGCGACCTCCTCGGCGGAGGCGGTCTCCAGGTCGAGCGGCACCGGTTCGGCGCCGGTCGCGCGCACGTCCTCGGCGTGGTCGGGATTGCGGATCAGGGACCGCACGGTGTCGCCGCGCGCGGCCAGCAACCTGGCCAGCCGCAACGCGATCTTCCCGTGTCCTCCGGCGATGGCGACGTCCATGACGACGATCTTACGGACGCGGGCGCGGCCGGCGGGTCTCCGGATCAGCGGCGGCGGATCAGCAGCGGCGTCCGGAGTTGATGCAGGACACCGCCCGCTGCATCAGGTTGTCGGGCATGACGTTCACGAAGTCGGCGTGGTCGGTCACCGGGTCGTGCCCCTGCTCGGGGAAGGAGTCCACCGCGAACGCCTGCGCGCGGTTGGGCAGGTTGTAGCTCAGCGTCAGCCGCAGCTGCGGGACGGCCTGCCGGCCCTGCGGGCAGGCGCCGTTCGCCTGCGGGAAGACGATGTGGTCGCGGTGGTTGGCGCTGTCGGTGTTCTGGCCGTCCCAGCAGCTGGGGAAGTCCAGGACGCGCTGCACCTGGCTGCCGCGCGGGCAGAGCGGGTACTTGTCGGTGAACGCCCGGTTGGCGAACCCGCTGCAGGTCCACGAGGCGCGCGCGTTGGCCAGGCCGTTGGTGGCGGCCTTGGCGTCACCCATGATCACCCGCAGGAACCGCGGCATCGCCACCACCCTGCTGCGCGGGTTGCCGCGGAACTGGATGTTTGCCGAGCGCGGCAGCACGATCGAGCCGACGTTGCCGTCGGCCGCGCTCTGCTGGGCCGCGGCGGAGTCGTCCTGCCCGTTCCGGTCGCGCATGACCGGCCAGTAGTAGGTGGACAGGTCGCCGTTGGTGCAGGTGGTCTCGGAGGCGGCCAGGCTCTCGTCCGTGGAGAAGGCGTCGGCCGACTCGTTGCCGACGTAGTCGTGGATGTGGTGCGCCCCGTTCTGGACGCCCGGCGCCACGATGAAGTTGTCGGGGTTGTGGTGCTCGTTCTGGTTCGTTCCGCAGCGCGAGCTGAACGTGCCGCGCGAGCCGCCCCGCGACGGGCGGACCTGGCGCACCCGCGGGGCCTGGCGGATGTTGACGAAGTCGTCGGCGTCCGGGCCCTCGGCGATGCCCGGCGGCTGCTGGGCGGGCGGGTTCGGGTCCTGGGACGGCGGGGCCGAGGGGTCGGCCGACGGGCCCGCCGACGGGTCGGCGGACGGGTCGGCGGGCGGGGGCGCGGACGGGTCGCCCTGCGCGGGCGGCTGCTGGCCGCCGCCGCCCTGATCGGGCGGCTCGGTGGGTTCCGCGGTCGCCGGGGGCGACGGCCGCTCGGGCGCCGCCAGCGCCGGGCCCTCCGCCGCCGCCGCGATCAGCAGCAGCGCCGGAAGGACGACGGCTATGCGTTTCCTGCTTCCCATGTAGATCTCCCTGTGAGCGGGGGTGGGGAAATGAAAGACCCGTCAGGAAAGGGCCGATTTGGAGACGAGACCCGTGCTCTCCAGCAGCGTCATGTGCGTGTTGACGTACTTCAGCGAACGCTCGGCGAAGGCCCGGATCTCACTGTTCTCGGTCTTGGCGCGGACTTGGGCGATCACGCCGAAGACCTTGCCGTGGGCCGCGCGCAGGCGCAGCACGAAGGTGCTGTCGAATTCGCCGCCGAACCGGTCGGACATCTCCGCCAGCCACGCCTTCTGCTGCGGATTGGGCTCGTTCGGCAGGATCACCTGCAGCCGCTGCGCCACCGTGCGGGTGTCCTCGTCGAGCCGCGCGTGCTGCTCGGCGATCATCTGCGCGATCTCCTTGACCCTGGGGCTGGCGGCGCGCTGCTGGGCCTGCTGGCCCGCGGGCATCTCCCACAGGCCCGCCTGCCGCACCGCGACCAGCAGCTGCCGGTCGTCGGCGCTGAGGCGCCCCCAGCGCGTGTCGACCGTGGCGCCCGACAGGCGCCCGGCGGTGGTGTCGCCGTCCGCCGGCACGCCCGGCGGGCTGAGGACGACCACCAGCGCGGCCGTGACCGCGAGCGCGGCCGTGACCACCAGCAGCAGCCGGCCGCGCCGCAGCCTGCGCAGCAGGCGCGTGTCGCCGGCTCCGTACGACTTCCGCACCGGTCTCCTCCTTTCACCGCATCCCTGAACTCCACCCCGGCAGGCGTTTCCAGGAAATACGCTCCGCGCCGGGCACCGGTTCACCGGGTTGCATTTTTTCTTGCTTTTCTTCGCGGCCCGGAAAAGGGCAGGCGGTATCCCCGCGCAATCACCGGGCCGCACAATTGGCGGCCCGTTTCACGCATGCCCCGCCGCGGTTCGCGGGGCATGCGCGGGTCACTCGTCAGGAACGGCGGGAGCCGCTCTTGGGCACGCCGGTGGTCACGCGCAGCGCCAGCGCGGGGCACATCGCCACCGCGCGCTGCACGTCGCGTTCCATCCAGGTCGGGATGTCGGTGCCGAGCACGACCGGGAATCCGTACCGGTCGAGCTGGATCAGCTCGGGCACCAGGTAGGCGCACAGCCCGTGGCCGTCGCAGCGGCTCCAGTCGATCGCGACCCGGCCCTCCTTCCCGGACGGGACGGGCAGCGGCAGCACCCCGAACACCGGCTGCCCGCAGGTCCCGCCGTACCGGTGGACCTCGATGTCGCCGGCGAAGGCGTCCAGCGCCGACAGCACGAACCTGGCGGTGCCGTCGGGATGCGAGCAGGCGCCCCGGCCCCGGCCGACCCCGGCCGCGCGGCGCACGTCGTCGACGCTGCCCGACCCGTCGTTGAGCGCGTTCATCGCCCGCACCACGTCGGGCAGCCCCAGCCGGCACGGCCCGCACTGCCCGGCCGACTGCGCGGCCAGGTAGGAGGCGATCCGGGTGGCCTCGCCGAGCGGGCAGGTCCCCCGGGTGAGCGGCAGGATGATGCCCGCGCCGACCGTGCCGCCGACCGCCTTCATGCCGGCCCGCGACAGCACCGCGCGGGCCGCGCCCACCGGGTCCAGCCACATGCCGTGGTAGCCGCCGACCAGCACGGGCTCCCCGCGCTGGACCTCCGCGTGGTCGAGGACGGCCTGCAGCGGGGTGCCGAGGGGGGCTTCGACGACCCGCGTCCCGCCCACGGTGAGCAGGGTGGTGCCCGGCTCGTCCTCGGTCCCGGCGGAGGCGTACAGGTCGGGGCCCAGCGAGGTCAGCACGGCGAGCTGGGCGAAGGTCTCGGTGTTGGACAGCAGGGTCGGGCAGCCGTCCACGCCCGACTCGGCGGCCCGCACCTTCCGGCCGGGCGGGATGGGGATCTCCCCGTTGATCGCGCGGACCACCGCGCCGCTCTCGCCGGAGATGAACCGCTCGGTGAGCCGCACCACCCGGGCCGGCATGCGGCGCTCGACGATGGCGGCGCGGACCGACCGGGCGGCCTCGTCGTCCTCGACGGCCACCACGATCCGCTGGGTGCCCAGCGCGGTGGCGGCGATCGCGGCGCCGTCCAGGACCAGGTGCGGGGCGCGGTTGAGCAGCACCTTGTCCTTGGCGCTGCCGGGCTCGCCCTCCGCCCCGTTGACCACCACGACCGCGTCCTGCGCGGGACGGCGCCGGTCGCGGCGCTCGCCGGGCAGCTCGATCTCGTCGGCGGTGGGATGGGTGATCCGCGCGGCGACGGCCATGAGCTTGCGGGCGAACGGGAAGCCCGCGCCGCCGCGCCCGCGCATGTCGACCTGCTCGGCCATCCGCACCAGGTCCTCCAGGACCGGTGTGCTGAGCCGGCCGTGCACCGCCTTGTGCCGCTCCAGGTCCAGCCGGTCGAACCGGTCGAAGCCCAGGGTGAGGCGGGGCCCGCCGATGTTGGAGACGGTGACGGCGCCGGTCATCGCATCACCTCGGTGTCCCAGAAGTCGCCCCCGCCGCCGCGCGGATCGCCGCCGCGCGGGTCGTCGTTGCGCGGGCCGTCGTACCGGGGGTCGCCGCCCCGGGGATCGGCGCCCCGGGGGTCGGCGCCGGCGTACTCGGGCGAGCGCACCGCGCCCCGGGACACGTTGCGCCGCCCGCCGCCGGTACGGCCGCCGCGCGCCTCCCGGGCGGACGGCGCCGTCGCGGTGTCGCCCGCGCGCCGCACCTCCCGCGGCCGGAACACCACGAACACGCGGGTGAACACGGCGAGGGCGACCATCCCGACGCACAGCACGTAGCTGAGCGTCACCCACGCCGCCGCCGACCGCCCGGCGGTCAGGCCGTGCGTGATCGCCATCGGCCAGGACGCGTAGGCCAGCGCGTGCACCGACCGCCACACCCAGGGCCGCGTCCCGCGGGCGAACCGGGCCCGCAGCAGCCCGCTGGCCACGACCACCAGCAGCAGGTCGAACGCCAGCGCGCCGTACCCGATCGGGCCGGTGCTCGGCACGAGCACCTGCCGCGGCACCGCCAGCCCGCCCAGCACCTTCACCAGGACGTGCGCGATCACGAACGTCACCGCGAGCATCGAGGCCGCCCGGTGCACCGCCTGCGCCAGCACCCGGTGCCGGATCGCCAGGATCAGCCGCTCGGTGGCCAGCAGCCCGCTGACCACCGCCGTGGTCATCGCCAGCAGGCCGAACACGCCCGCGTAGAAGGAGAGGAAGCGCTGCACGTCGCCGGCGACGGCGGCGCCCTGCGGGGTCGCCGCGCCGATCAGCACCAAAACCGCGCCGACGGCCGCGGCGCGCAGCGCCCAGCTCGGCACGGCGGGATCATCGCTACTTCGCGTCTGCACTGCTCGAACTCCTGTTCTGGGTAGTGGAAGGCGCGGGGTCGTTCCCGGGTGCGTCGGCACCGTTGCCGTTGCCGTTGCCATCGCCGTTGCCCGGCAGGCCGGGGAGGTCGGGGAGGCCGGGCGTCTCGGGGAGGTCCTCGACGGGCACCGCCCCGAGGTTGGCCAGCAGTCCCCCGGGCAGGACCTGCATCACGCCGCGCTCGGCGAAGCCGAGCAGCGGGCGGGCCCGTTCCCGGAGGGTCCAGCCGCCGAGCCGGGTCCCTTCGAGCGGGACCTCCTCGGCGCCGCGGCGGAGGGAGAACTGGACCAGCGGGCGGGGCGCCGCCGCGCCGCCGCAGGCCCGGTCGGCGCCGATCCGGCCCAGCGTGTCGCCGCGCTTCACCGTGCTCCCGCCGCGCAGCTGGCTGACCTGGCGCATGCGGTAGTAGGTGCTGGCCACCCCGCTGCGGTGCACCACCATGACCAGTCCGCTGCCGGCCGAGTCGGCGCAGAACCGGTAGAGGCGGCCGTCGGCGGCGGCCTGCACCCGGCCGTCGCCGCCCCAGAAGGCCAGCGCGCCGAGGGGTCGGGACGAGCCGTCCCCGTCGGCGCTGCCGATCGTCCAGGCGCCGCCGACCCGCCAGGGCAGCATCAGGCCGTCCCCGGCCCGGGTGCCGTTGGTGGCCGCGGCCGCCTGCTCGGCGGTCACCGAGCTGTAGCGGCGCAGCGCCTGCGCCTCGGCGGGCGGCATCACCGCGGCGGGCATCCGCCCGATCATCGCGGCGAACGAGCTGCTGCCCGACACCGCGACCTGCCAGGTGCCCTGCGCCCAGCGGCCGACGAAGAACGCGGTCTGCGGGGTGGCGGGGCTGGCGGCGGGCACCGGGACGGCGGTGGTGCCGAACGCCCACTGGCGGTCGGCGCTGACCCGGTCGACGCCGACGATGGGGGCGCCGCCCGCCGCCGCCCCGTAGGCCTGCCGGGCGGCCGGGCCGTGGTTGGCGAGGGTGAGGGCGCGGACCCGTTCGGTGAGCGTGCGGGTCTCGGGCGCCGCCGCGTCCGGGCCGCCCGGCGTCGTCGCGGGCGGGCGCTGGGCCGGCGCCTGGCCGGACGGCTTGGGCAGCGATCCGGGCGAGCGCAGGACGAGGTCGGAGCCCGCGGGGCCGGGCGTGCCGAAGGTGCTGCCCTCCAGCAGGCTGCGCTCCACGATCGCCAGCAGCGACAGGCCGACGAAGATGGAGAAGACCAGCGCGCCCGTGCTCAGCCGGTCGGCCGGGCCGTGCGCGCCGCGCATCCGCTGGTGCGGCATGCCGGTCTGCTTGGGCAGCGCGTGCGGGCCGCCGCG
>NZ_JBHSON010000158.1:0-16053 GCF_042656285.1 Actinomadura rugatobispora | reverse complement strand
CCCCCGACAAGCAACACCGCAGGGTGAATTGAGGGGCCCAAGACCTCGCACAAGCCCATCGGCTCATTGGTGGTGCGTGGACCTGGGTGATTGAGGTTCCACGTATGGATGGCCGTTGGGGGGTGCAGGGGGGCGGAGCCCTCCCTGCCGGGGGCGTGGGGGCGGAGCCCCCACCGGGGGGTGCGCGCCCTGGAGCGAGCCCCCAGGCGAGCGGAAGGGCGCGAACACCCCGCCCCGGGGGTCTGGGGGGTGGCCCCCCAGGTAGATAAGGGGTGACGCTGATGCGCTGGAACAGGAACGAGGGCGATCGTCCTTCCGTCCGGCTTCCGTTCACCGATCGTGCCGAGGCGGGGCGGGTCCTCGCCGAATGGCTGGTGCCGCTCGATCTCGACGGGGCGGTGGTCCTCGCGCTGCCCCGGGGTGGTGTGCCGGTCGCGTTCGAGGTCGCGCGGAGGTTGTCGGCGCCGGGCCGGCCGGCTCCGCTGGACGTGCTGGTGACCCGCAAGATCGGCTATCCGCGGCAGCCGGAGCTGGGCGTGGGGGCCATCGCCGAGGGCGGCGAGCCCGTCTTCGATCATGACCTTCTCGCGCGGCTCTCGCTGGAGGAGGCGGATCTGGCCGGCACCGTGGAGGCCGAGCGCGCCGAGTTGGTGCGCCGGGTGCGCGCCTACCGGGGCGATCGTCCGCTGCCCGCTCTGAAGGGGCGGTCGGTGATCGTGGTGGACGACGGGCTGGCCACCGGAGGGACGGCGCGGGCGGCGCTGCGGGCCGTGCGGCGGCGGGGGCCGTCGCGGCTGGTGCTGGCGGTGCCGGTGGGGGCCGCCGAGACCGTGCGGGCGATGGAGCGCGAGGCCGACGAGGTGGTCGTGCTGGCCGCGCCCTGGTCGTTCCGGGCGGTGGGGCAGTGGTACCGGCGGTTCGAGCAGCTGTCGGACGGCGATGTGATCGGGTTGCTGGACCGTTACGCGGCCCGGGAGGCGGCGGCGCGGGGGACCGATCGATGACGGGGGTCCAGGTGCCCGTCGGCGACGTGCTGCTGGAGGGGGATCTGGTCGAGCCGTCCGGCTCCCGCGGAATGATCGTCTTCGCGCACGGCAGCGGCAGCGGACGGCACAGCCCGCGCAACCGGCAGGTGGCCATCGCGCTCAACGCCGAGGGGTTCGGCACGCTGCTGTTCGATCTGCTCACGGTCGACGAGGAGACCGAGGACCGGCGCACGGCGCGGCTGCGGTTCGACGTGCCGTTGCTGGCGGGACGGCTCGGGGAGGTGGTGGCCTGGGTCCGGGCGGAGGGTCCTGTCGGGCTGTTCGGCGCCAGTACGGGGGCGGCCGCGGCGCTGGTCGCGGCGGCGGCCTCGGCCGAGAGCGTCGGTGCGGTGGTGTCGCGGGGCGGGCGGCCCGATCTGGCCGCGCGGGCGCTGGAGGAGGTGCGGGCGCCGACGCTGCTGATCGTGGGGGGCCGCGACCTGGAGGTGCTGTCGCTGAACGAGCGGGCCCTGGAGGGCATGGACCAGAGCGTCGGGCACCGGCTCACGGTGGTGCCGGGGGCCGGGCATCTGTTCGAGGAGCCCGGGGCGCTGGAGGAGGTGGCCCGGCTGAGCGCGGAATGGTTCTCCGCCAATTTGCGAGAATGGCCCGCACCGTGATGGCGAATGCGGTAATGGCGGGAGTTTCTCGTCGGCCATTAAGGGCGGGCGGGCACACGCACATGTGATGCACATGTGATGAACGGTCGTGCCGGAAGGGTCCTGATCCGTTCGTGATGCCCGGTCCGGGAACCCCGGAGGTCATCCGGAGTTCCCGGACCGGGCAACGCAAACGGCCCCGCGGGGCGGGGCCGTAACGTTTTCCGGTGGCGTGCCGGGGTGCGCGAGGGGAGCGGGCCGCTTCCGCGGGCCGTGGCCGCGGGAGCGGCCTCACGCGCCGGGTACGGGTCCGTGCACGTCACCGTGCACGTGGCCTGCGCGAGCGGGCCGGACCGCCGGGCCGAAGCCGGTGGTCAGGCGGCGTTGGCGCGGCGCATCCGGCGACGGCGCTCGGAGGCGCGCTCGTCCTCGTTGAGGCCGCCCCAGGTGCCGTACTTCTCGGGCCGGGACACCGCGTAGTCCAGGCACTCCGAGCGGACGGGACAGCCCATGCAGATCTGCTTGGCCTTGCGCTCGCGAATCTCGCGCTCTGGCTGACGCTCGCCGTCGGGGCCGAAGAAGAGCACGAGGTCTTCCCCCCGGCACGCCGCGGCGTCCTGCCAGCCCCAGCTGGGACGAGGGAGGTTTGCCTGCCGACGTACCTGAGCCATGGAACACCCACCTTGATTGGTTTTGCTGAGCAATTTCGGACATGGACGCTCGACATGCTTCGAAGACATGCGTCAGAAGCGCCGAAAGGTCCAACGTCTAGAGTTGCCGCTCTGTTCCCCTCCCCGCCCGGTTCACCGGGTGCCTGAGGGGCCGTGCGACAGTGGAGACCCTCGAATGGGGCCTTGGAGAGATTACACGAGGGCCGCTTCGTTGAGAAGGGTGATGTCCCTAACAAAGTAGGTCCGGAGGTTCTCCTGGCAGTCCGGGCCGCACGGATCATTCGTGCGGGACGGCCCTCCATGGGCCTGTGCGCCGCTCTCGAAGATCACCCGGTAACGGTTCCGGCGGGCCCGGACCACGGCCTCGTACGGCGATGTCCCGGTGACCGATTCCACCGTCACGCCACCGATCTCGAAGATCCCGGAATGCTCGCGGACGAAGTGCTCGGCGGCCTGGACGGGTTCGGGGTTGCCGGCCCGTCCGCGCAGCCGGTCCAGGCTGACCTGGCCTTTCAGGTATGCCTCGACCGCTGCCGTGGCCTCCTGCGGGCCAAGGTCGCCGTAGTACAGAGCGTGTGGGAGACATACGAGATTCGCGGCGTAGCGGTCGCCACCGACATGGGTCGTTTCCCATACAAAGGCGCCAAAACGCGCTGAGAGGAACCGGGCGAGCGGAGCCCCGGTCCGGGCGCAGCACACGTTGCGCCGCCCGTGCGTGCACACCAGCAGCAGCGGGTCGGCCACGGGCTCTCCGAAACCGGGCCGGACGCCCGCCGCCACCGCGCGCAGGTCGAGCCCGGCCAACTCGGCGGGGTCGGCCAGCTCGCGGCCCTCGAGCCAGACGTCGTCGCCCGCGGAGTAGCCCGTGTACACCTGGACGGGCGGGGTGGCGCGGCGCCGTCCGGGGCGGCGGATGAGCTGGGGGCGGACGCCGGCGGCCAGGGCGGCCCGCACGGCGTCGGTCACGGGGCCGGGCTCGGCCAGGTTCTCGATGCGCTCGGGCCAGGGGCCGGGGTGCTCGATCAGCAGCCAGCCGCGCGGCTTCACGGTCGCGCTGGCCAGGCACGGCCGATCGCCCGAGTGGCTGCCCGGGCAATGATCGCAACTGTTCCGGCGCGTCACGCGGTCCCCCCGACGATCAGTTTTTCTTAGGTTAGGGTAACCTAACCCAGAATCCGGCGTCGTAACCACGTGACACGCGTCATAGTGCGTGACGGCGGTGGCATGTGTGTTCACGCCACGTGACGCGCCTGAGGCCGGGGGCGGGGTCAGCGCGGGGTGCGGTGGGCCTCCAGCGCCGCCTCGGCGGCGGGCACGGCGGCCTGGCGGTCGGCGGCGACCAGGCCGATCCGGGTCCGCCGGTCCAGGAGGTCGTCCACGTCCAGGGCGCCCTCGTGTTGGACGGCCCAGGCCAGCTCCGCCCGCAGGACGGGCAGCCCCGGCGCGACCGGCTGCAGGAGGTCCTCCCCGCCGCGGGCGAGCAGCGGTGCCTCCGCGCCGTAGCGGCGGACCAGCCGGGCCGGGGCGTCCAGGGCGGCCAGCCGTTCCGGCGGGGCGGCCCCCACCAGCGGCATCCGGGCCGTGCGGCTGCGGCGTCCGGCGGCGCCGGGCAGGGCGTGCGCGAGCGCGGCGTCCACCGCGTCCTCGGCCATCCGCCGGTAGGTGGTCAGCTTGCCGCCGACGATCGTCACCACGCCGTCCGGCGAGGTCAGCACCCGGTGGCGGCGGGAGAGGTCGGCGGTCGTGCGGTGCCCGCCGTCCAGCAGGGGGCGCAGGCCCGCGTACGCGCCGGCGACCTCGTCACGGCGCACCGGGACGTCCAGCGCCGAGCCCAGCACGTCCAGCAGGAACCCGATCTCGCCCTCGGTGGGCTCGGGCACGTCCGGGATCGGGCCGTCGGCGGGCTCGTCGGTCAGGCCCACGTAGACCCGGCCGTCGCCCTGCGGCAGCACCAGCAGGAAGCGGGCGGTCGAGCCGGGCACGGGGATCTGCATGCCCGCCGCCAGTCCCGCCAGGCTCCCGGCCCGCAGGACCAGGTGGGTGCCGCGCGACGGGCGCAGCCGCACCCCGTCCACCAGGCCCCCGGCCCACACCCCGGCCGCGTTGATCACCGAGCGGGCGCGGACGCTGATCGTCTCGCCGGTCGTCTCGTCCCGCACCAGCGCCCCCTCGCCGGTGAGCGCGAGCGCCCGGCAGCGGGTGAGGATCCGGGCGCCGTGCGCGGCGGCGGTCCGCGCGATCGCCGTGACGAGCCGGGCGTCGTCGGCGACCTGGCCGTCCCACGACAGCAGCCCGCCGCGCAGCCCGTACGGCCGCAGCGGGGGCGCCGCCCGCAGCGTCTCCACCGCCGACAGCCCGCGCGGGCGCGGCAGCACGGCGCGCGGGGTGCCGGCGGCCAGCCGCAGCGCGTCCCCGGCCGTCAGCGCGCCGCGCACCAGCGCCGCCTGGCGCCGCGTCACCAGCGAGGTGAGCGGCATGACGAACGGCAGGGCGCGCACCAGGTGCGGGGCCGTGCGCCGCATCAGCACGCCGCGCTCGACGGCGCTCTCGTAGGCCACGTCCACCTGGCCGGAGGCCAGGTAGCGCAGGCCGCCGTGGATCAGCTTGGAGCTCCACCGGGACGTGCCGAACGCCAGGTCGTGCGCGTCGATCGCGGCGACGCTCAGGCCGCGCGAGGCCGCGTCCAGGGCGGCGCCCGCGCCGGTCGCGCCGAGCCCGACGACCAGGACGTCGACCACCTCGCCGGGGAGGGCGGCCAGCTCGCGGGCGCGGCGGGCGGCGTTCAGGGACGAGCCCGCGGGGCCGGTGTTCACGGGGCCAGGGTCCTCTCCAGGATGTGCGCCAGCTCGGCGTCGAACGCGTCGTCGCGCAGCTCGGGGTCGGCGGCGTCGGTCATGGTCCGCGCCGACAGCGCGAACGACTGGACGACCAGCAGCAGCGCGCGGGCCTGCCGCTCGGGATGGCCGGGACGGATCGAGCCGTCCTGGTGGCCGGCCCGCAGCGTCCGCTCGAACATCTCCAGGAAGGCCAGCTGGCTGGTGCCGCAGCGCTCCAGCACGTAGGGCAGCAGCAGTTCCGGGTCCACCTCGACGATCTTGCGCAGCAGCGGGTGGGCGCGGAACGCGCGCACCCCCGCGACCAGGCCCTCCACCATCCGGGGGCGGACCGGCCCGGCGTCCTCGGGGGGCTGCGCCGCGGTCGCGGTGGCCAGCCACTCGCGGGTCATCAGATCGCCCACCAGGGAGCGCACGTCCGGCCAGCGCCGGTACAGCGTCATCCGGGAGACCCCGGCGCGCCGGGCGACGTCGGTCAGCGTCGTGCGGCGCACCCCGACGGCCAGCACGCAGTCGCGGGCGGCGTCCAGCACGGCGTCACGGCGGTCCTCGTCGCCGGAACCTGCGTCCATCGTCTTGTGACGTTCTGACGTCATATGTCACAGTGTAAGCCATGGAGATCCGGGACATGCTGTGGAGCGGCTGGGGCGACCCGGCCAGGGCCACCCCGCTGCCGGACGCGGCGACCGGCCTGCTGCGCGAGCTGCTCGGCGTCCGGCCGGCGACCGAGCCGCCGGTCGCGCTCGCGGACATCGACGTGCCGGCCTCCCGGCTCCCCGCCGGCTGCCCGGCCGCCCTCGCCAAGGCCGCCGGAGGCGAGGCGCACGTGCGCGCCGACGCCGAGTCCCGCGTCCGGCACACCCGGGGCAAGTCCACCCCCGACCTGCTGCGCATCCGGTCCGGCGACGTCGCCGACGCCCCGGACGCCGTCGTCCTGCCCGGGTCGCACGACGAAGTCCTGGCCGTGCTGCGGGCGTGCGCCGAGCACCGCGTCGCTGTCGTGCCGTTCGGCGGCGGCACCTCGGTCGTCGGCGGTCTCGCCCCGCAGGGCGGGCGCCCGTTCGTCGCCCTCGACCTGCGCCGCATGGACGCGCTCGTCTCCCTCGACCCGGTGTCGCGCACCGCCGTCCTCCAGCCGGGCCTGCGCGCGCCACGCGCCGAGGAGCTGCTGCGCGAGCGCGGTTTCACGCTCGGGCACTACCCGCAGTCCTACGAGTGGGCCACCATCGGCGGGTTCGCCGCCGCGCGCTCCAGCGGGCAGGCGTCCGCCGGGTACGGGCGCTTCGACGAGATGGTCACCGGCCTCACCGTCGCCACCCCCGAGGGCACCCTCGACCTGGGCCGCGCCCCCCGGTCCGCCGCCGGACCCGACCTGCGGCAGCTCGTGCTCGGCTCCGAGGGCGCGTTCGGCGTGATCACCTCGGTGGCGGTCCGGGTGCGGCCCGTGCCCGAGGCGGCCGCCTACGAGGGGTGGCGCTTCCCCTCGTTCGAGACGGGTGCCGCGGCGCTGCGCCGCCTCGCCCAGGACGGCCCGCTGCCCACCGTGCTGCGGCTCTCGGACGAGACCGAGACCGCGATCGGCCTCGCCGACCCTGCCGCCGTCGGCGGTTCCCTTCCGTCGTCGGGGACCGCCGGCTGCCTGGCCGTCCTGGGATTCGAGGGCGCGCCGGACGAGATCGCCGCCCGGCGGGAGGCGACCCGGGCCGTCCTGGACGAGCAGGGCGGCGAGCCCCTCGGAGCCGGGCCGGGGGAGAAGTGGGAGCGCGGCCGCTTCGACGCCCCCTACCTCCGCGACGCCCTCCTGGACGCCGGCGCCTTCGCCGAGACGCTGGAGACCGCCGCGTTCTGGTCGGGCATCCCGCGGCTCTACGCGGCCGTGCGGGAGGCGCTGATCCGCGAACTCGCCGGGGCGGGCACCCCGCCGCTGGTCATGTGCCACATCTCCCACGTCTATCCCGCGGGCGCCTCGCTCTACTTCACGGTCGTGTCCGCGCAGGGGAACCCCGCGGTCGCGCACTGGGAGAGGGCCAAGCACGCCGCCGGCGACGCGATCCTCGCCGCGGGCGGCACCATCAGCCACCACCACGGGGTCGGCACCGACCACCGCGACCGGTACGCCCGCGAGATCGGGCCGCTCGGCATGGAGATCGTGCGGGCGGTCAAGCGCCGGGTCGATCCGCACGGCATCCTCAACCCCGGCGTCCTCACCGCCCCCCTCGCCCAGGAGTGATCCCGATGCCGCCCGCCCGCCGACTCTTCACCGCGGTCGTCAACCCCTCCGCCGGGGGGTCGGCGGCCGCCGCCTCCCTGGTCCCGCTGGCCCGCGCGCTGCGCGAGGCCGGCGCGGAGATCCTCGTGGAGTACAGCCGCGGCCTGGAGCACGCCGGTGTGCTCGCCGCCGGCGCCGCCAAGCGCGGGCACGTGGTGCTGGGCGTCGGCGGCGACGGCCTGGTCGGACGCGTCGGCGGCGCCCTGGCCGGCACCGGCGCGCTCTTCGGCATCGTCCCGGCCGGGCGCGGCAACGACTTCGCGCGCCAGCTCGGCGTCCCCTCCGACCCGGCCGCGCTGGCCCGGCTGCTGCTGGAGGGCGAGCCGCGCGAGGTGGACGCCGTCGAGGCCAACGGCGTCCCCGTGCTGGGCAGCGTGTACGCGGGCGTGGACGCCGTCGCCAACGACAACGCCAACCGGACCCGGGTGCTGCGCGGCTCGGCGGCGTACTACGTCGGCGCGCTGCGGGCCGTCCTGGCCTGGCGCCCCGCCGCCTACCGCGTCACGGTGGACGGCGAGGTCCTCGAACGGCGCGGCTACACGGTCGTCGCCGCCAACTCCGGCTACTACGGCTTCGGGCGCCGCATCGCCCCGGACGCCCGGGTCGACGACGGCCTGCTGGACGTGGTGATCATCAAGGACGCCCCCCGGCCGCTGTTCTTCGCCGTGATGCGCGAGCTGGAGGACGGCTCGCACGTGCGCCGCCCGCAGGTGGAGGTGCTGCGCGGCCGGGAGGTGCGGATCGAGCTGGCCGCGCCGGGCCGGACGCTGCCGTACGGGGCCGACGGCGAGCTGCCCGGGACGCTCCCGGTGACCGCCCGGATCATGCCGGGCGCGCTGCGCGTGCTCGCCCCCTGACCTCGGGAAGGGGTGAGGTTACGCGCGCGTTCCGTAACCTTGGGCCCCTCATTGGACCGATTTACGCGGGCATTACGGACGTCCGGATAGTGTTAATTGTGTCCCGCTAAGGGACCCATGGGTCGTCTGTGCGGACATCATGAGAAGGCGACAGCTCGCCGTTCTGGGGGGACTCATGATGCGCACAGGCGCCCTGTACGCGGTGGCGCCGGCGCCCCCGGGGGTTGGCGCCGGCGCTCACCGCGCCGCACGCGCCCGTTCCCGGGGCGCGGCGCCCACGCCACGTAGAGTGGTCCGATGCGCACCCTGCTGAACATCATCTGGCTCGTCCTGTCGGGGTTCTGGCTGGCGATCGGGTACGCGGTCGCCGGGATCATCTGCTGCATCCTGATCATCACCATCCCGTTCGGCATCGCCGCGTTCCGCATCGCGCTCTTCGCGCTCTGGCCCTTCGGCAACACCGTCGTCCGCAAGTCCGGCGCCGGGGCCGGCTCCTGCCTCGGCAACGCGATCTGGGTGGTCGTGGCCGGCTGGTGGCTGGCGCTGGGCCACCTGGTGACCGGCATCGCGCTGTGCATCACGATCATCGGCATCCCGTTCGGAATCGCCAACTTCAAGCTCATCCCGGTGTCGCTGCTGCCGCTCGGCCGGGAGATCGTGCCCACCGACGACCCCCGCGCCTTCGTCGTCGAGTAGCCGGCGGATACCGGGCGGATACCGCGCGGACGCCGCGCGGACAGCGGGCGGGTCCGGCCGGATCGGCGGACCGCCTGCGCCGCGCCGGGCCACCTCACTACTCTCCCTCGGGTCCCTACTCTTCGTGAGGCCGAGGTCTCGTTCCGGCATCGAGCGCGCATCGACCGGGTCTCCACCTCTATTGGCACCAACCAAGATCTTGGTCAAATAGCCCCCCATCGGCCACGCCGGTGCCGCCGGTCACCGCGCCGTGCGCGCGGTGCCGCGGCGGAGTGACCCATAGCCGGAGGTGTGTGTGACAACGGACTCCCCAGGGCCCGCGACGCCGGCGCCCGCCGGAGGCGGCGGGCTCGACGAGGCGGCCTTCGCCCAGATGAACCAGAGCCCCGAGTTCCAGCGGCTCAAGTCGACCTTCCGCCGCTTCGTGTTCCCGATGACCGCGGCGTTCCTGATCTGGTACCTGCTGTACGTGGTGCTGTCGGCGTACGCGCGCGGCTTCATGGGCACCAAGGTCCTCGGCAACATCAACGTGGCGCTGGTGTTCGGCCTCCTCCAGTTCCTCTCCACCTTCCTCATCGCGTGGGCGTACGAGCGGCACGCGCGCCGCAAGCTGGAGCCGCTGGCCGCCCAGGTCGCCGCTCCCGGCGCCGCCCCCGCGGCCCTGGTGCCCGAACCGGCTCCGGCGCCCGACGACGCCGTGAAGAAGGCCCCGGCCGCCGAGGAACCCGCCGCCGACGGACCCGCCGAGGGATCCGCGGACGAGGCCCCGGCCGGCAAGGACCCGTCGGACGGGACCGAGGCCGGCGACGGCCGCGAGGAGGAGAAGAAGTGACGCCACTGCTCGCCGGGCCGCTGTCGGCGGTCCCGACCGGGGTGCTCGCGGCCCCCTCCGAGAACGAGCACCGCACGTTCTCGCTGGTCCTGTTCGCCGTCTTCGTGGCCGCGACCCTCTGGATCACGATCTGGGCCAGCCGCCAGACCCGCACCGCCGCCGACTTCTACGCCGGCGGACGGCAGTTCTCCGCCGTCCAGAACGGGCTGGCGATCGGCGGCGACTACATGTCGGCCGCCTCGTTCCTCGGCATCGCCGGCATGTTCGCGCTGTCGGGCTACGACGGGTTCCTGTACTCGATCGGGTTCCTGGTCGCCTGGCTGGTGGCGCTGCTGCTGGTGGCCGAGCTGCTGCGCAACTCGGGCCGCTTCACCATGGCCGACGTGCTGGCGTTCCGGATGCGGCAGCGGCCGGTCCGCGCCGCCGCCGGCATCTCCACGATCGTGGTCTCGATCTTCTACCTGCTGGCGCAGATGGTCGGCGCGGGCGCGCTGGTGGCGCTGCTGCTGGGCGCCGAGGGCGAGGCCGCCAAGATCTGGACGATCGTGGTGGTCGGCGCGCTGATGATCTTCTACGTCACGGTCGGCGGGATGAAGGGGACCACCTGGGTCCAGATCGTCAAGGCCGTGCTGCTGATGGGCGGCGCCGCGGTCATGACCGTCTGGGTGCTGGCCAAGTACGGGTTCAACCTCTCCACCCTGCTGGGCGCCGCCGCCGACGCCAGCGGCAAGGGCCAGGCGTTCCTGGAGCCGGGGCTGAAGTACGGCGCCACCGACATGTGGTCCAAGCTCGACCTGCTCTCGCTCGGCCTGGCGCTGGTGCTGGGCACCGCGGGGCTGCCGCACATCCTGATCCGCTTCTACACCGTGCCCAACTCCAAGGCCGCCCGTGCCTCGGTGAACTGGGCGATCGGCATCATCGGCACGTTCTACCTGATGACGCTGGTGATCGGGTTCGGCGCGGCGGCGCTGGTCGGCAGCAAGGAGGTCGCGGCGCAGGACAAGGGCGGCAACACCGCGGCGGTGCAGGTCGCCCAGGAACTCGGCGGCGGTCCCGGCTCCACCGGCGGCGCGATCTTCCTGGCGATCATCGCGGCGGTGGCGTTCGCGACCATCCTGGCCGTGGTCGCCGGGCTCACCCTGGCGTCCTCGTCCTCGTTCGCGCACGACCTGTTCGCCAACGTGTTCAAGCGCGGCAAGACCACCGAGCGCGACGAGGTGCGGATGGCGCGGATCGCCGCGCTGGTCATCGGCGCCGTCGCGATCGTGCTGTCCATCTTCGCCCGCGGGCTGAACGTGGCGTTCCTGGTGGCGCTGGCGTTCGCGGTCGCCGCCTCGGCCAACCTGCCGACGCTGCTGTTCTCGCTGTTCTGGAAGCGGTTCAACACCGCGGGCGCGGTGGCCGGCATCTACGGCGGGCTGATCTCGGCGGTGGCGCTGGTGATGTGCAGCTCCATCTGCTGGGGCGGCAAGTCCGCCACCCTGCCCAAGGGCAACCCGGACGCGCTGTTCAGCGAGACGATCGTGGCGCCGTTCCCGATGCAGAACCCGGGGCTCATCTCCATCCCGCTCGGCTTCCTGTGCGCCTATCTCGGCACGGTGCTGTCGAAGGAGAAGACCGACGAGAAGTTCGCCGAACTCGAGGTCAGGGCGCTCACCGGCACGGGAGCGCACTGACCCGTCCACGCCCTCGTCCGCGCCGCGGCGCCGTCCCCAGCCGGGGGCGGCGCCGCGGCGTTTCGGCGCCAGGGGCGCGGTCGGGTGACACAGGTGTTCCGGATTCGCTTGACGCAGAGATCACCCGGCCCAATACATTTGGCCCTGACCCCCTCGAAACCCCCCGGAGGTTGCTTGTGCGCGCCGAGGAGGCGGAGGCACCCGGACGCGGGCCCGACAACTCGCGTGACTCGGAGGCCGGAGCCGGCTGGGAGTGCGGGACGCGCGGCGGCTTCTGGGAGCTGATGCCCGAGCGCGTCTCCAAATTCTCCTGGCGCCGTCCCCTGGTGCTGTGGCAGTCCCGCAACGACGTCATCGCCAAGGTGTTCGGCGACCCGTCCAACGGTATCCGCCGCCGCTGCGTCTCCGCGCTCGCCGAGCGCGGCACCCGTGCCGGGTTCACCATGCACCGCTCGGACGAGGCGTTCTCGTTCCTGCTGCTCGGCGACACCGGCGAGGGCGACCGGTCGCAGTACGCGGTGGTGCCGCCCGCGCTGCGGGTCGGCGCCGACACCGACTTCATGGTGATCGTCAGCGACGTCATCTACCCCAGCGGCGAGGCCGCCGACTACCCGGAGAAGTTCTTCCGCCCGTACAAGGACTATCCGGGGCCGATCTACGCGGTGCCCGGGAACCACGACTGGTACGACGGGCTGCGCGGATTCCTGCGCGTGTTCTGCGACCTCGACCTCGACTGCCGCCCCGAGCCGTGGAAGGGGGCGCTCGGGTTCGTCCCGCGGCTGCTGTGGCGGCGTTCCGGGCCGGTCGACGGGAAGGCGCTGGCGGAGGCGCGGGAGCGCTACCGCGGCGCGCCGGGGCAGCACGCGCTCCAGCCCGGCCCGTACTGGGTGA
Source organism: Actinomadura rugatobispora (assembly GCF_042656285.1). Lineage (GTDB taxonomy): Bacteria > Actinomycetota > Actinomycetes > Streptosporangiales > Streptosporangiaceae > Spirillospora > Spirillospora rugatobispora. The sequence goes on along the minus strand of NZ_JBHSON010000158.1, from coordinate 3,703 downwards.
TCGACACGCCCGCGCTGCGGATCGTCGGCATCGACACCGGCATCACCGGCGGCCTCGACCGCGCCCAGGGCGCGTGGCTGCGCGAGGTGTCGGCCGGGCCCAAGCCCAAGCTGCTCATCACCGGCAAGCCGCTGTACGTGGACGACAGCGTCCGGCCCGGCGAGATCGAGGGCGGCGGCACGGTCGACGCGATCGTGAAGGACCCCGAGCACCACTACGTCGCCGCGATCGGCGGCGACATCCACAACTACCAGCGCTACCCGGTGCGGGTCGGCGACCGCACCCTGCAGTACCTGGTGACGGGCGGCGGCGGCGCGTTCATGCACGCCACCCACACCATTCCCAGGACGCACGTGGCCGACGAGCAGGACTTCCGCTGCTACCCGCTGCGCGGCGACTCCCTCTCCCGCTACAGCAGGCTGTACGGGCGGGTGCTGCGGCTGCCGAAGCTGTTCGAGCTGACGCCGCAGGAGGCGACCGAGGCGATCCGGTACCGGCTGGGGATCGAGCCGGGGCGAGGGTACGGCGGCGATCCGTCCCCGTCGTCGGCGGCCAGGGGCATGGACTCCGGAGACCGGCGGCGGTCGATGCCGGGGTCGCCCGCGGCGTCGAAGCCGCCGGGGCGGGGCCGGGACGCGGTGGTGCCCTCGCGGCGGGTGCGGTTCGTGGCGTCGCTGCTGGGCGTGCCGCGCGGGCAGCGGCGCCGTCGGGGGATGACGCGGCTGCCGGTGCGCAAGGTGCCGCAGCGGTTCCGCTCGGAGATGGCCGACTGGGACCGCCCGCCGTTCTTCAAGAGCTTCCTGCGCGTGGACGTGACCGGGGCGGAGCTGCGCATCCGCTGCTACGCCGCGACCGGATGCGGCGACCAGGAGCTGCGCCCGCCGTGCGAGGACGAGGTGACGATCCCGTTGCGCCAGGACGGCACGCGCAGTGGAAATCGGGATATCTCACCTGATCTATAGAAAATCAGCGCGTTGTTCAGGTAGGCCGTGCTCGTCTGTCGTACAGTCGGGCGTCGTCATCACTGATCGTCAAGGAACCCGGGTGCCGGGCCCCACCGGAGCCGCGCCCTCAGGAGTGAGCACAGCATGAGCTACCCGCAGCAGGGTGCGCAGCAGCACTACCAGCAGCCCCACCAGGGCCAGCAGGCGCCGGTGCACGCGCCGCAGCACGCCCCGGCCGCCGCCGGGACCGGCCTCAACATGAAGCGCCGCAACCCGGTGGGCGCCTGGCTCGGCCTGCCGATCATCACCTTCGGCATCTACGGGCTGGTCTGGTTCTACAAGGTCCACGCCGAGCTGTTCAACTACGACCGCCGCACCGGCGCCGCCGCCACCAACGCGCTGCTCTCGATGATCTTCGGCTTCGTCACGCTGGGCATCTGGCCGCTGGTCATGTTCGTGAAGCTGGGCGGCCGCATCGCGCAGGCGCAGCGCGCGGCGGGCCTGGCCCCCTCGTGCAGCGGCGGCCTCGGCTTCCTGCTCGGGATCTTCGGTTTCGGCGTGCTGTACTACCAGCTCCAGCTCAACAAGATCGTGGACCGGTACGGCGACGTGCCCGAGGGCCAGCAGGTCTCGCTGGCGGCCTGACCCGCCGCCGGACCGCGCCACGACGGCGCCACGACAGCGCCGAGACGGCGCCGCGAACCCCTCCGCCCTCTCCGGGCGCGGAGGGGTTCGCCGTTTTGTCGGTGCCCCCGGCGAGAATGACCGGGTGAGGATCGCGGTGGCCGCCGCAGAGGGCGGCGGGGGTGCGCTGCGGCCGCTCGCCGACGACGGCGCGCCCGCCGGCCCCGCCGAGACCGTCGGCGACCTGGCGGCCGCCATCGCCGAGCGCGAGCGCGCCGCCGGGCCGCGCTGGGTGTGGCCCGCCACCGCCCGGCTCTACCCCCGGCTGCTGGAGGCGGGGGTGCGGGTCGCCCGCTGCCACGACCTCGAACTGGTGGAGAGCCTGCTGCTCGGTCACCAGGGGCGGTACGGCGAGCCGCGTTCGGTGCGGGCGGCGTGGGCGCGGCTGCGCGGCGAGCCCGTCCCCGCCGATCCGCCGCCCCCGCAGGAGGCCCCGCCGCAGGGCTCGCTGTTCGACACCTCCTCCGATGCCGCCTTCGACGCGTCGTTCGAGGCGTCCTTCGGCGAGGAGGGTCCCGGCGCGGGCGGGCGCCCCGTCGCCGAAGGCCCCGGGCGCGGGCTCCACTCCGCCGCCGGCGAGCTCGAACGGATCGTCGCCGTGCACGCCGAGCAGCTGCGGCGCGTCGCCGAACTGCCCGGCTTCGCCCTGCTGGCCGCGGCCGAGTCCGCGGGTTCGCTGGTCGCGGCCGAGATGGGCCACGACGGGCTGCCCTGGTCGGCCGAACGCCAGGACGAACTGCTCACCGAACTGCTCGGCCCCCGCCCGACCGGCGGCATGCGGCCGCGCAAGCTGCAGGCCCTGGCCGACCGGATCAACGCCGCGTTCGGGCTGCGCACGCCGGTCAACCCCGACTCGCCCGCCCAGATCATGAAGGCGTTCGCGGCGGTGGGCCTGCCCGTCACCTCCACCCGCGCGCACGTGCTCAAGCGCGTCGACCACCCGGCGGTGCCGCTCCTGCTGGAGTACAAGGAGCTGTCCCGGCTGCACACCGCGCACGGCTGGACCTGGGCCGACACGTGGGTGCGCGGCGGGCGGTTCCGTCCCGAGTACGTCGTCGGCGGCGTGGTGTCCGGCCGCTGGGCCACCAACGGCGGCGGCGCGCTGCAGATCCCGCGCGTGCTGCGCAGGGCGGTGGTCGCCGATCCGGGCTGGTCGCTGGTCGTCGCCGACGCCGCGCAGCTCGAACCGCGGGTGCTGGCCGCGCTCGCCGGAGACCGGGCGTTCGCCGCGGCCGCCGCCGAGGGCGATCTGTACGCCGCGCTGTCGGAGGCGTTCCGCGGCACCGCCTCGGACGGGGCGACCGCGCGCGACCAGGCCAAGATCGCGCTGCTGTCGGCGATGTACGGCGGCGGCACGGGCGAGGCGGTGCGGCTCCTGGCCGTCCTGAAGAGCCGGTTCCCGCAGGCGTTCGAGTACGTGGAGGCCGCGGCGCGGGCGGGGGAGCGGGGCGCGCTCGTCCGGTCGCGGCTGGGCCGCACCTGCCCGCCGCCCTCGGCCGGCTGGCGGCGGCTGACCTCCGAGGGCGACGAACCCGGCGGCGACGGGGACGGGGCCGGCGCGTCCGGCGAGCCCGGCGGCGGGGCGTCCCGCCAGGTCACGGCGGCGCAGGCGCTGCGCAGCCGGGGCCGCTTCACCCGCAACTTCGTCGTCCAGGCCACCGCCGCAGACTGGGCGCTGGCGCTGCTGGCCGCGCTGCGCCGGCGGCTGGCCGAGCTCGGCCGGCCGCGCCTGGTGTTCTTCCAGCACGACGAGGTCGTCGTGCACGCGCCCGCCGAGCTCGCCGACCAGGTCCGCGAGGCCGTGCACGCCTCGGCGGAGGAGGCGGGGCGGCTGCTGTTCGGCCGGACGCCGGTCGTGTTCCCGATGGAGGTCGCCGTGGTCGACTGCTATGCCGACGCCAAGTGAGGCGGGTGCGGGTGCGGGTGCCGGGGCGCCCGGCACCCGCCGCCCGCTAGACGGTTGATTCCAAGGGGTTTGGGTGCGGTCAGTGATCAAAAGCGGTGAGTGATCGTTTGACCTGTTGGCCGGTGTGGTCGTTGTGCCAGATCGCTGCGGTCAGTGCCAGCACCCGGAC
>NZ_JBHSON010000157.1:0-16271 GCF_042656285.1 Actinomadura rugatobispora | reverse complement strand
GGTGCTGGCACTGACCGCAGCGATCTGGCACAACGACCACACCGGCCAACAGGTCAAACGATCACTCACCGCTTTTGATCACTGACCGCACCCAAACCCCTTGGAATCAACCGTCTAGACGCGCTTGATGGCGTCGGTGAAGCGACGGAATTCCTGGCGGCTGATGGGGAGTTTGGGCCCCTCGGGGTCCTTGCTGTCGCGAACGAGAACAGCGTTGGAGATCGAGGCGACCTCGATGCAGTGCCCCCCGTTGTTCGAGCTGCGTGATGACTTGCGCCATTGTGTGGTGCTCAGATCCATCTTTCTGTCGCCACTTTCCTGATGAGTTGGGCTGACTGGTTGAGGGGGTAAGCGAGAGCTTGAATTGACGCGAACTGATCGTTGAGGCTTCTGATGTCATCGCGATCTGCTGTGGTGTCCCCGCGAAGTGCGCCTTCTCTGTATGCTATCTCGCCGCCGTCCTTCAGGTTGCCGATGACGAAGGCGCCAGAGAGGCCCTCGTGGTTCACGCTGGGAACGATCTGTACCTTCACTCGCTTTGAGGAGATCGCGAGCAGGTGCTCTAGCTGGGCGGACATGATTGCCGGGCTTCCGATCTCGCGGTAGAGAACGGACTCGTCGATCACGCAGAGCAGGCTCGGCGGGGCCGGGTCCGTCCGGGTGAGGATGTCCTGCCGGGTGATGCGCGTTTCCGCCGCCCCTTCGTCACCTCCCAGCAATGCGCTCGCGTATTCGGGGGTCTGCAACAGGCCGTCGATGATGAGCGGCTGGAAGCTGCGGATGTGCGTGGTCTTGGGTTCGTGCTTGAACCAGTTGGTGAACCAGGTCGGGACGGCGCCGGACTTCTTGAAGAGGCCGTCCCAGAGGCGGGTGAGGGCGTCGCGGCTGTCGAGGGCGCGGTCTGACTCGACGGCCAGGGAGCGGTCGCAGCGTGATTCGCCACGTTCGGCCGCGCTGATGGTGCTCTTGGCGAACGGGATCTGGTCGGCGAGCTTGTCCAGGGAGAGCCCCGCGGCTTCGCGGTAATGCCGGAGTTCGCTTCCGAAAAGGGCTTCGGGGGATTCCCAGGGGCGGAGGTCGTTGGGCCGCTGCGGCATTTGTGTTGCTCCTTTCGGTACGCGGGGTGCTGATGACCGGCGATGGCCGGTGACGGCCGTCAATAACCGGTCGGGGTCTGTTCTTGGCCGTACTTTGGCTGGTCGGCGTGCGTTTCGGCGCATTGAGTGTGGCGCCGGGCACATCATTTCACCAGCCGGTCGGAAACGTTCCAAGGAGCCTTCCATGATCACCGAAGAAAGCGTGGAAACAGCCGTGTTCGAATCGTCGGACCGGGCACCGGGAGAGGCGCGGGCATTCGTGGCAGCGACCTTCGCTCGCTGGGGCATAACGGAGCACTACATGGCGCGCCTCGTAGTGTCGGAGCTGGTGACCAACGCCTACCGTTATGGTGAGGGTGGGATAGGAGTCCGACTCTGTCTGGGCGGGCAACATGGGCTTCCCGTGGTGGAAGTGTACGACAGAGGAAGCGAAATGCTCACCCTGCTGCCGGAGAATCATGCGGCGATCAATGGGCGCGGGCTGGCGACAATTGCGGACATCTGCGACGCATGGGGTGTACGGCCCGTGAAAGAGGGCGGAAAAGTCGTATGGGCGCGACTTAAGCTCTGATGTCGGTCATTTCCTGGAAGAGGGATTCGATCAGCTGGGCCAGTTCTTCTGGGTCCGCGTCGGCGAGTGCGGGCGTGGTCAGGACGCTGCGCATGAGCCATACGCCCGCCTGGACGGCGAGCATCAGTTCCGCGCGGATCCCGGTTCCGCCGCCGGAGAGTTCCTCGGCGAGGTGCCGTCCGGGGTGCCGTCCGATCGCTTCGCGCATGATCTCCGCGGCTCTGGGGTTGGCCGCCGACCTGAGCATGAGCAGGAAGGGGCCGAGTTCCTCCGCGTCCGGCGCCGTCCGCGCCACCAGTGTGCGTGCGGTCTCGCCGGCCAGTTCGCCGCCTGTGCCCGCGATGACCGTGCGCGGTGCGAAGGCGACGTCGACCGCCTCGGTGAAGAGCTGCTCCTTGGAACCGAAGTAGCGGTTGATGAGCATCGCGGTCACGCCCGCGTCCTGGGCGATGTCGCGGACTCCGACGCCGTCGTAGCCGTGCCGGGTGAAGGCCGCGATCGCCGCGTCCAGGATGGCCTGCCTGGTGGCGGCGGCGTCGCGGCGGCGCCTGTTCGAGGGGGCGGGCGCTGGGGTAGCACTCATGTCTACGAGTGTATACTTCCAGAGAAGTCTACGGGTGTAGACATGAGAGGACATCATGGATCTTCAACTGACGGATAAGCGCGCGCTGGTCACCGGCTCCAGCTCCGGTCTGGGCGAGGCCATCGCGAGGGCTCTGGCGGCCGAGGGTGCCGACGTCGTCGTCCACGGTCGCGACCGCGGCCGCACCGAGGCCGTCGCCGCCGCCATCCGGGCGGACGGCGGCAGCGCGCACGTCGCCATCGGCGACCTGACTTCCGACCCCGGCGCCGACACCGTGGCCGAGGCCGCGCTGGCCCGCGGGCCGATCGACATCCTGGTCAACAACGCCGGCGCCTACCCCCACCGGACGTGGAAGGAGGCGACCGCCGAGGATTGGCGGGAGACCTACGAGGCCAACGTGACCTCCGGCGTCCGCATGATCCTGCGCCTGGTCCCCCGGATGCACGAGCGCGGCTGGGGGCGCGTCATCCAGATCGGCGGCGGGCTCGCGCTCCAGCCGGGCGCCGACCTGCCCCACTACACCGCCACCCTGGCCGCCCGCCACAACCTCACGGTGTCGCTGGCCCGCGAACTGAAGGGGAGTGGGATCACCTCGAACACCGTCGCGCCCGGCGCCATCCTGGTCGACGCCGTCCAGCGGTACCTCACCGACCTTGCCCCGGACCGCGGATGGGGGGAGACGTGGGAGGAGATCGAGCGCAACGCCATCGAGGAGCTGGTGCCGAACGACGTCGGCCGGATGGGACGGCCCGAGGAGATCGCCGGTGCGGTCCTCTACCTCAGCGGCCCGCTCGCCGACTACGTCACCGGCACGACGCTACGGGTGGACGGCGGTACCGTTCGCGGCGTGCACTGAGAGGGCCGTGGCCAGGGTGGCTGGGATGGCGATGAGGGCGGTCAGGGCGGGGACGGCGATGCCCGAGTCGTTGACGGCGAACCCCGCGACGGCCGTGACCAGGACGGCGGGCAGGGCCATCCGCAGTGCGGGGATGTCCCGCAGGAGGGGGCCGAGGAGCCCGTCGCGGCGCAGGGGCAGCGCTAGGAGAAGGATGAGCAGGGCGAGCGCGGGCAGTGTGAGCCAGGCGCTGCCGAGCGAGTTCAGCATCGAGTCCACCTTGCGCTCCAGGACGGGTCCGGCGGCGCCGTCCAGGAGGCGGAGCCAGAAGTCGCCGAGGTGGGAGCGGGCGTCGGCGGGGCGCCGGGCGTCCAGCCAGGAGAGGGCGCCGACCAGCACGATGCCTGCCGCGCCCGCGAGGAGGATCGGCCGGGCCGAGACGCGGCGGCCCGATGCCCACAGGGCGACCAGCACGACGCCGGGGGTGAGTGCGAGCACGCCGCCGAAGTCGCTGCCCCAGCCGGGCCAGCCGTCCACCACGATGGCGGCGCCGCCGACCAGGAGGGGCAGCGCGACGGCGAGGCGGCGGCGTCCGGCGGCGAGGGCGTGGGCGGCGAGCCCGGCCGCGCAGATCAGCGTCGCCGTGGCGAAGAGGGCGAAGGTGAGGTTGCCGAACCCGTAGAAGCGCCCGGCGGCCAGCGAGAAGTTGCCGTTGAGGCTGTCGGCCTGGAGCGGGGATCCGGCGATCGCGTCCGCGGCCAGGGTCAGGCTGGTGATCGCGGCGACCACCGTGACGGGTCCGAACGGGCGGCGCCGCCACGGCCCGGCCAGTGCCGCGGCGACGACGGCGAGATCCGCCGCGACGACGGCGGCGGTGAGCGCGCCCGCGGGATGCTCGCCCCGCCACCACGGCACGAGGTTGGCCAGGTAGGTCGCGATGGGCGCGGCGGCCGCGGCCAGTGCGGCGAGGCGGGCGAGGGAGAGGACGGTGCGGCGCCGTGCGGTGGGGCCGCGGCGCCAGGCCCAGGCGGCCAGGGCGTAGGCGAGCAGTTGGCCGCCGACGAGCGCGATGTTGAACGGCGCCACCATGTCCCGGCTGATGCGTGCGGCCAGGTCGCGTTCCTGGAGGTGGGCGACGGCGGTCGGCGGGGCCTGCGGGGTCTGGTGCGTCCAGGACGCGCCGGTGATCTCGCGGGGGACGGGCAGCCGCAGCAGGCTCAGGACGGTCGGGGTGACGTCGGTCAGGGACAGCAGGCCGGGGCGCCGGGTGGACGAGGCGGTCAGGTAGCCCGGTCCGGCGGGGGCGCCGCTGTCGATCGTGACGCGCAGCCCCGAGTGACCCGCGTCCGCGACGCCGACGACCAGCACCGTCGCGCCGTCCGGGACGCGGTCCAGGACCTCCCCGATGCGACGGTCCGCCCGCGACAGCGTTGTCGCGCGGCCGCCGGTGCCGTGCGCGATGTCGTCGACGTCCACGACGGTGAGGGCGCAGCGCCTCCAGTCGCGGCGGTCCATGTCGCGGACGCGGTCGCGGTAGTGGCGGACGTGCCCGGTGGAGTCGGCCGCGGCGAGGGCGCCGCCCGGCCCCACGGCGGTCGTGCAGCCGCCCGTCCTGCGCACGGCGTCGCCGAGCAGGCCGACCCGGGCGGCGTACCCGGTGGCGGCGTTGTGGGCGCGCAGTCCGGCGTGGCCGGGGACGACCGCGCCCGCGCCGTCGCGCCGCGGCTCGGGCGGCGGGGCGCAGCGGTTGCTCGGGGGCTCGGCGCGGGCTCCGGCGGAGATGGTCAGCCAGCCGTCGGACGCGCAGGTCCGGGGTGTGACGCCGCGGACGGCGATGTTGGCGATCCCGCCCCGGCTCGCCATCCGCCACAGGACGGGCGTGGCGTGCGGCTTCACGTCGCCCCAGCGCAGGCCCGGCACTCCGACCAGCACCACCCTGCCGTCCGAGGCCGTGGCGGGTGCGGCCGCCAGGAGCGGCAGGACGCAGAGTGCGGCGAGCAGCGTCACCGTCAGGAGCACGCGGCGGCGTAGAGAGCCCATGATCGGATTGTGCGGTCCGTCCAGTAACGACCCGGTCGCGTTTGCGTGTCTCCCGCACGCGAACGGCCGGTGGCGGGCCGCGCCAGGTCGCGGCCCGCCACCGGGATCAACGGTCGGGATCAGGAGCCGGGGCAGGTGTCGCGGTAGTCGGAGATGTCCCCGATCGCCCGCGGCGGCGGGCAGAGGAACTGCTCGTAGCGGGTGTCGTCGTCGATGTACCGCTTCATCCAGCTGATCATGTACTTGGCCACGGTCGTGTTGGAGGTCTGCGGGAAGAAGTGGCTCGCGTTGTCCAGCTCGAGGTACGCCTTCTCACGGGCGCCGCTGAGGCTGTTGTAGAACGGGATGGCATGCGTGCTCACCCCGGCGACGGCATCGGCCTCGCCACCGAGGATCAGGGTGGGGGTGCGCACCTCGGGCCAGGTCTTGTCCAGGTTCCAGGGCGCGATCGGGATGGCGGCCTTCAGCGAGGTGCGGGACGCGGCCGCGTGGAGCGTGCCGCCGCCGCCCATGGAGTGACCCGCGACGGCCAGGCGGGACGCGTCGATCCGGCTGCGCACCGAACTGCTCTGGGTCAGGTAGTCCAGGGCCGCCAGGAGCTGCCGGCCGCGGCTGTCGGGCTGGTCGAGGGTGGTGTTGGTCTCGATGCCGATGACCACGAAGCCCTGCGAGGCCAGCCGCGGGCCCAGCCACGACAGGCTCGACCAGTAGGCGGTGAAGCCGGGGGAGATGGCGATCGCGCCGAACGTGCCCTCGCTGGTGGAGGTCGGGTAGTAGATCGTCCCGCCGCCGAAGCCGGAGACGCCCAGGCTCGGCACGTTGGTCTGCGAGGTGGCGAACGGGCCGCGGATCGCGGTGACGCTGGACTCGGTGGGGGCGGGGCCGCGTTCGTAGGGGTTGGCGGCGGCCGCCTGTGCGGAGGGCGCCGTGACGAGGCCCGCGATCAGGGCCGCGCCGGCACCGAGCAGCGCGAGTGACTGCTTGCGGAGCATGGTTCTCCTCTCACTGACGGTCAAGCGGCGGGGGGTGCACGCCTGCCGTATTGGATGCGCCGTCAGTGTGTTGCGCCCGTGTTACGCGGGCATCGGTGAAACCACCGTCCTCGGGACGGGCGCCGCGAGCTTGTGAACGACCACAGCGGGCGGCCCCGCGCGGTTGTGACCGCTCACAACGCTCCGGTTTTCGGCGCGGCCGTACGGAGCGCGGGAGCGAGGGCGAGCGTGACGGCGATGGAGGCGGCGGCCATCACCGCCATGCCGGTCGCGGGAGAGGTGTGCTGCGCGACCGTCCCGGCGAGCGCGGCGGCGACGCCCTGCATGGCGAGCATCCCGGACGAGTGCAGCCCGAGCGCCTGCCCCTGCATGTCGCCGGGCGTCAGCGCCATCAGCCGTTCGGTGAGCAGCAGCGTCGCGGAGTAGCCGTACGAGGCGACCAGCACGGCGGCGGCCACGACGGGGAACGCCGGGTCGAGCAGGAAGACCAGGTACGGGACGGCCAGGAGCAGCCGCAGGAAGGGCTCGAGCCGTCGCCGCCACGCCGCGGACAGGAAGCGTCCGGTGACGGTGTCGCCCGCGAGCATCCCGAGCGCGGCGACCGACAGCAGCACACCCGCGTTCTGGGGTGTGTACGGGACGAACAGCGACTCGCACCCGACGATCAGCCCGTTCGGCACCCACAGCGCGAGGTAGACGTACCGGCGCGGCGGCGACGACCACAGGCGCGCGTTGGTCCGCCAGGTCTGCGCGACCGACGGCCGTCCCTGCGCGCGCGGCGGCCGGGGCGACAGCCGCAGGTACGCGACGGCCGCGGCGGTGAGGTGCAGTGCGGCGCCGGTCAGCAGGGTGCCGCGGGCCGACAGCCCGGCGACCAGCGCGGCGCCCGCCGCGAACCCGAGGACCTGCATCGTCCCGGAGGTCATGTTGAGGACCGAGCGGCCGATCAGGTAGCCGTCCCGGGGGAGGATCTCGCCGAGCAGGCCGTGCCGGACCCCGCCGCCGACCGAGGCGACCAGCCCGAGCGCGACCACGACCAGCACGCCCGCCCAGCCCGGCAGCCCGGGGGTCGCGAGCGCGGCCGTACCGGCGGCGGAGGCCAGCGCCAGCCCGGCGGTCGCGGCGCGCGGCGGCAGCCGGTCGGCGGCCGACAGCAGCGTGGTCGCGCCGACCACCTGCACCAGCGACGGCCCGAACATGCTCAGCGCCGACAGCAGCGGCGACCCCGTCGCCGTGTAGACGAGCGTGCTGAGCGCCAGCCCGCTCACGGTGGTCGCGGCGCTGTGAGCGGTGGCGGCCGCGAACAGCGGGGTGAACTCGGGGGAGGCGAACAGCTCCCGGTAGGTGCGCATGGCCGGAGTCTGCGGAGCACGCCCGGCCCGGCGTTAATGTTTCGCGGGAGGTCGAAACGTATGGGTTTCTGGCAGGTGGGCGCGGACACGCTCGCGCGCGGCCGGTTCGTGCTCTCGCCGCTGGCCGAGACCGTGGCGTGCCTGAAGGCCCTGGAGAAGGGGACGGCCGCGCATCCCGGCGAGCGGGCCTGGCTCGCGGCGCACCTGGATACCTACCGGGAGCGGCTGGCCGCCGACCCCGTCACCGCGCTCATCGTCCGGTCCGCGCTGGGACGGCGCTGGAACGCCGACTTCCTCACGCCCGCCCCGTCCGGCGAAGGCGAGCCGACCTTCCACGAGGAACTCGAACGGGTCAGGGAGACACCGCCCGAGGCCGCACGCGCCCACCTGGTGATGGCCCTGGAACGTCCACTACCCGAGAGCCTGCGCCGCCGCCACGACGTGGCCGACCGCGCCGCGGACCTGCTGGAGTGGGTGTGGACGGAGACGGTCCTGCCGTCCTGGCCGCGCCGCCGCCGGATCGCCGAGGCCGACACCGTCGCCCGGACGCGGCAGCTCGGCCGGGGCGGATGGGCGGCCGCGCTGGACGACCTGCGCCCCGGCACCCGCTGGCTGGGCGGGGGCCGGTTGCAGATCAACGCGCACGACTACCCGCCCCGCGACATCTCCGGCGCCCAGCTGTTCTTCGTCCCGGTCACGCCGCGGTTCGGATGGGTGGCGTGGGAGGAGCCGTACCGGTACGCCGTCGTGTACCCGTGCGCGGGCCCGCTCGCGGAGGCCGGGCACGCCCCGGTGCCCGAGGCGCTGGCGCGGCTGCTGGGGGCCGGGCGCGCGAACGTCCTGGTGCTCCTGGAGTCGCCGAAGAGCACCACGCAGCTGGTCGCGCTGACCGGGCAGGCGCTGGGGTCGGCGGGCCGCCACCTCAGGGTGCTGCTGGACGCCGGTCTGGTGGGACGGCGCCGCGCCGGGCGGTCGGTCCTCTACTACCGCACGGCGGCCGGCGACACCCTGGTCCGGGCGGCCGGGGACCGCTGACGGCGTCGCGGCTCAGGTGTTCTGGGACGACACCCTGCGCTGCGGCTTCCGTCCACGCGAGGCGGCCGGGTCGTGACGCGTCTGCTCGCTCACGGCGTCGCGCGTCCCGCGGCCGCGGCGCGGCTTCCGCCTGCGACGCGACGCCTTCGCGGGCCCCTCCCCGGAAGCCTTCGCGGACCCCGCCGCCTCGCCGGGCGCGCCCGCGGCGGGCTTCCCGCGTGCGGCGGTTTTGCCGGGTGCCGTGTTCCTGGAGGTCGCGCCTGCGGCGGAGTTCTCGCGTGCGGCGGTCTTGGCGGGTGCGCCTGCGGGCGCGGTGGTGGCGGACGTGGCGGGGGCTCCGGTGAGCTCGGCGAGCCAGGGGTCGGCGGAGTGGACGCGGGTCGTGCGCGGGGTGATCCCGGCGGCCGACATCAGGCGGTCCATGTCGCGGCGCTGGGCGGGCAGCACCAGCGTGACGACGGTCCCCGAGCGCCCGGCGCGCGCGGTGCGCCCGCCGCGGTGCAGGTAGTCCTTGTGGTCGTCGGGCGGGTCGACGTTGACGACCAGGTCGAGGTCGTCGACGTGGATACCCCGGGCCGCGACGTTGGTGGCGACCAGCACCGTGAGCGTCCCGGAGCGGAAGCCCTCCAGGGCGCGGTTGCGCTGCGACTGCGACTTGCCGCCGTGCAGCGACGCGGCCTGGACGCCCCGCGCCGACAGCTTGCGGGCGAGCCGGTCGGCGGCGTACTTCTTGCCCACGAACATGATGACCCGGCCGTCGCGGGCGGCGATGCGGGCGGTGGTGTCGTGCTTGTCGTCCTCGGTGACGTGCAGGAGGTGGTGCTCCATCGTGGTGACCGCGCCGGCGGGCGGATCGACCGAGTGCGTGACCGGGTGGTCCAGGAAGCGGCGGACCAGCCGGTCGACGTCGCGGTCCAGCGTCGCGGAGAACAGCATCCGCTGCCCGTCGGACGGCACCTGGTCCAGCAGCTTGGTGACCTGCGGCAGGAAGCCCATGTCGGCCATCTGGTCGGCCTCGTCCAGGACGGTGACGGCGACCCGGTCCAGCCGGCAGTCGCCGCGCTCGACCAGGTCGGTGAGGCGGCCGGGCGTGGCGACCACGACCTCGGCGCCGCGCCGGAGCGCCTCCGCCTGGCGGTTGAGGGACAGGCCGCCGACGACCGTGGCCGTCCGCAGCCGTACGGCCTCGGCGTACGGGGCGAGCGCGTCGGCGACCTGCTGCGCCAGCTCCCGCGTGGGGACCAGCACCAGGGCCAGGGGACGCCTGGACTCGGCGCGCCGTCCGGCGGTGCGGGTCAGCAGGGCCAGCCCGAAGGCGAGCGTCTTGCCCGATCCGGTGCGGCCGCGGCCGAGGACGTCCCGTCCCTGGAGCGCGTCGGGCAGGGTGGCCGCCTGGATGGGGAACGGCTCAGTGACCCCCTGGCGCGCGAGCGCCTTCAGAAGGGCGGGGGGCAGGTCCAGATCCGCGAAAGCGGGGGAGCGACGGTCAGCGGGCAAGCGGAATGCCTTCCTCGGGTGGCACGTGTCGAGGAGTACTCCGCTGCCGGGCCCGGAGGCGACACGGGGCCGGACGAAAAGTCCTGCGAAGGAATCTCAAGAACGAACCATGGATGAAAAAACGAGCGGCGGCGGGCCGCGGTGAAGCGGTCCGCCGCCGCACGCGAGTCAGCGCGGGCCTGAGCGGCCCGGCTTGGTAAAGCGTGTGTCGCGGGCTCAGGCGGGGGTGATGTTCTCCGCCTGCAGGCCCTTCTGGCCCTGCGTGACGTCGAAGGAAACCTTCTGCCCCTCCTGCAGCTCACGGAAGCCCTGGCCGGCGATGTTCGAGAAGTGGGCGAAGACGTCGGCGCCGCCGCCGTCCTGCTCGATGAAGCCGAAGCCCTTTTCAGCGTTGAACCACTTCACGGTGCCGGTGGCCATATGCGTCTCCTTATGGGTCGGTCCCCGTTCCGCACCGTGCGGGACGGGCAGCCGCGGATTCAGCCCCATCCGGAGGATCCAGATCAACAAAAAATGCGCCTGAGGCGAAACCGTCAGGCGCACACAAGAGTCTATGGGAACCGCAACTGGCATCGACATTACCACATGGTTCCCGGACTCGCCTTCGGTGCGCCCGGCGGCGCGGTCAGGGGATGTCGAACAGGTTGGGCCTGCCGGCGCGGTAGCGGCGTGCGTCGATCTCCTTGAGGCCGTCGAGTTCGGGTGGCTGGTAGAGCGTCCACAGGTCAACGGGCCCGGCGGGGGAGTCGGCGGCGTCCAGCAGCGCGTTGACGGCCGCCCGCCCCGACTCGTTGGCGCCCTCCATGGTGGCCAGGTCCATGCTGGTCCGGACGTAGTCGCCGGCCATGAACAGGTTGGGGATCCCGGTCCGTGGGGTCGGCCGTTTCGCCCAGCTCCCGACGGTGTTGACCATCAGGGGCTCGTCGTTGGCGTTGCGGCCGGCCGCCGGATCCCAGCTGATCGCGGGATCGAGGAACCAGGAGTGCAGGATGTCGTCGGGGAGCACGGAGCGGCCCGTGTCCTCCAGGTGGTCCTTCATCTGCGCCCAGCACTCCTGGACGACCTGGGCCGGGCTGCACTCCTTGGCCGGACGGCCGTACAGGATGCCTGGGGTGTCCCAGTCGGAGACGTCCAGGGACAGGCAGTCGGCCACGTTCCCGTCGCCGTAGTCGCGCCGGAAGTCCTTGCCGTCCCAGAGCCTGCTCTGCAGGACGGCGGTGAGCTGCCACGGCGAGTCCATGAAGTTGACCTCCTCGCCGAGGCCGGCGGGGGTGCGGCGCAGGAAGAGTTGCAGGCCGTTCATCCACTCGGTGTGCAGGTCTTTCAGGCCCTCCAGCTCCGGCGCCAGGGCCAGGACGCCCGGGGTCAGCAGCGCTCGTGCCCGTTCCACCGGAACCGCGCAGACGAACCAGTCCGCCTCGGCGGTGCGGCGGCGTCCCGCGGAGTCGGCGACCCGTACCGACCGGATCCGGCCAGAGTCGATCTCCAGCGCCTCGACGGCCTGCCCGACCTCGAACCGGACGCCGCGGCCGGTCAGGTAGCGCACCCACGGGTCGATCCACGCCTCGTTGGTGGGCGCGTCCAGCATCCGCGCCAGACCGCCGTCGGCGCCGAGCCCGAGCCCCGACAGCAGGAACGCCTGGCCCATGGAGCCGACCGTCCGGGTGCTGGCGACCTGCTCCTTGACGGCCACGAGCCCGCGGGTGAGGAACCTGGCCACGATGGCCTGGTAGTCCCTGGACCTGCCCTCGGCCCGCACGTACTCCCACCACGGCAGCCGTTCCCACTGGCCGAGGCGCCGCTCGTCGCTGCTGGTCACGTAGACGATGAACCGGTTGACGAACAGGGCCAGCTCGGCGGGCGGGATGGCGGCGACCTGCTCCACCAGGCCGGTCAGGGTCTCCTTGAGCACGTCCAGGGTCAGCCCGCCGCCGGGTGAGGTCAGCTCGGGGACGATGATGTCCGAGCGTCCGTCGTTGCGGGAGATCCGGGTCGAGGACAGCGCGAACATGTTGTCGTGGACGCCGTTGGCGTTGCCGGGGAACGGGATGCGGCGCATCGTGTCGGGGACGTTGCGGTAGAAGCCGGGGAAGAAGCGGAACCCGTGCTCGCCCTGGAGGTCCTGGCGCCCTTCCTTGCCGGTGCCCTGGACGGGGATGCTGCGGGCCTTCCCGCCCAGGGCTTTGCGCTCGAAGACGGTGACGTCGAAGCCTCGTTCGACCAGTTCGTGTGCGGTGGCCAGCCCGGCCATGCCGCCGCCGAGCACGGCCACCGTCCGCTTCGCCCTGGACGTGGCCGCCGCGCGGGCGGAGGGGACGGGCAGCAGCGCGGCCGCGCCCGCGGCGGCGGCGGTGCCGGTGAGCACGCGGCGTCGTGAGATACGCGTCGTCATGGTCGCTCCTGGGGTGGGAGGAGATGAGGCCGGATCAGGAACGCGGCACCCTGGCCGACAGGGTCCGGATGTGCTCGATGAGGCCGAGGGAGCCCGGGACGGTGCGCCCGAGCGACTCGGGCAGGGCGAGCAGGCCGACGTCCAGGATGAACGGGTCCACCACGTGGAAGGTGCGGTCGAGCCCCGGCCGCTCGCCCTTCAGGCCCTCGGGCGTGGCGAGCAGTGAGGACGGGCAGGTCGCCCTGGTGGCCTCCGGATAGGAGAACAGGCCGGAGGTCCGCCACTTCGACAGCGTGAGCGTGCTCATGCAGCCGTAGGTCTCCTCGCGGGTCACCCGTCCGACCACGCCCTGCCAGGTGCCGTCGCCCTTCACCACGCCGCCGAGCAGGGTGGCGGTGCCGTCGGGTTCGTGGGAGACGCCCCATTCCCAGCCGGAGTAGCTCTGGTCGAGGACGTTGAACTTGCCCCAGTTGTGGTCGTGGTAGCCGCGCCAGCCGTCCACGCTGATCGGGGACGAGGCGCCGGGCGGGCGGAGCCAGCCTTTGACGCGGCTGGTGGCCACGGGCGCGGACCAGTACATGTCCTGGCCGTTGTCGTACTTGATCGGCCCGCCGGTCACGCCCGGCAGCGCGTCGTCGAACCAGATGTCGGCCTTGGCGAAGGTGCCGGTCCACTTCAGGTGGTAGGCGCGGCGCCGCTCGTCGTAGACCAGGCTGCCGGCGCTGCTGCGGACCTCGGGGCCCTCGGTCGCCGTCACCTTGGCGGTCGGCTCGGGGAGCACCAGCTTGGCGCCCTCCTCCGGGTACCAGAAGATCACGGCGGTGGGGAGGGGCGCGGTGAACAGCATCGCGATGAACGTGCGCTTGGTCTCCGGATCGATGACGTGCGTGTACCACCACTCGGTGGTGGAGCCGGGGTGCGGCCCGTCGTCGGAGGGCTCGGCGAGCTTGCCGGGCACCTGCGTGAGGTCCGAGCCGGTGATGTCGGTGGGCGGGATCTCCCAGGCGGCCCGGGGCGGGGCGGGCGGGGCCTCCGCCCGCGCGGCGGCCGGTGCCGGGGAGAGGGCGGCCAGCGCCGTGACCGTGAGAGCGAGTGCGGCGATGCCGGTTCTGGGACGTACCACGTTGAGCCTCCTTGGCCGAGCCCCCGTGACGTCCGGCTCCCGCGGTGAGCCGTGGACCGAGTGTGATTCGGTTAAGGAGGGCTGTCAAGCACAGTGTCGACACACTGTCCGACATGCCGTCCGAGCGGGTACGCTGCGGCCATGTCCTCCACCACGCGAGCGCGCGGGAAGGTCCGGGAGCGGCGCGAGGACGTCCGGCGCCGCGTGCTGCGGACGGCCGCGGAGATGATGGCCGACGGGACGCCGTACACCGAGCTGCCCGTCCAGCGCATCGCCGAGCGGGCCGGGGTCGCCCGGTCCACCTTCTACCTGCACTTCCCGGACAAGAGCCGGCTGCTGATCGCGCTCGCCGAGGAGGCCGTCGACGCGCTGTTCGGCGAGGCCGTCGTCTGGTGGCGGGCCGACCACTCCGGCGGGGAGGAGGACGTCGCCCGCGCCATGCGGCAGATGATCGCCGCGTACCGCGAGCACCGCCGCGTCCTGCACGCCCTCGGGGAGGTCGCCGGCTACGACCCCGACGTCGCGGGCTTCTGGCGCGACCGGATGCGGGGGTTCACCGAGGTCGTCCAAGGCCGGCTCGACGCCGAGCGGCGCGCGGGCACGGTCGACCCCGCGATGGACACGCCGACGACCGCGCAGGTGCTGATCTGGACGGTGGAGCGGACCATCTCGGCGCACTGCCACCACGACGAGGGCCCGGGGGACGACCGGATCGCCCGCACCCTGGCCCGCTCCATCTGGCTGATCATCTACGGCGTCGCCCCGCCGGCCCCGACCGACCGGCGCTAACCGCCGCGCGGGAGGTGCGCCTCGGCCGTGGCGTGCAGGGAGAGTGAGAGGTCGACGGCGCGGTCGACGACGGCGTCCAGGTCGTCGCCGAGGCGGCCGTCCGCCCACTGCTGGGCCAGCTCGGTCATGGCGCCGGTGAACATGGTGGCGGCGACGACCACCACGAGCGGCGGGTCCTGGACGGCGCTCATCGCGAGCACGCCGTCCAGCAGGGCGGTCTGCGCGGCCCGGCGGCGCTCGGCCAGGACCTCGTTGCCGCGCGCCTCGACGAACAGCACCCGGCCGCGGCGCGGGTCGTCGCTGATGAAGCGCAGCACGGCGCGGATGCCCGCGCGGGTGCGCGGGCCGGGGCGGGGGCCGGCCTCGCCGAGGGCGGTGGCGAGGACGTCCGCGAGCGCGGTCGCCTGCTGGTCGTAGACGGCGGCGAGCAGCTCGCCGGTGTCGGCGAAGTTCTCGTAGAAGTAGCGGGTGTGCAGCTCGGCCTCGCGGCACACCGCGCGGACCGTCAGCGCCGCCTCGCCCCCGTCGCCGAACAGCCGGAACGCGGCCCGGACGAGCATGTCGCGCCGCTCGTCGCGGCGCCGGGCCGGGGGGATCCCCGCCCACCGGGTCGACGTGGCCGTCCGGACGCTCGCCATGGCGGTCACCCTACCAAGACTGGACACGGGCGTACCCAGACGCTTACCTTTCTGGATACAGCCGTATCCAGAAATGGTTTGGGAGATCCGGATGCCACCGAACGACAACCTCCTCGCCCGGCGCTTCGAGCGGTCCTTCGACGCCGACATCCGCTCCAGGTTCTTCAAGGGCCTGGAGTTCGCCGGACCCGAAGGCGACCCGGGATGGTTCGGCCCCGGAAGCGCCGTCTGGTACGTCCACTCGCACCTGCCCACGCTGATGCTCGGCCTGGTCGCCGCCGCCTACATCGAAGGGCTCGACCCGAGCATCAGCTGGATGGCCTACGACCACTCCCGCATCCCCGAACGGGTCGACGGCGTCCCCACCGGCGGCATCGACCCCGAGGGCGCCGCCGTACGGCTCGGGCACTCGCTCTCGTTCTTCATCGGCACCGCCTACGGCTCCACCGCCACCGCCGAGCGCCTGGCCCGGACCGTCCGCGCCATGCACCACACGGTCAAGGGCACCCGTCCCGACGGGCTGCCCTACGACGCCGACGACCCCGACTGGCTGAGGTGGAACTACGCCACGGTCGTGTGGGGGCTGGCGACCGCGCACGAGCGCTACCACCGCCGCCCGCTGCGCGGCGCCGACCTGGAGCGCTACTACGGCGAGTTCGTCCGCGTCGGCGAGGCCCTCGGCGGGACGGACCTGCCCGCCACCAAGGCCGAGACCGCCGAATGCCTGGAGTCCTACCTGCCGCGCCTGGCGGTGACCCCGATCAAGGCGTTCGGCACCGGGCCCAACCTCCGCGACAGCAAGGCCAAGCCGTGGGAGCCCGGCAGCCCCTTCATGGACTGGGCGGCCCGCGACATGCTCCCGGGATGGGCGCAGAAGCTCGCCATGTACCAGCCGCCCAACCCGGCGGCGCTGCGGCTGCGCCGGGGCGCGCTGTGGGCGGCGCTGAACGGCCTGCACGACGCCACCGGCCCGCTGCCGGAGTTCCGGCGGGCCAAGGCCCGGGTCGCGGGCGGCGTCTAAGCGCTTATTGCATGCGCGAGCTGCGCTCCTCGCCTGGCGGCTCGTCGCTTGTCGCGCCTGCGGCGATCGCTGCATCGCTCCGAACTCGCCTGGCGGCTCGCTCCGCGATCAGGTTCTCGCTCCGCTCGAACCTGCCTCCGGACGCGATCGCAACGCCTGGGCGACCGTTCGGGGCTGGGCCGACAGCTGAGGTGGTCTCCAACCGAAAAGCCCCACCCCATGCCGGGTGACATGCCGCTCGTCAGGGTGTGCGGCGATCGCCGCATCGCTCCGAACTCGCCTGGCGGCTCGCTCCGCGATCAGGTT
>NZ_JBHSON010000156.1:0-16310 GCF_042656285.1 Actinomadura rugatobispora | reverse complement strand
GAACTCCTGCGTCGTCCACGTCCACAGCGTCCCGGTACGCGGCAGCAGCACCCGCCCCATACCGGTGTCACCACACCGCGGACACGACGACTGCATCGGGAACGTCGTGGCCTCACACCGGCCGCACCGCCCCCCGATCAACTGAGGTCGCTCACTGGGCCAGGTGAAGACATCGGGCGCGAAGGGAATCTGTGGCAACGACGACTCCTAGCGTGCGGGCCGGTCGGCGAGGCCGTCGGCCGTGATGAACCGGCAGCGGCAGGCGGCGATGCGCCAGCCGTCCGGGGTCCGGACAAGCTCGTCGACGTAGACGGCGTGGCGGGAGATGCCCTCGGTCCGCTCGGCGAAGAGCAGGTTCCGCGTGGTGCGGGCGCGGTCGGCGCCGGTCATCTCGATGACCGGGACCCCGCCGAGGTGCAGTCCTCCGGGGGCCGAGCCGGCCATCTTGCGCAGGCCCTCGTGCCCGTCGAACGTGCGCCCGTACACCTCGTAGCGGGCGTCGGGCGTGAACAGCGAGACCCAGCCCTCCACGTCGTCCAGGTCGAGCGTGATGCAGTAGCGCGCCAGCAGGTCGCTGATGGCGGCGTGGTCTTCGGGGGTGACGAGCATCTCGCACTCCTCGTGCCGGCCGGTCGGGGGCGGTCACCAGCGGGGCCTCGGCCGCGATGTACCAGGGCTGACCACAGTAATCTTCTCCCGAACGCGGTAACAATATTGACATCGAATTCATCTATTGATACCGCCCGGCAGCCCGCGCGCGCCGCGGCCGGTCCGCGGGGTCGACGCGAGACGCATGCAACATTGACGTCAATGTAGAAAACTGTCAGGGTCGACGCGACAGCAGATCGCGTAACCATCGAGGGAGGCCGCACATGGCCGATGGCCGGGAGGCCGACAGCCCCGTGCTCGTCGAGGCCCGTGAGGGGGTGGGGATCGTGACGCTGAACCGTCCCGAGACCCTCAACTCCAGTGATGAGGCGCTGCACGCCTCGCTCGCCCGGGTCTGGCCGGAGCTCGACGCGTCGCCGGACATCCGCGCCATCGTCCTGACCGGCTCGGGCAAGGCCTTCTCGGCGGGCGGAGACCTCGGCCTGCTCGACAGGATGACCCGGGACACCGCGCTGAGGGCCCACATCATGGCGGAGGCGGTGGACATCGTCCGCGGGATGACCTCCGTCCGCGTGCCCATCGTCGCGGCCGTCAACGGCCCGGCGGTCGGCCTCGGCTGCAGCCTCGCCGCCATGAGCGATCTCGTGGTCATCGAGGAGCACGCCTACTTCGCCGACCCGCACGTGGCGCTGGGCCTGGTCGCCGCCGACGGCGGCGCGCTGACCTGGCCGCTGCTCACCGGCCTGCTGCGGGCCAAGGAGTACATCCTGCTCGGCGAGCGGCTGCCGGCCGAGGAGGCGCTGCGGCTCGGCCTGGCCAACCGGGTCGTGCCGAAGGGCCAGTCGCTCACCGCGGCCCTGGAGCTCGCGACCCGGCTGGCGAAGTCCCCGCCGCAGGCGGTCACCGAGACCAAGGCGCTGCTCAACGACTCGCTGCTGCGCGCGGTCGGAGCGCTACTGTCGAAGGGGATCGAGAGCGAGTCGGCCTCCTTCGACGAGCAGGCGTTCCAGGCCAATCTGGCGAAGATGCTGAGCCGACGGGGAACGAGCTGACCGGTGAACGTCGAGGACGAGGACGAGCGGTTCCGGGCGGAGGTCCGGAGTTTCATCGCCGAGCGCGCGCCGCGCCTGCGCATGAGCGAGGGGACGCGGGCGCCGCGCGACGCCGGTGAGGAGCGCGAGATCCGGGGGTGGCTCGGCGCGCTGTACGAGGCCGGCCACCTGGGCGCCGGCTGGCCCCCCGAATGGGGCGGCCGTCCCGATCACCGGCCGACGCGGGACCTCATCCTGATGGAGGAGCTGTTCCGGGCCCGCGCCTACCGCCCGCTCGACCAGGTGATGCTGGCCAGCCACGAGATCCTGGAGTTCGGGACCGAGGCGCAGAAGCGCGCGTACCTGCCGCGGATCCGCTCGGGCGAGCACATCTGGTGCCAGCTCTTCAGCGAGCCCGACGCGGGCAGCGACCTGGCCTCGCTGCGCACCCGGGCCGACGCCTCCGGTGACGGGTTCGTCGTGACCGGGCAGAAGGTGTGGTGCACCGACGGGCACTGGGCGGACATGGGCATGCTGCTGGCCCGCACCGACCCGGCGGCCGAGCGGCACGCGGGCCTGACCGCGTTCGTGGTGCCGATGGACAGCCCGGGGATCACCGTCCGCCCCATCCGGGAGATGACGGGATCGGCCGAGTTCTGCGAGGTGTTCCTCGACGAGGTCCGGCTGACCTCCGAGAACGTGCTGGGCCCGGTCGGCGGGGGCTGGTCGGTGATCAACTCGGGGCTCGCCTCCGAGCGCGCCTTCGTCGGCGCCAACGCGGTCCAGCTGGAGATGATGTACGACGACCTGGTCGCCCTGGCCCGCGCGGCCCGGCTGCCCGACGGTAGCCGGGCGATCGACCAGGAGAGCGTCCAGGCCACCCTCGCCGAGCTGCTGGCGAGGACAGAGGCGGCCAAGCTCATCGTCCAGGACACCGTGCGGCGGATCGTGAGCGACGAGGAGCACCCCGCCGACGGCCCCGTGGCCAAGCTGGTCTACACGGAGCTGAACGTCGAGCTGTGCGAGCGCGCCCTCGGCATCGTGGCCTCCGCCGCCCATGTCGACGAATCGGACCGGGAGGTCGTCGAGCGATGGTACGAAGCGTTCCTGTGGTCACGCGCGCTGACCGTGTCCGGCGGGGCCTCGGAGATCATGCGCGGCATCATCGGACGGCAGCTCCTCGGCCTTCCGCGGGCGTGAGCCGATGACGGCGACCGACGGCTTCCCGCGCGCCTCCGCCGAGGCCGCGCGACGGTACCGGACCGCCGGCCTGTGGGACGACCGGACCCTGGCCGACGGCGTCGAGGCGGCCGCCGCCCGCGGGCCCGGCGCGGTGGCGCTGGTCGACAACGAGCGGCGGATGACCCGCGCCGAGCTGGCGGAGGCCGTGGCCGCCGGGGTCGCGACCCTGGCCGCGGCGGGCGTCCGGGCCGGCGACGGCGCCGTGCTGGTCAGCGGCAACACGCGCCACGGGGTGATCGCCTACCACGCGCTGCTGCGCTCGGCGGCGACGGTCGTGGCGCTCGACCGCCGGTGCGGGATCGCGGACCTGCGCGCCGCGCTCGACGTCCTGCCCGAGGGATCGCGGGTCATCGTGCCCGCCACGGAGGCCGGTCGCCTGGGCGAGGTACTCGACCCGGCCGCGACCGTGTCCCTGGAGCTGTTCGACGAGCGGCCCGCACCCGGCGCCACCGCCGCGAGCCCGTCGTCGGCGTGGAGCGAGCCGGACCGCGACCGTGCCGCGGTCGTGCTGTTCACCTCGGGCACCACCAGCCGCCCCAAGGGGGTCGTCCACTCCCTCAACACCCTCACCGCGGGCGCGCGCAACATGGCGCTGATCACCTCCGCGGACGAGGGCACGGTGCAGTTCCTCGTCAGCCCGCTCACCAGCATCACCGGACTCATGCAGGTCCATCTCGCGGCCGACGCGCACGCCGCGCTCGTCCTGGAGGACCGCTTCGACCCGGAGGAGTCCCTGCGGCGCATGAACGCCGCCGGGGCGACGCTGCTGGGCGGCGCCCCGGTCATCGCCGAGCGCCTGCTGCACGCCGCGCTGGCGGACACCAAGGCCGACGCCGGCGCGCGTCTCAGCCTGCGGACGCTCGCCCTCGGCGGCGCGATGCTCCCGCGGCCCCTCCTCGAACTGGCCACCGACACCTTCGGGATCGAGATCGCCCGCGTGTACGGCTCGTCCGAGGCGCCCAACTTCACCGGCAGCCTCCCCGGCGACGAGCGGGAGCGGCGGCTGTCCGACGACGGCGCGCTCACGCCCGGGAGCGAGGTGCGCGTCGGCTCGGCCCAGCACCCCATGGAGGGCCTGCTGCGCGGGCCGTGCCTGTTCCTGGGCTACCTGGATCCCGCCGACGACGACGACGCCTTCGAGGACGGCTGGTACCGCAGCGGCGACCAGGTCGAGCTCGACCAGGGCAGGCTGACGGTCGTCGGCCGGCTCAAGGACGTCGCCAACCGCAACGGCCTGAAGATCTCGCTGGCCGAGATCGACGCCGCTCTCGAGGGTCTCCCCGGCGCGCTCGAGAGCGCCTCGTTCGCCCATCCCGACCCCGCCACCGGGGAGCGGCTCGCCGTCGCCGTCCGGCCGGCGGACCGCGCCGGGATCACGCTCGACGGCGTCGTGGAGCACCTGCTCGCCGCGGGGCTGGCCAAGCGGAAGCTGCCCGAGCAACTGGTGCGCTGGGACGGCCCGCTGCCGCGGACCGCGTCGGGGAAGGTCGTCCGTTCGCGCCTGCTCATGGAGTCCCCCGGGAAGGACGGCGACCTGGCCGCGCGCCTGCGCGCGGTGACCCGGTGACCGCGGGCGAGACGGCACCGGGCCGCGCCGCCGCATCGTCAGAAAGGATCACCTTTGGCTGAACGGACCGCCCGCAGAGCCGTCCTCCCCAATGCCGGCCGCGGCAGGCGGGGCGACGAGGAAACCGACAAGCGCCGCGGCACCGGACGCACCTTCCGGGGGCGCGAGACCCGACGCCGGCTCATCGAGGGGGCCAAGGCGGTCTTCGAGCGCGACGGCTTCCTGCATGCCCGGATCGCCGACATCTGCGACGCCGCGGGCATCTCCCACGGCTCCTTCTACACCTACTTCGTCTCGAAGGAAGAGATCTTCACCGAGATCGTCGACTCGGTCGAGCTCAACCTGCTCACCCTGGAGCCCGCTCCCGCCGACGCCGACCCGGTCGAGCGGATCCGCGCGGCCAACGAGCACTACCTGCTGGCCTACGCCGCCGACGCCAAGATCATGCGGGTCATCCACCAGGTGGCCACGATCGACGCCGAGGTCAGCGAGACCCGCCTGCAGCGCCAGGACGCCTTCGCGCGCGCCATCGAGCGCCGCATCCGCCACCTCCAGGAGGCCGGCCACGCCGACCCCGCGGTGGACCCCGCCTACGCGGCCCAGGCGCTCGGCGGCATGGTCGCCTACTTCGCCGAGTACCTCTTCAACACCGACAACACTTTCGGTTTCGACCTCGCCGGCGCGACCGAGCAGCTCACCCGCATCTGGACGAACGCGCTCGGCATGCACGACGCCGCCGCGGAGCGGGCGCCCGCGCACGACTGAACGGCCGGGCGGCCTGGAGGCGCCGGACGGTCGCGTCCGGCGCCTCCAGGCCGTGGTTCACCAGGTCGGGACGTGGCGCCCGGACGGGTCGGCGCTCGCGGAGCCGGCCGGACGTCCCCCGCCGGACCAGCCCTCGTGCCGGGCGATCGACCGCAGGGCCTGGCGCGGGTTGCGTCCGAGGCGGGCGTCCAGGTGGGCGCGCCGTTCGTACAGGTGCAGGCCGTACTCCCAGGTGAAGCCGATCGCTCCGGTCAGCTGCAGCAGGTCGTGCAGCATGGGGACGGCGCCCTCGGCGACCGCGGCCTCGGCGAGCAGGACGGTCCGTCCGGCGTCCGGTGCCCCGGTGCCCAGCCGGTCGGCCGCCGCCTCGGCCAGGAGGGACACGCCGCGCAGCCGCACGGTGTGGTCGACGAGCCGGTGCTGGACGGCCTGGAACCCGCCGATGGCCTTCCCGAACGCCTTGCGCTCGCGGGCGTGGCCGACCGTCCGCTCCAGCATCCGCTCCAGGCCGCCCAGAGCGTCGCCGGCGAGCAGCAGGCCGTGCAGGCGCTCGACCCGCAGGCGCCCGCCCGGCTCCGCCCTCACGGGCGAGCCCTGCGCCCCCGTGAAGGCGATGTCGGCGCACGATCGGGTGACGTCGAACGCGTGGGAGCTCTGCGCGGTGCAGGTGCCGGCGCGGGGAACGAACACCATGGTGTCGCCGTCAGGCGGCAGGCACAGGAAGGAGTCGGCCTCCTCGGCGCCGGCCACCAGGTACGCCCGCCCGTCGACGCGCACCTCCCCGTCCCGCTCCACCACGGTCGCGGCGGGATCGAGGAAGGCCAGTGCCGGGATGTGCTCGCCGGCCCCTATCTCTTCGAGCAGGGCCGGGCGGCGGGGGTCGTCGAGCCAGCGCGACAGCGCGTGGGCGGCGGCGACCACTCCCGCGTAGGGGGCGCCGTGGAGCGCGGCGCCGAGTTCCCGGGCGGCCGTCAGGGCGGCCGGCGCCTCGTCGCCGAAACCGCCGCACTCCTCGGTGGCGCAGAACGCGGTGACGCCCAGTTCGGTGAGGGTCGGCCAGCGGGCGCGCCAATCAGTGTCGACGACCGGCTGCTGCGAGGGGGCGCCGGCGCCCAGGGCCTTCCTCAGCGCGGCGGCCAGCTCCCGCAGGTCGGCGCGTGTGGTCGTCATGAGTCCCACCTCCGGAGGAGCGCGGCGGCGGGCAGGGCCGGGTCGGTCCGCGTTTCCCGGACCCAGGTTCCCAGTCCGTGGGTCAGTTCGGTAGAGGTTCCCAGCAGCGCGTCCAGGGCCAGGACGCGGCTGTGGAAGTGGTGGTGGTCGTGCTCGGCGGTGAAGCCGATGGCGCCCAGCACCTGGAGGGTGCGCTGGCAGACGCGGCGGCCGTTGCGGCCCGCCAGCGCCTTGACGACCTGGTCGTGCCGCGGCGGGGTGTCCCCGTCCAGCCGTACGGCCGTGGCCGTGACGCCGTCCACCGCGGCCAGGTCCGTCAGCGCCCAGGCCAGCAGGTGCCGGACGGCCTGGAACGTCCCGATCGGCCGGCCGAACTGCTCCCGGGCCGCGGCGTGCTCGGCCGCCAGCAGCAGGCCGGCCTCGGCCGCCCCCAGGATCTCCAGGGCCGCGGCGATCCGGCCGAGGAACCGGCCGCGCGCACGGGCCGGGGCGGCCCGGTCCTCGGGGACGGCCGGGACCGCCGCCGGCGGTTCCCGGTCGATCTCCCGGATCGTCAGGCGGCCGGCGACGGCGACGGTCCGCAGCTCGACCTCGTCGGCGGCGACGACGTCGGCGCCGTGCCCGGGACGGTCGATGAGCAGCGACCGGCCGGCGACGTCGCCCACGACCACCAGCCGCTCGCCGCGGCGGGCCGAGCGGCGGGGGATCGCGGCGACCAGCTTCCCGGGCGACAGCCCGGTCAGGTCGAGGAACGGCTGGGCCATCAGGGCGCCGAGCGCGGCCGAGTCGGCCAGTTCCCGCCCCTGGGCGCGGAACAGCGCCAGCGCGGCCTGGCGGGCCGTGAGGTCGGCCAGTTCGGTCAGCAGGTCCCACCAGCCGAGCGAGGTGAGCGGGTCGCCTCCGTCGCCGGCCCGCAGCGCGCGGCTCGCGGCGTCGACGAACGCGTCATCGGCGCCCTCGGCGAGGAGCGGCCTCATGGCAGCCGCAGGATCTGCTTGGCGATGGTGTCGAGCTGCATCTGCTGGGACCCCCCATAGACGGTCACGATGCGGGAGAAGAGGTAGTCCTGGCGGCGGACCGCCGCGTGCTCGTCCTGGAGTCCGATGGCCAGGTCGGTGTCGTCGGCCAGCGACCAGTCGTTGACCGACTGCTCGGCCGCGGCCAGCAGCAGCTTGGAGAAGGCCGCCTCGGGGCCGGCCAGCGTCCCGGTGACATAGCGGTCCATCACCACGTGGCTGCTCGCGCGCACCGCGGCCAGATCCAGCAGGGCCTCCCCCAGCAGGCCGTCCTCGGCGCGCGGGCCGCCGTCCTCGGCCTCCGCCGCGGGACGGAGGCCGTCGAACAGCTGGCGGTACAGGAAGCAGTGCCGGAACCAGGCGAAGGTCCCCCGCTCGTGGGCGAGGATGTGCATCGCGACCTTCCAGCCGCCGCCGACCTCGCCCACGACCTGGCCGGACGGCACCCGCACCCCCTCCAGGGTCACCTCGGCCAGCTCGTCGGTGCCGTTGGCCTGCTCGATCGCCCTGACCTCGACCCCGGGTGAGCGCAGATCGACGGCGAAGGCGGTCAGGCCGCGGTGGCGCGACTCCCGGGTGCCGGTGCGGGCCAGCACCAGGCACCAGGACGCGTAGCGGGCCCAGCTGGTCCAGATCTTGCGGCCGCTGATCACGTAGCCGTCGCCGTCCGCGGTGGCGCGGGTCCGGACGCTGGCCAGGTCCGACCCGGCCTCGGGTTCGGAGAACCCCTGCGACCAGCGCTCGTCGCCGCGCAGGAAGCGCGGCAGCACCCGCGCGGCGAAGTCGCGGCGGCCCATCGCGAGCAGCGTCGGCGCCAGGATCTCCAGATGCTCGAACAGGGCCATGGCGCCCAGCCCGTGGCGGGCCAGGGCCTCCCACATCGCCGCGCGGTAGGCGATGCCGCCGCCCAGTCCGCCGAACTCCTCCGGCCATCCGCGGCGCGCCCAGCCCTCGTCGAACAGCACCCGCATGAGCTCCGACATGGCGGCGACCCGCTCGGCGTACGAGGGGATCGGCCGCGCCGCGGCGACGAAGGCCGGCGGCCGTGCGGCCAGCCACGCCTCGAAGGCGGCCGTGTAGGTGTGCACGTCGCCGGCCAGGGGGCCGGGCGCGCTTCCCGCGTTAAATTCCGACATTGACGTCAATATAAAGAGCGTGCCCGCGCCGGCGCAACCTTCTGCGCCCCGCATCACAGGGGTAATATCGAAATCGACGTCGACGTCATAGCATGGGGCCATGGACGACTTCACGCTCGAGGACGAACTCGCCGTCCGCACCACGCTCGCCCGCTACTGCCGCACCTGCGACGACGGCGACATCGCCGGGGTGTCGGCGCTGTTCGCGCCGGACGGGGTCTTCGCCGTGCCCGCCCGGAACCTGGAGGCCCGCGGTACGGCCGCCATCACCGCGTGCTTCGAGGAGAGCCAGGGGCCGCCCGAGCGGCGGGGCAAGCACCTGACCCTCAACACCGTCCTGGAGACCGGGAACGGCAGGGTCACCGCGGTCTCGGACTTCCTCTTCCTGCGCCCGGTGGGCGCCCAGCCGGTCCTGGCGATGGCCGGCCGCTACGACGACGAGTTCGTCAAGATCGACGGGAGGTGGGTGTTCGCCCGCCGGGAGGTCCAGGCCGGCCGCTGACGCCCGACCGCCGACACCCGGGCACGGGCGGGCCGCCGGGGGCCGGCCCGCCCGTCTCGCCCGCGGCCACGGTGCGCGCCGCCCCGCGAACGGCGGCGCGCACGCCGGTCAGAGCCCGCCGGTCAGAGCCCGCCGCCGGCGGCCCTCTCGGCCAGTTCGCGGCGGAGGATCTTGCCCGTGGCCGAGGTGGGGAACTCCTCGACGACGACCACCTGGTCGGGCGTCCTGGAACCGCGGAGCCGCCGCCGGACCCAGTCCCGCACGCCGGCCTCGTCGACCGCCCGGCCGGGGCGGAGGATGACGAACGCGCCGATGCGCTGGCCCCACTCGACGTCCTCGACGCCGGCGACGACGCAGTCGAGCACCGCGGGATGGGCGTTGATCACGTCCTCGATCTCGGCGGGGGCGATGTTCTCCCCGCCGCGGATGATCGTGTCGTCGGCGCGCCCGCGCACGAACAGGTACCCGGCCTCGTCGACGAAGCCGCGGTCCCTGGTGGGGAACCACCCGTCGGCGCCGACCTTCCGCCCGGCCTCCAGGTACTCGCCCGCGACCTGGGGGCCGCGCACCGCGATGTCCCCGACGACCCGGGGCGCGACCGGGCGGCCGTCGTCGTCGTGGATCTCGATCTCCACGGTGGGCAGCGGCCTGCCGACCGAGCCGAGCCGGGCGCGGACGGCCGGGTCGGCCGCGGAGGCCGCCGCGCGGTGGTCCTCGGGGCCGAGGATCGCGATGGAGGAGGCGGTCTCGGTCAGGCCGTAGGCGTTGACGAAGCCGGTCTCGGGGAACAGCCGCAGCGCCTTCTCGACGACCTCCCCGGAGATCTTCGCGCCGCCGTAGGACAGCGAGCGCAGGCACGCCGGCCCCCGCGCGCCGCGGGCCTCCAACTCGGCGACGATCCGCACCAGCATCGTCGGCACCACCATGGCGTGGGTGACCCGCTCCCGCTCGACCGTCTCCAGCCAGCCCTCGGGGGTGAACCGGTCCAGGTAGACGATCCGGCGCCCGCTGTAGAGGTTCGACAGGGCGTTGGCCACCGCGGCGATGTGATACGGCGGGACGCACACCAGCGTGGCGTCGTCCTCGGCCGCGGACCCGAACTCGACCGAACCGAAGACGTAGGCGGCCAGGTTGGCGTGCCGCAGCACCGCGCTCTTCGGCGCGGCGGTCGTGCCGCTGGTCATCAGCAGCACCGCCACCGACTCCGCGTCGATCTCCCACGCGGCCTGCGGCGGCTTCTCCGCGGCGGGCAGGCCGAGGAACTCCTCCAGGCCGATCGCCGGCGCCCCGTCCACCCGGTCCGGGGTGTCGGTCACGACCAGCGGCTCCTTCTGCCGGCCCAGCACGTCGGCGAGCTGCTCGTCGCCGTAGCGGTAGTTGACGGGCAGGAACGGGACGCCCGCCAGCGCGGCGGCGAACAGCGCGACGGGGAACGCCGGGCCGTTCGGCCCCAGGTAGAGCAGCCGGTCCGCGCCGGAGGAGGCGACGCGGGCCGCCCCGGCGACGGCCCTGTCCCGCAGCCCCGCGGCCGTCAGCCCGCCCGCGCGGTCCCCGACCAGGACCCGGCCGGGATCACCGTCGGCGACCATGTCCAGGATCATCGCGAGGTTCATCGGTCCCCGCGTTTGATCTGGTTGAAGGGGACGCCGCGGTCGGCCGCGTGCTCGCGCGGCATGCCCAGCAGGCGCTCGCTGATGAGGTTGCGCGCCATCTCCGAGCTGCCGCCCCCCAGGCTGCCCGCCTGGCGGCACAGGAAGTGCAGGCTCGCGTAGTCGAACTCGTCCCCCTCGGCCCCGACGCCGATCGCAGCGCCCGAAACCTGCACCGTGGCGTCGGCGTGGGACTCGCTCTCCTCGGCGTGGAACAGCCGGGGCACCGAGGCCGCGGCGGGCGGCAGGTGGCCGCCGGCGATCCCGGCCGAGACCCGGTCCACCAGCTGCCGGTGCACGACCGTCATCGCGATCGCCTCGCCGACCCGCCGCCGCACCTCCGGCTCGTCGCCGCGGCCCGACCGCCGGGCCAGGTCGAGGATGTCGGGCCGCGGCCTGGTCGGCGGCTGGGCGTAGCCGCTGGTGAAGATCGAGCCGCCCCCCACGGCGGTGCGCTCGTGGTACAGCTGCCGCGACGCGACCGTCCAGCCGTCGTTGACCTGCCCGACCACGTGCTCGGGGCCCAGCACGACGTTGTCGAAGAACTCCTCGCAGAACTCGTCGGTGCCGTCGGCCATCCGGATGCGGTTCATCGTCAGCCCCGGCGCCCGCGTGGGCATCAGGAACATGGTCAGGCCCTCGTGCTTGGGCTTGTCCGGATCGGTCCGCACCAGGCACAGCCCGTAGTCGGCGCCGTAGGCGAAGGTGCTCCACACCTTGGCGCCGTTGATGATCCAGTTCTCGCCGTCCCGCACCCCCCGGGTCAGCAGGCCCGCCAGGTCCGAGCCGCCGCTGGGCTCGGACAGGAACTGGCAGAGGACCTCCTCGCCCCGGATCGCCGCACCGATGTGCCGCCGCTTCTGCTCCTCGCTGCCCGCCTCCAGCAGCGTCGCGCAGCAGATGCTGAACGAGGGGATGTTCAGCACGATCGGCATCTCGTAACCGTCGGCCTCCTCGCTGAACGCCTGCTGGTAGGCGTGCGGGAGGCCGAGCCCGCCGTACTCCGCCGGGAAGCAGATGCCCGCGAACCCGCCCGCGTACAGCTTCTGCTGCAGTTCCCGGGCGCGCACCCAGTGCGCCGGGTCGTCACCGCTCAGGTGCGGAGCGTTCGGGTCGATGCGCGGCATGTTGTCCGCCAGCCAGGCCCGCGCGCGGGCGCGGAAGGACTCCACGCTCTCGGTGGTGGTCATCGTGTTCCTCTCTCCCCTCGGCCGATCACAGACCGGCCAGGTCGGCCAGCCGCCGGCGGTGCTCGTCCGGGGTCCCGTACAGCGAGTGGTCGACCGTCGCGCGGCGCAGGAACACGTGCAGATCGTGCTCCCAGGTCACCCCGATCCCGCCGTGGATCTGCACGCAGTCCTGCAGGACGGTCAGCGACCGGTCCCCCACGAAGCTCTTGGCGACGCTGACGAGCTTCGCCGCGTCGGCGGCGTCGTCCTGCACCGCCGCCGCGGCGGCGAACGTGGTGGCCCGGCACGCCTCCAGCCAGGTCCGGTTGTCCGCGAACCGGTGCTTGAGCGCCTGGTAGGAGGCGATCGGCCGGCCGAAGGTGTAGCGGTCGAACGCCCACTTCAGCGTCGCGTCGAACATGCGCGTCAGCCCGCCGCAGACCTCCGCGCACTGGATGACCAGCGCCACCTGCAGCTGCCGCTCCACCGCGCGCGCGTCACCCGGCGCCCCCACCAGCGCGGAGGCGTCCACCTCCACCCCGTCGAACCGCACCGACCCGAACTTGCGGGTCAGGTCCAGGCTCCGCTGCGCCGTGACCGACACGCCGTCGGCCACCGCCGGGACCAGGAACTGCGCCGTCCCGTCCGGGGTGGCGGCGGTGACCAGGAGCAGATCGGCCTGGCCGGCCGCCTCGACGCGGTCCTTGACGCCCTCCAGCCGGAAACCGCCGCCGGCCGAGGGGGACGCGGTCAGCCCCGGGGCCAGCGGGGCCCACGACCCGCCCGGCTCGTACACCGCCCACGACGCGATGCTCTCGCCCGAGACCAGCGCCTCGATCTCGGCGGCGTGGCCGGGGCCGGTGCCGTGCGCCGCCACCAGACCCGCCAGCACGACGTTGGTCGCCAGCAGGGCTCCGGGGGCCACCCCCGTGCCCAGCTCCTCGGCGAGCAGGGCCAGGTCCCGCACCCCGTTGCCCGAGACGCTCCCCCCGCCCAGCTCCTCGGGCACCAGCAGCGCCGTCCAGCCCAGCTCGGCGGCCCGGCTCCACCAGTCGCGGTCGAATCCCGTCTCCGCCTCCCCGCTCCGGCGGATCCGGTCCAGGGGGTACTCCTTCTCCAGAAACTCCCGCGCCGTCGCAAGGAACAGCTTCTGGTCGGAGGAGAGATCGAACTCCATCACCAGGTCCTCACCTTTCTCCAGAGCGCCATGGTCGTCAGTCCGAGGCCGGAAGCGGCTTGGCGCTCTTCAGCACCACCGGGCTGCCGTCGACGGCCAGCTCCGCCGTCCCCGCCCGCACGCACAGCAACTCGATGTCGACGCCCTCGGCGGTGTACCGCTTGCCCAGCTGCGCTCCCCCGCCCCCGCCCGCGGACGCCGCGGGCGAGGCGGGCGGCACCGACGTCCTCGCCGCCATCTCCTCACCACCGCAGGTCACCGAGACCTCCGGGCCCGCGTGGCGGACGACGACCACGGCGGTCGCGTCCACGGCACTGACAAGGGTCTGTCCGATCTTCAGCTCCATCACGCGTCCCTTGCCGGGGAGAGCACGACCACGGGGATGACCCGTTCGGTGCGCGTCTCGTAGACGTCGTAGTTCGGCCACTGCCCGGCCATGATCTTCCACAGCCGGGGCCGCTCGTCCGCCGACGCCGTGCGGGCGACGACCGGGACGTGCTCGGCCCGCACCTGGAGCTCGGCCCGGGGCTCGGCCTCCAGGTTCAGGTACCACTGGGGGTGGTCCGGGGCGCCGCCCTTGGACGCGACGACCAGGTAGTCCTCGCCGTCGCGCCCGAAGATGAGCGCGGACGTGCGGGGCTGCCCGCTCCTGCGCCCGGTCGTGGTCAGCAGCAGGGTCGGCACGCCGTTCCACAGGTAGCCGACCTCGCCGCCGGTCTCCCGGTAGCGGCGGATGTGCTCGGCGCCGACCAGGTTGAGGTCGGGCGCCTGGTAGCCGGGCTCTTTCTCGCTCATGCGCGGTCTCTCTATCCGAAGACGACGGGGATCTCGGTGACGCCGCGCTCGTACATGCCGATGAAGCGGGGCGGCTCGCGGTCGGGGTCCAGCCGCAGGTCGGGCAGCCGGTCGAGCAGCGCCCCGATCCCGGCGCTCATCTCCGCGCGGGCGACGTGCATGCCCAGGCAGATGTGCGGGCCGCCGCCGAAGGCGAAGGACGCCTTCATCTTGCGGGTGATGTCGTACTCGTCCGGGTTGTCCCAGCGGGCCGGGTCGCGGTTGGCCGACCCCAGGCACAGGTGCAGGACCGACCCGGCGGGCAGGTGCGTGCCGTGGAAGTCGACGTCCCGCGTCACGTACCGGGAGAACATCGGGTCGGTGGGCATCCACCGCAGCGCCTCCTCGATCGCGGGGCGCAGCAGCGAACGGTCGGCCTTCACCCGTTCCAGCAGGTCCGGCCGCTGCAGCAGGGCGGCGAGCGTGATGCCCATCTGCTTCCAGGTGGTGCCGGACCCGGCGAGCAGCAGGAGCAGCGCGAAGGAGTAGATCTCGGCGTCCGACAGCCGGTGGGTGGTGCCGTCCTCCTCCTTGAGCTCGGCCTCGACCAGGATGCTGATCAGGTCGTCCTGCGGATTCTCACGGCGGGCGGCCACGATCGGCCGCAGCACCTCCACGATCTCCATCGGGCGGGACATGGCCTCGCGGACGTCCAGCGCCCGCTCCGGGGAGATGCCGAAGCTGCCCGTGATCGTCAGCACCGGGATGGCCGCGCAGAAGTCGACGTTCAGCTCCGCGCGGCCGTCGGCGGCGAACCCGTCGATCAGCGCGTGGACGGTCTCCTCGATCCAGTTGGTGATCCACCACCGGGCCCGGGCCGGGACGAACGACGGCTGCACCAGGGCCCGGTAGCGGCGGTGCTGGTCGCCGCCCATGTTCAGCATGCTGTTGTACACGTCGGCGCCGCTGGTGGGATCGACCTCGTCCGGGGAGGAGGCGAACACCTCGGGGTTGCGGTACGCGGCGTCCAGGGCGGCGTGGCTGAAGGCCGAGTAGTGCGGCCGGTCGGGCTCGGGCAGGCCCTGGAAGAAGGCATCGCCCGCGTAGCCCGTCAGCTTGTGCACGGTGCCCTCGTGCACCGTCCCCTTCTCCCGCAGCTCCCGCCAGACCGGGTAGGGATCGGCGGTGAAGTCGCCGCCCATGCGCACGTTGTAGCTGCTGCGCAGGTCGAACAGATGCCGGAGCCGCTCGCGGTCCAGCGCTTGGGTCTCGCTCATCTCCGCTACCTCGCCACGTATCCGCCGTCGACCGGCAGGAGGACGCCGGTGATGTTGGCGGCCCGGTCGGAGGCCAGGTAGACGGCGGCCTCGGCGCAGTCCTCGGCGGTGATGGGACGGCCGAGCGGGTGCATGGCGCCGACCTGCCGGACCGCCTCCTCGCTCATCTGGTCGGCGCCCCCCATGCCGCCCGCCGCCATGAAGTTGGTGAAGGGCATCCCGGCCGGGCAGATGGCGTTGGCCCGGATGCCGAACGGCGCGCCCTCGATGGCGACGGCGCGGGTGAGCTGGTGCACCGCGCCCTTGGTCGACCCGTACACCGATCCGCCCCAGCCGACGAGGCCGGCCACCGAGCCGGTGTTGAGGATGACGCCGCCGTCGCCCTGCTCCTTGAAGCGCAGCACGGCGTGCTTGCTCCCGAGGAAGACGCTGCGCAGGTTGACCCCGATCAGCCGGTCGAAGTCCTCCACCGTGTGGTCTTCGAGCAGGGCCCCCAGCCGGGGGGTGGGGACGCCGACGTTGTTGAACAGGACGTCCAGCCGGCCGAAGTGCTCGACCGCCGCGCCGAGCATGGCGATGACGTCGTCCTCACGGGAGACGTCGGTCCGGACCGTCACCGCGGTGCCGCCCGCCTTGCCGATGAGCTCGGCCGTCTCCTCGACCCGCTCGAGGCTGATGTCGGCGCAGACGACGCGGGCGCCCTCCTCCGCGAACCGCACGGCCGACGCCCGGCCCACGCCGGACCCCGCGCCGGTGACCACGGCGCTCTTTCCCTCAAGCAACATCCGTGTCACGCTCCATTGTCGTTCGGCGCCAGGCTCAGCGCGCTGGTGGGGCAGGCGTCGACGGCGGTGCCGATGTCGTCGGCGGGGTCGCCCGCCTGGTCCACGACGACCGCCTTGGCCTGCTCATCGTGCTCGAAGGTGTGCGGCGCGTAGACCAGGCACATGCCGCTGCCGAGACAGAGGCTCCGGTCGACGACGACGCGACCGCTCACCGTCAGACCCCGGCCAGGACGGGCGGCTCGGCCGGGGTGAACCGGTAGAGGCGCTCGGCGTTGCCGCGCAGGATCTTGTACTGGGTCTCCTCCGGCAGGTGGCCGATCCGGTTCTTGATCACGCCGATGGAGTCGGGCCAGGTGGTGTCGGAGTGCGGGTAGTCGGTCTCGCACATGATGTTGTCCTCGGGGATGTCACCGAGTTCGATGCTGGCGATCGCGTGCGCGT
>NZ_JBHSON010000155.1:0-16717 GCF_042656285.1 Actinomadura rugatobispora | reverse complement strand
GCGCTCGGCGCCCGCGCGCCGCGTGCCCGCCCGCCGGCACCAGCCGCCGCGCCGCCCGCCGGGGCCCTGGGCCCCGCCGGCGCCCTTGGCGCCCTTCGAGCTCTTGGCGCCCGGCCGCCGGAGCGGGGTGAACGCCCACTTCATCTTGGGCTCCAGCGCCCAGCTCATGCAGGTGACGACCGGCTTGGAGCACAGGAACGTGCCGACCACGGCCGCCCCGGCGATGACCGCCAGCAGGCCCGGGACGGTGTTCAGCCACTCGGCGTCCCACCAGTCGGTGAACTGCAGCAGCCGCGTGACGAAACCGTGCAGCAGGTAGGCGTACAGCGTGGTGGAGCCCAGCTTGGTGAACCACGTCTTCCGCTTGGGCACGATCGCCAGGAACGCCGCCACCAGCACGGTGGCCGCCACGAACATGCCCAGCCGCATCACGGTGCCGGTGACGTTGTCGACGCCCAGCTCCTCGTGCGGATCCTTCCAGTAGATCCAGGCGCGGTTCATGCGGTCCATGGCCAGGTAGGCCACGGCCAGCCCGCCGGCCAGCGTCAGCGTGCCCAGCACGCGCGCCGCCGGCCGCTTGAGGTACTCGAAGTGCTCGGGCTTGAGCAGCAGCCCCAGCACGTAGAACGGCAGCAGCCCGATGACCCGGTGGATGTTGAAGGTGTTGCCGAGGTCGCTCATGTACGACAGCAGCGAGAACGCCAGTGCCACCGCCAGCGGCCAGCGGATCTGCTGCCAGACCGGGGTGGACAGCCGCCAGAAGAACAGCGCGCACAGGAACCAGGTGAGGAAGTACGGATCGAGCAGGCTGATCTCCAGCTCGTTCC
Source organism: Actinomadura rugatobispora (assembly GCF_042656285.1). Lineage (GTDB taxonomy): Bacteria > Actinomycetota > Actinomycetes > Streptosporangiales > Streptosporangiaceae > Spirillospora > Spirillospora rugatobispora. Next base: position 15,890 of record NZ_JBHSON010000155.1, on the reverse strand, counting down.
GTCCCACCTGCCAGTCGTACAGCGAGTACGCGATCTCGAAGACCACGTACGGGACGCCGACGTTGGTGATCAGTTTCCGCGCCTTGCCGCCCGCGAACGTCCAGTTCCGCGAGAAGTAGCCGGTGACCACGATGAACATCGGCATGTGGAACATGTAGATGAACAGGTACAGGCCCTTGGCCATCGGCACGTCGAGCCGGTAGGCCAGCGAGTGCCCGATCACCACGAGCAGGATCGCCAGGAACTTGGCGTTGTCGAAGAAGGGGTCGCGCTCCTTACGGCGCGGCGCCGCCGGCGCGGTCCCGGAGGAGGACGCTCCGGAGGCCGGGGAGCCGGGGGCGGCGGAGCCGGAGGCCGGGGAGGCCGGGGAGGACGTGCCGGGTGCCGGGGAGGACGCGCCCGAGGCCGGGGGCCCGGCCTGCCGCGGGACCGCGGGGCCCGCCCCGTCAGGGGCGGGGGGATCCTCTCCGGGCGCGGGGGTGCGGGGCTGCGGAGCGGTGGTCGGCGGGGTGGAGTGCGCCATCATTCCTTACAGATGTCGTCGGTCGCCTTGATCTCTCCCTGCTGCGCTGGGATGCCCCCGGTCTTGGATCCCTGCAGCGAGGTCCAGTTGGAGCCGACGACCAGGTCGACGACCCCGGGTGTGCCGCCGGTGCGGGCGGCGGGCTGCGGCGGGCCGGGCAGCAGCCCGTTGACGGTCTGCGCGTGCTGCTCGGCGCCGGCGCCGTACATGACCCGCGTGGTCTTGGTGGCGGTCATGTTGCCGCCGACCGTGACCTGGAAGCCCTGGCTCTCGAGGTCGTCGGCGACCCGCTTGGCCTGGCCCGAGATGCCGCTGGCGTTGTAGACCCGCACCCGCACCTGGCTCGGCGGGATCGCCGGCGTGCCGGCCGCCTTCTTCTTCGGCTCGCTGGGCACGGTCTTGTCGTTGCGGATGGAGCTGAAGAACTGGTTCGCGGCGGGCTGCCTGAGCTGCACCCGGTTGGGGTCGGCCACGTACGGCCCCCACGGCACGGTCACGAACCGCAGCTTGCCGGAGGTCATCCCCTGCATGCCGGAGCCGATCCGCATCATCACCTGCGGGGTCAGCTCACTGTCGGTCGTGAGCGACTTGGTGGTGGCGTTCATCAGCGACAGCATCCGGCTCGGGTTGGTCAGCACGCCCGCGCTCATCGCCTTGTTGGCCAGCGCCCCCATGAACTTTTGCTGCCGCTTGATCCGGTCGGTGTCGGAGCCGTCGCCGAGGCCGTGCCGGTTGCGGACGTAGGCCAGCGCCATCTCGCCCTTGATGGTGCTCTTGCCCTTGGGCAGCTTGAGCTTGGACTTGGGGTCGTCGACCGCCTTGGGCAGGCAGACGTCGACGCCGCCGACCGCCTCGGTGATCGCCTTGAACCCGGCGAAGTCGACCTGCATGAAGTGGTCGATCTTGATGTGCGACATCGCCTCGATCGTCTTGATGACGCAGGACGCGCCGCCGATCGTGAACGTGGAGTTGATCTGCCCGACGGTCTGGGCCGGGGTCCGCTGCCCGTTCTTCAGCGTGCACGAGGGGATCGGGACCATCAGGTCGCGCGGGAAGCTGATGCCCATCGCCTGCCCGCCGCCGGGGGACAGGTGCAGCAGGATCATGGTGTCGGAGCGCGGCGGCTCCTTGGTCATGCTGCGGCCGTACTGGGCGTTGCCCGAGCCCGCCCGGGTGTCGGACCCCAGCAGCAGGATGTTCATCGCGCTGTTGAGCTTCTTCGGGCGGTTGGGGCCGAGCAGGGCGTTGGAGTCCTCGTGGGAGATGTTCCCCATCGCCGTGCGGTAGACGCCGTAGGCGGTGAGCGACCCGGCCACCATCACCGCCGACAGGCCGATGGACACCCAGCCCAGGACGCGCCATCCGCGCCGACGGGTCGCCGGTTGCGGATCGGCGTCGTCGACGTACTCCATGTACATCGGGTTGCTGTTCATCGGCTCCGTGGTGGGACGGCCCCGCCGCGCGGCGCGACGGCTCCGCCCGCAGGGGTCGGAAACAAACTGAGATTAGGTCAGAGGAGCCGGTTCACGGACCCGGACGGAACATTCCATCCCGGTACGCCGGCCACCGCGGTCACATGCTCCTGCGTCACTCGTCGATCTAGGGCTGCTTTGTCGAAGTTTCGTTGGATTATGACGGAAGCCCCCGAGGCTAGTGGTGCAAGTAGGCCCGCGAGTACGCCGTCCAGTGTGGTGTAGGGCATGTCAACCAGGACGCGATCGTGCGCGTCGAGCCCCCATTTCTCCGCCGCCCCGACCGCCTCACCGACCAGTTCCGCCCCTGTGAGTGTGGCCTTTGTCACACTCCCTGGGCGTGTCACGGTCAACGCGGGCGAAGCGGGCGTCACGTCCGGCCCGGGGACGAAGCGGTCGCCGTACGCGCGCACCTCGACCGCGTAGTCCAGGACGCCGGGCGGGCAGTCCGCCAGCGCGCCGCCGAGCGAGTGCAGCGAGAGGCCCACGATCTCTTCGGCGTTCTGGTCGGTGAGCATCCGCTCCAGCACCTCCTCGGCGGCCACCAGGAGGTACGGCCCGGAGGGCGCGGACGGTTCGACGCCGCCGGTCCCGCTTCCCGGGACCTCGATCGGCTCCGCCACCACCCCGGCCGACCAGCAGGCCATCAGCCACACCGCCGACTGCCAGTGCGGCGGCAGCGCCAGCACCGCACGCGTTCCGCCCTCGGCGGCCAGCCCGTCCACCAGCAGGTTGGCGGTCTTGGCGACCCAGTTGTCGAAGCTCTTGGCCGACAACTCCACGCGCTCGCCGGTGGCGTCGTCGTAGAAGGTCACCAGGGGCCGGGACGGATTGCCGGCCAGCCTCCGGCGCAGCAGCTCCGCGGGTCCGATGTCGTTCATGGAAGGCGAGCGTACGGGCGCGAGCGCTCCGAGGGGACCGCTACGCTCCGCACCGATGGATCACGACCCGATCGGCAGCGACCGCGATCGCCGCTTTCGCCGTTCTCGCCCCCCGCCCGGCCCCCCGGCCCGTGCGGCCCGTGGCGGAGGTGATCCGGTGACGGCCGGCCGGCTCCTGGCCCGGACCGCGACGGTCCCGGTGCTGCTGGTGATGGCGTGGCTGGCGGTGTCGCTGCCGCTGCTGCTGGCCGGGTACTTCCGGCCCGGCCCGGCGATCGTGCTCTTCGTGCCCGCGGCGGCGCTGTTCCTGTGGCTGGGCCTGCGGGAACGCCCGTCCGCCGCGGAGGCCGAGGAGAAGGAGAACGCCGAGGAGAAGGAGAAGACGGAGCCGGCGGCGAAGGCGCCGCGGTGGCCCGCGTGGGGGGTCCTCGCGGTCGGGCTCGGCTTCCTGGTCCTCCAGGTGCTGATGCTGGCCGAGCAGGTCATCGTGCGCCGCGACCCGGCCTCCTACGTCCAGTTCGCCACCTGGCTGGCCGACCACGGCTCGCTGCCGATCCCGCAGTCGCGCGAGGCGTTCGGCGGCGGTGACGTGGCCCTGCGGTACGGCAGCCCCGCCTTCTACGAGGTGGGCGACGACCTCGTCCCGCAGTTCATGGCGGGTCTGCCGCTGATCCTGTCCCTGGGCGCCTGGATCGGCGGCACCTACGGGCTGCTGGTGATGGCCCCGCTGCTCGGGGCCTGCGCGGTGATCGCGTTCGGCGGCCTGGTCGCGCGGCTGGTCGGGCCGCGGTGGGCGCCCCTCGCGGCGCTGCTCCTGGCCCTCACCACCCCCATGGTCTTCGTCTCCCGCTCCACCTTCAGCGAGCTGCCCGCGATGGTGCTGCTGCTGGGCGGGCTCGCGCTGCTGTACGACGCGCGCCGCGACGAGGAGCGCCGCGCCCCCGGTGGCGGCGGGCGCCGGTGGGGCGTCTCGCCCGAGGCGGGCAAGGCGTTCCTGGGCGGGCTGGCGCTGGGGCTGATCCTGCTCGTCCGGATCGACGGGCTGCGGGACGTGCTCCCGGCCGTCGTCTTCGCGGGCCTGCTGGTGGCCTGGCGGCGCCGGACCGGCCTGCCGATGGCCGCGGGCCTCGCCGTCGGCGCGGGCGCGGGGCTGGCCGAGGGCTACCTGCTGTCCCGCCCCTACCTGGACTACCTGCACCGCTCGCTGCAGCCGCTGCTGATGATCGCCGGGCTGCTGGTCGCGGCGACGGTGGTGATGGTGATCGTGCTGCGCTGGGAGGTCACCGGGTCCCGGCTGCGCCGGGCCGGCGCGGCGCTCTCCCGGGGCCGGGCGCCCGCCGCCGCGGCCGTGCTGGCGGTGCTGGTGGTGGCCGCGTTCGCCGTCCGGCCGCTGGTGCAGACCGTGCGGCGGGCGCCCGCCAACGCCGACGACCGGCTGAACGTGCAGTTCATCGAGCACGTGCAGCGGCTCAGCGGGCTGCCGGTCGACGGCACCCGGCAGTACTCGGAGCTCTCCCTCTACTGGGTGATCTGGTACATCGGGCTGCCCGCCCTGCTGCTGGCCGCCTTCGGCGCCGCGCTGCTGGCCCGGCGGTTGATGCGGGGCCGCGCCCCCGAATGGCTGCTGCCGTACGCGATGACCGCCTGGACGACGGTGCTGGTGCTGTACCTGCCGGGCATCACCCCCGACCACCCGTGGGCGTCCCGGCGGCTGATCGCGGTCGTCATCCCGGGTCTGCTGCTGTTCGCGGTCTGGGGGGCGGCCTGGACGATGCGGCGCGTCCGGCGCACCGGGTACGGCCCGTCCGCCGTCCGCCGGGCCGCCGTCGCCACCGCGGTGCTGCTCCTGCTGCCGGTCGTGCTGTCGTCGGCCGGGGTCATCGTCTCCCGGACCGACCAGGGGGAGCTGGCCGCCGTCCGGGGGCTGTGCGACCGGCTCGGCCCGGGCCGCTCGGTGGTGGTCGTCGACCGCTCCAACGCCGACCGGCTCCTGCAGGTCGTCCGGGGCATGTGCGGGGTGCCCTCGGCCCGTACCGTCTCCAGCGCCACCCCGGAGGACGTGCGCCGCGTCATCGGCAAGATCTACGCGGCCGGGCGGCGGCCGGTGATCCTGGGCGGGGAGGCGCGGCAGGTGGCGCCGTACGTCCAGCAGCCGGACGGGCGGCCCGTCCGGGCGGTCGCGCTGCGGGCCCGCCAGGACGAGCGGACGCTGACCGAGCCGCCCAACGGCACCTGGAGCCTCACCATCGACGTGTGGCTCGCCGAGCCCGCCCCGCCCGAGGGCGGCGACGGCGGCTGAGCGCCGCGTCCCGCCGGATGGGTGAAAACTCTCGATTGGACCGCCTGCGGGTGAACAGTGCGTCACCAAGACGGCATCGGTACCCGCGGGCGAGTATTCTCGCCGGGCGTGAGTACCGAGCCCTCTGAGCAGGCCGCTCAGCCGACCGCTCAACCGACCGCCCCGCCGATCGCGGCCCCGTCCGAGGAGCCGTCCGCGGACGCCGTCGGCGCCGTGCCTTCGGACGGCCCCGTGCACGTGACGATCGTCCTGCCCTGCTACAACGAGCAGGACCACGTGATCGACGAGGTCGAACGCATCTGCAAGGCGATGGACAACAGCGGCAAGACCTACGAGCTGCTGGCCGTCGACGACAAGTCGACCGATGCCACGCTGGCCCGGCTGCGGGAGGCCGCGCCGCGGTTCCCGCAGATGCGGATCATGGCGTTCCAGCACAACAGCGGGTCGGGCACGGTCCGCCGGATCGGCAGCCAGCAGGCCCGCGGCCAGATCGTGGTCTGGACCGACGCGGACATGTCCTACCCGAACGAGCGGATCCCCGAGCTGGTCGACATCCTCGACACCGATCCCGCGGTGGACCAGGTGGTCGGGGCCCGCACCAGCGAGGAGGGCAGTCACAAGGCGCTGCGGGTGCCCGCCAAGTGGTTCATCCGCAAGGTCGCCGAGCGGCTGACCAACTCCGCGATCCCCGACCTGAACTCGGGGCTGCGCGCGTTCCGGCGCGAGGTGTCGCTGCCCTACCTGCGGCTGCTGCCGCCCGGGTTCTCCTGCGTCACCACGATCACCATCGCGTTCCTGTCCAACCAGCACCCGGTGCGGTACGTGCCGATCGAGTACGCCAAGCGGGCGGGCAAGTCCAAGTTCAAGTTCTTCAAGGACGCCTACCGCTACATCCTGCAGGTGCTGCGGATGGTGATGTACTTCAACCCGCTCAAGGTGCTGATGCCGCTGGCGCTGTGGCTGCTGGTCATCGGGATCGGCAAGGGGGTGTTCGACATGGTCGTGCACTTCGGCTACTTCGCCAACAACACCGTGATGATCTTCATCAGCGGGTTGCTGATCGCCTCGCTGGCGCTGCTGGCCGACCTGATCGTCCGCTCCCGCGGCGACACCTGACCGGGGGCCGATTCGGAATGAAGGCGGAATGAAGATCGCGATCGTGGGGCCGGCGTTCCCGTACAAGGGCGGCGGCGCGCACCACACCACCGAGCTGGCGCACCGGCTGGACGCGGCGGGCCACGAGGTCGCCATCGAGTCCTGGCGGGCCCAGTACCCCTCCTTCCTGTACCCGGGGCAGCAGACGATCTCCGAGCCGGAGGGCGAGCCGTTCCCCGGCACCCGGCGGCGGCTCGACTGGCGGCGCCCCGACGGCTGGTGGCGCACCGGCCGCGACCTGCGCTCCTACGACCTGGTCGTGCAGGCCGTGCTCAGCCCCGTCCAGGTCCCGGCCTATCTGGGCATCCTGGCGGGCCTGCGGGGCCGGACCAGGGCCGTGGCGCTGTGCCACAACGTCCTGCCGCACGAGCGCAAGCCCTACGACGTGCCCCTGATGCGGGCGCTGCTGCGGAAGGTGGACGGCGTCCTGGTGCATTCGGAGCAGCAGGCGGAGCTGGCGCGCGGGCTCACCTCGCGCCCGGTCGCCGTCGCGGAGATGCCCGCGCACCTGCCCGCGCCCGGTGAGAAGGGCGCGGAGGGCGGCGCCGGGCGGCGCGACCGGCTGCTGTTCTTCGGGATGATCCGCCCGTACAAGGGCCTGGACGTGCTGCTGCGCGCGCTCGCGGCGGGCCCCGAGGGCGTGTCGCTGACCGTGGCCGGGGAGTTCTGGGGCGGGGTGGACGAGACCCGCGCCCTGGTCAAAGAGCTGGGCCTGTCCGAACGCGTGGACCTGCGCCCGGGTTACGTGCCCGCGTCCGAGGTCCCCCGGCTGTTCGGCGAGGCCGACGCGCTCGTGCTGCCCTACCGCACGGCGACGGCCTCGCAGAACGTGTGGATGGCCTACGAGTACGGCGTCCCGGTCATCGCCACCCGGGTGGGCGGCTTCGCCGAGCAGGTCCGCGACGGCGTCGACGGCCTGATCTGCGAGCCCGACGACGCGGGCTCCCTCACCGACGCCCTCAAGCGCTTCTACGCGCCGGGCGAGCCGGAGCGGCTGCGCTCGGGGGTCCGGCCGGTCGACCACACGCCCCTGTGGGAGACCTACGTGGACGTGCTGGTGACGCCTTCTTCGGTGTCCTCGTCCTGAACGGGCTCGTCCCGGTCCACGCTCTCGGCCGTGCCGGGGGCGGCCGCGCGCCTGCCCCGTCCCATGAGGAACGCGACCCCGGCCCCGGCCAGGTCGGCCAGCGTCAGCACGACCCGTGAGGCGAGCGCCACCACGATCGGCCCGCCCGCGGGCAGCACCGGCCCCAGCACCATGACCAGGATCGCCTCGCGGGCGCCGATCCCGCCGGGGGCGATGAACACCAGCAGGCCCACGACGAACGCCAGCGCGTAGGCGCCGGCCGCCTGGAAGTACAGCCCGGCGCCGTCGCCGCCGACCGCCTGGCACAGCAGCCAGGTGTGCACGCCGAACAGCGCCCAGCCCGCCAGCGTCCACGCCACCGCGACCAGCGTCGTCCCCAGGCCCACCGGGTGCTCCAGCGGGGGCCGCCGGACCAGCTTCAGCGCGGTGTTCAGGCACCAGGTCACGATCGTGGGGTGCAGCGCCGCCAGCATCACCGGCGCCAGCAGGAACAGCCACCAGTAGCGCTCCAGGGCCGCGTCCGAGGTCAGCGGCAGCGTCACCGCCGCCATCGCCAGGCCGCAGGCGCACGAGGTCGCCACCGCCAGCAGCGTGGAGCTGAAGCTGCGCAGCGCCGGGACCTTGTGCTCGCGGGTCATCTCGATCTGCGTGACCAGCGCCCACACCTTGCCCGGCACGTACTTGCCGAGCTGGGAGATGTTGGAGATCCGGAACGTGGCCCGCACCGGCAGCGGCGAGCCGAGCCCGGCCAGGTAGGTCCGCCAGCCGAGCATCCACGCGAACAGGCCCGCGAGGCCCGTCGCGAAGGCGCCCAGCAGCGTCGGCCACGACATCTGCTCGAACGCCCGCACCGTGTCGTCCCACTGGGAGACGAGGCTGTAGGCGCAGAACCCCAGCGCCAGCAGCACCAGCAGAACGCGCAGCACCCGCATCAGGACGGCCTTCGTCAACACCCGCCCAGGCTATCCGTCCCCGGTGCCGCACCCGGCGGCCGTTGCCGGGTGACGACCTTCCCGTCACCTGGAGTTCGCACAGTCCGGGCGCGCGGCGGCCTACAGTTGTCCGCGATGAAGATTTCGGATGTGGTCGCCTTCATGGGGCACCAGGTGCACGTGTGCCGGTACCGCGAGGCGGGGACGCTGCTCGACTGGATGGGCGGCGACCTGCGCGGCAAGCGGGTCCTCGACGTGGCCGGCGGCGACGGCTACTGGGCCGGGCAGGCCCGCAAGCGCGGCGCCGAGGCGGTCTCGATCGACCTGGCCCGCAAGAAGATGGTGTACGGGCGCACGCTCGCCCACGCGCCCGCGCTCATCGAGTGCGACGCGCTGCGGCTGCCGTTCGCCGAGGGGTCGTTCGACGCGATCCTGTCGGTGTGCGCGATCGAGCACTTCGACGACGGCGGCCGGTCGCTGGACGAGATGGCGCGGGTGCTCAAGCCCGGCGGCGAGATCTTCATGTCCGCCGACGTGCTGAGCCGCGCCGACGCCTGGCCGAAGCTGCGCGACGCGCACCGGTCCAAGTACCACGTGCAGCACACCTACACCCACGACAGCCTCGGCGAGCTGATGGACGAGCGCGGCCTTGACCTGGTCGGGCACTCCTACCAGTTCCGCACCGCGGCGGCCGAGCGGCTGTACCTGTCGCTGTCGGCCTACGGGGGCAGGGTCGGGTTCAACGCGGCCGCGCCGCTGGCCCCGCTGGTGGCCGTGGCCGACCGCAAGGCGCCCAACGAGCGCGGCAGCATCGTGCTCATCCGCGCCCGCAAACGCGGCTGAGCGGCCTCACTCCCGCACAGGTCGGCTGTGATCTCCGTGGCGTCCCTCCCATTCGGCCTGGTTGGGCGTAGGCTCGGAGCGGGCGGGCGACGGACCCCCCCTCACTCTGGCCGAGCCGGGATAGGGGTGAACCCTTTTGGCACCTCGGATTCTGCTCGACGCGACCGCGGTCCCCGCCGACCGCGGGGCGCTGGGGCGGTATGTCGACGGTCTGCTGCGGGCGCTGCACGAGCTCGGCGCCGATCTCGCGGTGGCCTGCCAGCGCGCGGACGAGGAACGCTACGGCGATCTCGCGCCGGGAGCCCGCATCGTCAAGGGCCCGGCGGCGCTGGCGCACCGGGCGTCGCGGCTCTCCTGGGAGCAGTCCGGGCTGCCGTACGTGGCCGCGCAGGTCGGCGCCGAGGTGATCCACCTGCCGACCTACAGCATCCCGATCCACGCGGGCCGGCCCACGGTGGTGACGATCCACGACCTGACGGTGTTCACCGAGCCGGAGACCCACGACCCGGTCCGCGCGACCTACGTCAAGTCGGCCACGCGGACGGCGGCGCGCCGGGCCACCCGGCTGGTGGCGCCGTCCCGCGCGACGCACGACGAGCTGGTGCGGCTGCTGGGCGCCGACCCCGCCTCGATCGACGTGGCCTACCACGGGGTCGACCACGAGGTGTTCCACCGGCCGTCGGAGGACGAGGTCAAGCGGGTCTCCGACGCGCTGGGCCTGCACGGGCACCCCTACATCGCCTACCTGGGGGCGCTGGAGCCGCGCAAGAACGTGCCGAACCTGATCCGCGGCTGGGTGCGGGCCTGCTCCCACCACCCCGACCCGCCCGCGCTGGTGCTGGCGGGCAGCGGCGGCTGGGACGACGAGGTCGACGCGGCGCTGGCGACGGTGCCGCTGGAGCTGCGCGTGGTGCGCCCCGGCTACCTGCCCTGGGCGTCGCTGCCGGGGTTCTTCGGCGGCGCGCTGGCGGTGGCGCTGCCGAGCCGGGGGGAGGGCTTCGGCCTGCCCGTCCTGGAGGCGATGTCGTGCGGCGCCCCGGTGCTGACGACCCGGCGGGGCCCGCTGCCGGAGGTCGGCGGTGAGGCGGTCGCCTACACCGAGCCGGACGCGTCCTCGATCGCGTCGGCGCTGGAGGAGCTGATCGAGGACCCCGAGCGCCGGGACGTCCTGTCCGACGCCGCGTACACGCGCTCCCAGGGGTTCAGCTGGACGGCCTCGGCGAAGGCGCACATGGCCTCCTTCGAACGGGCCGTCGCGGGGTACTCCGCACCGAGATGATCTCCGAATAGACCCGGCCGGTCCGCGTTCGGAGTGGCATGGCCGTCAACTTGCCTGTTTACCCGTGACCAGTAAGCTCGGCCGAACCATTTCCAGGCCGTGGGAGCCGGGGCACGGCTCGGCCGTCGTGGAAGGAGCTTCTTGGAAGCGATCTTGTTGGTCGGGGGACAGGGCACCCGCCTGCGACCGCTGACCATTTCCACCCCCAAGCCGCTGCTTCCTACGGCCGGCGTCCCGCTGCTGGAACACCAGCTCACCCGGGCCAGGGACGCTGGTGTGGAACGTATCGTGTTCGCCACCTCGTACCGTGCGGAGATGTTCAACGAGGCGTTCGGCGATGGACGTCGGCTCGGCATGGAGTTCCGCTACGTGACCGAGGACGAGCCCCTCGGCACGGCGGGTGCCGTCCGCAACGCGTCCGCCGCGCTCACGTGCGGCCCCGACGATCCGGTGCTGATCCTGAACGGCGACATCCTGTCCGGCCACGACATCTCGGCCCAGGTAGAGGCGCACCAGAAAGGCGACGCGCAGATCACCCTCCATTTGACCCTGGTGGATGACGCCCGCAGGTACGGCTCCGTTCCCACGGGGCCCGACGGCCGGGTGCTCGACTTCGTGGAGAAATCCCCCGACCCCCCGACCAATCAGGTCAACGCGGGTTGCTATGTCTTTCGCCGCTCCATGATCGAGCGGATCCCCGCAGGGCGCCCCGTGTCGGCCGAGTACGAGACCTTTCCCATGCTGCTGGCCGACGGCGAGGTCATCGTGGGCTACGTCGAGGCGGCCTATTGGCTGGATGTGGGGACGCCTGCAGCGTTCGTCCGGGGTGCCAGGGATCTGGTGCTCGGCGCCATGCCCTCACCGGTCGTGACCGCGAGCGAACATGGCGTGCTGCTGCTGGGCGGTGCGACCGTCGAGCCAGGCGCCCAGGTGGGCGGCGGAACGACGGTCGGGGCGCGGTCGGTGGTCGGCGCCGGGGCGCACGTCGAGTCGAGCGTGCTCTTCGACGACGCGACCGTCGAGGCGGGCGCGCGTGTCGTGCGCTCGGTGATCGGCGAGGGCGCGCGGATCTGCGCCGGCGCGGTGTTGGAGGACGCCGTCATCGGTGACCGGGCCATCGTGGGTCCCGGCAACGAGTTGGTCAACGGCCTGCGCCTCTGGCCCGGAGTCGAACTCCCCGATACCGCCGTCCGCTTCTCCGCGGACGGGTGACCCGTTGTCGCCTCCGGCCGAACCGGGATATACACATCTCACACGGCTAGGCGGGGCGGTGGTGGCATGTGACGGAAGATCTGCTCGTCAACCTCGTCGCCACGGGTATCGCCTTTACGCTGGGGGTGAGCGTCCGGTCGATCCGGCAGCGTGTCCGCAGCGTCCGGCGGGCCGGCGGCAGCCGTCGCGTTCAGGAGCAGCGTCATCCTCGCTTCACCCACGGCTGGCTGCTGGAGTACTACCTGAGCAGGGACCGGCTCGACGATCTCTACCTGCTGATCGAAGGACGCCGGCGGCGGTTCGTGCCGTTCCTCACCAAGCCGTCGTGGACGGATCACGGCTTCGCCGAGGGCGCTTTGATCGTGCAGTCGCACCCGCAGCGGCGGTCGGAGGCGCCGGTCGACCAGGCCGTGATGAGCCGCCGGGCCGCCTACCTCAACGTCGTCCGGGAGGACGGCGAACCGTGGAACGACCTGATAGCGGTGGTCCAGAAGATCCGGGAGACGCCCGACGGACCGCGCATCGAGATCGCGCTCGCCGAGTACTTCCAGTTCCTCTCGGCCTGCGGGGCGCTGGAGGACGAGACCTACGCGGCGGTGCGCAGCCCGAAGAACGCGACTCCGATCAGGGACGCGACCCTTGCGGGGGTGGACGACGCGGCCGAGGCCCGGCGGCAGGCGCATGGGTTCGGGATGCAGTGCGCGTTCGTGTTCGAAGAGGACGGGCGGCACAGAGTGCTGGTCCAGCGCCGTTCCCACTCCGTGTCGATCTACGGTGGCGCGCTCGCCGTCGTCCCCGTCTTCGGCTGCCAGAGCATGGACCTGTCGGAGCGCACCCCGGTCTCGATCTTTCACAACTTCCTGCGCGAGGTGTACGAGGAACTCTACGGGGGCACCGAGGTCGAGCGGCGCGGCAACCGCGTTGATCCCACCTGGTTCTACCGGGAGCCGCCGATCGCGCGGCTCATCACCGCGCAGGAAGACGGCGTGCTGGATTTCCGCATCTTCGGGTTCGGGTTCGACGCTCTCAACGGTGAGGTCGATATCTGCGGGCTGGCCTATGTCAAGGATCCCGAGTTCGCCCGCAGGGAGCTTCCGGTGCTGCGGGCCAACTGGGAGATCCACGAGATCAGCGTCTGGGATCTGTTCGGCGACGACCTGACCGAAGCGCTGTTCGCCGGGGAGTTCTCCCCGGGCAGTGTTTACACTCTCGCCGAGACCAGGCGTTACCTGGCCGGGCGGGCGGACGGGGAATGACGGCCTATCGCCCCTGCGTGCTCTGCGCCGGAACCGCCCGGGTGATCGAGTACCGGTTCGACTTCGGGACGGTCGTGCGCTGCCGGGGGTGCGACCTGGTGTCGATGGTCGAGCCCCGCGGCACCAACCTGGTGCGTTGTGCCTACGACGCGGGCTACTACCGTCGCGGGGACGGTCCAGGGCCGGGGTACACCGACTATTTCGGCAGCGAGGCCGGGGACCGCCGCGCGATCGCGGGCGCCCTCGCGGATCTGGTGCTCAGGGTGGCGCCGGATGGACGGCGGTGCCTTGATCTCGGCTGCGGGGGCGGTTTCCTCGTGCACGCACTCGCCGCCAGGGGGATGGCGGCGTTCGGGGCGGACACATCTGATCACGCCGTACGCCACACTGGCACGGGACCCGGCCGGTTCGTGCTCGGTGACGTCGCGAGCCAGGCCGTCGCCGTGCTGGCCCCGTTCGACGTCATCACCATGATCGACGTGATCGAGCACCTGCCCGATCCGGTCTCGGATCTGCGTCATGCCAGGAGCCTGCTCCGGCCGGGCGGTGTGATCCTTTTGCTCACTCCTCGTTACGGCGGCCGGTTGCTGGGCGAGCAGGACGCGGCGTACGTCCATTTCAATACCGACCATATATATTACTTCACCGAACAGACCTTGCGTGCGGTGATCGGCGATGGCGTGGGCTGTCGGCATGTGGTCGTGGACGATGTGCTGGGCATGCTCAGTGAATGGAATGTCACCATTCCTCGCCTGATGGCGCGCAAGTATGGTGTCGAACGCGAAAGCATGCTGGCCTCGGTGATCGTCTGATCATCGCATGAGGAACCCGGTCACCCGTTCGGCGGCCATAACCGGATCCGAGCCCGGCGCGTAGCCGCCCGGCCATACGAACACCCAGCCGCCTCTTGCTCGGACGCAGGCGATGATGAGGGTCCTGCGGGGGTGGATTCGGATGGTCCGGAGCAGAGGCGTCCTGTAAAGGGTGGTCACCCATGCGGGAAAGCCGCGAAGTTCCAGCTGTTCGGCCAGGCGGGTGAGATGCTGTTCGCGGTTGCCGCCCGTGGCATGGGCGCTTATCAACAACCGACCTCGAACCATGTGGTGCGGCTGTCGCCGTCGCCGTTGTGCCCCCATGCCGCGGAGAGTTCCTGGACGATGCGCAGCCCTCGTCCGCTGGATTCGAGTTCCGGGGCGATGTCCCGCACGTGTGGCCCGCGTCCCCGAGGATCGCCGGTGTCGGTCACCTCGACCCGGACGGTCTCCGGATGGACCGTCATGGTGACGGTGATCGTGTCGCCCGGCACCCGGGGACGGGAGTGCACCACCGCGTTCGTGATCGTCTCGCCCGCGCAGATCAGGATGTCGTCGGCCGTCTCCGCGTCGATGGGCCGGGCGGCGGCTGCGATCCGTGCCTTGATCCACGCACGCGCCCGCGCGACCTCGGCCGGCTCGTGCGTGATGCGCAGGATCCCGGGCCTGGTTTCCGCGGAATTGGGTGGGCTGTCGGCCTTTCGGGCAGTGCGTGGGGCGACATCCGTTGTTGTGGTGGATTGGAGTTGATTTCTCATGGATCGTGACCTCATTCCCTGGCCATCTCTGTCCTCTGCACGCTCGGCGCCGGTGCGCCCCCGTCCGAGACTCGCGACCTCAGAACCCCGGGGTGTTGCCACATTGGCGCATTGGCATAACATCCGTGGAGGAATCACGAGCGCACCGGCCGCACAAGAACGCCCCCTGACTGGTACGGAGCTGTACACGATCATGGCGAGCAATCACCTCACCCCACGAATGTTCCTTGCTAAGGAGCTGCAGCGTGCGCGCGAGCAGCGAGGGATGAAAACGGACGATGTGGCCAAAGCGATCTATGTCTCGGAAGGGCTCGTCCGGTCGTGGGAGAGGGGGCGGCGTGTACCGCAACCCGATCACCTCGTGCTGCTGGAGGAACTCTTCGGCCCCGAGACGTTCGCGGGAATTCTCAGGCGGATGCGCGAAGAACTCATCAACTCCGCCGTTCCGCTCGAATGGATGGGAAGGTGGCGGGAGGTCGAGGAGAAATCGAGGGCGCTGCTGTCGCTGGAGACGACCGTCGTCCCGGGACTGCTGCAGACCGAGGACTACGCGACCGCGGTCTGCCGCATGGCCCCGCATCTCGGCGATGTGGAGAAGATGGTCAGCGAGCGCATGGAACGGCAGCGGATCCTCGCCCGGGAAGACGACGATGGCCCGACCCTGGTCGCGCTGCTCACCGAAACCGTCCTCGTGAGCAAGGTGGGTGACGCCCAGGTCATGCACAACCAACTGGCCCACCTTGTGGAGATGGCGCGGCGCGACGACATCATCGTGCAGGTCGTCCCGTTCGACTCCGGGGTCGGCGCCGGCTTCATCGCCCCGTTCGTCATCGCGACCTTCGACGGCGGTGAGGTGGCCTATGTGGACGACCAGTTGGGGGCGGAGGTGGTGGAGGAGCCCGAGAACGTGGCCGTTCTTCGTAGAATGTTCGAGCGATTCAGGGCGGAGGCCCTCAGCCGGCCGGACTCGATCGAACTCATCGAGAGGACGATGGAAGAGCGATGGACAGGCGAGTGAAGTGGCGGAAGGCGTCGCGCAGCGGCGCGAACGGCGGCAACTGCGTGGAGGTCGCGGACCTGGATCGGGTGATCGGCGTTCGCGACTCCAAGGACCCGGGCGGCCCGAGGCTGGCTCTCTCTCAGGGGGGCTGGTCGGCGCTGGTGGCCGAGGTGAGAAGCGGCAGGCACGACCTGTGAGGTCGTGCGCCGGGCTGCGGGTGTGGCCGGACATCGGGCTGCCGCCGACGGCGTTGAAATTCTCCACCGATGCCTGACTTCGCGTCGCCCGCGTTCGCGCCGCGTTCACGCGGCGGCGGCGAGGGAGGCGCGCGTCTCGCGGGCGGCGCGAGCCGGCTGGCCGCCGCGCCCCGCGCGGGCGTCG
>NZ_JBHSON010000154.1:0-16971 GCF_042656285.1 Actinomadura rugatobispora | reverse complement strand
GCGCGAGCCGGCTGGCCGCCGCGCCCGGCGCGGGCGTCGCCGCGCCGGCGCCGGACGCGGAGCGGGTGTGGCGGGCGCCGTTCGCGGTCGACCTGGGGTTGACGGTGGCGCCGCACCGGCGCGGGCTACGGGATCCGGCGTTCCACACCGACCCCGACGGCACGGTCTGGCGCGCCTCGTTCACTCCGGAGGGGCCGGGCACGATCCGGCTGCGGCAGCGCGGTGACGGGTGCGAGCCGGGGAGCGTCGTCGAGGCCACCGCGTGGGGGCCGGGCGCGGAGTGGCTGCTGGAGGGGGTTCCCGACCTGCTGGGGGCGGGGGACGTCCCCGAGGAGTTCGAGCCCCGGGACCCGGTCCTCCGGGAGGCGGTGCGGCGCTGCCCCGGGCTGCGCATCGGCCGGTCGGGCCGGGTCTTCGAGGCGCTGGCCCCGGCGGTGCTGGAGCAGAAGGTCCTGACCGCCGAGGCGTGGCGGGCCTGGCGGTACCTGGTGCGCCGGTTCGGCCGTCCCGCGCCCGGCGTCCCGTGGCTGCGGGTGCCGCCGCCGCCGGAGACGTGGATCAGGATCCCGTCGTGGGAGTGGCACCGGTCGGGCGCCGAGGCGGTCCGGGCGCGGACCATCATCGGCGCCGCGCGGGTGGCGGCCCGGCTGGAGGCCCTGCCGGCCGGCGGCGGGACGGCCGCCGATCCCCGGCTGCGGTCGCTGCCGGGGATCGGGGAGTGGACGTCGGCGGAGATCCGGCAGCGGGCCGCGGGCGACGCCGACGCCGTCTCCGTCGGGGACTACCACCTGCCGGGGCTCGTGGGCTGGTCCCTGGCCGGGGGGAAGGTCGACGACGCCGGGATGCTGGAGCTGCTGGCCCCGTACGCGGGTCACCGGCACCGGGTCACCCGGCTGCTGGAACTGACCGGCGCCGCTCCGCCGCGACGGGGCCCCCGCCTTCCCGTCCGGGATTACCGGGGTTTCTGAGCCGGTCGGAGCGGGGACGGCGGCGCAGCCAGAAGTGGTGCGGCCTCCAGTCGAGGCCGTCACGGGAGTCGGCGCCGGCCAGCGGGCCGAGGACGGCGAGGGCGATGAGGGCGAGCGCGATCCACATGGGTCCGTGTCCTTCGGGTGGAGGGGAGGGGTGGCGGTCGCGCCCTGGCCAGGGACTGGGTGGTTCTCCGCGGTGCCTCCATTCTCGCCCGGCGCATCTTTCAGGTCCAGCGACTGTTTCTGCAGGGTTCGTGTAAGAATCCCTTCACAATGATGGATTTGGGCCGGTTGCGGGTGCTACGCGAACTGGAGCTGCGCGGCACCGTCGGCGCGGTCGCCGAGGCCCTCGGCTACTCGCCGTCCGCGGTGTCCCAGCAGCTCGCGCAGCTGCAGCGGGAGACGGGCGTGCCGCTGGTGGAACGGGTCGGGCGCAGGCTGCGGCTGACGGCGGCGGGCGAGGTGCTGGCGGGGCACGCCGAGGCGCTGCTCGCCCAGGCGCAGCGGGCGCGGGAGGAGACGCTGGCGGCCAGCGGCCGGGTCGCGGGCGTGGTGCGGCTCGTCGGCTTCCAGACGGCGCTGCTGCACGTCCTGGCCCCGGCGCTGCCCGGGCTGGCCGAGCGCTATCCCGAGCTGGCCCTGGAGATCACCGACGAGGAGTTCCACCGCGTCCTGATGGCGCTGGTCCGCGCCGAGATCGACGTGGTGCTGACGGACGAGTACACGCACCTGCCCCGTCCGCACCGCCCCGGACTGGCCGCCGAGGTGCTGATCACCGAGCCGATCCGGATCGCGCTGCCGGCCGGCGACCGGCACGCCGCCGGCGGGGGACCGGTGCGCGTCGCGGACCTGGCCGGCCACCCGTGGGTGACCGGGCACGTCGGCACGAACGTGGCCGACCTGCTGGAGCGCACGTGCGTGGAGCTGGGCGGCTTCCGGCCGGAGATCCGGTTCCGCTCCAACGACTTCCTGGTGGTCTTCGCGATGGTGGCGCGGGCGGGCGCCGCCTGCCTCGTCCCCGACCTGGCGATGGCCGAGCGGCAGGAGGGCGTCGTGGTCCGCGACATCGCCGAGGCCCGGGTGCTGCGCCGCATGGTGATGTGGACGCGGGCGGGCGCGGACGTGCGTCCCTCGGTGGGCGCGGTGCTGGACGCGCTGCGCTCGTCCGCGGACGAGCTGGCCGCGCGCCGTCCCTCGATCGTGCGAGGCGTCCCGGACGGGGAATAGAACCGCCCGGGTGGAAGCTGTGGACGGACGGCGCGTACTGTCCGGAATGCGGGAAAGGTAGGGGCCCCCACCCCTCTTCTTTCTATGACGCTTGGCATAGAGTGCGATGTCATGGACGCCATGGACAGCAGCGTGACCCCGAGCGGGCTCCGGCGGGCCCTCGCCCGGGCGCGTGATGGCAAGACCCTGGACCTCGACGAGGCCACCACCCTGCTGCACGCCCGCGGCGCGCAGCTCGACGAGCTTCTCACCTACGCCGCGCGCACCCGGGACGCCGGGCTGGAGGCCGCCGGGCGGCCCGGCGTCATCACCTACAGCCGCAAGGTCTTCATCCCGCTCACCCGGCTGTGCCGCGACCGGTGCGGCTACTGCACCTTCGCCACCGTGCCGCACCGGCTGGACTCGCCGTTCCTGAGCCCGGACGAGGTGCTGGAGATCGCCCGCCAGGGCGCGGCCATGGGCTGCAAGGAGGCGCTGTTCACCCTTGGCGACCGGCCCGAGGACCGCTGGAAACCGGCCCGGGAGTGGCTGGACGCGCACGGCTACGACGACACGCTCTCCTACGTGCGCGCGATGGCCGTCCGGGTGCTGGAGGAGACCGGGCTCCTCCCGCACCTCAACCCCGGGGTGCTGGGCTGGCGCGACTTCCAGCGCCTCAAGCCCGTGTCGCCCTCGATGGGGATGATGCTGGAGACCACCGCGACCAGGCTGTTCAGCGAGAAGGGCGGGCCGCACTTCGGCTCGCCCGACAAGGACCCGGCGGTGCGGCTGCGGGTGCTGGAGGACGCGGGCCGCACCAACGTCCCGTTCACCACCGGCATCCTCATCGGCATCGGCGAGACCGTCCGGGAGCGCGCCGACGCGATCTTCGCGATCCGGAAGACGATGCGGGAGTACGGGGCGATCCAGGAGGTCATCGTCCAGAACTTCCGCGCCAAGCCCGACACCAAGATGCGCGACACCCCCGACGCCGAGCTGGCGGAGCTGGCGGCGACGATCGCGGTGACCCGGCTGGTGCTCGGCCCGAAGGCGCGCGTCCAGGCGCCGCCCAACCTGGTGGACGACCAGTACGCCATGATGCTGCGGGCCGGGATCGACGACTGGGGCGGGGTGTCGCCGCTCACCCCCGACCACGTCAACCCCGAGCGCCCGTGGCCGCAGATCGACGAGCTGGCCGCCCGCACCGCCGAGCAGGGCTTCACCCTCCGCGAGCGGCTCACCATCTACCCCGAGTACGTCACGCGGGGCGAGCCGTGGCTGGACCCGCGCCTCGCCGCCCACGTCGCCGCCCTCGCCGACCCGGCCACCGGCCTGGCCCGCGAGGACGCCGTCCTCGAAGGCCGCCCGTGGCAGGAGCCCGACGGCGGCTTCGACGCGTTCGGCGGCACCGGCCGCACCGACCTGCACGTCGAGATCGACACCACCGGCCGCACCGGCGACCGCCGCGAGGACTTCGACTCGGTCTACGGCGACTGGGACGCCGTCCGCGACCGCATCGGCGCCCCCCGCCGCTTCGACGCCGATGTCAAGGCGGCCCTCGCGCACGCCGAGCGCGACCCCGGCGGGCTGTCGGACGACCAGGCCCTCGCCCTGCTGCACGCCGACGGCCCCGAACTGGACGCCCTGGCCAAGCTGGCCGACGACCTGCGCCGCGACACGGTCGGCGACGAGGTCACCTACGTCGTCACCCGCAACATCAACTTCACCAACGTCTGCTACACCGGCTGCCGGTTCTGCGCGTTCGCCCAGCGCCGCACCGACGCCGACGCCTACACCCTGTCCCTCTCCCAGGTCGGCGACCGGGTGGACGAGGCGTGGGCGGCCGGCGCCACCGAGATCTGCATGCAGGGCGGCATCCACCCCGACCTGCCCGGCACCGCCTACTTCGACCTCGCCCGCGAGGTCAAGAAGCGCGCCCCGGGGATCCACCTGCACTCCTACAGTCCGATGGAGGTCGTCAACGGCGCCGGCCGCACCGACCTGTCCATCCGCGAGTGGCTCCAGGCCGCCAGGGAGGCGGGCGTGGACTCGCTGCCCGGCACCGCCGCCGAGATCCTCGACGACGACGTCCGCTGGGTGCTGACCAAGGGCAAGCTGCCCGCCGACCAGTGGGTCGAGGTCGTCACCACCGCGCACGAGCTGGGCATCCCGACCACGTCCACGATGATGTACGGGCACGTCGACACCCCCGAGCACTGGGTGGGGCACCTCAGGCTGCTGCGCTCCATCCAGGAGCGGACCGGCGGGTTCACCGAGTTCGTGCTGCTGCCGTTCGTGCACCACAACTCGCCGATCTACCTCGCCGGGCTGGCCCGGCCCGGGCCGACCGTCCGGGAGAACGTGGCCGTGCACGCCCTGGCCCGGATCATGCTGCACGGCGCCATCCACAACATCCAGACCTCCTGGGTGAAGCTGGGCGACGAGCTGTGCACCCGGGTCCTGCGCGGCGGCGTCAACGACCTCGGCGGGACGCTGATGGAGGAGACGATCAGCCGGATGGCGGGGTCGGAGAACGGCTCCTTCAAGACGATCAGCTCGCTGGAGGAGATCGCGGCGGCGGCCGGGCGGCCGGCGCGGCAGCGGACCACCACCTACGGGGAGGTGCCCGCCGAGCGGATCGAGGCGGCCCGCCGCACCGACGGGGTCGGCCATTTCGGAAAGGGCGGCGGCGGCCGGGCGGGCCTGCCGCTCGTCGGCACCTGAGCACCGCCGAGTACGGCCTGAAGTGAGGGTCGGGCGGCGCCTTTCGGCGCCGCCCGACCGCGTTTTAGTAACGTGCTGACGAATTCCTTCGCATGCCGGTAATGATCTGACAGGAAGAGGCCCCGGACGGAAATACCCGCCCATTGATTACGGCGCGTTCAGCGGACCTCGATGAAGGCGTCCGGGGCGCGCGGCGGGCGCTGCCGCGGCGGCGCGGCGGCGTGCCCGACGCCCACGGCGCCCATCGGGTCCCACGCGTCCGGCAGGCCGAGCACGTCCCGGACCACCTCGCGGCAGAACATCGTGCTGGACACCCAGCACGAGCCCAGCCCCTCCACCGCCAGCGCGACCAGCAGGTTCTGCACCCCGGCGCCGGTGGCGACCACGAACATCTCGCGCTCGGCCGCCGCCCGCCGGGCGTCGGGGTAGTCGTGCGAGCCGTCCATGACCAGGCACGGGACCACCAGGTACGGGGCGCGGCGCAGCACCTCGCCGCGCCGCAGCCGCCGGGCGACCGACTCCTCGGAGAACCCGTCGCGGCGCAGGTCGGCCTCCCAGGCGTCGCGCATCGCGTCCAGCAGCCGGGTCCGCGACTCCGCCGACTCCAGCAGCACGAACCGCCACGGGGTGGTGTGGTGCGGCGCGGGCGCGGTGATCGCGGCGGCGACGGCCCGGCGGACCGCCTCCGGGTCGACCGGCTCGGCGGTGAACTCGCGGATCGTCCGGCGCGCGTGCAGCACCTCGGCCGAGCCGAACCGGAACATGTCCTCGTCGGGCGGCCGCACCAGCTCGCGCGCGCCCGGCCCGTCGTCCTCGGTGACCAGCGCGCCCAGCCCGCGCACCACCGCGACCGGGACCCCGTCCAGCTTGCCCTTGACCAGCTCGGCCGCCGCGGCGATCTCGTCGGCGACGGCGGTGACCGTCGCCTCCAGGCGGTTGCCGTACGTGTCGTCCTGGCCCCGGAAGTCGTGCAGCGGGGCCAGCCCGGCCGCGCCGATCGCCGCGTCGATCAGCCCCATCCGCCAGGGCCGCCCGAGGGTGTCGGAGACCAGCACCGCGACGTTCAGGCCGAGGTGCTCGCGCAGCGCGGCGCGGATCCGGCGGGCCGAGGCGTCGGAGTCCTCGGGCAGCAGCAGCACGGTGCCCGGCTTGGTGTTGGACGCGTCCACCCCGGCGGCGGCCAGGACCAGGCCCTGCCGGGTCTCCACGATCCGCGTCTCGCCGCGCGCGTGCGTCCGGCGGGCCACCACCCGCACGGTCTCGGCGTCGATCGCCTTCTCCCGGTCGTCGGCGACCAGGACACGGCCCTCCGCCTTGCTGACGATCTTGGAGGTGACGACCAGGACGTCGCCGTCCGCCAGCGTCCCGGCGGGCGCCGCGTCCGCGACCAGCGCCGCGATGTCGGCGCCCTCGGTCACCTCGGGCAGCCCGGGGATCCCGAAGATCCGCAGGCCGTCGGGTCCGACGGGGGAGTTCGACTCGCTCATGCCCTGCCCTTCACCGCTCACGCGAGCTCCTGGGCCAGGTCGAGGGCCGCGCGCGCGATCGCGGCCGTGGCGTCGGCATCGCTCATCAGCAGCGGCCTGGCCCGCACCGCGATCCCCTCCGGGCCCTTGTCCGCGACGTCCGCGTCGGCCTCGTCGACCAGCCAGCCGTCCAGCAGATCGGCGCCGTAGTGCGCGGCCACCGCGCGGGCGCTGGTCTCCACCCCGATCGCGGTCAGGCACGCGTCCGCCATGCCCCGCACCGGCGCGCCCCCGATGATCGGCGACACCCCCACCACGGTCTTGGCGGCGACCGCCTCCCTGATGCCGGGGACCGCCAGGATCGTGCCGATGCTCACCACCGGGTTGGACGGCGGAAACAGCACCGCGTCGGCCTCCTCCAGCGCCTCCAGCACGCCCGGCGCGGGCTTGGCGTCCTCCGCCCCGACCGCGGCGATCGACCGCGCCGGGAGCGAGGCGCGCAGCCGCACCCACCACTCCTGGAAGTGGATCGCGCGCCGCCCGCGCTCCGGATCGTCCACCACCACGTGCGTCTCGACCTGGTCGTCGGTCATCGGGATCAGCCGCACGCCCGGCTTCCACCGGTCGCACAGCGCCTCGGTCACCGCCGACAGCGGGTAGCCCGCCTCCAGCATCTGCGTCCGGACGATGTGCGTCGCGAAGTCGCGGTCGCCCAGCCCGAACCAGTTCGGCCCCACGCCGTAGGCGAGCAGCTCCTCCTTCACCGTGAAGGTCTCGGCCGCCCGGCCCCAGCCCTGCTCCTCGTTGATGCCGCCGCCCAGGGTGTACATCACCGTGTCCAGGTCGGGGCATACGCGCAGGCCGAACAGGGAGATGTCGTCCCCGGTGTTGCCGATCACGGTGATGTCCGCGTCCGGGCGGGCCCGCCGCAGCCCGCGCAGGAACCGGGCCCCGCCGATGCCCCCGGCCAACGTAACGATCTTCATGCTGTGCATCCGTTTCGACTCGCGCCGTGTTGCCCGTTCAGCCTATGGGGTGCCGCGACCTGCGCCCGGCGGAGTGCCTCGGACGGTAGACCGCCCGTGGCAGGGGGAAGAGACTAGGAGGGACGGGGTGTGCGAAGCTTTGCGCACCGAATCCGAATGTCTGCCACGGGAGAGATGACGCCGTGAACAAGGAAGCCGTCCACCGCCTGCGGGAACCGGCCGCCTGGGTATTGCTCGCCTCGGCGGGGGTGCAATTGTTCGCCGGCATCATCGCCCTGTTCGCCGGCGGCGGCGCCGAGTCCCCCGGGTTCAAGTACCGCGCGTACATCGAGATCACCGGGGGCTTCTTCACCCAGGTCGCGGTGATCGGCCTGCTCGCGCTGGCGGTGGCGCTGGTCGCGCTCGGCCCGGCGCCGACCAAGCAGGCCCGCAACATCGTCATGGGGGCGCTGGGCGTCCTCGGCGGCATCGCGCTGTTCGGCGTCATCTGCTGGCTTGGCTCGCTGCTCGTCGACTCCGCGTACGCGGGCGGCGGGATGAAGCTGGCGGTCTTCCTGTCCGGCGCGGGACGGCTCGCCGTCATCGGCGTCGCCGGCTGGTTCGTCTTCACGGTCTTCCAGGCGCTGCAGCCCGCGCGGCCGCAGCCGCAGGCACAGGCGCCCGCGGGCGGCTACCCCGACTTCGGCTACCAGCAGGGCCAGCAGCAGTTCGGCCAGCCGCACGAGCAGCAGCAGTTCGGCCAGCCCCAGGCCCAGCCCCAGGCCCAGCCGCAGGGCCAGCAGCAGTTCGGGCAGCCCCAGGAGCAGCAGCAGTTCGGCCAGCCCCAGCAGCCGTACCAGCAGCAGGGCTACCAGCAGGCCCCGCAGCAGACCCCGCAGCAGGGCTACGGCCAGCAGTTCGGCCAGCCGCAGGCCCCGCAGCCCCAGCAGCCTCCCCAGGACTACCAGGCGCCCCAGCCCGGCCAGACCCAGCCCGCGCCGCCGCAGTACGGCCAGGGCGGCTACCAGCAGCCCGGCGGCGAGGAGGAGGTCGGCGACTGGACCCGCGCGTACGGCGGCTCGGGTTCCGCCGACCAGGGCCACGGGCAGCCCGGCGGGTCCAAGGGCGAGCAGCGCGACGAGGGCGGCGACTGGTACCGGGACAACCGCCCGCCCCAGTGATCTTCGACGCGTGATCTTCGGCGCGTTCCACCACCGACCGGCCCGATGATCGCTCACACGCATGTTCCCGGCGTTTAACTGATCTCCGGTCAAAGCCGCTCTCGCCCAAACCGCGAATAACCATCCTTGCCCCCCTGGAAACCCGTTCCGCTTGACGGAGTGGGCGCTACACGCGTGTAATTTCGTGGGTGTAGTTCTATGCCTTCTCGGGGGATGGAGCTGAGGGAAGGCATTGACCAGGGGGCTCCACGGGCTAGGAGGTGCGCTGTGAGCGAGGTAGTGATCCCGCTGGCGCACGGCACAGACGGTGACGAAGAGTTGGGCTGGCAGGAGCGCGCACTGTGCGCGCAGACGGACCCGGAGGCTTTCTTTCCGGAGAAGGGCGGCTCCACTCGCGAGGCCAAGAAGGTGTGCCGCGCATGCGAGGTAAGGGCGGAGTGCCTGGAGTACGCGCTCCAGCACGACGAACGTTTCGGCATCTGGGGCGGTCTTTCCGAACGGGAGCGCCGCAAGCTGAAGCGTCAGGCCGTCTGACGCGAACGGCGCCCGCGCCGGGGATCTGGGGGGATCCAGGGCGCGCGGGGGCCGCCGCGCGTACAGTTGTCAGCCGTGCCGGCCGGATTGGCCGGCACGGCTGACGTTTTCCGACCCACCAGGAACCCACACGAACCCCACAGATCGAGCGGACCCTTGTCGCCCACACTCGATCGCCACGTCGTCACGGCGGTCCTCGTCGCCCACGACGGCGCGCGATGGCTCCCCGAGACGCTGAAGGCGCTGCTGACCCAGACCCGGCCCGTGCAACGCCTGGTCACCGCCGACACCGGAAGCCTGGACCGCGGCACCGCCGTGCTCACCGAGGTCGTCGGCGCCGGCAACATGGTCACCCTGCCCCGCACCACCGGCTACGGCGAGGCCGTCGCGGAGGCGCTGCGCCACCCGGCCGCGTCGCTGCCCGTGCCGCCGCCCGACGACCTGCCCGACGAGGGCCGCACCGAGTGGGTCTGGCTGCTGCACGACGACTCCGCGCCCGCCCAGGACGCCCTGGCGCAGCTGCTGCGGGTCGCCGACTCCGACCCCAACGCCGCCGTCCTCGGCCCCAAGCTCCGCGACTGGAACGACCGGCGGACGCTGCGCGAGCTCGGCGTGGCCATGGACGGCGCCGGCCGCCGCGAGACCGGCCTGGACCGGCACGAGTTCGACCAGGGCCAGCACGACGGCGTCCGCGACGTGATGGCGGTCTCCAGCGCGGGCATGCTGGTGCGCCGCGACGTGTGGGAGCGGCTCGGCGGCTTCGACGTCGAGTTCGGCCTCTTCCGCGACGACATCGACTTCTGCTGGCGGGCGCACGCCGCCGGGCACCGGGTGGTCGTGGTCAGCGACGCGGTGCTGCACCACGCCGAGGCGTCCTGGCGCGGCGTCCGCGAGATCGGGATGACCGCCGAGTCCCGGCGCCGCCGCGACCGCCGCAACGCCCTCTACGCGCTGCTGGCCAACCTGCCGCTGCCCGCGATGCTGCGCGCCCTGCTGCGCAACATCTGGACGACCCTCACCCGGGTCCTGTTCCTGCTGGCCGTCAAGCGTCCCGAGGCCGCCCGCGACGAACTGGCCGCGCTCGGCGGCGTGCTGCGGCACCCGGGGCGCCTGCGGCGCGCCCGCGCGGCCCGCGCGGAGGGCCGCAAGCGCGTCCACCGGAGCATGCGGCGCTTCCAGCCGCGCCGGGTCGCGCTGCGCCGCTTCGTGGAGGCCGCCGCCGGCGGCGTCGCGGCCCGCGGCGGCCGCCGCCACGACGTCGACGACGAGCCGCCCCGCGACGAGGGCCCGGGCCTGGTCCGGCGGATCCTGGCCCGCCCCGGCGTCATCGTCGTGCTCGCGCTGGCCGCGGTGGCCGTGGCCGCCGAACGCTCGCTGCTCACGGCGGCCGGGCGGCTGGGCGGCGGCGCGCTGGTCCCCGCCTGGGGCGGCGCGAGCGACCTGTGGGCCCAGTACCTCGCGGGCTGGCATCCGGTCGGGCTCGGCTCCGACGCGGGAAGCCCGCCGTACGTGGCCGTCCTGGCGGCGCTGTCCACGCTGCTGCTCGGCAAGCCGTGGCTGGTGGTGACGATCCTGCTGCTGGGCAGCGTGCCGCTGGCCGGGCTGACCGCCTACCACGCCTCCCGGACCCTGGTGGCGGCGCCGGCCCGCACCGGCCGCCGCGCCGTCGCGCACGGCCCGCGCGTCCCCGTCTGGGCGGTGCGGATGTGGTTCGCCGCCGTGTACGCGCTGCTGCCCGCGGCCACCGGCGCCATCGCCGGCGGCCGCCTCGGCACCGCCGTGGTGATCGTGCTGCTGCCGCTGATCGCCGTGCAGACCGCCCGGATGCTCGGGCTGCCGCGCTCGGCCGCCCGCCGGGCCGGTCTCCGCGCCGCCCGAGGCCGCCCCGACCCGCGCCGCGCCGGGCGCGCGGCCTGGACGGTCGCGCTGCTCCTCACGATCGCGATGGCCTTCGTCCCGCTGATCTGGCTGCTCGCCCTGATCACGGGCGTGGTCACCTGGAACCTGTTCGGCGGCACGGCCGGGGCGGGCGGGCGCCTGGCCGGCGGGCGGGCCCGCCGCCACCTGGCCATCGCGCTGGCCGTCCCGCCGCTGCTGCTCCTGCCCTGGACGCTGGGCCTGATCCTGCACCCGTCCCGGTTCCTGCTGGAGGCGGGCCTGCACACCCCGGTCACCCCGGTCGCCACCGCCCGCGACCTGCTGGCGCTGGACCCCGGCGGCCCCGGCACCCCGGCGCGCTGGACGTTGTACGGGCTGCTGCTGGTCGCGCTGTGCGCGCTGCCGCTGCGCAGCCGCCGCACCACCGTGCTGGCCGGCTGGATGCTGGCGATCTTCGGGCTGCTGGCCGCGATCCTGACCGGCATGGCCACAGTCACCAAGGGCGCCGACGAGGCCGCCGTGTGGCCGGGCGTGACGCTGGCCGTCGCCGGCGCCGGGGTGCTGCTGGCCGCCACCGCCGCGGTGCAGCGCGCCGTGGACGTGCTCGCCGGGCGGCACCTGACCTACCGGGTCGCCGGGGCCCTGGTGGTGCTGGCCGCGCTGACCGCTCCCGCGCTGGCCGCGTTCGGCTGGATCGCCGGGGGCGCCGCCGGGCCGCTCGGGCGCACCGACCCCGACGCCGTGCCCGCGTTCGTGAACGGCTCCGCGGGGGAACGCACCCTGGTCGTGCGCCGCGAACCCACCGGCCGGGTCGCCTACACGGTCCTGCGCGGCGTCGAGCCGATGCTGGGCGAGTCCGAGACCCCCGTGAACGACGAGGCGCGCCGCCGGATGGACGACCTGGTCGCCGGGCTGGCCGGAGGGCGGGCGGGCGGCGGCCGGGCGCTGACCCGGATGGGCGTCCAGTACGTCCTGGTGCCGCGGCCGGCGCGCGACGACCTGACCCGTGTCCTGGACGCCACCCCGGAGCTGTCGCGGCTGAGCCGCACCGACTCCTTCGGGGTGTGGCGGCTGCCGGCCCCGGCCGGGCGCCTGATGCTGCTGGACGGCCAGAACGCCACGCCGCTCGACACCGGCCCCGGTGGGACCGACGTCAGCGTCCGGATCCCCGCGGGCAGGACCGAGCGCACCCTGCTGCTGGCCGAGCCCGCCGACGGCGGCTGGCGCGCGGCCCTGGACGGCCGCGAGGTCCGGTCCCGGACCCTGGACGGCTGGGCGCAGGCGTACCGGATCCCGGCCGCCGGAGGGCAGTTCGAGCTCACGCGCGGCATGTGGACGCGGCACGGCTGGGTGACCGTCCAGGCGGCGGCGGTGCTGCTGGTCATCGTCCTCGCCCTCCCCGGGGCGCGTCCCGAGGCGCTGGACGCGGCGGCGACCAGGGCCGGCGGCCACGGCCGCGTCCGCGGGCGCAGAGCCCGCGTCGCCGCCGGGGGCCTGGCCCGCCGAGCCGCTGCCGGGGCGGAACGCCGCACCGGCGCCCTGCGCGCCCGCATCCGCCACACCGGCGATACCTCTCCCGAAAGCACCCCTGACGCGCCCGCCGATGACCCCACGCCGGAACCCGTCACGGTGAACGGCACGCCGGACGACCCGGCGGACGCCCCGGCGGCCGGGCCGGTGGTCCGGAAGGACGCGGCCACGGTGCCGGAGGAGCGCCCGTGAACCTGGACCGGATCGTCCGCCTGCTCGGGCTGCGCTATGCCACCGCCGCCCTCGTGCTGCTCGCACTGGCCGCGCTGTACGGCGCGGCGTCCCTCTCCCGTCCCGCCGACCGGGCCACGGCCGCCGACACCGGCCGGGCCGACCCCGTCCGATCCGCGGTGTCGGTCTGCCCGGGCCGGGAGGGCACTCGGCTGACCCTGCAGAGCGCCAAGACCGCCCGTACGGGTGGACGCGCCGACGTCGTCCAGGCCCCCGACGGCTCCGGGATCGGCTCGCTCACCACTCCCGGTGGCGGCTGGAGCAAGGACCTGGCCCAGTCCAAGGACTCCTACACCGTGTGGGCCCACGGCGCCATGGCGGCCGGTCTGGAGGCCGAGCAGACCACCCACTGGCCCGGGGGCAAGGACAGGGGCCTGGCGGGGCTGCGCTGCGCCCGTCCAGGCACCGACCTGTGGTTCCTGGGGCCCGGGCCCGTCGCCGCCGAGAGCGTCCAACTGCACCTCACCAACGTCGACGCCCAGCCCGCGACCGTCGACGTCACGGCCCTCTCCGGCGAAGGCCCCCTCGACACCGCCGACGGGCGCGGCACTCCCGTGCCGCCGTACAGCACCAAGGTCGTGACCGTCGGCGAGTCCGCCGAGGGGCTCGGCGACATCGTGAAGACCGCCGCCGACCTCGGGCTGCGGGTGCGGGCCACCACCGGCCGGGTCGCCGCCTCCCTGCGGGTGCGGATCGCCGAGGGCAAGGGCATCGAATGGGTGCCGCTCTCACCCGCGCCGGGCACCTCGCTGATCGTCCCCGGCGTGCCGGGCGGCGAGGGGCGGCGGCGGCTGCTGGTCGCCGTCCCCGACCAGGAGGACGCCACCGTCAAGGTCCAGGTCATCACCCAGAACGGCGCGTTCGCACCCCAGGGCCAGGACACCGTCGACGCCCCGGCAGGCACCGTCACCGCCGTCGACCTCGACCGCGCCCTCGGCGGCAAGCCCGCCGCCGTGCGGCTGCGCTCCGACCGCCCGATCCTGGCCGGGTACGCCGCCGAGCGCGGCGCCGACGTCGCCTACGGCACCGCCACCCCCGCGCTGGAGGGCGAGGGCTTCGGCGTGGTGTCCGACAACCGGTTCGACTCCACGATCTCGCTCACCGCCCCGCACGGCGCCGCCGCCGTACGGATCACCCCGATCGGCCCGCAGGGCCCCGGCACGCCGCAGGACGTCGCCGTGCCGTCCGACCGCACCGTGGAAGTGGCCCTCAAGGCGCCCAGCGGCGGCGAGAAGGGCTACGGCGCGCTGATCCAACCCAGGCCAGGATCGGGGCCCGTCCACGCCGCACGGATCCAATCGACGGGCAAGGACGAGGACCTGCTCCTCACAGCCCTGCCGATCACGCCCGCCCTCACCGCGCTGCGGCTGCCGTCGGTGGGCGACGGCCAGGGCGCGCTCCTCCCATAAAGGGATCAGTAACACTCTGAGGGGGCGCCCCCTCGGACTCCCCGGCAAGAGCGGACTGACCGTCACCCTCCACTCCGCCGGCGCTCCGCTCCGGGTGCCGGTCAGTCGTCGGGGGAGTCGTAGCTGGGATCCACCGACTCGGGCGACAGGCCCAGCAGATCGGCGATCTCCTCCACCAGCAGGTCGCGGATCAGGCGGCCGGTCTCGCGCTCCCCGGCGGCCCGCGCCTCCACCGGACGGCGGAAGATCACGATGCGCACCGGGCGGCCCCCGGTGCCGGGCCGGGTCTGGCCTAGGGGCACCGGCCCGTCGAACCAGGGCTCGACCGGCGGGACCTCCTCGACCGCGAACTCGACCCTGGCCAGCTCGCGCCCCCAACGCCGGCCGAGCCGGCGGACCTCGTCGCGGACGAGGTCGTCGAAGCGCTCCGCCCGGGTGCGGGAGACCGGCGCCTGCGGGGGCGTCAGAGGACCACGGAGGCCACGACCGTGCCGGTCGCGGCGTCGTACGCCTGCCACACGGGATCGCACGCCGTCCACATTACCCCGCCCGGCCCGTCCCGCGACCGGGCCGCGCCGGTGAGGTGCCGGCGACCCAGCGCGGCCCCCGCGGCACGGAATGTGATCCTTCCAAAGGAATTAGGCCGGTAACGGCGACACGTGCACGCGGGTGGTGGCGGACTCGGCGGCAGCGGGGTACGGTCGGCCATCGTGAGCCCCGTCCGCATCTGCTCCCGCACCGCCTGCAAGGCGACCGCAGTCTTCACGCTCACGTACGTCTACCGCGACTCGACGGCGGTCCTGGGGCCGCTCGCGACCTATGCCGAGCCGCACTGCTACGACCTGTGCGCGGAGCATTCCGAGCGGCTCACCGCCCCCATGGGCTGGGAGCTGGTGAGGCTCCCGGTCGAGGAGGAGACCGAGCCGAGCGCGGACGACCTGGAGGCCCTCGCCGACGCCGTCCGCGAGGCCGCCAGGCCCGCTCCCGGCGGCCCGGAGCCCGTGGGCCAGGGCACCGAGGTGGGCCGCCGCGGCCATCTGCGGGTGCTCCGCTCCGAGCCCGCGGGGACGCAGCCCGGCCAGGAGTGACCCTCTCCGCGCGCCCGCGGCCCGCCTTCTGCGAAGATATCCACAGCCCCCGGTGCGCGGCCCGGCCTGCCTCTGGTCCCGGTAGGCTCTGGGCTTCGCAGCTTCGCACGGCGTCCGCGATGACAAGGGAGCAGGAGTGGGCGACCTCGCCAAGATCTTCAAGGCGTACGACATCCGCGGCGTGGTGCCGGATGAGCTCGACGAGGAGACCGCCGAGGCGATCGGCGCCGCCTTCGTCCGGGTGACCGGGGCCACCGCCGTCGTCACCGCCCACGACATGCGGGCCTCCTCGGGCCCGCTGGCGGCGGCGTTCGCGCGCGGCGCCACCGGCCAGGGCGCCGACGTGGTGGAGGCCGGGCTCGGCTCCACCGACATGCTCTACTACGCCAGCGGCGTGCTCGACCTGCCGGGGGCGATGTTCACCGCCAGCCACAACCCGGCCCGCTACAACGGCCTCAAGCTGTGCCGCTCGGGGGCCAGGCCGATCGGCCGCGACACCGGCCTCACCGAGATCCGCGAGCTCGTCGAGCGGGGCGTCCCCGCCCACGACGGCGCGCCCGGCACCCTCTCCCAGCGCGACCTCCTCAAGGGGTACGCCGACCACCTCAAGACCCTGGTCGACCTGTCGGGCATCCGCCCGCTCAAGGTGGTCGTGGACGCGGGCAACGGCATGGGCGGCCACACCGTCCCGGTGGTGTTCGAGGGCCTCCCGGTCGACCTGGTGCCGCTGTACTTCGAGCTGGACGGCACCTTCCCCAACCACGAGGCCAACCCGATCGAGCCCGAGAACCTGCGCGACCTGCAGGCCAAGGTGCGCGAGACCGGCGCCGACATCGGCCTGGCCTTCGACGGCGACGCCGACCGCTGCTTCGCGGTGGACGAGCGCGGCGAGATCGTGTCCCCGTCGGCGATCACGGCGCTGGTGGCGGTGCGGGAGCTGGCCAAGCACCCCGGCTCCTCGATCGTGCACAACCTGATCACGTCCCGTGCGGTGCCGGAGATCGTCACCGAGCACGGCGGCGCGCCGGTCCGCACCCGGGTGGGGCACTCGTTCATCAAGCAGACGATGGCCGAGACCGGCGCGGTGTTCGGCGGCGAGCACTCCGCCCACTTCTACTTCCGCGACTTCTGGTTCGCCGACTCGGGGATGCTGGCCGCGCTGCACGTGCTGGCCGCCCTCGGCGGGCAGGACCGGCCGCTGTCGGAGCTGCTGGCCGAGTACGTCCGGTACGCCGCCTCCGGCGAGATCAACAGCGAGGTGGCCGACCAGGACGCCTCGATCGCGCAGGTCCGCGCCGCCTTCGAGGGGCGGCCCGGGGTGAGCGTCGACGAGCTCGACGGCATGACCGTGAGCACCGGCGACTGGTGGTTCAACCTGCGGCCCTCCAACACCGAGCCGCTGCTGCGCCTCAACGCGGAGGCCGCCGACGAGCAGACCGTGGACGGGATCCGCGACGAGGTCCTGGCCATCGTGAGGGGGAAGTGAGCATGAAGCTGGACGGCTGGCTGCTGGAGATCCTGGCCTGCCCCAACTGCGGCGGCGAGCTGCGCGCCGAGGACGCCGACTCCGAGCTGGTCTGCACCGGCTCGTGCGGCTACGCCTACCCGGTGCGCGACGACATCCCCGTCCTCTTGGTCGACGAGGCCCGGACCCCGGCCCCGTGAGGGAGCCGCAGGGGCGCCGCACCGCCTGGACTGAGGAGCCTGCGACGAGGGAAGGCGGTGCGTCGGGGCGTCCCGGAGGCGACCGGGGAGCACGGTGGGAGCCGCAGGGGCGCCGCACCGCCT
>NZ_JBHSON010000153.1:0-17053 GCF_042656285.1 Actinomadura rugatobispora | reverse complement strand
TCGCGCGATCCCGATCGCGCGAGGCGTCCGCATCCCGGCCCCCTGACCCGCACCCCCCGGCCGACCGGCCGGGGGGTGCGGGCGTTCAGCGGAGCGGGGTCAGGGGGGCGCGTAGGCACAGGGCCACCGCCACCGTCACGGCGCCGGCCGACGCGATCGCGGCGCCCACCCCGGCCACCTCGGCGACCGCGCCGAACAGCACCGGGCCCAGGCCCTGCAGCGTCATCATGCCGGTCGACAGCAGCCCGAACGCCTGGCCCCGCGCGCTCTCCGGCACCGCGTCCACGAACCGCCGCTGGATCCCCAGCTCATAGGCGTAACCCGTCCCCGTCACCAGCAGCAGCGCCGCGGCCGCCGCGAGCGGGACGTCGGCCGCCAGCGGCAGCAGCGGCAGCCCGAGCAGGACCATCAGCGGCACCACCAGGCGCTCCCGGGTCGCGGCGGCCAGCATCCGCCCGGCGACCACGTTCCCCGCCATCATCCCCACCGGCAGGCACGCCAGCAGGAACGCGCCCGTCCCCTCCCCGTGCCCCCGCACCTGCGCGTAGGGGATCAGGAGGCTCTCGGCGCCCGCCGCGAACGCCACCGGCAGGCACTGCGCCAGCAGCATCACCCGCACCGCCCGGTCCCCCAGAAGCCGCCGGTTCGCCGCCCAGCTCGCCCCCAGCACCGCCCCGCGCCGCTCCCCCGCCGCGGGCGACGGCGGCAGGTCCCCCAGCGTCACCCGGACCAGCACCGCCGCCACCGCGTACACCCCGCACGCCACCAGCAGCGCCCGCTGCGGCCCCAGCGCCGCCACCGCCACCCCGCCGAACGCCAGCCCCAGCAGCTGCGCCACCGACGCCGCGATCATCATCAGCGACCGGCCCAGCACGTACTGCTCGCCCGGCAGCACCTCGGCCGCCACGCGGTACACCGCGCCCGACATCACCGGCGTCACGCACGCCACCACCGCCACCAGCACCAGCGCCGCCGCGACCGGCGGATCCGCCAGCGCCAGCACCGCCGCGACCACCGCCTCCAGCGCGTACACGCCCGCGACCAGCGGCCTGGGGCGCAACCGGTCGGCCAGCGCCCCCAGCAGCGCCCCGCCGACCACCTGCGGCAGGAACCCGATCCCGAACGCCACCGCGGCCAGCATCGGCGACCCGGTCCGCGCGTACACCAGCACCGACAGCGCCACCATCCGCAGCGTGTCCGCCGCGATCGCCAGGGACCGCGTCGCGAACAGCACCCGGAAGCGGGGTTCGGCCAGCACCCGCCGGTAGGTCGCCCGGCCCGGATCCTTCGTCATGGCCCGCAGCATCCGGCACCGGTGGCGACCGCGCCATCGTTACGTCCCACGGCGAAAGGCCGCCTAGGCTCGGCCGGCGTGATCCGTTTCGAGGTCGACACCGAGGACCTGCTGCACAGCCGGTTCGCGCTGTCCCCGCTGTTCGAGCTGAACTGCCTGCTGCGCGCCCTGGACGGCCTGCCCGGTCGGCTGCCGACGGCCTGGTCGGCCCGGCTCCGCCCGGTGTTCGGCGAGCTGCGCGCCGGCACGCCGCTGGAGGCCGTCCTGGCCCTGCACTCCCCCTGGCAGGGCGCCACCTTCGCCTCCCCGCCGCCCCGGCTCGGCCTCGCCCAGACGATCGAGGACGACCTCGACCAGGTCCGCGCCACCCCGTTGGACCTGGCACGCCGGGAGATCGCCCGGTCCCTGGCCCACCGCCCCGCCCCCAGCGCGCGCACCGCCGCCGCCCTCGCCCGCGACGACGTCGTCACCGTCATCGCCGACACCCTCGGCACCGCGTGGCGCGAACTGCTGGCCCCCCGCTGGCCCCAGCTGCGCGCCCTGTGCGAACGCGACGTCCTGCACCGCGCCGGGCGCCTCGGGCAGGGCGGCTGGGAGGCCGCCCTCGACGACCTGCACACCGGCGTCCGCTGGCGCGACCGGGGCATCGAACTGCACGTCCACGACGAGGACACGATCGCCCTCGGCGGCCGCGGCCTGCTGCTCATCCCCTCGGCGTTCCTGGGGCCCCGCGTCGCCGCCCACACCGAGGCGCCCTGGCCGCACGCGCTCCTCTACCCCGCCCGCGGCACCGCCGTCCTCTGGCAGACGCCAGCGCGCACCGCGCCCGGCGCCCTCGCCGACCTCCTGGGCCGCACCCGCGCCCGCGTCCTGCTCGCCCTCGACGAACCCGCCGGCACCACCCAGCTCGCCCGCTCGCTCGACATCGCCGTCGGCGCCGCCGGCGACCACCTGGCCGTGCTGCGCCGCGCCGGGCTCCTGGACCGCGCCCGCTCCGGCCGCACCGTCCTGTACCGCCGCACCCCGCTCGGCGACGCCCTCGCCCGCACCCACACCGACGATCGGCGAGACGGGGGATGATCCGGCGCGGCGCCGCCGCCCGGCGCCGCCGTCCTGGCGCCCGGGGGCGCCCTGATCGTCCAGCGCGAGACCCCCGAAAGGTTCGACGCCGCCCCCTCCGCGTGGGAGCACGACGGCGTCCGCTACCGCATGGGCGAACGCGTCTGGACGCACACCTTCACCTCGCGCCGCCTCGACGACGCCCGCGGCCGGTTCCTCGCCCGCCCCGCCTGACCCCGCGCGCGCCCCCACCGGCGGAAAGGAAGAAGACCGGCACCCGTCGCCGCGGGTGCCGGTCCACCGGACGGCCGGTCAGTCGTCGGCCTTGCCCTTCAGCGGCGGCTGGTCGCCCACGGCGCCCTTGGCCGCCGCCGACTGCGCCGCCACCAGGTCCGTCGCGCTGACCGTGGTGTTCTCCGGGAAATGGCACGCCGCCTGATGCCCCGGGCTCAACTCCACCAGCGGCGGCTCCACCTGCTTGCAGATGTCCTGCGCCTTCCAGCACCGGGTGTGGAACCGGCACGCCGGCGGCGGGTCCAGCGGGCTGGGCACATCGCCCTGCAGCCGGATCCGCTCGCGGTCCTCCCGCTGCGAGGGGTCGGGCACCGGCACCGCCGACAGCAGCGCGTTGGTGTACGGGTGCATCGGCCGCTGGTACAGGTCGTCGCGGTCGGCGATCTCCACGATCTTGCCCAGGTACATCACCGCGACCCGGTCGGAGATGTGCCGCACCACCGACAGGTCGTGCGCGATCACCACGTAGGTCAGGTCCAGCTCGTCCTGCAGGTCCTCCAGCAGGTTCACCACCTGCGCCTGCACCGACACGTCCAGCGCCGACACCGGCTCGTCGGCCACGATCAGCTTGGGCCGCAGCGCCAGCGTCCGCGCGATCCCGATCCGCTGCCGCTGGCCGCCGGAGAACTCGTGCGGGTACCGGTTGTAGTGCTCGGGGTTGAGGCCCACCAGCTCCAGCAGCTCCTGGACGGCCTTCTTCACCCCCTGCTCGGTCTGGATCTTCTGCAGCCGGAACGCCGCGCCGACGATCGACCCGACCGTCTGCCGCGGGTTCAGCGACGAGTACGGATCCTGGAAGATCATCTGCAGGTCGCGGCGCAGCGGCCGCATCCGCTTCTGGGACAGCCGGGTGATGTCCTGCCCCTCGAAGGAGATCGACCCGAAGCTCGGATCCAGCAGCCGCATGATCATGCGGCCGGTGGTGGTCTTGCCGCAGCCCGACTCGCCCACCAGGCCCAGCGTCTCGCCCTTGCGCACCGAGAACGACACCCCGTCCACGGCCTTGACCGCCGCGACCTGGCGGCGCAGCAGCCCGGCCGTCACCGGGAAGTGCTTGCCGAGGCCGTCGACCTCCAGCAGCACCTCCCCGCGGGCGCCGCCCCCGCCGGGCGACTCCTTGGCCAGCGGCACCGCGGACGCGCCGCCCTCCTCCGGATCGTCCTCGGGCCCGGCCGGGTCACGGACCGCGGCCTCCTCGGGGTCCCTGTCGTCGGAAGTGCTCACCATGTCTCCACTGCTCCCCGTCACAGCTTGGGAGCGATCTCGTCGGTCCAGATCCGGCGCCGCCGCTCGGCCGCCAGATGGCAGGCCACGCTGTGCCCCGGCGCGGTCTCCACCAGCTCGGGACGCTCGGTGGTGCTCCTGCCCTCGGTCTGCCCCTCATAGGCGCAGCGCGGATGGAACGCGCACCCCGGCGGCAGGTTGATCAGGCTCGGCGGGGTGCCCTTGATCGGCATCAGCCGCTCCGCCGGCGGCCGGTCCAGCCGCGGCATCGACCCCAGCAGCCCCCAGGTGTAGGGGTGCTCGGGACGGTGGAAGACGTCCTCGACCCCGCCGTACTCCACGCACCGGCCGCCGTACATCACCAGGATGTCGTCCGACAGCTCGGCGACCACCCCGAGATCGTGGGTGATCATGATGATCGCGGAGTTGAACTCCTGCTGCAGGTCCCGGATCAGATCCAGGATCTGCGCCTGCACGGTCACGTCCAGCGCCGTGGTGGGCTCGTCGGCGATCAGCAGCTCGGGGTCGCACGACAGCGCCATCGCGATCATCGCGCGCTGCCGCATCCCGCCGGAGAACTGGTGCGGGTAGTCGTCCACCCGCCGGTCCGGCCTGGGGATCCCCACCCGACCCAGCATGTCCACGGCGTGCTTGCGCGCCACCTGCTTGGACACCTTGTTGTGGACCCGGTACGCCTCGATGATCTGCTGGCCCACCGTGTAGAACGGGTGCATCGACGACAGCGGATCCTGGAAGATCATCGCCATGTGCCGGCCGCGCAGCCGCCGCACCCGGTCGGGCGTGGCGCCCACCAGCTCCTCGCCGTTGAGCCAGATCTCGCCCGACACCCGCGCGTTGCGGCGGTTGTGCAGGCCCAGGATGCCCAGGCTCGTCACGCTCTTGCCCGAACCGGACTCGCCCACGATGCCCAGCGTGCGGCCCCGGTCCAGCCGGAACGACAGCCCGTCCACCGACTTGACCAGCCCGTCGTCGGTCGGGAAATGGATGCGCAGGTCCCGCACGTCCAGGAAGGACCTGGGGTCCTCCCCCGCGTCTCCGGTGTGCACCGCGCCTCCCGTCTGCTCCTCCACCGCCATCAGCTGTGCCTCACCCTCGGGTCCACGATCCCGTAGAGGATGTCGACGACCAGGTTGGCCAGGACGATGAACAGCGCCGCGACCGTCACCACGCCCAGCACCACCGGCAGGTCGCTGCCGATCACCCCGTCCAGCGCCAGCCGGCCCAGCCCCGCCAGCGAGAAGGTCCGCTCGGTCAGCACCGCGCCGCCCAGCAGCAGCCCGATGTCCAGCCCGAACAGCGTCAGCAGCGGCGTCAGGCTGGCCCGCAGCGCATGCCTGCTGATCACCGTGCTCTCCGGCAGGCCCTTGGCCCGGGCCGTGCGGATGTAGTCCTCGTTCAGCGTCTCGAGCATCCCCGCCCTGGTCATCCGCGCGTACATCGCCGCGTACAGGAATGCCAGCGTCACCCAGGGCAAGATGAGATTACCCGCCCACGCGAACGGGTTGTCCAGGAAACCGGTGTATCTGACCGGTGGCAGCAGCCCCCACTCGTGCACCACGAACGTCAACGACAGCAGCCCGGTGAAGAAGATGGGCAGCGACACGCCGGCCAGCGCCACCAGCATCGCCGCGCGGTCGAAGAACGACCCGCGGCGCAGCGCCGACAGCACGCCGATCGAGATCCCGATCACCAGCCAGATCACCGCCGCGCCCACCACCAGCGACAGCGTCACCGGGAGCCGGTCGACCAGCTGGTCGGTGACGTTGGTGTTGGTGCGGAAGGAGTACCCGAAGCACGGCGCCGGGCAGTCGATCTTGGTGGTGCCGGTGTCGTAGGTGTCGCCGGCCACCACGCCCTTGACGAACCGCCCGTACTGGACCGCGATCGGGTCGTCGAACCCGAACCGCTCCTTGACGGCCTGGACGGTCTCGGGCGTGGGCGCCTTCCCCGCGAACCGGGAGGCGAGATCATCGCTGGTGGTACCGGCCACGCGGGGCAGCAGAAAGAAGATCGAGAAGGTCACCGCGCTGATGACCAGCATCAGGGCGACCGCGCCCACCAGCCGGCGAACGATATATGCGATCACGGTCTGCGGCGATGGGCGGCCGCCCGGGGTGTCGCCCCGGGAGGCCGCCCGCTGCCTTCACCTGCTTTCGTTCAGCGAGTCGACCAGGGCGCGCTCTAGCCGCTCAGTCCCAGGGTCGAGTAGTTGTACATCCCGAAGCCCTCGTGGAAGAACACGTTGGTCAGCGTGGAGGGCCGGAAGAGCAGGGACTTGGCGTACACGTTCGGGAGGGCCAGGGCCTGCTCGCGGAACTTGTCGTCGATCTGGTTGTAGACCTGGGCGCGCTGCGCCGGGTCCTGGACCTTCACCACGTCGTTCCACTGCTTGTTGATCTGCGCGTCGTCCCACTCCGAGGGGTTGGCGTTGCCGGAGTCGACGATCGCCTTCCCGTCGGTCAGCGCCTGCAGGTAGCCGTAGCCGGTCGGCCAGTCGGCGTGCCAGCCGTAGGTGCCCAGGCCGATCTTCTCCTTGGCGACGAACGACGGGGAACCGAACTGGTCGTTGGTGTAGGTGTTGGCCGGGTAGCCCTGCAGGGTCAGCTTGATGCCGACGCGGGCCAGCGACGCCTGCATCGCCTCGGCGACGGCCTTCTCCTTGAGGCGGTCACTGCGGTAGACCATCTTGGTCTCGAAGCCGTTGGGCTGCCCGCACTTGGTCAGGGCCTCCTTGGCCTTGGCCACGTCGCCGGTGTAGCCGACCTGCGCCTTGGTGTAGTGGTCGTTGCCCTTCTGGCGGCCCTCGATGTTCGGAGGCATGATCGAGGTCGCCAGCTCGCCGCCGACGTCGCCGCCGTAGGCGCGCCACAGCGCGTCACGGTTGGTCGCCCACACGATCGCGCGGCGGCAGTCGATGTTGGGGATCTGCTTGATGTTGATCGGGAGGTACCAGGTGAAGCCGCCGGGAGGGTTGTCGGCGTTGTTGCGGTGGTCGGCACTCGACAGCAGCGTCTTGCGGCCGTTGTCGGCCACACCGGTGCCCGGCAGGTCCACGTGGATCTGGCCGGCCAGCAGCTGGTTGTCCAGCTCGTCCTGGTTCATTCCCGCGATCAGCTGGATCTGGTCGGGCAGCTGCTTGCGGTTGGGGTCGGTCGACTGGTCCCACTGGTCGTTGCGGACCAGCGTGCCGCCCTTGCCGGGCTGGTAGTCGGCCTGCCACTTGTAGGGGCCCGAGGAGAACGGGTGCAGGCCGTAACGCTCGCCCTGGTCCTTGGCCTGCGGCACCGGCGCGGTCTGCCCGCTGAAGGTCACCAGCTCGTTGAACTCGGCGAACGGGTCCTTCAGGTGGAACACCAGGGTGTAGTCGTCGGGGGTCGACACGCCCTTGAAGTTGTCGAGGTTCTTGTCCTTGTAGGGACCCTTGTACCCGTCGGCGTCCAGCAGCTGGGAGAAGTAGCTGGGGCCGTTGCGCAGCACGCCGCGGTCGAAGGTGCGGGCGACGGCGTACTTGACGTCCTTGGCCCGGATCTCCGAACCGTCCTCGTACTTCAGCCCGCGCCGCAGCTTGTAGGTCCACTCGGTCTTCTCGGCGTTGGGCGTGCCGAGCGCCTCGGCGACGTCCGGCACCGGCTTGAAGCCCTCGGGGCCCGGCTTGGCCGGGTAGGTGAGCAGCATCCGGGAGTACAGCCGGGTGAAGTTGTTGGCCCAGGCGTAGTACATGTTGCCCGGGTCGGTGGAGTCGATGTCCGAGCTGGTCGCCATCTTCAGCGTCCCGCCCCGCTTGTCCGAGGCGTTGTGGACCTTGCCGATGGCGGCGTTGCTGACCTTGGTGCCGCTACCCTGGTCGTCGTCACCGCCGCCGCAGGCGGACAGTCCCAGACTCAGCGCGACGGCACCGGCCGCCGCGGCGGTCAGAACCTTGGGCCTTTTCATGAGTTCCCTTTCACTAATGACGTTCGGTCCCCGCGAGGGTCAGCGGGTCCGAGGGTCGAGAGCGTCACGCAGCCCGTCACCGAAGATGTTGAACGCCATGACGGTGACGAAGATCGCGAGGCCGGGGATGACCACGAAGTAGGGCGCGACCTGGTAGGTCTGGATCGCCGTGGTCAGCATCCCGCCCCAGGACGGCGTGGGCGGCTCGATCCCGACGCCCAGGAACGACAGTGCCGCCTCGAACAGGATGTTCGTCGGGATCATCAGCGTGGCGTACACCAGGATCGGCGCCACCAGGTTCGGCAGGATCTCGCGGACGATGATGTACGGGCCGCGCGCGCCCATGCTGCGGGCGGCGTCGACGAACTCGCGCTCGCGCAGCGAAAGGGTCTGGCCGCGGACGATCCGGCCGATGTAGGGCCAGCCGAAGAAGCCGATGACGAACACCAGCACCCCGATCCGCAGCCCGTTGCCGGTCAGCCCGAGCATCGAGTCGGGGATGACCCCGACCACGGCGATGGAGAACAGCAGCAGCGGGAACGCCAGGAACACGTCCATCAGCCGGGCGATCACGGAGTCGACCCAGCCGCCGAAGTAGCCGGCCACCACGCCCGCCGCGGTGCCGATGACCGCCGCCACCACCGTGGCCAGGAACCCGACCAGCAGCGACACCCGCGCGCCGTAGACGATCCGGCTGAACAGGTCGCGGCCGGTGTTGGGCTCGAGGCCGAACAGGAACTCGCCGCTCATCCCGCCCATCGGCTCGTTGGGAGCGCCGAAGGTCGGGTCCAGCAGCTCCTGGTGGTACTCGTTGGGCGGGTGCCCGAGAAGCTTGACGATCAGCGGGGCGAACACGGCCATCAGGATCAGCACGATGATCAGGATCCCGCCGATCATCGCGACCTTGTCGCGGCGCAGCCGCATCCAGGCGATCTGACCGAGCGAACGTCCCTGGATGGCCTTGCCGCCGACGCCCTTGAGCACGGCCTCGGGCTGGGCCTCCTTGTCCGACCCGGACACCTCGATCGGTGCGGTCACGCTCCGTACCTCCTACCCCTCGGCCACGCCACAACCGGCCCAACCCGGCGCGGCGGCGGAGATCGTCCACCGTCCGCGCCCGTTACGCCGCGTTTGCTGGAGGGAAACCTAGTCCTTCGGGGACGACTGTCCATCCGTGAAGCGGGCTGTGCCAGTACCCGTATCTGACTTGTGATCTCGTCGTCATCTCGGGCACATGCGATCCGCACAATGCACAGGCAAAGCGCCCGAATAGTACGCACCGCAACCGAGTGCGGCGCAACGGCGAACCGGTCTAGACCGGGAAGCTTTACCGGACTGAGTCCGATTCGATACCGATCGTGCGCAGGTCAGCGGGCTGCCGCGGCAAAACCACGGGCCGGGGAGGCCACCGGTGAACGGTGTGCCTCCCCGGCCCGATGTGACGTATGTGGCAAAGGACGACCGGGATCGTGCGCGGGGCCGCGGGTGCCGGGGCCGCCCGCCG
Source organism: Actinomadura rugatobispora (assembly GCF_042656285.1). Lineage (GTDB taxonomy): Bacteria > Actinomycetota > Actinomycetes > Streptosporangiales > Streptosporangiaceae > Spirillospora > Spirillospora rugatobispora. The sequence goes on along the minus strand of NZ_JBHSON010000153.1, from coordinate 7,724 downwards.
CAGGCGGCGTGACAGGCGACCCTTACTGAGCACCTGACAGAGCGCGGGCGGCAGGGCGCGGGCGATACGGCGCGGGCGGTACGGCGCCGGCCCGGGCCCGGGTTTCCGGCCCGGGCCCGGGCTCCGGCTCTGGCTCGCTCTGTCTCTCGGCGGGAGGGGCGGCTACTTGATGCCGCGGTTGCGGAGGATCTCCTCGATCTCCGCCATCTCCGGGTCGGCCGCCGGGCCCGCGGCCTGAATCGGCTTGGTGGCCTTGGGCGCCCGCTTCCCGGCCGCCTTGGGCTCCTCCCGGCCGCCCGCGGCCGGCTTGCCCGGCGCCGCGCCGGCGCGGCGGGCGAGCATGACCCCCGAGGTCAGGTACAGCAGGACGGCCACGCCCGCGATGGCGGCGCCCGCCCACTTCGTCGCGCTGAAGGTCGCCAGGTCGACGAAGAACGCCGTCACGCCCGTCATGGTCGCCGCCACCGGCACCAGCGACCAGGCGGCCCCGCGCATGCCCGAGGCCAGGCCGCGGCGCCGGTAGACGCCCCAGCTGATGACCAGCCCGAGCAGCGTGATCCCCAGGCTGATGGCGAAAATGGTCGCGTCGGTCATGCCGGCCCCTCACTCTCCCGCGGTCGTGCTCCCTCCATCGTCACACGCCCCGGCGGGTTCCCGCTCCTCCCGGCGGACGGTTTCCCGCACCGCCGGCCTCATCCTTCCGCGTGATCCGTCCCCTAGGGACCGCCCGCTCAGGTATCAGGGCCCCGGGTGCCGGCCCGGCCCCCGGGGGTCGCAGTCGCGGGGGCCGGTCAGGGGACCAGGGCGCGGAGCCTGGAGAGGTCAATCTCGTGCAACGATTCGACGACGGTCCGGCCCGGCGCGGCGGGGATCGGCAGCACGCACGGCACCGCCACCGTCACGCAGCCCGCCGCCTCCGCGGCCGCCACCCCGTTCGGCGAGTCCTCCAGCACCACGCAGCGGCCCGGCTCCAGGCCCAGCCGCGACGCCGCCGTCAGGTACGGCTCGGGGTCGGGCTTGGTCCTGGACACCTCGTCGCCCGCGACGCTCAGGACGAAGTGCTCGCGGCCCACCGCGTCCAGGACCGGCTCGATCAGCCGCCGGTGGCTGGAGGACACCAGCGCCGCGGGCACCCCCGCCGCGCGGATCTCGGCCAGCAGTTCCTTGGCGCCCGGCATCATCGGCACGGCGGCCTCCAGCTGCTCCACCATGCCGTCCAGCATCCGGCGCCCCACCTCCTCGGGTGAGGCGTCGGCGCCGGTGAGGCCGAGCATGTACTCCGCCGCGCGGTCCAGGGAGCCGCCGACCAGGTGCTCCTGCTGCTCGGGGCCCCACGGGCCGCCCAGCCACGCCATGACCTCGGTCTCGACCTCCAGCCACAGCCGCTCGGAATCGATCAGCAGGCCGTCCATGTCGAACAGCACGGCCCCCAGGCCGCCGTCGCCCTTCACACGCTTCCCCAGTGTCGTTCGGATGGATCGCCGCGCTCCGCGGCGCGGGTGCCGGCGTACCTCAGGTGTTGAAGTACTTGGCCTCGGGGTGGTGGACGACCAGGGCGTCGGCCGACTGCTCGGGGACCAGCTGCAGCTCCTCCGACAGGCTCACCCCCACCCGCTCGGGGTCCAGCAGCCGCACCAGCTTGGCGCGGTCCTCCAGGTCGGGGCAGGCCGCGTAGCCGAAGGAGAACCGGGCGCCGCGGTAGCCGAGCTTGAAGAAGTCCTCCACCTCGGCGGAGTCCTCGCCGCCGAATCCCAGCTCCGAGCGGATCCGGGTGTGCCAGTACTCCATCAGCGCCTCGGTCAGCTGCACCGACAGGCCGTGCAGCTCCAGGTAGTCGCGGTAGGCGTTCTTGGCGAACAGCTCCCCGGTCGCCTGGCTGATCTTCGAGCCGACGGTGACCAGCTGGAACGCCGCCACGTCCACCTCGCCGGACTCGCGCGGGCGGAAGAAGTCGGCCAGGCACAGGTGCCGGTCGCGGCGCTGCCGGGGGAAGGTGAACCGCTCCCGCTCCGACCCGTCGTCGTTGAGCAGCACCAGGTCGTCGCCCTCGCTGACGGCCGGGTAGTAGCCGTACACCACGGCGGCCTCGATCAGCCCCTCGGTCTGCACCCGGTCCAGCCACATCCGCAGCCGCGGGCGGCCCTCGGTCTCCACCAGCTCCTCGTAGGAGGGGCCGTCGCCGCCGCGGGCGGGCTTGAGGCCCCACTGGCCCATGAACGTCGCGCGCTCGTCCAGGAACGACGCGTAGTCGTTCAGCGGGATGCCCTTGACGATCCGGTCGCCGAAGAACGGCGGCTCGGGCAGCCGGTTGTCGACGGCCACGTCCGACCGGGCCGGCATGTCCTGCGGCTCGGTCACCTCGAACCGGGCGCCGCGCCGCTTGACCCGGCGCTCGCGCAGCGGCGGCAGCTCCGCGCCCGCCACGCCGCGCTTGACGGCCATGAACGCGTCCATCAGCCGCAGCCCCTCGAACGCGTCGCGGGCGTAGCGGACCTCGCCGTCGAACAGCTCGGCCAGGTCCTGCTCGACGTAGGCGCGGGTGAGGGCGGCGCCGCCCAGCAGCACCGGCCACCGCTCCGACATGCCCCGGGAGTTGAGCTCCTCCAGGTTCTCCTTCATGATCACGGTGGACTTCACCAGCAGCCCGGACATGCCGATCACGTCGGCCTGCTTGTCGCGGGCGGCCTCCAGGATCGCCGACATCGGCTGCTTGATGCCGAGGTTGACGACCTCGTAGCCGTTGTTGGACAGGATGATGTCGACCAGGTTCTTGCCGATGTCGTGGACGTCGCCCTTGACGGTGGCCAGCACGATGCGGCCCTTGCCGCCGTCGTCGTCGGACTTCTCCATGTGGGGCTCGAGGTAGGCCACGGCGGTCTTCATGACCTCGGCCGACTGCAGCACGAACGGCAGCTGCATCTGCCCGGACCCGAACAGCTCGCCGACCGTCTTCATGCCGTCCAGCAGCACGTCGTTGACGATCTCCAGGGCGGGCCGCTGGGCCAGGGCCTCGTCCAGGTCGGCGTTGAGGCCGTCCAGCTCGCCGTCGACGATGCGGCGCTTGAGCCGCTCCCACAGCGGCAGCCCCAGCAGCTCGGCGGCCCGGTCGGCCTTCATCGCCGCGGTGTCGACGCCCTCGAACAGCTCCATGAACCGGTGCAGCGGATCGTAGCCCTCGGTGCGGCGGTCGTAGACCAGGTCCAGGGCGACCTTGCGCTGTTCCTCGGGGATCCGCGCCATCGGCAGGATCTTGGAGGCGTGCGCGATCGCCGAGTCCAGCCCGGCGTCGGCGCACTCGTTGAGGAACACCGAGTTCAGCACGATCCGCGCGGCCGGGTTGAGGCCGAAGGAGACGTTGGACAGCCCCAGCGTGGTCTGCACGTTGGGGTGGAGGCGCTTGAGCTCGCGGATCGCCTCGATGGTCTCCACCGCGTCCCGGCGCGACTCCTCCTGGCCGGTGCCGATGGTGAAGGTGAGGCAGTCGACGATGATGTCCTCGACCCGCATCCCCCAGTTGCCGGTCAGCTCCCCGACCATCCGGTCGGCGACCCGCACCTTCCAGTCGGCGGTGCGCGCCTGCCCCTCCTCGTCGATGCACATCACCACGATCGCGGCGCCGTGCTCGCGGACGATCGGCATCAGCCGGCGCAGCTTGGAGTCCTCGCCGTCGCCGTCCTCGAAGCTGACGGAGTTGACCACGGCGCGGCCGCCGAGCATCTCCAGCCCGGCCTCGACCACCGGGGTCTCGGTGGAGTCCAGCACGATCGGCAGCGTGGCGGCGGTGGCGAACCGGAACGCCAGCTCCTTCATGTCGGCCACGCCGTCGCGGCCGACGTAGTCGACGCACAGGTCGATCATGTGCGCGCCGTCCCGGGCCTGGTCCCGGGCGATCTTGACGCAGTCGTCCCAGCGCCGCTCCAGCATCGCCTCGCGGAAGGCCTTGGAGCCGTTGGCGTTGGTGCGCTCGCCGATGGCCAGGTAGGAGGTGTCCTGCCGGAACGGGACGTGCTGGTAGAGGGAGGCGGCGCCGTTCTCGGGACGGGGCCGGCGCTCGGCCGGCTCCCGGCCGCGGACCCGCTCCACCACCTGGCGCAGGTGCTCGGGGGTGGTGCCGCAGCAGCCGCCCACCAGCGACAGCCCGAAGTCCCGGGTGAAGGTGTCGTGGGCGTCGGCCAGCTCGCCGGGCGTCAGCGGGTAGTGGGCGCCGTCGGAGGTCAGCTCGGGCAGGCCCGCGTTGGGCATGCACGACAGCCCGATCCGGGCGTGCCGGGCCAGGTAGCGCAGGTGCTCGCTCATCTCGGCCGGGCCGGTGGCGCAGTTGAGGCCGATCAGGTCGAGGTCGAGCGGCTCCAGCGCGGTGAGCGCGGCGCCGATCTCCGAGCCCATCAGCATCGCGCCGTTCTGCTCGATGGTGACCTGGCCGATCAGGACCGTGCCGGCGCCGGCGGCGGCGATGGCGCGCTTGGCGCCGATCAGCGCGGCCTTGGCCTGCAGCAGGTCCTGGCAGGTCTCCACCAGGATGGCCTGGACGCCGCCGGCGATGAGGCCCTCGGCGTTCTGCTGGTAGGCGTCGCGCAGCACGGCGAACGGCACGTGCCCCAGCGTGGGCAGCTTGGTGCCGGGGCCGACCGAGCCGATCACCCAGCGCGGCCGGTCGGGGGTGGAGTAGGAGTCGGCGACCTCGCGGGCCAGCCGGGCCCCGGCCTCGGCCAGCTCGAAGATCCGTTCGGTGATGTCGTACTCGCCCAGGTTGCCGAGATTGGCGCCGAAGGTGTTGGTCTCCACGCAGTCGACGCCCGCGTCGAAGTAGGCCGCGTGGACACCGCGGACGATGTCGGGCCTGGTGACGTTGAGGATCTCGTTGCAGCCCTCGTGCCCCTGGAAGTCGTCCAGGGTCGGGCCAGCGTCCTGGAGCATCGTCCCCATGCCCCCGTCGGCCACGACGACGCGTTGCTTGAGGGCCTGACGCAGTGACTGCGATGTGGGAGTGCTCATGGTGCCCAAGCCTAACCGGGCGGGCCCGCCGGGAGGGCGCCGCCGGCGGGGACGGGCAGAGGCGCCCGTCACATCCGCACCTCCGCTGCGCGCATGTCCCGTGACGGATGGGTCATCGGGAGGATAGCGTGCCTCCCTGCAACCTACTCCCCGGTAAGGAGCGGCATGAGCGCGTACCGCACCATCCTCGTCGGCACCGACGGCTCGGACTCCTCGTTCCGCGCGGTCGACCGGGCCGCCCAGCTGGCCGCCGCCACCGGCGCCACGCTGCTGCTCGCCTCCGCCTACAGCCCGATGCCCGAGCGGGAGCGGCAGAACGCCGCCGACCGCCTGGGCGACCTGGCCTACAAGGTCCAGGGGTCCACGCCCGCCGACGACGCGCTGCGCGCCGCCCGCGAACGCGCCGTGGCCGCCGGCGCCAAGGACATCGAGCACCAGGCCCTGGAGGGCGACGCCGTCGACGTGATCAGCAAACTGGCCAAGGACCGCGACGCCGACCTGGTGGTCGTCGGCAACCGCGGCCTCAACAGCCTGGCCGGGCGGATCCTCGGCTCGGTCCCGGCCAACCTCTCGCACCGCTCGCCCTGCGACGTGCTCATCGTGCACACCACCGACGGAAAGAAGTGATCGCGCCACCCGCGGCCCCCGCCCCTGCGATCATGGGGCCGCGCGGCGAGACCCAATCGTGACCGCCCCGTCCGCCGCCCCGGCCCCGCCGAGGTCTGGGCGGCGGAACGGTGGGGTAGGTCCCCCCACGGGACGTAGGCTGGCAGCCGCCGATCATGCCCCGGGACCCCGACCCCGGGAATGACGGCCCTCGCGGTGACGCTGTACCCGACGTCGGAAGGAGGCAGCGCGTGGTCGAGCTCGAAAGCGTGCCGGAACTCGTCGATCCGGTGCTCGTGGCCGCCTTTGAGGGGTGGAACGACGCCGGGGAGGCCGCCAGCGGGGTCATCCAGCATCTGGAGTCGACCTGGGACGCGGTTCCCATCGCCGAACTCGACCCGGACGACTACTACGACTTCCAGGTCACCCGCCCTTTGATCGAGATGCGCGACGGCGAGAGCCGCGGCATCACCTGGCCCACCACCCGGGTGTCCTGGGCCCGGCTCCCCTCCGGCCGCGACATCGTGCTGCTGCACGGCATCGAGCCCAACATGCGGTGGCGCTCGTTCTGCCGCGAGCTGGTCGGCCTGATGCTGCGGCTGAACGTGCAGAACGTCGTGCTGCTGGGCGCGCTGCTGGCCGACGCCCCGCACACCCGGCCCGTCCCGGTCACCGGCGCCGCCTCCGAGGCCGGGCTGGTCACCACCCTGCACCTGGAGCCGACCCGCTACGAGGGGCCCACCGGTATCCTGGGCGTCCTGCAGGACGCCTGCGCCAAGGCCGATCTGAGCACGGTGTCGCTGTGGGCGGCCGTGCCGCACTACGTCGCCCAGCCCCCCTCCCCCAAGGCCACCCTGGCGCTGCTGCGCCGCGTGGAGGACCTCCTCGACGTCACCGTCCCGCTGGGCGAGCTGCCCGAGGAGGCGCGCGCCTGGGAGAACGGCGTGAACGAGCTGGCCGAGGAGGACTCCGAGGTCGCCGAGTACGTGCGCACGCTGGAGGAGCAGAAGGACGCCACCGAGCTGCCCGAGGCCAGCGGCGACGCGATCGCCCGCGAGTTCGAGCGCTACCTGCGGCGCCGCGACGCCGGCTGAGCCCCCGGCCCCCGGCCCCCTCCCTCTCCGATTCCTGATCCGCCCCCGGTCCCCGTCGGGACCGGGGGCGGCGCGGTCTCCGCGCCGCCGTCGTTCCCGGGTGAACGGTGTGGAGTCTGCTGTAAGGGTGCGCGATTGATGGCATTATGCGACGGGTCCAATACGTCCGGACCGAAAAGGAGAGCCCGTGCCGGAAGACCGGCCCGACGCCCAGCCGCTGCAGGCGCAGGACCCCCGGCGCCTGGGCGCGTACGAGCTGGTCGGCCGGCTCGGCTCCGGCGGCCAGGGCACCGTCTTCCTCGGCACCGGGCCCGGCGGCGAGCGGGTCGCGGTCAAGCTGCTGCACGTGCGGTTCGACGACGACGACACCGCGCGGGCCCGGTTCGTCCGGGAGACCGCCGTGGCCCGCCAGGTCGCCCGCTTCTGCACCGCGCAGGTGCTGGACGCCGACGCGGCCGGCGACAACCCCTACCTGGTCAGCGAGTACGTCCCCGGCCCCTCCCTCGCCCGGCAGGTGACCCGGGAGGGCCCCATCACCGGCGGCGCGCTGGAGCGGCTGGCGGTCAACACCGCCAGCGCGCTGGCCGCCATCCACCGCGCCGGGATCGTCCACCGCGACCTCAAGCCGCACAACGTGCTGCTGGGCCCCGACGGCCCCCGCGTCATCGACTTCGGGCTCTCCCGGGTGCTGGACGCCGCCAGCGCGACCAGCAGCAGGCCCGTCGGCACCCCCGCCTACATGGCGCCCGAGCAGGTCACCGGCGAGGACGTCGGCGCCCCCGCCGACGTGTTCGCCTGGGGCGCCACCATGACCTTCGCCGCCACCGGGCACCCACCGTTCGGCTCCGACTCCATCACCGCCGTCATCTACCGCGTCCTGCACCACGAGCCCGACCTCGGCGGCCTGGACGGCGACCTGCGCGCCCTGGTCGCCGCCGCGCTGGACAAGGACCCCGCCAGGCGGCCCACCGCCGCCCAGGTGCTGCTGCGCCTGGTCGGGCACGACGAGGCGTTCGCGCCCTCCCCCGC
>NZ_JBHSON010000152.1:0-17118 GCF_042656285.1 Actinomadura rugatobispora | reverse complement strand
GGGGCTGCGGTTGACCTACCAGTTCGAGCCCGGCGCCGACGCCGACGGCGTGACCGTCCACATCCCGGTGCAGGTGCTCAACCAGGTGCTGACCCAGCACAGCGAGGACCGGCACTTGCATGAGGTCTACATGGACCTGCTCGATTCCGAGGGCTCGGAGATCTACCTCAAGCCCGCGGCCGCCGCGGCGAACGTGCCCTGGGGGACCGGTGGCGGTCCTCAACCCTGACAAGAGCGCACCACTCACGCTCGCCGCCGACGGCGCGGTGATCGTCCTGGCCGAAAGCTGACCGTGGCCGGGCGGAACGATGCCCGCGAGCGGCCCGACCGGCCCTTCGATCGGCCTGTGCCGACCTAGGCGTGCGCGGCGATCGCGGGCAGCATGTCCTTCAGGGTGCGCCCCTCGCAGGGCTCACCGATGGCGCTCATCTTCCAGGCCGAGTCGTGCCGGTAGAGCCTGGACATGACCATGGCGGTGTGGGTGCCGCCGCCCGTGAGGGTGAACCGGGCCATCTCGGCATTGGTGGTCTCGTCGACCAGACGGCAGAAGGCGTTCTCGACCTCGTTGAAGGTCTGGCCGCTGAACGAGCTGACCGTGAACACCAGCGAGGTCACGTGCGCGGGCACCGCGCTCAGATCCACGATCACCGACTCGTCGTCGCCGTCGCCCTCTCCGGTGAGGTTGTCCCCGGTGTGCCGCACCGAGCCGTCCTCGCTGGTCAGCTTGCCGAAATAGATCACGTCCGCGATGCCGTCGCCGGCGAACAGCACGCAGGAGGCGTCCAGATCGATCTCCTGGTCGCGCTTGCCGAACAGGCCCTTCTTCTTGATCGCGTCCCAGCCCAGGCCCATCCGTACACGACTGAGGCCGCTCCCGGACTTGTCCAGCGAGATCTTCTGGCCTTTCACCAACGACACCGACACGGTCGCTACCCCTCACCTTCGGCGAGCCGGCCTTGGCGCCGGACACGCTAGATCTTTCGCCCGGCGGGATCCGTCCGGCCCGGAGGCCTTCGCTTCCACCGTGACCGCCCTGCTACTACACTTGTAGCAGAAAGGTTCCGGTGATGTAAGGCCGCCGTGCGGGTGAGGTCCACATGGTGCTCGCGGACGTCGCGGCGGCCTGCGCACGTCATCGCCGGGCGGTGGGACGGTTGACATTCCAGGTGGAGGGTGGGCGGTTGCCCGCCGGTTGTGCCTCGGTGTCGTTGCCGGATCGCCGGTCGGCCGTCGAACTGAGCGTGATCGGTCGGTTCGACCTTCTCTCATCACGGTGCCCGTCGGCTGTCATGCACGTTTCGGGGGCGGGCGTAAGCGGGTTATGGTTAGGTTCCACCCCATTGCGGCATGGTTTGGTAGTGAAGAGTTCATCTGCGGTTCGCAGGCCGCTCGGACAACTGGAAGCCGAGGTGCTGGCGGTGCTCGCCGGTGCCGAGGGGGAGTTGTCGCCGGCCGACGTGCAGGCTCGAGTGTCCGGCGAACCTGCCTACACCACCGTCAGCACGGTACTGGCCCGCTTGCACGGCAAGCGAATGGTGTCCCGGACGCGGCGGGGGCGGTGTTTCGTCTACCAGGCGGTGGTCGACGAGCCGGGACTGGTCGCCGATCGGATGTGCGGCCACCTGCGCTACGCCAGCGATCCCTGGGACGCACTGAACCATTTCGTTCGATCCCTGAGTCCCGAGGAGGAACGCCTCCTGCGTTGTGTGCTCAGCGAAGACGAGCTCACCTGACTCTCGTCATCGGGGCGGGCGGTGCCGCCGCATGACGCCGCGCCCTGCACAGGTACGACGGTCGGCTCCTGAGGACCGCCGCCCCTACCCGCACCTCATTCGGGCTTGCCGCCCCCCGTCTCCTTGGCCCATCAGAGTCCGTGACTTCTGTCGGGTCGGCAGGCCGGGGACGGGCTCAGCTTCGGCGGTCGGCCGCTTCCGCGCGACCTCCGTGAGCTCGAAAGCTGCCGCAGCGAACCCGCCGCCTGCGAACACCGCTTCAGTAACACCGGCACTGCGACCAGCGCGAAGTCCATCCTTCATCTGACACCCCGGCCCGCGAGATTGAAACACCCCCTTGATCTGTGCCCTTTGCTCACGCCGTCACCGTCCCTGATGATGCGCTCCGAGTGACGCCGTCGCGTGATTAGGCTTGTGTTCGGTGTGGCCGTTGTGAGGCCGGCTGCGGCGGACGCGATCGGGAACTATGGAGGTGCAGTCGGGTGACGCGACGGCAACTGGGACAACTGGAGGCCGAGGTACTGGCCGCGCTCGCCGCGGCCGTCGACCCCGTCAGCGCCGCCGAGTTGCGGGAGCAGATTCCGGGCGAGCCCGCCTACACCACCATCAACACCATCTTGTTCCGATTGCACGCCAAGCGCCTGGTCACCCGTGAGCGTCAGGGGCGCCACTACCTGTACAGGCTGGCCGTGGACCAGTCCCGGCTGGTGGCCGACCGCATGCGAGACCATCTCCGCCATGCCAGCGACCTGTCCAGTGTGCTGAGCCGGTTCGTGCAGAACCTGACCGCAGAGGAAGAAGAGGCCCTGCGCGCCGTCCTGGACAAACCCCAGCCCCGATCTGGAGAGACCGCGTGATCTGGCTGACCTTCCTGCCCGCGGTCATGGCGCTCGTGGTCGCCGTGGCCCTGGGGGTGGTGCCGCTGCCGTTGCACCCGGCCTGGTCGGCCCGGCTGCTGCTGACCGCCGCGGTCAGCGCGATGGCCGCCACCATCGGGACCCTGGTCTTCATCTCCATCAACTACGCCGCGACGCTGTTCCCGCATGCGGCCGAGCGGCTGCCCGAATGGGCGCTGTTCGGGGACGATCAGCCCGTGCACGCGGTTCTCGGTGTTCCGGTCATCGTCCTGACGTGCCTGAGCGCCCTGACCGTGGCCAAACTGTCGGCCCGCTGGGCGGCCGAGGTCCGCCACGCCCAGCAAACCTCGCAAGGGGTGGTGGAGTCCGATGTCCCGCTGGCGGTCGCCGTGCCCGGGCGCGATGGCGGGGTTCTGGTGTCGCGCGGCCTGCTACGCAGGCTGGACCGGTCACAGTTGCGGGTGGTGTTCGAGCACGAGGCGTCCCACCTGCGCCACCGCCACTACCGGTACCTGGCGCTCGGCGCGCTGGCCGCGGGCACCCTCCCGCCGCTGCGGCGCCTGAACGCACGGCTGCGTTTCTCCCTGGAGCGGTGGGCCGACGAGGACGCCGCCGAAGCCGTCGGCGACCGGAAGCTCGTGGCCCGCACCATCGCCCAGGTCGCCCTGGCCCGCTCCTCGGCCGACTCCGCCACGCCGCCCCTTCCCACGTTCGCCGATTCGGGCGTCGTCCAGCGTGTGCAAGCGCTGCTGACCGCTGCGCCCGACAAGAACTCCGTCGCCGGGCCGGTCATCCTCATGGGCGCGGGCCTCGGCGCCGGCCTGCTGGCCTCGGCCGCCTGGCAACTCGACCACGCCCTCGGACTGCCCATCCTGTGAAAGGCCTCCCTGCGCATCCGCGAGTGATCCCGGAGGCCACTGGCGATTACGCCGCTGATCGCCCTCGAACCAGGCGGATACGCGGGAGACGCACAGGTTGATGACGCCTTCGGCCGGGCCGGTCACCTCGTCGCGACGCACGGGTGGATCGGCGAGATCGGGAACGGCGCGCGTCCCGAACAAAGTCCTGCTCGCACGGCGTCCGTTGCCGATATGGCCTCGCATCCGAGCCGCCGTGAAGGGACCGCGTCAGGTGGCCTGCGGCGTACAGCATTCGGGCTGACGATGAGGTGGGCTGATAGAAGGCACACGGCGCTGAATCTCACCGCGCGATCAGGATGGTGATCGCGTCTGCGACCCTGAGGGTCTACCCTCAAACTACTACACATGTAATAATTTGCCTGGGAGTGCCGGTGGGGCTCACCCTGCACAAGGGGCGCAGCGTGGAATTGTACGGCGGTGCCGCCCCCGGGGCGTTGCTGATCGAAATGGGTGGGCTGGTCGCGGCACCCGGTCGCGATGCCCCGTTCGAGGGGGCGGCGCTGGTGGTCGGAGACGGTGACGATCCGCCGGTCGGATGGCACCCGATGAGCCCCATGTACGCCGGGACCCCCGGCGGCGCCGTCGGCCTCCCTGTGGGGCTGCGGTTCCACGTCGGCTTGGACGCGCTGTCGGCGGCCACTGCCGAAATGTACTTCGTGGGGTGGTTCGACGAAGCCTCTCGGCGTGGCTGCTCCTTCGGTGATGTCCGCCGCGCCTTCATCCGAGTCCTGGACGCGATCACGGATGACGAAATGGTGCGTTATGACCTTTGCGAAGACTTCTCTACCCAGATCGCCCTGGTTTTCGCTCAGGTGTACCGGCGGGCAGGGCATTGGCGCTTTCGCGCTCTGGGGCAGGGATATACCAGTGGTCTGGTCGGCATCGCCCGCGCCCACGGCTTGGACGGTCTCCCGAACGCAGTCGACCAGGCCGTGTGGCAGGCGCCCTTGAGGCTGGTTAACGCTATCGATCGCCTGCTTTCCCCCGGCGCTCTCGTTACCGGAGCTTCCCATCGCAGGCACCAAGGACTCCAGCGGTGCGGTCGGCAGCAAGGGCACCATGCATGGGTTTTAGGCGGTGCGCTGCCACGCCCGGCCTGCGTGACACGACCTTGAGCACTGACTGGAGGGCCCGGCTTCGTGCTCAACGCCTCCGCTCCGTACCTGGAAGGGCGTGTCCCCGGTGGAGACCGTTGACGGGGGATCCAGCCGGATCGGAGCCGGCCGCGGCGTAGCGAGTGGGCCAGAGTTCGCTGGCGTGGCGGGGGAGAGCGCCGGCCTTGTCGTCTGCGGTCGCGGGGAGGACACGGTCGGAGACCAACGTTTCTGCTACAACTGTAGTAGAAAATGTGCGCGTCGGCTCATCATGGTGCCGCCGGTGCCGCCGCGCTCTGACAACAGAACATGAGAAGAGAACCTCCATGGTGTTCAAGCAGTTGCTGGGTGCCTTCGGTGTGGGCGGGCCCTCCATCGAGACCGTGCCGGCGGTCTCGATGTGCCGCCCAGGCGAGTACCTGTCCGGGGAAGTGCGCCTTCAGGGCGGAGAGCACGACGTCCACGTGCACGGGCTCGATCTGAGCCTCGCCACCGTGGTGGAGTACGAGCACGAGGATCATGAGGGGGAGGGCGTCCGCGAGTTCCACCGCGGCGCGATCACGGACGCCTTCCTGCTGGGGGCCGGGCAGTACCAGGCGATTCCCTTTCAGATGCCCTTGCCGTGGGAGCTGCCTCTCACCGACCTCTACGGTCAGCATCTGCACGGGTGTGGTGTCGGGGTTCGCACGGAGCTCCGGGTCGCGGGGGCTGCCGACACGGGTGACCTTGATTCGCTCTCGGTGTACCCGCTGCCCTCCCAGCAGCGGGTCTTGGACGCTTTCGGGGCTCTGGGGTTCGCGTTCAAGAGCGCCGACGTCGAGCAGGGGCACATTGCCGGCGTCCACCAGCAACTCCCCTTCTACCAGGAGATTGAGTTCCTCGCCCCGCCGCACTACGCGGGGCGGATCGAGGAGGTGGAGCTCACCTTCGTCGCGAGCCCGCACGAGCTCGCGGTGATCCTGGAGGCCGACCGGTCGGAAACCGTGTTCTCCGAGGGGGACGACGTGTTCGGGCGGTTCCATGTAGCACACGGGGAGGCCCTGCACCTGGCATGGGAGCACGAGCTGGAACGCTGGCTGCAGGCTGTGACGAGCCGGCACCATGGGGGCCACGATGTCCACCACCACGACCAGCACGGTCATGGGGATCACGGTCATGGACCGGGCTGGGGCGGGGTCGCCGCCGGTGCCGTGGGCGGCGTGGCGGCCGGGTTCGTGGCCGGGGCGGTCGTCAACGAACTGGTGGACGACGATGACGATGAGGACGGCGACGAGGATGCGGCGGCGGAAGCCGACGCCGCGGCCGCGAACGCCTACCAGGCCGCCGTCTACGAGCAGGCGGTGGAGGAAGCGGTCGAGGACGCTTACGAGGACGCTTACGAGCAGGCCTACGAGGAAGCCACCGAGAGCTTCGAGGAGGAGTGAACTCGTTCTGAGTGGCATGTGCCGCGGCGGCGGGCGACGTGAGTTGTCGATCCGGATGTGGATAGGCGTGCGGTCGGCGCAGCGGTGAGGATGGCCGCTGCCGTCACTTCACCGGCGCGACGTCGTGGACGTCCGGACGCCCGCCCGCTCGTGCGCGTAGGAATCGATGCCTCCTCCTGGAGAGTCCCGATCCTCCAGGAGGAGGCGTGCCTCCGTCGTCGCTGCCCGCGCATGCGCGTGAGGGCTGAACAGGCGCTGAGCAGGGGATCGTGCGTGTTTTCGCATCCACGTCGCACTTGGACGGCGGGCCGAACGTGGGTGTGCGGCTGGGATCAGGCGTCGACGCCGAAGTCCTTGACCACTCCCGACAGACCTGAGGCGTACCCCTGGCCGATGGCGCGGAACTTCCACTCGGCGCCGTTGCGGTAGAGCTCGCCGAAGACCATGGCGGTCTCGGTGGAAGCGTCCTCGGTGAGGTCGTAGCGGGCCAGTTCGGTGCCGTCGGCCTGGTTGACGACGCGGATGAAGGCGTTGCGCACCTGGCCGAAGTTCTGCCCGCGTGCGTCGGCCTCATGGATCGATACCGGGAAGGTGATGCGTGCGACCTCGGCCGGAACCGCCGTCAGGTTCACCTTGATCTGCTCGTCGTCCCCTTCTCCTTCCCCGGTGAGGTTGTCGCCGGTGTGCTCCACGGAACCGTCCGGGCTGCGCAGGTTGTTGAAGAACACGAAGTGCTGGTTGGAGGGCACCTTGCCCGACTCGTCCAGCAGCAGTGCGCTGGCGTCCAGGTCGAAGTCGGCGCCGGTCGTGCTGCGCACGTCCCAGCCGAGTCCCACAGTGATCGCCGAGAGTCCCGGCGCCTCCTTGGTCAGGGAGACGTTGCCGCCCTTGGACAGGCTGACGCCCATGCTGTGTTTCCTTCCGTATCGGCTGTTCGGTGGCTCACCGGCCGTGCCGGCCGGGCCGCCCGATGTGCTACTACACTTGTAGCAGATCAGTTAGGCTCCAGGAAGCCGGACACGTCACGGGAGGAGAGTCCGATGGCTCTGTGGAAGAAACTGCGCGAGTCCACGCAGCAGATGCAGTCGCAGCTTCTCAGTAAGAAGAACGAACTGAAGAGCGGAGCGTTCCGAGATGCCAGCATGGCGATGTGCGCCTTGGTCGCGGCAGCCGACGGCAGTGTCGATCCCTCCGAGAGGCAGCGGACCGCGTCCCTCATCGCCGGCAACGAGGTGCTGCAGAACTTCCCGGCCGATGACCTGCAGCACCGCTTCAACGATTACGTGTCCAAGCTCACCGCCGACTTCGCCTTCGGCAAGGTCTCGGTCCTCCAGGACATCGGCAGGGTGAAGAAGAACCCGTCCGAGGCCAGGGCCGTCATCCAGATCGGCATCATCATCGGTGGCGCCGACGGCGACTTCGACGACACCGAGAAGGCCGTCGTCCGTGAGGCGTGCTTCGTCGTGGGCCTGCAACCGGCGGAATTCGACCTGTGAGACCGGTGAACCGCGCTCGGCCGATGCGTCACCGTCGTCACGTCCTGGAACGCTGATCAGTCCGCGCCCGGCGTTGACTCAACGCCCCCGGCCGCGGTGGGGATTCACCTGAGTGCGAGCACGGCCAGCAGGGTGGAGGTGATCGCGTGGTCGAGATGCAGGGTGGCGGCGGTCAGCGAACTGGTGAGGAAGCCGTTGCCGGCGAACAGCAGCGGACCGCTGACGGTGTTCTTGGCGGGCGGGCGTCCCAGCAGTGCCTCCACACGCTGGACGACACCGGACTGGGCGAAGGCGGTCGTCGGCTCGGAGACATCCCCCGGTGACTGGGCCAAGGCGACCTTGGCGATCGTGCGGGCGACGAGGGCGCGGTCGCCGATGGCCTCCGCTGCGTCCTCGTCGGCCCACCGCTCCACCACCAGGCGCAGTCTCCCGTCAAGCGGCCTCAGGGGAGGGAGGAGCGTCGCGGCCATGACGCCGGCCGCCAGATAACGATGATGATGATGTCGCAGGTGGGAGCGTTCGTGCTCGAAGACGACCTGGAGCTCCTTGGGGGTCAGGGCGTTCAGGAGCCCTCGTGACAGCAGCACGCCCCCGCGGCGTCCGGGTACTGCGACGGCTATCGGGACCGCCGTCTCCAGCGGCTTCTGCGCCTCCGACTGGGCGGTGCGAAGGTCGGTCACCAGCCGGACCACCCGATGGGTCATGACCAGGACGCCGGCGACGGTCAGCAGGGTCGCGGGTATCCCCGCCATGGCCGGGACGGGGGTGTCGTCCCCGAACAACGCCCACTCGGGCATGTGGGCGGCGGCGCCGGGAGCGAGTGTCGCGCCGTAGTTGACCGTGAGGAAGACGCCGGTGCCGAGCACCGCCATGACGGTCATCGCGCCGGTGGTGGCCAGCAGCCGCGCCGACCAGGTGGGGTGCAGCGGTAACGGCACCCTGCCGAGGGTCATGCTCAGCGCCGCCATGAGGACGACGGGAAGGAAGGTGAACCAGTTCACTCCGCATCTCCTGATCGGTTGAGGATCTCGCGCAGCTTGCGCGCCTCGTCGTTGCTGAGCGCCTGGACGAACCGGCTCAGCGCGGTGCCCGGATCGCTGGCGTGCCGCAGATGGTCGTGCATCCTGTCGGCCACGAGCTCGGACTCGTCGACGGCGAGCCGGTACCGGTAGTGGCGTCCCACGCGGGCGCGGGTGACCAGCCCCTTCTCGTGAAGCCGGAACAGGATCGTGTTGACCGTGGTGTACGCGGAATGCCCCTCCAGCCGGGCCTGCAGTTCCGCCGTTCCGGCCGTGCCGCCCAGCGCCGCCAGCGCCGCGAGCACCTCCGACTCCAGTTGTCCAAGCGCTCTCCGCCTCAAGAGTCTCAACCCCTACGCTACTACTAATGTAATAATAACCTCGCTTGGAGACTATGCCCTACGTCCGAGGTGGTGACCACATGCGACCGCACCTGATCATCGGTTCCCGATGACGTGGCGGAGACCTCGTCCGGTCACCGGCCGGGGACGGGTGCGTCCACATGCGCTGATGAGGGGGGCCGCCCTGACGTGGGCGGCGATGCTGGCGGGTGGATGCGGGCTCACTGACTCCGCGCTGTTCGGAAGTGTGGAGACCGCGGAACTCACCGTGACCAGTCCGGCGTTCGCGGACACCCAGGCCCTGCCCGCGCGGTACGCGTGCGCTGCGTACGGCGGGTCCGGCCAGACCCCGCCGCTGCGGTGGTCAGGCGCCCCGCCGGGCACGACCACCGCGTTCGCGATCGTGGCCGACGTCCTGGACACCTCGACCGGCGGGTACGTGAGCTGGGTCGTCGCCAACATCGATGGGAACACCAGCCAAGTCATCGAGGGCGCCAGGCCCGCCAAGGCCGTGGAGTCACTGAACACCAGTGACGGGACCGACTATGTCGCGCCGTGCCCGCCCAGAGGTGAGCGGCACCGCTATCGCTTCACGGTCTACGCGCTCAGTGAGCGGGTCGCCTTGGCACATGGGGCTCCGCTTCGGGAGGGGCTGGCCGCCATCGCCGAGAAAACGGTGGGCCGCGGCCGCATCATCGGGACATTCGAGCCACCTGGATGGCGGTAGAGACCGGTACACAAAAGACCGGGTCACAGGCCTGCAGACCCCGAACACAGCGGCACGTGAGCCTCGATCACGACCTTCCGACCGCTTGGCCGACGTTCAACCTGGCATGAAAGCCCGGCCCCGAACGCGTCAAAGAGGACCTGCTCGCGGCGAGTTCGCCGTCGGCCGCCGCGCCCAAGGTCAAGCGCCTCCGACATCAGTGACTGACGCCCAACCCTGATGATCTATCAAACGGCCGCACAGCGGGCACATGGCGCCTGCCGCCGGATGTTCGACCAGACGCGCAATAACCAGACACCTCGCCGATGCCTCGATCTGGGAAACGATCACACCCGCTGCGGGAAGCGACTCAAAGTCGGCCACATCACCCTGGGTCAGGGCCACTCGTGAACACCTCCGGCAGGTACCTGATAGATCTCGCGCCGCGGCGATCGCGTTCCTCCACTGGACTCCTGGATCGTCGGCCACCTGTACTCGCGGCCTGAGACGACGTCGGAACGCTAGCCGACATCGCCGTTTTGACGGCCACCGTGGTCGGCTTGTTGTGGCGGCCTCCCACGGTGCGGGGTGTTGCTCGCGGTCTGCCTCGCCACACTGCGCCTGCAGGTGGCCTTTCGGCGTCCGGGGCCGCCGGTGCCCCCCAGGATTGGGCCTACCCGAGCGGGCACGTGACGTGCAACACCTTCGTGATCAGCGTGGGCCTGGCCGCCAAGTGGCGTGTCACGGTACTCGCCGGCGGTACGACGATGCTGGTCGTTGTATCGGCCAGCCGAACGACCCTGGGCGAGTACTACCTGGTGGACGTGGTCCCCCGAGTCGAAGGTCGTGCACGTGGACAACGACCCGCTGGTGCTGGTGCACGCCCGCGCGCTGCTGGTGAACACCAGTTCCGGGGGCGTGACCAGATCAGCGCCGACGCCCGCTCCAGGTCGCGGCGGGCGGCGGAGATGTCGAACCAGTGCGCGGTGTTCGTGCTCCGCCGCTTCGCCTCGCCCTGGAACCGAACAGGAGGAGCATCATGGCCAGTCACCTCGCAATGCCGCCGCGCTGCTGGCGATGATCGGCGCTGGTCTCCCGGCCGCCGGAGTCCTGGGCCTTCCGCCGGACCCCCGTACACAGCCGAGACGGACGTCGTGACCCACCCGTCCACCTGCGGGTTGCCGAGTCGGGGCGAAGCGGCGTTGCGTGGCTCTTGTGGCCGGTGGCATTGAGCACGAAGTAGCGCAGGGCGGTGATCCTGTACTCGTCGGGTAAGGACAGTGTGGAAGGAGGGGACTTGCCCCGTTTGCACTCGTTCATCCGCGGTCTGCGGCTTGACCGGGGCGCACGGTTGTACGGCCGAGCCGGTTTTCACCTTCGGTGCCACCGCGTCCTTCTCTCGGAGGTTGGTTTTCCGTTACTGCCGGAAGAGCGACAGAGCCGCTGTTCTCACGCTCCTTCCAGTGGGAGTGGACCACGGCGCCGACAACGACGACCAGCCCGGCCGATGCAATGACCGCCCCGACCGTGGGCGGCCCGACAAAACCAAGGTGAGGCAGCGACATGCCGCCCAGGTGGGAGCCGACCGCGGCTCCGAGATTGACCGCCGAGCCGCCGGCTGCGGCGGCGAGCAGCGGCGCCTCGACGGCCTGGTCGACGAGCCTGGTCAGGAACGGTGCGACGACCGCGAAGGCGGCGGCACCGACCAGGGCCAATGCCGATGCCGCGAGCAGGGGGTGGGATGCGCCGGCGGCGAGGGTGGTGAGGCCGGCCGCGAGGACGGCGAGGGCCACCCCGAGCGCACGTAGCGGGGCGTGCTCGCCGACCCACCCGCCGAGCGCGTTGCCGACGAGAAGCCCGAGCCCGAAGAGGGCGAGCAGGGGCGCGACGGCGGACTCGGTGAAGCCGCTGACCGAGGTGAGCAGCGGCGTGACGTAGGTCAGCATGGCGAACAGACCGCCGAAGGCGGCCATGCCGATCGTCAGCGTGAACCAGACCTGCGCTCGGCCGAAAGCGCCGAGCTCAGTGCGCAGGGTGGGCGGGGTCGCCGGTGGTGGGCTGACCGGCAGGGTGGCCCGGCTCAGGACGAGGGCCGCTGCGGCGAGCCCGGCAACCGCCCAGAACGTGACCCGCCAGCCGAGTTGTTGCCCCAGCAGTGTGCCCAGGGGGGTGCCGGCCACATTGGCCGCCGTTCCTCCGGCGAACACGAGCGCGATCGCGCGGGATCGATGTCGCGGGGCGACCAGTTCCGCGGCGACCACCGTTGCGATCGGCAGGAACGCTCCCTGCCCGAGGGCACTGAGGACGCGGCTCGCCACCAGCGCGGGGAAGCTCGGAGCGAGTGCCGCGCACACGTTGCCGATGACGAACACCGTCGCGGCGGACATGAGCAGTCGGCGCCGCGGCAGTCGCGTGCCGATCGCCACGAAGACGGGGCCGCCCACGACGATCGCCAGCGCGTACGCCGAGATCAGCATGCCCGTTGCCGAGAGTGAGGTGCCGAGGCCGGCCGCGACGTCGGGCAGGAGACCTGTGATGACGAACTCGGCGGTGCCCATGACGAACGCGCTTACCGCGAGGCAGAGAACAGGGGGCGAGAACACATCGGCGTGTTGGGGCTTAGTTCGCATGATGTTCCCTAAAAGGGTTGGTGGTCTCGGGGACCGGGTGCGGCTGATGGCGGTTTGCCGTCGGCGGTTTGCAAGGAATGGCCGCCCGATCTTCCAGAACGCTTCGACCGCTGCGGGCAGCGCTGATCAGGGACTTGGCGGCGGAGTGCTCCGTAGACCACGACGATGCAGAATGGAGCAGGACACTCGCACGAGGCAAGGACACGGGTCTGGGCCGGTATCACCACCGGACGGTCGTCCTGGTGTCTTCGCACAAGGTCGTCAATGACGAGGCCGCGATTCTGGAGCTGATCGGCACCGCCGTCGAACTGCCCGACCAGGCGGTGTGGGCGGCGGACATCGCTGGCACGGCCGCCACGCTGCTGGTTGCCCAAGGCCGGGCGTGGCCTTGATTCCGGCCCGCAAGGCGAACCGGAGGGCCAACTGCGGTGAGGGGTAGACATCGCCGACACCGCCCAGATGCGCCTTGATTTGACCCGCTGGCCCCGCCCGCCGAACCGGTCACCAGCTGCGGCTGGTGGCCGGTCACCGCGCCGATCTGATCGCCGACCAAGTCCGGCTGGTTGCAGGGCATCAGCCTGCGCTTCGACCACTAGGTCGCCAAGGGCGGATCATCATGCCGACCGCGTACCAGACTCCGTCCGGGGTGCGCCGTGTCGGCGTCGAGTGCCTGACGGCGCCTGGCTGAAGCGCCGCACGAAGCGCGGCGCCCGGATCGCGGCCATGGCCGTCGTCCAAGCCCAGCACACCGGTCTGCCGGGGCAGAGGCGGGCTTGCGGCGTTGGAGCGCGAGTCGGCGCCCCGTCCGCTGGACCTGGACGCGCGGCTCAAGGACATCGACGGGCATACCTGTGAGGGCTTCCACGCCAACCCGCGCGTCGAGATCATCGGTTCCCTGCCCGGCATGGGGCCGATCCTGGGGACCGAGTCCATCGCGATCGTGGGTGACCTGTCGAGGTAGCCCGACGCAGGCGTCTGGCCGCCCACGCAGAACCTGGCCTCGGCTCCACGCGAATCGGTTCGGCGTCACGGCAGTCTGCACCGTCCGAAGAACTACGACCGGCGATAGCGGCGCCTCTTCCTCAAAGCGGCCAAGACCGCCTGGATGCGTCCCGGCGCAGCCCGCAACGACTACCTACTCAAACGCTCTGAAGAGCGCGTACACGACCAGGTGGTCATGCCGCTCGCGCGCCGCCGCGTCGATGTGGTGCGGGCGATGCCGCGTGACAGAGGAACGTTCACCTCCGCCCCACCGGTGACGCGACCGGCTTGACTCGGTCATTGAGACTCCTTTGGCCTAGGCGACGCGCAGCGGCGCCAGTGCGGCGGCGACGCGGGCGAGCCGACCACCCTGGAAGTGCGCGGCGCGCAGCTGATCCTTGGTCGGCTCGCCGTCGCCGGAGACGTTACTGATCCCGTAGGGATTGCCGCCGGCCGCGTGAATGATGTCGTAGTCCACATAGCCGGTGGGAAGAATGACCGAGCCCCAGTGATAGGCCACGTTGTAGAGCGCGAGGAGCGTCGACTCCTGCCCGCCGTGGCGCTCCCCGGTACTGGTGAACGCGGTGAACGGCTTGCCGGCGAGATGGCCGGCCTCCCAGATCCCACCCGTGGTGTCCAGGTAGCTCTTCAATTGGGCGGCAACGTTACCGAACCGGGTAGGGGTGCCGACGGCGTATCCGTCGGCCCACACCAGGTCATCCAGTGTGGCCAGTGGCAGGTGGGCGGTGGCGTCCAAATGTGCTCGCCAGTCGGGGTTGCGCTCGACGGCATGCGCCGGCGCGGTCTCCGCCACGCGCAGCAGCCGGACATCGGCGCCTGTCTCGGCGGCTCCTTCGGCGAACGACCGCGCGATGCCATGCACGTTTCCGGTCGCGGAATAGTAGACGACGGCAATCCGAGCAACCATGATTCAGACTCCTTCCGAGCCCATGACGATCCGACGCGACCATCGTCACCGGGCGCGGACAGGCCTATCAAGAACACATTCCTTCCGGCACCATGTAGAGTCGCTACATGGTCGACGGGATCGAGTTGCGTGAGATCCGCACGTTCCTCGCCGTAGCCGAGGAACTGCATTTCGGGCGTGCCGCGGAAAAGGTGGGGCTCACTCCTTCACGCGTCAGCCAGTCCATTCGCGCGCTGGAGTCCCGGCTTGGCGGGCAGCTGTTCGACCGCACCAGTCGGCGAGTCGGCCTCACCCCGCTGGGCATCCAGTTGCGGGATTCGCTTCACCCCGCGCACGAAGCGCTCGTGTCCGCCTTACGCGCGGCGCAGGATGCGACCCGCGGCGTGGCAGGAACATTCCACCTGGGCATGCTCGACCCGCCCACTTACAGTGGCCCCCATCTGACCGACATCGTCCGCACATTCGAGGCCCGCCATCCGGCTTGCCGCGTGGTGGTCCGTGAGGTCGCCATCGAATCGCAGCTCGAATGGCTGCGGTCCGGCCAGGGCGACGCGGTCGTGCTGAGGCTGCCGAACTCCGCGCCCGACCTGACCATCGGACCAGTGATCACCGACGAGGCCCGGCTGCTCGCCGTGGCCGTCGACCACCCCTTCGCGCGCCGCACCGATGTGACGGCGGAGGACCTCGCCGGCGTCACGGTGACGGTCATGCCGCGAATACCCGCCGAACTGATGGACGCGTTCATTCCTCCGCGCACACCCGCCGGCCGACTCATTCCGCGGCGAGCCGTCCACACGATGAGTGAACTTCTCCCGCTCGTCGCGCTCGGTAAGGTCGTGCACATCACCATCACTTCTTTCGCCGAGCATTACCGCTATCCCGGTGTGGCCTTCGTGCCGATCGAAGGAATCCCGCGCTCGCAGACGGCGTTGGCGTGGCTTACCAGCAAATCCAACGCCCGAGTTGACGCGTTCGCACACGCCGCGCGGGACGTGCTCGGCGAGACTCCCAACCACCCTTGAACGTGCCTACGAGTCCCACTAGAGATACTCAAGCGGGCGGGCGTGCCACAGATCCCAGGAGCATCAGTGACCACTCGTCTGGTCGACGGGGGACGGGCTCCGAAGGAGCCCTGGGCGGCGACGACGGCCCGTGGGTAGGTCGAGGAGACCGTGATGCCGCCGTCGGCGCGCTCGCACAGCCGAACTCTCCCGCATGGACGCCCCGCTTGAGCGAGCTCGGCGGAACCACATCGCGGCCGAGGTGATCGCCATCGCCCGGCTGCGCCGTCGCGAACCCATACTCAGCGGGAAGCCAGCGGTCCGCGCCCTCACAGCAGGAATCGAAGCCTTCCGGCTTCGTGCCGGGGCTCGGAATGGGTCGAGTGATGGCCCCGTCCAGAGCGCAGCCGCTCCCACGGTTTGACAGGACGGCCGAGAACGCCGAGATCCCATCGCCTACTGGCCCGGCCATCCCGCAGTGGCAGAGTTGCAGGCGCACTCGGCCAGGTTCCGAAGTCGTTCCGGACATGCATATGACCCCGGGAAGTGCAGGGTGTTCTTCGGCAAGTCTTTCGACGACTTGGAGATCGCGGTACAAGATCAGTTCTGTGGTCAGCGGCTGCATTGCCGGCGGTGGCGGGCGGTGGGCGGCTCGTCCTTGATGAGCCCATCGAAACCGTGGCGGCGGTGCGCCCGGCAGGCCGTCGCCGGATCGACCGAGCCTTCGTAGTCGACGGCGAAGACCGCCTTGCCCCGTTTGATGAACACCTCGAGTTCCGCGCACTCGCCGTGCTCGGCGCATTCTTCGGGCAGGGCCCAGTCGAAGACATCGACCAGCGCGGCGGCGGCTCCACGCTGGTCATGACCGTTCTTCATCCCGACCGACAGGCCCCGCCTGTGTGCCTGGGCGGCGACCTCGCGGTACCAGGACAGCTGGTCGGCCAATGTGACGGCGAACCCGGGGGCGTTGCCGAGCAGGTTGTTCTGATCCGGCTCCACGCCGTCACAGCCGATCCGTCTGGCCAGGTCCAGCCGGGCCCAGATGATCTCGGCGAAGGCTCCGCGTGAGGCCTTCCGGATGTCGAGCCACCGTTCCTCCTCCCAGCCGGTGTTCCAGCCGATGACCGAACCCGGTTTCGGTGGCTCCGGCCGGTCCGGTATCTCCGTGGCGTGTGCACGGTGCCCGGGAAACCTCGGCGCGTCAGGCCGGTAGTGCTCGTACGCGCCGGTGTCGAGATAACAGATCACCACCGGCCGGGGGACCCGGGCGTGCAGCACGTCGATCATTCCGGCCAGCGGCCCCGGCGGAAGGTCGATCGCCTCACCGTCGCGATAGCGGAGTTGCGAGCCCGCCGGGGCCAGATCGAAGAGGTCCAGGTCGTACATGTCGCGGCGCGCACTCAGATCGTAGGGCTCGTCGATCTGCCAATCCCAGTTCGAGAACTGCCCGGGTTCGGGTTTCCACCAACTCGTCGGGGCAGGGCGCTGCGAAGGCGGATCTCCGCCCGGCCCGCATCCCGTCAAGACCGCCGCGAGCAGCACCAGAACCCCGGTGAAAGCTCGGACCAGCCCACCCCCAGCGGCCTTGATCAACATCTCGCCTCCATTGACATCCGAGATCATGATTCACCCGCGGCCCGCCTCCGCAGCCGTCGCCGCATGGCCCGGCCCCGTCAAGAGAAGCTCCCGACGGTGGGCGCGGACGGCCTCGACGTCGTCGGCCGACTGCATTGGTGAGTTGAGCACCATTCCGGCGACCCGGTCCGGGTGCCACACTCCGAACACCTGGGCCAGATAGCTGCCGTATGTCGCGCCGTAAACGACCGCCTGGTCGCTGCGGGCGGCATCAAGGACGGCGGCTAGGTCCAATGCCGGGTAGTTAGGCCTGTGGGCTGGTTGTCCAGGGGTTTGGTGGATCTTGGAGACGTGGGAACGGAGATCCAGTAGAACGGGTGATCTTCTACCATCGTCCGTCTGACCTACTGGAT
>NZ_JBHSON010000151.1:0-17241 GCF_042656285.1 Actinomadura rugatobispora | reverse complement strand
TGGTGGCGCCGCGCGACGTGGAGGACTCGGTGGTGCGGATCACCCAGCTGGCGCGCGCGGCGGGGATCCATCTGGTGCTGGCCACGCAGCGGCCGAGCGTGGACGTGGTGACCGGGCTGATCAGCGCGAACGTGCCGTCCCGGCTGGCGTTCGCGACCTCCTCGCTGTCCGACAGCCGGGTCATCCTCGACCAGCCCGGCGCCGAGAAGCTGGTCGGGCAGGGCGACGCTCTGTTCCTGCCGATGGGCGCGAGCAAGCCGATGCGGCTCCAGAACGCCTATGTCTCCGATGAGGAGATCCGCGCGATCGTCGACCACTGCAAAGCACAGATGTAGCGCCCGGAACGGACGATACGGCCCGGCGGGCGGTCATTGGGGGCGGCAGCGGTGGCCTGTTCGCCAGTTCGCGGTGGCGGTGGTGATGAGGGTGTCGAGCCTGTCCCGGGCGCCCACGAGGTCGCCGATCCGGCTGTCGATGCGGTCCCGTTCGACGGAAAGCCGGTCGAGCAGTTCGGGCGTGGCCTCACCGTTCACGACGCACGGCAGCAGTTCCAGGATCGACTTGCTCGGCAACCCGGCGGCGTACAACTGCTGGATCAGCTCGACGCGGTCGACCGCGCTGTCCTCATAGTGCCGCTGGCCGCTGGGGCTGCGTTCGGAGGCGAGCAGGTCCTGCTCCTCGTAGTACCGCAGCGCCCGAACGCTGACGCCCGTCCTGGCGGCGAGTTCGCCGATGCGCATCATGCCCCTTGCCTCTGACGTCAACGTCAGGTTTTAACGTAACCGCATGATCGCATCAGAAACGACGGGCGCGGCGATCGTCGCGGTGAAGCCGGTGGTGCTGGACGCACCGGGCCGTGGCGAGGACCTGCGGGTCAAGGTGTCCGCACCGATCATCGGCAGTGAACTTCCGGTCATCGTGTTCTCGCACGGCTTCGGCTCGTCGCTGAACGCCTACGGCCCCTTGGCCGACTTCTGGGCCGCTCACGGCTTCGTGGTGATCCAGCCGACCCATCTCGACTCCAGGACGGTCGGCCTGCCCCAGGACGATCCCCGCACACCGCGGCTCTGGCGTTTCCGCGTCGAGGACATGAAGCGCGTCCTCGACCGGCTTGACCTGCTGGAAGCCGCCGTTCCCGGTCTTGGCGGCCGGCTCGACCGAAGCCGCGTCGCCGCGGCCGGGCACTCCTTCGGCGGCCAGACGGCGGGCAACCTGCTGGGCCTGCGCGTCCTCGACCCGGTGAGCAGGACGGAAGAAGACCTGTCCGACTCGCGGATCAAGGCGGGCGTGCTGCTCGCCACGGCCGGAAAGGGCGGAGCCGATCTGACACCGTTCGCGGCCGAGCATTTCCCGTTCATGAACCCGAACTTCGCGACCATGACCACGCCGGCCCTCGTGGTCGCCGGGGACAAGGACGACTCCCCGCTTTCGGTCAGGGGGCCCGATTGGCTCGCCGACCCGTACTTCCTGAGCCCGGGCCCCAAGAGCCTGCTCACGCTGTTCGGGGCGGAGCACTCGCTCGGCGGGATCGCCGGCTACGAGGTCCAGGAAACGACAGATGAGAATCCCGAGCGCGTCGCCCTGATCCAGCGGATCACCTTGGCGTACCTTCGCCATGCACTCGGCATTGCAGACGATTGGACGGCGCAGAGTTCTCTGCCGGAGCACATGGGTCGGATTGAGTCCAAGTAGCCTAGTCGGGCCGGTAGCGGGCTTTGATGTGGACGCGTTCTCCCTGGGGGCCGAGGATGCTGAGGAATTCCACCGGGCGCTCATCGGCATTGCCGAACCAGTGCGGTAGGTGGGTGTCGAATTCGGCGACCTCTCCGGCGGTGAGGACGAAGTCCCGGTCGCCGAGCACGACGCGCAGCCGTCCGTTGAGGACGTACAGCCAGTGGTACCCCTCGTGCGATCGGGGATCGGGTTCGCGACCGGCGGTCAGGCCGGCGGGCAGGATGTGCTTGAACGCCTGCAGGCCGCCGGGTTTGCGGGTCAGCGGGACGACGGTCATGCCGTTGCGGGTGAACGGCTTCGGGTACACCCGGGGGTCCAGGTCGGCCGGGGCGCCGACGAGCTCGTCGATCGGCACCTGGTAGGCCCTGGCCAGCGGAAGCAGCAGTTCCAGGCCCGGTTTGCGACGCCCGGACTCCAGCCGGGACAGGGTGCTGATCGGAATGCCGGTGGTCTCCGCCACGGCGGTCAGGGTGGCGCCGCGGCGGCGCCGCAGGTCGCGCAGCCGGGGCCCGACCGCCGCCAGCACGGCATCGACGTCATCGCTCATCCGTCCACTGTCATGGTGTTTTGCTGTTTTTGCACAGATTTTTGCCAGAGGCGCCGGGGCTGGGGCACGTTGGCGGCGGAGGTGGTCACGATGAATCCCCAGTTGGGTCGGTATGACGTGGCAGTGGTCGGTGGCGGCCCGGCGGGCTTGAGCGCGGCGCTCATGCTCGGACGTGCCCGGCGGTCGGTCCTGGTGATCGACGACGGTCGGCCCCGCAACGCACCGGCCGCGCACATGCACGGCTTCCTCTCCCGCGACGGCGTCCCGCCGGGTGACCTGCTGGAGGCGGGACGCCGCGAGGTCGCCGGCTACGGAGGAGAAGTCCAGACCGGCCGGGCGCGGAGCGCGGCGAAGGACGGCGACGGGTTCGCGGTCGAACTCGACACGGGTCGCACCGTGCGGGCGCGGCGTCTGCTGGTGACGACCGGTGTCATCGACGATCTGCCCGATGTTCCGGGCATCGCGTCGCGCTGGGGGCGTGACGTGGTGCACTGCCCCTACTGTCACGGCTGGGAGATCCGCGACCAGCCGATCGGCGTCCTGGCCACCGGCGCGAAGAGCGTCCACCAGGCTCTGCTGTTCCGGCAGTGGACCGACCGGCTCACCCTGCTGCAGCACACGGGCCCCCGCCCCACCCCTGAGGAGGCCGAGCAACTGGCCGCACGGCGGATCACGGTGCTGACCGGTGAGGTGACCGGTCTTGAGATCGCCGACGACCGCCTCACCGGTGTGCGCCTGGACAGTGGTGAGTTGGTCCCGCTGCGGGCGCTGGCCGTGGCGCCCCGTCCTGTCGCGCGCGCGGACGTCCTGACCGCGTTCGGGCTGGCGCCCGTCCCGCACCCGAACGGCCTCGGCACGCACATCGCCGCCGACCAGACCGGTCTCACCTCCGTCCCGGGGGTGTGGGTCGCGGGCAACCTCGCCGACCCCAACGCGAACGTGCTCGCGTCCGCCGCTTCCGGGGCGACCGCGGCCGGAGCCGTCAACGCCGACCTCATCGCCGAGGACACCCGCCACGCAGTGCAGGCCCGCAACGACCCGTTCTCGGCCGAATCCGAAGCCCGCGTATGCGAACAGATCCTGGGCGACCGCCGCCACGGCCTATGACCGCCACATAATTGGGCATTGTGGACCTCAGTACCGCCCAACTGGATCGTGCCTGCGGCGTTCTGCTCGCCGCCGCCGCCGGGGACGCGCTCGGCGCCGGACATGAGTCTCCAGGGGAATGGACCGACGACACCTTCACGGCGATTGTGCTCGCCGAAACGGCCATCGCCGGTGCTGACCTGGCCGTTTCCCGCGAGCGCACCGCGGGGAACGGCTCGCTCATGCGCGCCGCCCCGGTCGCGCTCGCGTTCCTCGACGACCCCGACGGTCTCGCGGAGGCCGCGCTCAGCGCCCTCACCCATGACGACCCGGAGGCCGGCGACGCCTGTGTGCTGTGGTGCCACGCCGTCCGGCACGCCGTTCTCACCGGCCGCCTCGACGCCCGTGCCGGTCTCGATCGGCTGGCCGAACCCGGCCGCACCCGGTGGGCCGAGCGGCTGAAGAAGGCAGAGCAGGCCCGGACGCAGGACTTCACCCGCACCGGCCGGGTGGTGGAGGCGCTCCAGGCGGCCTGGTGCGCGATCACCACGACCGAGGTCCCGGAGGACGAGCCGTCCGCCGGCTCGTTCCGCGCCGATCACCTGCGGCTGGCGCTGGAGGAGGCGACGCGCGGTGGCCGGGACGTCGCCGCCATCGCGGGCGGCCTGCTCGGCGCGGCCTACGGGGCGTCGGCCGTCCCCGCGCGGTGGCGGCTGGAGTTGCACGGCCGTCCGGGCCTGAGGTCGCGCGACCTCGTCGCCCTCGCGGCCACGGTCGCCACCGGCGGGACGTACGCGCGCCCCGTCTACGGCGGCGGGCACCGTCCCGCGGTCACCGAGCCGCATCCGGACGACCCCGGTCTCCTGCTCGCCGACCTCGCCGGCCTGCGGGCGATGCCCCCGGGGGTGACCGCGGTCGTCTCGCTGTGCACCGTCGGCGAGCAGGACGAGGAGGCGGTCCTGGCGCGGACGCCGCACTGGCTCGAGGTCCGGCT
Source organism: Actinomadura rugatobispora (assembly GCF_042656285.1). Lineage (GTDB taxonomy): Bacteria > Actinomycetota > Actinomycetes > Streptosporangiales > Streptosporangiaceae > Spirillospora > Spirillospora rugatobispora. The sequence continues at coordinate 12,880 of NZ_JBHSON010000151.1, read as the reverse complement.
GGCCGACACCGACGACCCGGCGGAGAACGAGAACCTGGACTTCGTCCTGCACGACACCGTCACCGCCATTGAACGACTGCGCGCCGCCGGGCACGTGGTGCTGGTGCACTGCGTCGCGGCCTACAGCAGGACCCCCACCATCGGCGCCCTGTACGCGATGCGCCGCACCGGAGCCGATCCAGGCGAGGCCATCGCCGCGATGGAGCGTGCGCTGCCCGAGGCGGACCCGACCGACGCGTTCCGCGACGCCCTGCAGCGAGCACGCCCGGACGGCGGCTGGGGAATCGGGGCCCGTGGCCTCCGATGATTCAGATGGTCGCCTCGCTGCGGTTGCGTCGGGTCCAGAGGGCTTGGTGGCGTGCCGCCTCGCGGTGGGCCATCCGCCTCGCCGGGGCGGGCACCGGCTCCTCGCGGCCCCACGAACTCAGGGTTCCTGACATCTCGCGGACGAAATCCACCCCGGCCGGGGTCAGGCCGTCCCTGGACAGGAGGCTCGCGCATGCCAGCAGCGCCGCCGCCCGCCAGCGCTCGAACTCGGCGTGCGCGTGCAGGTCGCCAGGCGACCACCGGCGCTCCCGCCGCCAGAAGGCCGTCACGCCGAGGTGCGCGTAGGCGCCCTGGAGCAGGCTGTACACCGGGCGGGGGTCCTCCCTCCACGGGGCGTAGTACCGCCCGTCATGGCCGGGTCGGATCATCGGCACCGCCTCGATCAGTGCCGCCAGCTTCACGTGCTGCACCTCGTGCCCGAGGACCAGGGCGAGGGCGCGGGCGTCGCCGGTGGAGGAGAACGCGACGCTGCCGTGCACCTCGCGGGAACTGGCGCTGCTCCGGCTGGAACCGCGGTCGGCCAGCGGTGTCACCACCCGGATACCGGCCCCCGCCTCCTCGGCGGTGGGACGGTGGCGGCGGACCAGCCAGCGCCAGGCCGCCGCGAGATCGTCCCGCCAGCGCGCCAGCTCGGCGTCCGGCAGCCTGCCGCGCAGCGGGACGGCGGGCAGCCGGTAGGGGTCGAGGTCGTCGACGAGGACGTCCAGGGACAGCCCCTCCGACGACACCGTCAGGCGGCGCAGGCCGAGCCAGCCGGGCGCTTCGCGGCCCCAGTCGGCAGGGATCGCGACCCTCGCGCCCGGCGCCTCCACCACCGCGCCCGCGCCCGCGACACGCACCGTCGCGGACGGGACGCGCCCCGGCAGGGCGGCCATGCCCACCGAGGGCAGCATCAGCTTCCCGCCGGTCACCGGGACGGTGACGGTGGCGCCGGTGCCCGCGCGGATCGCCGCCGCCGCCGCGAGCGCGCCGAGCCGTTCCAGACCGCGGGACGTGCCGTCGCGGCGGGCCTCCCGGATCGCCTGGCCCGCCCACGCGCCGACCGCGGGATGCCTGACCACCTGGCGAACCGCCTCCGGGTGGGCCGTCTGCAGGTCCGCGAGCATCCGGTAGGCCGCGCCGACACGTCCTGCGGTACCGGGGCGTCCGGACGCGCGCGCCAGTTCCGCCACACCGCGCAGCAGCAGCAGATGCCGGCTGGTCTGGATGTCGCCGAGCATCCGCATCGCGGGAACGCCGCCCGCGCCCGCGGCCATTTCCCGCACGATCTCAGCCGGCGGCCGGTGGTAGCGGATCTCCATGTGCCGCCTTTCGCTCGGCCGCCGTCCGCGAAAGGTCGGCGGCGACCCTGGATCGGATGTGCAGGATGAGGCGGAGAAGATCCGCGCAGTACACCGAAGGATTTCTGAAACCGCTGCCCGGACGGTAGCGATGCGCGTAATGGCCGCCCCCGCACACGTTTTTCACCGGGCAGGACAGGCAGGCCGGGCACAGCGCCCCCGCGCCGATCTGCCGGGCCGCCACGAACGGCGACAGCAGTACCGTGTCAAAGGAGTCGCCGAACACGTGCCGTCCCGTTTCGGGGGCGCCGGGGAAGGCCGATTTGAGGATGTCGGACTGCTCGATGGCCCCGTCGGTCTCGACCACCACGACGCCGACCGGCGACAGCCCCACCACCTCGCTGGTGGACGCCCCGCCCAGCAGCAGATGCAGGATCTCCTGGAACAGGCGGACACCGGTCTCCTGCCGGGGCGCCCCGTACCAACGGTCGAACACCGCGGCCAGCCAGTCGCCGTACGGCGCGTCCGCCGGATCGTCGCGTCCGGCGGGAGCCTGCGACCAGTTCGCGTGCGGAAGCAGCAGGTCGACGGTGGGCGGGCCGTACTCCAGCAGGGCCTCGTAGGTCTCCACCGGGTCGTTGCGGAGGTCGACCGTGCACAGCAGGCCGCCGAACAGGTGCCGGTAGCGGCCGGAGGCGAGCCGCCGGAGCGCCGCGTGCACGGCGGCGTGGCTGCCGCGGCCGTCGGCGTGGCGGCGGTGGCGGTCGTGGGCGGCGGCCGTGCCGTCCAGGCTGACCCCGACCCGTACGCCGAGCGCGTCGAAGAGCCGCAGTTCCTCCTGGCCGAGGCGGACGGCGTTGGTCTGCACGACGGCGCGGACGCGGTCGCGGCCGTCCGGACCGGGACCCGCGGTCTCCCGGACCGCCTCACGCGTCAGGCGGACGGCGTCCCCGAGCAGGTCCGTCCCGGCCAGCAGCGGCTCGCCGCCGTGCAGCACGAGCGCGACGGAGTCGAGATCGTGGTCCCGCACGTGCTCGGCGATGCGCCCGGCGGTGCGGACGAGCACCCGGCGCGGCATCCGGTGCGGACGGCCGCGCCAGCTCTGGTCGCTCATCCGGTAGACGTAGCAGTGGTCGCAGGCCAGGTCGCAGCGGCTGGCGACCTTCAGGACGAAGTGCCGGAAGGGGGTGGGCCGCCAGCCTCCGGCCAGCAGCGCGGGCACGTCCAGGTCCGCCGGCCACTGGCCGCGCGGCGGCGCGCCCGGAAAAGCGGTTTCCTCGATCATGCGGACCCGTGCCCGAGCATGGCACTCCCCACTCCAGCCAGGCGCCGCACCGGAAACGGGCCATCCCCTATTCGGCCGGCGTCGCGGTGGCCTTCATCGCAAAATAACATTTTCCATGGAGGTGCATCCATGCCCGATACAGGAGCGGACTCGCCCGATCAGTTGCTCGATGTCAGCGCCATCCCCTTGCACACACTGGACGATCTCGGGGAAACGGTGTTGGCCAGGGCTCTGCACCGGATTTTTGTGTCACTCGACACAAACTCTCCGGAGGGCGTCGCGGGTTTTGAGTCCGCACTCGCCGATGATGGACAGGAAATCGGAATGACCGGGTCCGGCCGCGATCCCGATCAGGGATAACGGATGTCCCTGATCTGCCGAATGAGTTCGTCCACGCGGGGAAGGGCGGGGTCGTTCGCGGGCGTCATGATCCGCAGAGCGGCGCTCAGCTCGTCCAGCATGGCCGCGTCCTGGTGGCGCAGCGCGCGGCGGACCACGGCGGTCAGTTGGAGCATCGGGGTGGCGCCGCCGATGTCGAGGGGACCGAGCTGCTCCTCGACCAGCCTGATCCAGGTGCGGATCCCCCCGTCCCGGAGCGGCTCCACCAGGTAGAGGGCGCGGACGAGGCGCTCCTTCAGCACCGACGGCACCGTGCCCGGAACCGGGGAGGGCAGCGGAGGGGGCGACGCGGCGGTCGACGGCTCACCGAACGCGGGCTTCACCGCCTCGGCCTCGGCGCGGCCGAGCGGCGGCAGCTCGAGCGCATCGGCCTCGACGATCCATCGCGCGATCGTCTTGAGCGCGTCCAGATAGGGTTTCCCGCCGACGCGCCTGAGATCGATCAGCGGATCGCCGCCGAGGCTTCGGTGGCTGTTGTGCAGCCTGGCCACCGCGTCGGGCGGCTTCGCGGACCCTGACCAGCGCAACGGCATGAGGCAGCGGGTCGCCGGAGTGCCCGGCGCGGCGTTGACGCGGCCGGTGCGCTCGGCGAAGACGGCCCACTCCCGCCCGCACCAGCGGCTGTTCCCGTAGTCGGCGGACAGCAACGCGATCATGGACCGTGCGGTGCGGGCCCGCTCGATGAGCACCGCCTCCCAGTCGTCGCCGGGGTACAGCCCCTCGCGGTCCAGGAAGCCGACGTTCGCGCGGCCGCGGCCGAGGAGCAGCCGCACCTCCACGTCCAGCTCGTCGAAGAACTGGGCGACCAGATCCTGGTCGACGTGCCGCGCGTAGCTGACGAAGAAGGCATAGGGCGTCTCGGACATCGGCGCTCTCCAGGTGGTCAGGGGTAGCGGATCCGCCGTATCCGCCCGACGTGGTCGACCACGTCGGGCAGCGCGGGATCGTTCTCGGGCGCCATGACGCGGAGGGCGGCGACCATCTCGTCCAGCATCGCCCCGTCCCCGTGAAGCAGGCAGCGGCGGACCACGTTGACCAGTTTGGCCCGCATCGTGTCCCCCCCGATGTCGAGTGTCCCGAGCTGGTCTCCGATCAGCTTGATCCACATCTCGACCCCGCCGTTGCTCAGTGCCTCGACCCGGTACAGCGCGTCGACGAGCTGCGCCTTCAGTGCCGTCGGCACCGGCTCGGCGGGCGCGGGGCCCTCTCCCGCGACGGGCGGGCGCGGCGCCGGCACCACCGGCGCGTCCGGGACGGCCGGCACGACAGGTGCGTCCGGCACGACAGGTGCGACCGGCACCGCCGGCGCGGCCGGCGGCGCGAGGGATCCGCCGAGGCGCATCAGCTCCAGGCAGGCGTCCACGCCGAGTCCCGGCGCCTCCAGGAGCAGTTCCCCCACCCGGCTGAGCAGGGCGGGCCGGCGGCCGAGCCCCTCGGCGAGCCGCACCGCCTGGACGGGATTCAGCTCGGGCGCCTTCCTCATCAGCAGGATGACCGATTCCTCAAGGGTCAGCGGCCCCAGCGGATAGGGCAGCGCGCCGGGCACAGCGGTCTCGCCCGCGCAGGTGATCAGAACGTGCCCCGGCCCCTCGGGCACATGGCCGTCCAGGTCCCCGTCGGACCGCACCCCGTCGTAGACGGTCAGCCACCACCGGCCGGGTGCGGCCACGGCGCCGACCGCCTCGCGCAAAGCGGCCTTCTGCGCGCTCAGACCGTCCCCGGAACGGCAGTCGAACCACCAGATCACCGTGTAGCGCTGCCCGAACCGGTGGCAGTACTCGAGAGCGAACGCGGTCTTCCCCGACCGCTCCATCCCCTCCCCGTCGGTGAGCAGGACGGGCTTGGACGCGAGCAGCTCGCCGACCTCTTCGAGCTCGTCGTCGCGGCCGGCGAAGTGGGGGTCCCGAGTGCCGCGCCTGCAGACGGGCGGCGGAGCACCGGGGCGCCGGAGCGGATCGGGCGGCGCCGAGGGAACGAAGCGGTGCGAATGGGGCGCGGGCATGGACGACGGGCCGTTCAGGCCGAGCGTCGGAGCGCGTCGAGCAACGTCCTGATCACGCTCTCGTCGAGGCCGTGCATGGGGATGGCGCGTTCGCTCAGGCCGCCGGGAAGAGGACCGCTGTCGACCTGGACGGGTATGACGGGCGCGCTCCGTCCCGGGGGCGCGCCGAGCGCCTGCTCCCAGTCGAGGTCGTCCTCACGCACCAGGGCCTCCATGTGCGGGGCGACGGAGTTCTGTGAGAGCACGGCGACGACGCGTTCCCCGCTGTCGCGGGCGCGGGCGACCGAGTCGCGCAGGCGCTCGGCCCGGCCGGCGTTCCACCGGACCAACTCGACCTCGTAGTCGTTGGTGCGCAGCAGGTTGCCGAGGTACTCGGCCCAGGGCTGGTCGGGGCCGACATAGCTGATCGCGACGGTGCGGGGCAGCTCGCCGGCCTCGGCCGGGCCCGGCACCGGCACCGGCTCCTCGGTCGCGTCGCGCACCCCGAACGCGGGCCCGGTGGCCGCCGCCGTCGCCTCGTCGAGCGGTCCGAGACCGGCCTGCGCGGCCTCGAAGACCAAGGCCGCGACCGCGCGCACGACCGCGTAGTAACCGCCCGGACCGTCGAGCGCGCGGGCGCGCATGAGGCCGTAAAGCCCGGAGGCGGTGTAGGGCCCGGCGCCGGCCGAGGTCCAGAAGGCGGGCAGGGGATGCATGATCATGGGCAGTCGCGTCTCCGGGTTCAGCGGCTTCCACTGGACCGGGATGAGGCACAGGTCCCGCACCTGCGGGTGGAGTGCGAGCCGCTCGGCGAAGATCGCCCATTCGCGGCCGCAGCGCCGGTCGCGGAGATGCGCGTGGGAGACGAGCGCGACCATCGCCGGGGAGGTGGCCGCCGCGTGCACGGACGCGCCGCCCGGTGCGGCCAGGCACCCCTCGGTGAAAGGACCGCGGCGGACGCGGATCTCCCTTTCGAGATCATTGTGAAAACGGCGAACCCAGGCCCGCTCCTCAACCCTGGCGTAGCTGGTGAAGAAATAGGTCTTCACGTTACCTCGCATGCGCGGACGGACTCAGCTCGGGCATCGCCTGCGGGGTCCGGTACGGAGGGTCGGGGACGACGGCTCACTTGTAGGGCCATCGTAAGGGATCGGACACCGGTCGGCCCGGGAAGGTGCGCTCACACCATCGGCCACGCCATGAAACGCAGACCATCACCGCACATCAGGGGCCCGGACTCGCCCACTGCGGCCACTTGCGGCCAAGGGTCCCGCCATTCAGGACGACCCAAACCATTTTTCACTTGATCGTTTACTCGGATAACTCGTGGGTGTGAACCTGAGCGCGCGAGGCATATAGGATGGTCCATCCCTAAGTATTCTTTCCATCGTTGTGCACTTGGGTCCCAGGGCGGGGGCGAGGGTGACTCCACATCACGGCGAGGCGTCCGGTGCGATCGCGACACCTCCTGGAAAGATCGTCAGCTTCCATGGAAGCCAGGCGGGAATCGGCTGCTCCATGGCGCTGGCCAACGCGGCCTGGATCCTGTCCAGCACCGGCCGGAACGTACTGATCGTCGACTGGGCGATCGGGGCGCAGCGCCCGTCGGTCGACCAGTACCTCGCGAAGTTCTTCGCGGACGAGGAGGTCCCCGACGAGCAGGAGGGCCTCCTCGACCTCCTGCTGAGTTACCGCAAGGCCCACTCCGAGGCCGTGCGCCGCGACCCCGACCCCGACCTCGACGTGATCTGGCGGCGGCAGGGCGGGATCGGCCGCCACATCGTCGAGCTCAACTGGCCGCAGGCCGGGATCGACACCGGCCTGACCGGGAAGCTCGCCCACCTCGGCCCCGGAAGGCGCGCCGACGACACCTACTGGGCCGAGGCCGAACGCCTCGACTGGGAGTTGTTCGCGGCGAGCAGGCACGGCCGCCACTTCCTGGCCTCGCTGCGCGAGGACCTGGTGGGCAGCGGGTACGACTACGTGCTGCTCGACAACCATTCGGGGCGGTCGACGCTGGCGCGGCTCGGCGTCGTCCATCTCGCCGACGTGCTGATGGCCTGCTTCAGGCTGGGGCACGTCGAGAGCATCTCCGACGGGGCCAGGGTGACGCAGGACCTGCGGAAGCTCACCGCGGGCCGCGACGCCGGGCCCGTCACGGTGCTGCCGGTGCCGATGGGGGACGACCACTACCCCGCCGACGACATCAAGCGCTTCGCCCACCTCCAGTACGGCCCGCTGCTGGAAGGGCTCGACGAGATCGGGCGGGAGCGCTACTGGGGGAAGATCACCGTCCCGAGGTCGCCGTCCCTCTGGCGCCATCCCGTCATCGCGGCGATCGCCCAGAGCCCCCATGAACAGGGAACGGCCCTCAAGGCGTACGAGGCGGTGGCGCAGGCCATCACCGGAGACCCCGCCACCGAGCTGAGGCCGCTGCCCGAGCCGAGCCGGCGCGCCCTGGAACGGCACCTGACCGCGAAGCCGGCGACCGCCGGATTCGACGTCGCGATCTTCTCCTGCGCGGCCGACGCCCCCTGGGCCGACTGGATCACCTGGGTGCTGCGGCGCGCCGGGCTGACCGTCAGGGCGGGGGGCGGCGACGCGCCGGCCGAGACCAGCGTCGTGCTGCTGTCGCCGCGCCTGCTGGAGTCCAGCGAACTCGACCCGGCCATGGGGCTGATCGCCGACCTGCGGTCGGGGTCCGGTGCCCGCGCCGACCAGCGGCTGGTGGGCGTGCGGGTCAGCGAGGGGACGCTGGGCGAGATCCTGTCCTCGGTCGTCGACGTCGACCTGGTGCCGCACGGGCCGGACGACGCCACCGCCCGCCGTGAGCTGCTGACCTACTTCACCTACAGCGACCGGCTCGTGCCCCGCGCCGACGACCTGCCGGACGCGCCCCGCTTCCCCAAGCGGGTCCCGCGCGTCCAGCGGGTCCGTGCGACCACGCGCTCCTTCGTCGGACGTGACGCGGTGCTGCGGTCCCTGCGCGAGAAGCTGCGGGACAACCGCGGCACCGGCCGTCCCACCGTGCTGACCGGTCCCACCGGGATCGGGAAGAGCAGTGTCGCGGCCGAGTACGCCTGCCTGTTCGCCTACGACTACGACGTGATCTGGTGGATCTCCGCCGAGGAGCAGCGCGAGGTGCGGACGCGGCTGGCGCGCCTGCTGCCCCACCTGCGCGAGGGCGCCGCCCCCGACGCCCAGGACGCCGTGGAGCAGACCCTCGCCGCGCTGCGCGGCGGCGACCACGGCCGGTGGCTGCTGGTCTACGACGCGGCGGGCGACCCGCTCGAGCTGGAGCGCCTGATGCCCGACGGCGGCCCGGGCGAGGTGCTCGTGACCTCCCGGCACGAGGGCTGGGCCGCGGCCGGTCACAGCACCGTCCCGGTCGGGCGTTTCGAGCGCGGCGAGAGCGTCCGCCTGTTCCGCGAACGCATCGGGCAGAGCGATGTCACCCACTCCCACGCCGAGCGCGTCGCCCGGCGGCTCGACGACCATCCGCTCGCCGTCGACCAGGCGGCCGGATGGGTCACCTCGCGCTGGATCGCCGCACAGGAGGAGAAGGGGCCGCCGCCCCTCGACCGCACGCCCGGCGCGCTGGCCGACCAGCTCCTCGACCTGCTCGGCGACGCCGAGGAGATCACCACGGCGCCGGCCGGCGAGGAGGGGGCGTCCGCGGCGCGCACCGCCGGGCTCTCCCTGGAACGGCTGGCCCGCGAGCGCCCGGCGGCGCTGTGGCTGGTGCGGATCTGCGCGTACCTGGCCTCCGACGGCGTGGCCATGGAGCTGGTGCGCTCGGCGGGGATGCGCGAGCGGATCGGGCGCCATGATCCGGACGTGGGCGTCGACCTGACCGTCGACGAGGTCGTCCAGATGGTCAAGCGGTACTCGCTGGTCCGGGTCGACCAGCAGCTCGACCGCCTGCAGGTCCATCCGCACACGCTGCGGACGGTCCGGGCCGGGATGTCCGAGGACGAGCGCGTCGAGGCCCGCGCGTCGGCGCAGCTGGCACTGGCCGCGTTCGTGGCGGGCGACGACGCGTCCCGCCACGTCCAGGAGCGGCGCCACCGGGAGTCGCAGCGGCACGTGCGGGCCTGCGAGGTGGGCGAGACCGCCGACGCCGGCCCGGAGGTGCGCGCCTGGGCCGTCCAGCAGGTCAGGTACCTCTACATGTCCAACGACTGGGAGGTGGGGCGGGCCCTGGCCGAGCAGTTGCGCGTCCAGTGGACGGCCGACTTCGGCGAAAGCGACCGCCACCGGCTGGAGCTGCTCATCCAGCTCGCTAACGTGCAGCGCGAGCTCGGCATGTACGAGCGCGCCGCGCACTGGGACGCCGAGGCCCAGCGGCTGCGCGAGGAGTCGCTGCCGTCCAACCACCTGCTCGGCCTGCGGATCCGGCGCAGCGTCGCCGCCGACCTGCGCGCCCGCGGGGCGTTCGTCCAGGCCCTCCTGATGGACCAGCAGACGTTGGAGGCGTTCAAGGAACGGCTCGGCGAGGAGCATCCCGACACGCTCCGGGCCGCCAACAACCTCGCGCTCGCGTTCCTCCTGACCGGAGCGGCGAAGGCGGCGATGGAGCTGGACCGTACCACCTACGAGACGCGCCGCCGGATCCTGGGCGAGCAGGCGCCCGCGACCTGGCACTCCATGGTCAGGCTCGCCATCGACTACCGGGAGATGGGCGAGTACGCCAACGCCCGCAGCCACCTGGAGACGGCGCTGGCCCTCCTGCGCGCCTCCGCCGGCAACGCCTCACCGACGACCCTGCGGGCGGCGCGGGCGCTCGCCGTCACCCTCCGCGACCACGGCGAGGCGGAGGAGGCGCTGGGGTCGATCACCGAGACCTGGCACGCGAGCCAGGCGTTCTACGGCCCCCACCACCCGGAGACCCTCTCGTGCGTGGTCAGCCTCGCGGCCACCCAGGCGGCCCTCGGCCGGTACGGCGAGGCGCTGCGCCGCGGACGGCTCAACCTGGCGCTCTACCGGGAGACCTTCTCCCCGTCGCATCCCTTCACGCTCGCCTGCCATGCCAACCTCGGCGTGTACGCGCGGCTCGCCGGCCGGCTCGACGAGGCCCGCAGGAGCGGCGAGGAGGCGTGGCGGGCGCTGCACGACGACGCCGACGTCGGCCCCGAGCACCCGTTCACGCTGGGCGCGGAGATCGGATACGCCAACGCGCTGGTCGCGCTGGGCGAGACCGAGGCCGCGGCCGAGCGCGAGCGGCACGCCTACGCCGGCTTCAAGCAGCGGCTGGGGCCGGGGCATCCGCTGAGCCGGATCGCCTACACCAACCTGCACGTGACCGAGGACGCGAGAGCTGATGCCGACGGCGGGGACGGCGGCCTGCGCAGGGACATCGACCTTGAGATTCCGTCGACGTGAGCGCCGATTCCGCCGCCGAGGCGGACGGAGAACGGGGTACGTGATGACGCTCCAGCCCCCCGAGGGCGGCAACGGACCGGGTCTGACGATCACCGAGGGGCAGCCCGCCCGGGCCGCGAACGGCTTCGAGAGGATCAAGGGCCTGTGCCGGCGGGCCCTCGGCCGGCACACCGTGCAGTACGTCTCGTACTACATCCGCGGCAACCAGCAGTTCTGGCAGGACACCTTCGCCTCCGCCCACGCGCCGGGCATCGCCTCGCCGGACGACGCCAAGCGCAAGCGCGAGTCGCTGGAGACCAGCGGGCAGCATCTCCACTACGTGGTGGCCCGGCTGGACAAGGCGTTCGAGCCCGTCCGCAGCGGCCGGCTGATCCGCTGCGTGTTCGACGTCGGGGAGGGCGCGCTGTTCTACTACTCGCCGTTCCACGGCGAGTACCTGGTGGGCGCGTCCCTGGAGGAGTCACCGGTGGACGAAGCCGACGCCACCATGGTCTGGCTCTGCGACGAGGTCCGGCTGGCCCGCGGATACGGCGGCAACCAGAATCCGGCCGGCGAGCACACCAAGTACGACGTGGACGTCGACCCCGCCGACCTCCTGCCCCAGGAGCGGTACATCGACGAGTACGCCGTGAGCGGCGATTCGCGCGGCGAGCTGAGCGGGCACCTGCGTGCCGCGCTCAGCCCCGAGGCGTTGCACTACGTGGCCTACTTCGAGGGCCCCGACCTGGTGCGGTCGGCCGACCTGCTCCGGCATCGCCGGCTGGGCTCGTTCACGGTCGGCACCGAACACGCCGACCGCCGGAAGCACTACGAGCGCATCGGCAAGCTGACCCACATCACCAGCCACCGCATGGACCGCATGCTGCTCCCGCTGCTGGGCGGGGTGCTGCACCGCGTGGTCCTGGACGTCGAGGCCGGGGCGGTGTACTACCGGCGGCTGGGGAACGACCAGGCGCTCATCGGCATCACGCTCGACCAGGCCAAGGTCGCGGTCGCGGAGGCGGCGCTGAACACCCTGGCCCAGGCGATCGCCGCCCGTTGACGACGCCCGCCGCCGCGCCCCCGGCTCAGCGAAGCAGGGCTCAGGGGAGGAGGGCTCAGGGCAGGGCGGGGGCGTCGTCGCCGGGAAGCCTGGCCATCCACGCCTCGTTCTGGGCGGAGATGACCAGCTCGCACTCGGCCGCGAAGGCGTCGCCGCCCTCGGCCGACCCGGTGTGCGCGGCGTCCCGTTCGTGCCGGGCCAGCAGCCTGGCGAGCTGACCGGCGGTCCTGGCGTACTCCAGTTCCTGGTACTCGTACTTCGAGGCGGCCGCGTGCGTGCTGACCGCCGCCGCGAGCGTGGTCGCCACCGCGACCCAGGCGGCGATCTCCCCCACCTGGAAGGCCCCCGCCGCCGCGCCGCACACGGCCCCGGCCGCGCCCAGCGCCATCTCGATCCGGCGGACCACCCGGACCCGGCCTCCCATCAGCCGCGCCTTGGGCCGGTAGTAGCCGTCCAGTTGCCTCCGGACCCGTTCGCGCGCGTAGGAGTCGATGCCGGAGACCGCGGGAAGGGACCGCGCGTCCGCCCTGATGCCGGTGAGGTGGTGGAGCAGGTCGGCTCCGTCGGCCTCGATGCGCTCGGAGGTCTCCAGCAGGGGGCCGGGGCCGGTCGCACCGCGGTACCGGCCCGCACCGGCGAGTGAGACGTACACCTCCGACTTCAGCGCCTCCGCGACGGAGCGCAGCCGGGTCCAGTCGTGCGTGGCGGCCGGCCCCGCGGACCGGACCGTCAGCGGGACCAGCGCCGCGGCGACGGCGGCGCCGAAGGCGAGGGTCTCCCCTGCCATGCCCAGATCCATCGTCTGGGCGGCGGCGGCGCCCATGACGGCGGCGCAGGCGCCGAGCAGCAGGCTCGCGAGGCGGGTCCGGGCGATCCGCCGTTTGAGCCGGTCCGCGGCCCGCGACCAGACGTTCTGACGGTCCCAGACCTGCTGGACGGCCACCGGGCCGGACGCCTCACCCGGCACTCCCGTGCCTCCTCGTGTGCTCGGCCGCGCCCAGTGAGGTGGAGCAGGCGGTGTCCTCATCTCCGCGGCGCGGCGGGGGGATCAGCGGCATGGGAGGCCCGGGCCCCTCCGGCGACGGCCCCGGCGCCGGCGCCGCGCCCGTGGGCTCGCGGCCGCCGCCGCCCGTGGGCTCGTGGGCGGCGGGCGGGGGGGGGGGGGGGGGGGCGGGGGGGGAGGG
>NZ_JBHSON010000150.1:0-17549 GCF_042656285.1 Actinomadura rugatobispora | reverse complement strand
CAGCCGCGCGGTGAGCAGCGCGCGGGCCAGCGCCGCCGCGCCCTCGGCGGCGAACGGCAGGAGCGGCACCGCCCCGTCCGTCCCCGTCGCCGCGGCCTGCGCCAGACCCGCCAGCGGCGCGGCCACCGGGTACACCAGCAGCCCCGTGGTGACCATGACGGCCGCGCAGCCGAGCGGGCTGCCCGCCGTCGCGTCCCGGCCCGCGGCCAGCGCCAGCCCGAACAGCGCCACCAGCGCGATGCACGCGACGACCAGCCGCGCCCCCGGCGACCAGTCCCGGGCCGTCACCACCGCCAGGAACGCCAGCCCGGCCGCCGGGGCCGCCGGAAGCACCAGCTGCGCCCGCTCCGCGTGCCGCGGCGCGGCGAACGGCTCCGCGCCCCGTCCCATCAGGCACACGATCACCGCCGCGCCCGCCGCCAGCGCCGCGGGCCACGGGACGGGCACCAGCACGCTCCGCCAGTCGCCGCTCCCCGCGGAGGGGGCCGCGAGCAGCGCCAGCGGCATCGCGACCAGCAGCCCGGCGGCCAGGGCCCCGGCCCAGAGCGCGGCCAGGAACCGGCCGCCCCGCTCCCACACCAGCACCAGCGTCGCGGGCAGCGCCAGGCCCGCGCCGACGCCCTGCGCCCCGCGGGCCGCCGCGACCAGCGGCACCGAGTCCGCGTACCGCGCGCCCGCGAGCCCCGCGACCAGCAGGCACAGCCCCGCGACCAGCACGGCCCGCGGGGAGCGGCGGCGGGCGAGCCAGGCGGCCGGCGCGACGGCCAGCAGCAGCGCGGGCAGCGTCAGCCCCGCGGCACGCACGAACCCGGACCCGTCGCCGAGCCCCGCGCGCGCCGCGACGTCCGGGCTGAGATCGGGCAGGACCAGGGCGGCGGCGGCCGGCGCGGCCGCCGCGAGCAGCGCCGTCCCGGCGGTGGCCACGGCGGCGGTGACGGAACGGTGGGACACGGCCCTCTCCTCCGGAGGTCGTCGCCCACCGATGACATGTACGAAAAAGAGGGCATTAATGAAAAATGCCGGAATTGACCCTCGAGAACGCGGTGGACGAACGGCGAAGCCGTCCCCGCGAATTTAGCGCGCCCGCGCGCCCTCCGCCTTGCGCCCCATCCAGATCGCCGTTCCCCACAACGCACCGAAAAGGGCACCGAGGAAGAACATGGTCGGCACCATGAACCCGGTCGCGATGATCAGCACCTGCAGCACCGTGCCCGCCGGAACCGCCCACGGGAACCTCAGCAGACCGGCCATCACCAGGCAGAGCACCGCCAGGCCGCCGCACACCAGACCGGCGGTCGCGCCGTCCACCTTCAGCACCGCGACCGCCACCGGAATGGCCAGCCCGATCACGATCGCCTCGCACGCCAGCACCATCGCCAGCAGGCTCCGGGCCGGCCCCCGCCCGGCGGACCCCGCGCGCACCGGCGCCGGGGCCGCACCGCCCTGACGCTCCATCGTCTCGCCTCCGCTCGCGCTCACCGGCCCGCTCACCGGCCGTCCTGGACCCGCAGCAGCGTCCGCGCGTCCCCGGCCGTGACCACCGAGCCGGTGACCAGGACGCCCGCGCCGCGGTACTCGCCGGTCTCCTCCGCCAGGCCGATCGCCCGGTCGATGGCGTCGTCCAGCCGCGGCGACGGATGCACCCGCTCCGGCCCGAAGATCCCCTCGGCCAGCTCGGCCAGCTCGTCCACCGGCATCGAGCGCGGCGAGGAGTTGCGCGTCACCACCAGCTCCGCCAGCACCGGCTCCAGCTGGTCCAGGACGCCCGCGACGTCCTTGTCGGCCGCCGCGGCGACCACCCCGACCAGCCGGGTGAACCCGAAAGACTCGGTGACCGTGGCGACGGTCGCGGCCATCCCGGCCGGGTTGTGCGCCGCGTCCAGCAGCACCGTCGGCCCCGTGCGCACCACCTCAAGCCGCCCCGGCGAGGACGACTTGGCGAACCCGCTGCGCACCAGCGCCGGATCGAGCTGCCCGGCCTCGCCGCCCGTGTACGACTCGCCCGGCGCGATCCGCGTGGCGGCCTCCAGGTTGGCCTCGCCCCTGGTCGGGGCTCCCCCGGCGAACGCCTCCACGGCCGCCAGCGCGGTCGCCGCGTTGCTCGCGTGGTGCTCCCCGAACAGCGGCAGGAAGATCTCGTCGTAGATCCCGTGCAGCCCCTGGATCCGCAACTGCTGGCCGCCGAACGCCACGTCCCGGTTCAGCACCCCGTACTCCACGCCCTCCCGGGCCGCGGTGGCGCCGGTCTCCGCCACCCGGCGCAGCAGCACCTCGGCCGCCGCCACCGGCTGCTGCGCCAGCACCGCGACCGCGCCCGGCTTGATGATCCCGGCCTTCTCGGCGGCGATCTCCTCGATCGTGTCGCCCAGGTAGCGGGTGTGGTCGAGCCCGATCGGCGTGATCACCGCGACCGCGCCGTCGGCCACGTTGGTGGCGTCCCAGGAGCCGCCCATCCCGGTCTCCACGACCGCCACGTCCACCGGCGCGTCCGCGAACGCCGCGAACGCCATCGCCGTGAGCACCTCGAAGAACGACAGCCGGGTGCCGTGCTTGTCGTCGATCAGCCCCAGGTAGGGCAGCACGTCCTCGTACACCTGGACGAACCGCTCCTCGCTCACCGCCTCCCCGTCGATCGCGATCCGCTCGCGGAGGGTGTTCAGCTCGGGGCTGGTGTAGAGGCCGGTGCGCAGGCCCCGCTCGCGCAGCAGCGCCTCGATCAGGCGGGCGGTGCTGGACTTGCCGTTGGTCCCGGCGATGTGGATCACCGGGCAGGCCCGCTGCGGCTCGCCCAGTACGTCGACCAGATCGCGGATCCGGTCGAGGGTGGGATCGATGTCCCACTCGACCCCACGGCTCATGATCGCGCTCACGACGGCGCGGTAGTCCAGCGGCTCGGTTACCTGGCTCACGACGCTCCATAGCTGCGGAAGGTGACTCTCGCAGCCTACTTGCCGCGTACCGCCGGCCTCACCGGACCCGCTGGGCTGTCAGCATGGTCTCGGTGCTCCGAAGCGATCCGAGGGGGCGGAGCCAGTGGACCCCGAGGTGTTCTTCCGCGAGTGGCGGCGGCGCGGCCCGGACGAACGGCGCAGCCTGGAACGGGCCCGTGCGCTGGCGGAGGTCTTGAGGCTGCCGGACGCCGACCGGCCCGTCCTGGCCGTCGTGGGCTCCAAGGGCAAGGGCACCGCGGCCGCCTATGCCTCGGCCGTGCTGGCCGCCGCGGGCCTGCGGACCGGAACGGTGACCAGCCCCGCCTACCGCTCCAACCGGGAACGGATCCGTGTCGACGGCCAGGCGATCGGCGAAGGGGAGCTCGAGCACCTTGCCGGCGGCCTCCAGGACGCCATGCGGCGGCTCCCGGGACGCACCCGCGGCTACCTGTCCCCCTCGGGCCTGTTCCTACTGGCAGGGGCGCTGCACGCACGGGAGGCGGGTCTGGACGTCCTGGTCCTGGAGGCGGGCATGGGCGGCCGCTCGGACGAGATCTCGCTCTTCCCTCCGACCGTCGCCGCGATCACGCCCGTCTTCCGCGAGCACGCCGGGGTCCTGGGCGACACGGTCGCCGAGATCGCCGTGGAGAAGGCCGGTGCGGTGGCCCCCGGCACCCGGGCGGTGGTCTCCGCCCCGCAGACCGGCGAGGCCGCCGCGGCGATCGCCGAGACCGTCCGGCAGATCACCGGCGGGGTCGTGGAGCCCGAGGCGCCGCCCCACGCCGGATGCGGGCTCCCCGCCCGGCTGCTGCCCGCCGGGCTGGCCCGGACGAGCGCCGAGACCGGCCACCTGGCCGCCCTGCGCTTCCTGAAGGCCCTCGGACGGCCCGCGCCCGAAGCCCCGCGCCTCCGGGCCGTCCTGGAAACGATCACGCTGCCGGGCAGGCTGTCCTGGCACACCGTCCCCGGAACCGGCACCGCGCTGCTGGCCGACTCCGCCATCGACCGGGCCGGGATCGCGGCCGCGCTCGCCACCGCGCGGGACCGCTGGGGCGCCATCGACCACGCCGTGGTGTGCCTCCCCGACCACAAGGACCTGGACGGCGCCATCGCCGAACTGGGCGACCTGCCGGTGACCTACGCCCGGCTGCCCTACGACCGCCTGCGTTTCTCCCATCCCCTGCCGGAGGCGTGGGACGTCGCCGACGCCGCCGACCTCACCCCCGAGCGCCTCGCCGGCCTGGGCCGCCGCCTGGTCGTGCTCGGCACCGTCTACTTCGTCGGGCTGGTGCTCGACACGGTCGACGCCGGCACCGAACGGCTCTTCCAGGTGCCGTAGCCGGCGTCAGGGCGAGCGTTTCTCCAGGTCGGTGCGCATGCGGAGGGTCAGGGGGGCCAGCGCGGACGGCTGGACGGCACCGGCGGGCTCATTGGAGGCGACGAAGCCGAAGGAGTTCTCCGTGGCCCAGGCGCAGTAGAGGTGGGTCTCGGCGAGGACGGCGAACGTTCCGCAGGAGACCTGGCCGCCGGCCTTGCCCTTGCCCGGGACGGTCGGGGCGACCTTGAGGGCCGTGCTCGGGCGCGCCTTCTTGAGGAACGCGGCGGGGTCGCCGATCGGGGCCGTCCCGCCGAGGAACAGGATGTTCTGCGCTCCCGTCGCCGGATCGCGGTAGACGCCGCCGGCGGTGGCGGCCTGCTCGACGCCGCCGGACCGGGCCGCGGCGATGATGAACGGGTACGCCGCGCTCGTCGCGGGGACCGCGGCGTCCTTGCGGAGCCCCCCGGCCGTGCTCCCGGCGGCGACCTTGCGCAGGGGAACGTCGTCGCCGCCCGACACCGCGACCAGCACGGCCGTGACGGCGGCGGCAGCGACGCCCGCGCCGACGGCCAGCAGCGCAATCAGCCCCGCCTTGGACCGCCTGCGGGCGGCGCCGGGCGCGGGCGGCCTGGGAGGCGCTGGGGCGGCCGGAGGCGCGGGGGGCGGCGGGGCGGGCTGGGCTGTGGCGGCGGGGGCCGGGGAGGGCGTCCAGTGGGAATCCGGCGCGTCCCAGACGGGCAGGTCCTGGACGGCGACGCTTGGCTGTGGACCGGTCGAGATGACCTGGTCCACGACGGTGGCGGGCGCGCTCGGCGCGGCCGGGGCGACCACTGGAGCGGGCGGGGCCTCCGTACGGGCCTGCGGGGGTTCCGGCGGGGCCTCCGTACGAGCCTGCGGAGGTTCCGGAGGGGCTTCCGGGATCACCTCCACGGGAGCCGGTGGGCGGGGCGCCGGCACCGCCTCGGGCATTGGCACGGGCACTGGCACTGGCACGGGCACGGGCGGGAGCGTCTCCCTGACCACCTCCACCGGGGGCGGCGGCCCGACCACGACCGCGGCCGGGTCCGGGGGCGGCGCCGTCACCAGGTCCATCGGAGGGCCGGGCGCGGCGGACGGCTCGGCGATCACCGGGATCGGGTCGGTGATGGTCACCGGGGGGTTCGTCACCGACGGCGGGGGCGTGGGGTCCGGGGTGGACGACGCCCACCAGGGGGCCACGGGCAGCGGCGCCGGCGGCATGATCAACGCCGATGCGGGCTCCGCCGCCCCTCCGGGGCGGGGGAGGATCGGCGGAGCGTTCAGATCGTCGGACGGCATTTCGGGCCGAGGGGGCGATTCAGTCATTGCGCTGCCAATGCCTTATTTCCCACGAGTCAAAGATCGTAGCTTCGACGCGCACCGCCCGCGCCGGGTTCGCGCATTCCCCCGGCCCGGAGGCCGGGGAACGCCTCAGGCGGTCAGCCGGCCGGCGCGGCGGGCAGCGCCGCCAGCTGCGCCTCCAGCCGCTCGATGTCGATCTCCGCCTGCCCGAGCCGGTCGCGGTTCTTGGCCACGACCGCCTCCGGGGCCTTGGCCATGAACGCCTCGTTCGCCAGCTTGCGCCGGGCCTGGTCGGCCTCCTTGCGGGCCGCGGCCAGGTCCTTCTCCAGCCGCTTGCGCTCGGCCGCCACGTCGATCGCGCCGGCGGTGTCGAGCCGCACCGTCACGCCCTCGACCGGCAGCGACGCCGTCGCGGAGAACCCCTCGCCCGGCTCGGTGAGGCGCAGCAGTGTGCGGACGCCCTCCTCGTGGACGGCCAGCGGCGACCCGCCGAAGTCGAGCGCCGCGGCGACCCGCTGCCCCGGCTTCAGCCCCTGGTCGCTGCGGAAGCGGCGGACCTCGGTGACCATCCGCTGCAGCGACGCCACCTCGGTCTCCGCCGCGGCGTCGTGCCGGGCCGCGTCCGCGGCCGGCCACGCGGCCCGCACGACCGTCTCCGCCCCGCTCAGCGACGTCCAGAGTTCCTCGGTGACGAACGGGATCACCGGGTGCAGCAGCCGCAGCAGCTTGTCCAGGACCTCGCCCAGCACCCGGCGGGTCGCCCCGGCGCGCTCGTCGGCCAGCTGGACCTTGGCCAGCTCCACGTACCAGTCGCAGACCTCGTCCCAGGCGAAGTGGTACAGCGTCTCGCACGCCTTGGCGAAGTCGAAGCCCTCCAGCTGCGCGTCGACCTCGGCGATCACGGTGTTGAGCCGGGACAGGATCCAGTTGTCGACCGTGGTGAGCTCCCCGGCGGACGGCAGGTCGCCCCGGACGTGCGCGCCGTTCATCAGCGCGAACCGGGTCGCGTTCCACAGCTTGTTGCAGAAGTTGCGCGAGCCCTGCGCCCACTCCTCGGCCACCGGGACGTCCCCGCCCGGGTTGGCGCCGCGCAGCAGCGTGAACCGGGTGGCGTCGGCGCCGTAGCGGTCGATCCAGTCCAGCGGGTCGACGACGTTGCCGAACGACTTCGACATCTTCTTGCCGTGCTGGTCGCGGACCATGCCGTGCAGCGCGATCGTCTCGAACGGCACGGCGCCGTCCATCGCGTACAGCCCGAACATCATCATCCGGGCGACCCAGAAGAACAGGATGTCGTAGCCCGTGACCAGCACCGACGTCGGGTAGAACCGCTTGAGATCGGCGCTCTCCTCGGGCCAGCCGAGCGTGGAGAACGGCCACAGCGCCGAGGAGAACCAGGTGTCGAGGACGTCGGTGTCCTGCGTCCACCCGGCGGGCGGCTCCTCGTCCGGCCCTGGGCACACCACCTCGCCGTCCGGGCCGTACCAGACGGGGATGCGGTGCCCCCACCACAGCTGGCGGCTGATGCACCAGTCGTGCATGTTGTCGACCCACTCGAAGTAGCGGGCCGCCATCTCCGGCGGGTGGATCGCGACCCGCCCGTCGCGGACGGCGTCGCCGGCCGCCTTCGCCAGCGGCGCCACCTTCACGAACCACTGCAGCGACACGCGCGGCTCGACGACGGTGGAGCAGCGCTGGCAGTGGCCGACCGCGTGCTCGTACGGGCGGACCTCCTTGACGATCCGGCCCTCCTGGCGCAGCGCCGCCACCACGGCCGGGCGCGCCTCGAACCGGTCCAGGCCCTGGAACGGGCCGTGCGCGGTGATCACACCCCGCTCGTCCATGATCGTCAGCAGCGGCAGGTCGTGCCGGCGGCCGATCTCGAAGTCGTTGGGGTCGTGCGCCGGGGTCACCTTCACCGCGCCGGTGCCGAACTCCGGGTCGACGTGCGCGTCGGCGACCACCGGGATGGTGCGGCCGGTCAGCGGCAGCTCGATCTCGCGCCCCACCAGGTGCTTGTAGCGCGCGTCGTCGGGGTGGACGGCCACCGCCGTGTCGCCCAGCATCGTCTCGGCCCGGGTGGTGGCCACCACGATCTCGTCGTCGCCCGACCCGTACCGGAGCGAGACCAGTTCGCCCTCGCGGTCGGCGTGCTCCACCTCGATGTCCGACAGCGCGGTCAGGCAGCGCGGGCACCAGTTGATGATCCGCTCGGCGCGGTAGATGAGGCCGTCGTCGAACAGCCGCTTGAAGATCGTGCGAACGGCGCGTGCACGGCGGTCGTCCATCGTGAACGCCTCGCGCGTCCAGTCGACGCTGTCGCCCAGCCGGCGCATCTGCCCCAGGATCCGGCCGCCGGACTCGGCCTTCCACTGCCAGACCCGGTCGACGAACGCCTCCCGGCCCAGGTCGTGGCGGGACTTGCCGTCCTTGGCCAGCTCCCGCTCCACCACGTTCTGGGTGGCGATGCCGGCGTGGTCCATGCCCGGGAGCCACAGCGCCTCGTACCCCTGCATCCGGCGCCGGCGGACCAGCGAGTCCTGGATGGAGTGATCCAGGGCATGGCCCATGTGCAGGGAACCTGTCACATTAGGGGGCGGGATCACGATGGAGTACGCGGGGGCGTCAGGCCGCCGGCCCGGGTCGGCGGTGAAAAGCCCGGCCGATACCCAGCGTTCGTAGAGCCTGCCCTCGACGTTCGCGGGCTGGTACTGGGTGGGCAGATCGACCTCGGCGGCCTCGGGGGCTCGCTCATCGCTGGGCGTTGTCACGGGGCCAGATTCTACGGGTCCCGAAAAGGTAGAACGCGCCGACGCCCTGATGCGTCAAAGAGATCAGCAGAAGGATGCGGAGCCTCGCCGGAAGGGCCAACCCCTGACCCGCCCGCCTGGCCGCGACAAGGAGTCACGAATATGAGCGGTTGGAACCCCCCGCCCGCGCCCGGTGGTCCCCCGGGCTACGGTTACGGCGCCCCCGGGCCCGCCTACGCCCCGCCCCCTCCCCCGCGCCGCTCCTCCGGAGCCGGCCTGATCATCGGGCTGATCATCGGGATCGGGCTGGTGCTCACGGTGCTCGTCGTGGTGGTCGTGGTGGTCATCGGCGCGACCAGCAAGCACGAGATCGACACGCCCTCGGTCGCGGGCGGGATGAGCCGCGACTACTCCACCGAGAGCCGGATCTCCTCCCAGCTGAACTCGCAGCGGTCGATCATCCGGCGGGCCAGCGGCTACCGGATCACCGACGTCAAGAGCGCCGTGTACGGCTCGGGCTCGGACAAGTACCTGTTCGTGGGCGGCACCGGCGACTTCGACGAGGACGACCTCTACAGCACCTGGCGCACCGCGGTGAACGCCGAGATCAGCAGCAACGTCTCGACCTTCACCTACCCGGTGTCGGACGCGGGCGGCGACGGCAAGGCGGTCTGCAGCACGGTCCGCAACCGGCAGTCGACGGTCTCCACCTACAGCACCGCGATCTGCGCCTGGTCCACCGGCAGCTCGTTCGGCACCGTGATGCCGGTCCCCGACGGGAGCTCGCTGTCGTCGTCCAGGAACATCAGCTACCTCACCGTGGCCTCGGCGATGCGCCGCATGCGGGACGACATCGAGAGCTGACGGGAACGGTCCCGCCCCTTCCGCCCTCCGGGCGGGGCCGCCGGGTTCCCGCCGCGGTCGGGACTCAGGTCACCTGACATCGGGTCGCCCGACCGGCGAGGCTGGACAACGGCGTCCGGACTCGACGGGGAACGAGGAGGGAGGGGAAGCAGCGGGATGCGATCGGTACTGGCGCGCGCGGCGGGGCTCGCGGGGGCCTTCGCCGCCGGCGCGGCGGCCGCGCACCTGGCGCACATCCCCCGCCTCACCCGGCTGACGACCGACCTGCAGCGTTCGCGGGAACGGATCCTGGCCACCCGCGAGGAGGAGCGCCGCCGCCTCCGCCACGACCTGCACGACGGGCTGGGCCCCACGCTGGCGAGCCTGGCCATGTCCCTGGACACCGCCCGGCTCACCCTGGCCGGGAAGCCGGAGCGGATCGAGCCGCTGCTGTCGGAGCTGCGCGACCGGCTGGCCACCACGGTCGGCGAGATCCGCGAGATGGCGCACGGCCTGCGCCCGCCCGCCCTCGACGACCTCGGGCTGCTGGCGGCCGTCGAGGCGCTCGCCGAGGGCTGCTGCGAGCGGGTCGACGTCCGGTTCGAGGGCGACCAGGCCGATCTGCCCGCCGCGGTGGAGGTCGCCGCGTACCGGATCGTCGAGGAATCGGTCGAGAACATCCGCAAGCACGCCCGGGCGGGCACCGCGCTGCTGCTGCTCAGCCGGGACGCCGACCTGCACATCATGATCGCCGACTCGGGCGTCGGGCTGCCCGACGCGGTCCGCGGCGCGGGCCCTCCGCACACCGGCGGGATGGCCCGCATGCGGGAGTGGGCGGCCGAGGTCGGCGGCGGCTGCTCCGTCACCTCCCGGCCCGGCGTCGGCACCATCGTCTCCGCCCGCCTGCCGCTCGCCGTACCCGGCTACCATCGGGCATTCACCGGCGAAGGCGGGCAGACATGAGCGCGGAGGGCATCAGGGTCCTCATCACCGACGACCACCCGGTCTTCCGGCAGGGCCTCAAGGGCCTGCTGCAGGCCCTGGGCGTCGAGGTGGTCGGCGAGGCCGAATGCGGCCCCGACGCGGTGCGCCTGGCGGCCGAGCTGCAGCCCGACGTGGTCGTGATGGACCTGCACATGCCGGGCGGCAACGGCATCGAGGCGACCCGCACGATCACCCGCACCAGCCCCCGGATCGGCGTGCTGGTCCTGACCATGTTCCGGGACGACGACTCGGTGTTCGCCGCGATGCGCGCCGGGGCCCGCGGCTACCTGCTCAAGGAGTCGGGGGCCGAGGAGATCGCCCGCGCCGTCCGCGCGGTCGCGGCCGGCGAGGCCATCTACGGCCCCGAGATCGCCCGCCGCGTGCTGACCTACTTCACCGACATGCCCGACCCGCGGCAGACCGCGTTCCCCCAGCTCACCGAGCGGGAACGGGAGGTCCTCGAACTGATCGCGCAGGGCCGCAGCAACCAGGACATCGCCGCGACCCTGTTCCTCAGCCAGAAGACCGTCCGCAACCACGTCAGCAACATCTTCATGAAGCTGCACGTGGCCGACAGGGCCCAGGCGATCGTCCTGGCCCGCGAGGCCGGCCTCGGCGACTCCGCCCGCAACACCCCGTAACCGACTGACCGGCTCACCGCCTGACCGCCTGACCGCCTGCGGCCAGGCCGGCGGGCTCCCGGTCGAAAGAGGCCCCGAAACGAGAGCGCCCCTCCGCGGAGGGGCGCTTTCGGGTTCGCTCTCAGGCGCTCTTCTCCCTGGGTTCCCGCTTGGTGCGTTCGCGCGGGACGAGAGTCGGGTTGACGTGCTCCAGGACGGCCTCGCGGGTGATGACGACGCGGGCCACGTCCTGGCGGCTCGGGACCTCGTACATCACCGACAGGAGGACCTCCTCCATGATCGCCCGCAGGCCGCGGGCGCCGGTGCCGCGGAGGATGGCCTGGTCGGCGATGGCCTCCAGGGCGTCGTCGGTGAACTCCAGGTCGACGCCGTCGAGCTCGAACAGCCGGTGGTACTGGCGCACCAGGGCGTTCTTGGGCTCGGTCAGGATGTTGATCAGGGCCTCGCGGTCCAGGTTGTGCACGCTGGTGATGGCCGGGAGCCGGCCGATGAACTCGGGGATCATGCCGAACTTCAGCAGGTCCTCGGGCATCACCTCGCCCAGCACGTTCACCGACTCGTCGAACTCGGACTTGGAGCGGATCACCGCGCCGAAGCCCATGCCCTGCTTGCCGACCCGGGACTCGACGATCTTCTCCAGCCCGGCGAAGGCGCCACCGCAGATGAACAGCACGTTGGTGGTGTCGATCTGGATGAACTCCTGGTGGGGGTGCTTGCGGCCGCCCTGCGGCGGGACGCTCGCGGTGGTGCCCTCCAGGATCTTCAGCAGGGCCTGCTGGACGCCCTCACCGGAGACGTCCCGGGTGATCGAGGGGTTCTCGCTCTTGCGAGCGATCTTGTCCACCTCGTCGATGTAGATGATCCCGGTCTCGGCCTTCTTGACGTCGTAGTCGGCCGCCTGGATCAGCTTGAGGAGGATGTTCTCGACGTCCTCCCCCACGTAGCCCGCCTCAGTGAGCGCCGTCGCGTCCGCGATCGCGAACGGCACGTTGAGGAGTTTGGCGAGCGTCTGCGCGAGCAGCGTCTTACCCGATCCGGTGGGACCCAGCAGCAGGATGTTCGACTTGCCGAGCTCGACCGTGTCGTCCCGCCCCGTGTCACCGGACTGGATGCGCTTGTAGTGGTTGTAGACGGCGACGGAAAGGGCCTTCTTCGCCGTGTCCTGCCCGATGACGTAGGAGTCGAGGAACTCGTAGATCTCCCTCGGCTTGGGCAGGCTGTCCCACTTGAGGTCGGAGGTCTCGGAGAGCTCCTCCTCGATGATCTCGTTACAGAGATCGATGCACTCGTCGCAGATGTACACGCCCGGACCCGCGATGAGCTTTTTGACCTGCTTCTGGCTCTTCCCGCAGAACGAGCACTTGAGCAGATCACCACCGTCGCCGATGCGTGCCACCCAACTGTCTCCTTTTCGTGGGGCCGCCCGCCCTGGAGGATGCGGCGCAGCTCGGTTGCGTCCCGAAGGCTTTCGACGTTGGACTCGACGTTACCGCCTCAGGAGGACTTGGTAAGCCCCTCGCCCGGAAGTATGACGACCGGGCTGAGGGTCTCCCAGGTCCGTGTGCCGTCTCAGGACGACACTACCTCGGCCTTGCGCTTCCTGCTGAGGAAGACGTCGTCGACCAAGCCGTAGTCCTTGGCCTCGTCGGCCGTGAGGATCTTGTCGCGCTCGATGTCGAAGCGGACCTCGTCCACGGTCTTGCCGCTGTGCCGGGCGAGGATGTCCTCGAGCTGCTCGCGGATCCGCATGATCTCGCGGGCCTGGATCTCGATGTCGCTGGACTGCCCGTAGGTGCCCTCGGTGGCCGGCTGGTGGATGAGGATCCGCGAGTGCGGCAGCGCCGCCCGCTTGCCCTCGGTGCCCGCCGCCAGCAGCACCGCGGCCGCCGAGGCCGCCTGGCCGATGCAGACCGTCTGGATGTCGGGCTTGACGAACTGCATCGTGTCGTAGATCGCCGTCATGGCGGTGAACGAGCCGCCGGGCGAGTTGATGTAGATGCTGATGTCGCGGTCGGGGTCGATCGACTCCAGCGTGAGGAGCTGGGCCATCACGTCGTTGGCGGACGCGTCGTCGATCTGCACCCCGAGGAAGATGATCCGCTCCTCGAAGAGCTTGTTGTACGGGTTCATCTCCTTGACCCCGTACGTGGTGCGCTCGACGAAGGAGGGGATGATGTAGCGGTTGTCGACCGGCAGCGGGCCGCCGCCGGCCTGGACTCCCGGCCGGACCAGATCGCCGAAACCGGGTCGGATCAGATCGCTCACTGTGTGCCTCCGATAAGGATTCAGGTCGTCAGGAGACGGGGCCCTCGGAGGGCACCTGGGTCGCGCTGAGCACCACGTGGTCGACGAAACCGTAGTCCTTGGCCTCGCTCGCGGTGAACCAGCGGTCGCGGTCGGAGTCGCGCTCGATCTGGTCGAGCGCCTGCCCGGTGTGCTCGGCGATCTTCTCGGCGAGCGTCTTCTTGACGTACAGCATCTGCTCGGCCTGGATCTTGATGTCGGAGGCGGTGCCGCCGATGCCGCCGGACGGCTGGTGCATCATGATCCGCGCGTGCGGGAGCGCGTACCGCTTGCCCCGCTTGCCGGCGCACAGCAGGAACTGGCCCATCGAGGCGGCCAGGCCCATCCCGACCGTCACCACGTCGTTGGGCACGTACTGCATGATGTCGTAGATCGCCATGCCGGCCGTGACCGAGCCGCCGGGCGAGTTGATGTACAAGGTGATGTCGCGGCGGCCGTCCTCGGCGGACAGCAGCAGCAGCTCGGCGCAGATGCGGTTGGCGATGTCATCGTCGACCTGCTGGCCGAGGAAGACGATCCGCTCGCGCAGCAAGCGCTGGAAGAGCTGGTCGCCCAGAGGCAGCAGGGGCGCCTCGGCGACCCGCGCCTGGATCCGCGACGACTCGTCGAAAGTCGGAGGCATGCTCACCGGGTGTTCCTCCGGTCCTTTTATCGGTTCGGATGATTGGACATTAACGCGCCTCAGGGCCCGCTTAAGCCGGGAGGGCCTGCTTTTCGCTGGGGGCGTACCCGCGCATGGAGATCTCATGGAACGGGGAACGCCCCGGGCCCGGAGACGGGCACGGGGCGTTCCTCCGGCTGCGGGACGCGCGCCTCCCGGCCGCCCGCCGCGCGGGGCGGGCGACCGCAGGCCGGGCGCGTCACGGCCCGGGATGCCTGCTCAGGCGTCCTTCTTGGGGGTCTCCTCGGCGGCCTCGGCCGTGGCCTCGGCGGGCTTGTCCACCTCGGCGGCCTCGGTCTCCGTCTCGGCGGTCTCAGCGGTCTCAGCGGTCTCGGAGGTCTCCGGGGTCTCGGAGGTCTCAGCGGTCTCCGTGGACTCGGCGGTCTCGGCCTCGGCGTCGTCCTCGACGGCCTCGACGGTCTCGCCCGTCTCGCCGTTCAGCTCGCGGCGCACGGCCTCGACGTCGATCGCGTTGCCGGACTCGTCCTTGACCGTGACGTGCTCGACCAGCAGGTTGAGCGCCTTGTTGCGCAGCACCTCCGACACGATCGCCGGGAGCTGGTTGTTCTCGGTCAGGTACTCGGCCAGCTGCTGCGGCTGCACGCCCATCTGCATGGCCTGGGTGACGACGTACTCGCTGAGCTCCTCGTTCTCGACGCCCAGCTCCTCCTGGACGGCGAGCTGGTCGAGCACGAAGCCGCCCTTGACCGCCTGCCGGGCCGCCACGGCGACCTCGGTGTCGAAGTCCTCCTCGGACTTCTCCTCCTCCTTGAGGTAGTCGGCCTTGCTCAGCCCGGCCATCTGGAGCTGCTGCTCGAGCTGCTGCTCGCGCCGCTTGACCTCCTCCTCGACCACCGTGTCGGGCAGCGGGATGTCGATCTTCTCCAGCAGGGCCTCGAGCGCCTTGTCGCGGGCGTCGGAGATCTGCTGCAGCTTGACCTGCCGGCCCAGCCGGGTGCGGACGTCCTCGCGCAGCTCGTCGATGGTGTCGAACTCGCTGGCCATCTGGGCGAAGTCGTCGTCCAGCTCCGGCAGGTTCTTCACCTTGACGCTCTGCACGGTGACGGTGATCTCGGCCTCCTCGCCGGCGTGCTCGCCGCCGACCAGGGTGCTGGTGAAGGTCGCGTCCTCCTCGGCCGACAGGCCGGTCAGCGCGTCGTCCAGGCCCTCGATGGCCGACTTGCTGCCGACCTCGTAGGAGTAGCCGCTGGTGGAGGCGTCCTCGATCTCCTCGCCGCCGATCCGGGCGACCAGGTCGATGGTGGCGAAGTCGCCCTCCTCGATCGGCCGGCTCGCCGCGGTCAGGGAGGCGAACCGCTCGCGCAGGTTGCCGATGGTCTCCTCGACCTGCTCGTCGCCGACCTCGGCGTCGTCGACGGTGACCTCGAGGCCGTCGTACCCGGGCACCTCGAACTTGGGACGGATGTCGACCTCGGCGGTGAAGGCGAACTGGTTGCCGTCGTCGAGCTCGGTCACCTCCACGTCGGGCTGTCCGAGGACGAAGATCTCGCTCTCCTCGACGGCGCGGCCGTACAGCTCGGGGAGGGCGTCGTTGACGGCCTCCTGCAGGACCGCACCCCGGCCGACGTACTTGTCGATCAGCGGGGCGGGGACCTTGCCGGGCCGGAAGCCCTTGATCCGCACCTGCTGCGAGATCTCCTTGTACGCCTTGTCGAGGTTCGGCTTGAGCTCGTCGAACGGAACCTCGACGGTGAGCTTGACCCTCGTGGGGGTCAGCTCCTCGACATCGGTCTTCACTGGGGTTGGTCTCCTTGATCGGGCGCTGTCTCGGCCGCGGCGTTCGACGCGTACTCACCCGGCCGATCTCTGAAGCTGTGAGGCGGCAGGAACGGGCACGCCGATGATTGGGTCCGCGCCGTCGCGCGCCCAAGTCTATGGGGTCGGGGCGAGGAGTGCGGACACTCACCCGCCGAGGTCCGGCCGAGTTCGGCGGGAAGTTCCGGATCGGTCGCACATCGTGTTCGTGACGACGGTCACGCACCGCGATGAGCGGTCTATCAGATGAACCGCACAACCGTATCGGTATCACCAATGTGTTGCGAGGGTGTGACATTGAGCACCCGGACCCCCATAATCGTCCGGGATGAATGGGATAGTTGCGGCCTTTGGGGCGACGGCCCTGTACTACCTGGGCTTCGCGATCTTCAAGCTCGCGGCCGACCGGATCGAGCCACTGCGCGCCAACCGGCTGTGGCACATGACCTGGTCGATCCTCACCGACTGGGTCTTCCTGGCCGGTCTGGTCCTGGTCCTGAGCGGGCTGACGCTGCAGATCCTGGCGCTGGCCGAGCTGTCGCTCGGCATCGCGGTGCCGATCTTCATGTCCGGCGCCGTCCCGCTGCTGCTGATCGCGCTGGCGTTCTTCGGCGAGCGGCTGACCGGGCGGGAATGGCTGAGCCTGCTGATGTTCGGGGCCGCGCTGCTGCTCATCGCCGCCTCGATCGGCAACCCGCCGCCCATCAAGGCGGTGGACGTGCCGCTGTGGAAGCTGGCGGTGATCGTGGCGCCGGCGCTGATCGTGCCGCTGGCGATCATGCTGACCGGGGACCACCGGCCGGACGGCCGGCACGCCCGCCCGATCACCGGCATCGCCTACGGGCTGAGCTCGGGCATCCCGATCGGCACCGCCGAGCTGTGCATCAAGGGCTGGAGCGACTCGGGCATCGGCGTGGACAGCCTGCTGACGCCCTACCCGTACGCGACGGTGACGGCGGCGGTGGTCGGGTTCGGCGTGCTGATGGCCGCGTTCCAGCGCTGCCGGGTGTCCGTGGTGGCCGTGGTGATGACGGTGAGCGCGAAGACGCACCTGCTGGTCACCGGGACGTTCATGTACGGGGAGCCGTGGCCGCAGGACGCCCGGTACTTCATGATGCGGCTGGGCGCGCTGGCGCTCGCCGCGATCGCCCTCCTGCAGTTCCCGCGGCACCGCCCCCTCGCCGAGCCGGATCCGGGCGCGGACCGGCGGGCGGAGGACGAGGCGCCCGGGCGGGACCCGTTCGGGGGACCGGCGACGGGCCGCACGGGCCTGGGGGTGTCCTCGTTCGCGCAGGTGCCGGGGGCACGGAGCGGGGAGGGGCCGGGGGCCGAGGCCGGGACGCTGTCGGCGCCGACCCCGTTCGATCGCCCGCCGGGGCAGCGGCCTCCCGGGCGCGGCCGGCCGGACGCCGGGGCGCCGGGCCGGACGCCGTCGGGGCAGCTCGCGCCCGACCGCGGCTCGGGCCCGCACGCTTTGGGCACGTCGGCCGGGCAGGGCACCGGCGAGTTCCCGATGCCGCAGGACGGGGCGCCCCCGCCCGAGGCGCCGCCGCCTCCGGTGCCCGGCCCGTACGCGCAGGATCCGCTGGGACGCGGGCCGTACCGGCCCGAGGTCTTCGACGACGACAACGCGTACGAGATCCAGGAGCAGTTCGGCGGCGCGCTGCCCCACGACCGGCCGGAGGGCGGGAGCCGCCGCCCGCCCGGCCCCGGCGGCGGCTCCGGCGGCGGACCGGGCCCGCTCTCCCCCGGGACGAAACGCGGCGTGCCCCGATTACGGTCAGCCCGTAATCGGTGACACGCCGCGATCGATCTGCGGGGCGTTCGTCAGCGGCGGCGCTTGCCGCCCTTGCCGCCGCCCTGGCCTCCCTGGCCGCCCTGGCCGCCCTGGCCCCGGCCGCCGCCGGCACCGCCGGACGAGCCGCCGGGCAGGCCCTTGTCGAGCCCGGCACGGCGCAGCGCGTCGGCCATGGCGCCGCCGCCCGCGCCGCCGAGGTCACCGGACGGGACGCGACCACCGCG
>NZ_JBHSON010000149.1:0-18016 GCF_042656285.1 Actinomadura rugatobispora | reverse complement strand
GCCCCGGCCGCTGGAGGCGCCGCCGGGCGGGCGGCGCAGCGGACCGGTGTTGCCGCCGCCGGAGCGGCGTTCGGGTCGCAGTTCCTGGACGGGCCGTCCCCCGGGCACCTCGCCCGCCGGTTCCGGCATCGGGACGGCGACGGGGCCGGGAGGGGGAGCGTGGCCGGGAGCGGGCGCGGGAGGCATCGGCGGCGCGGCCGGCGGCGGCGGCGGTACGTGCGGCCCGCTGGGGGGCGGAACGGGAGCGTTCGGTTCGGACATGGGCTGAGACGGTTCCCCGTGCGATCTGCGGTGCCGCGCGCTGTGCGGCACCTCCGGTTCGTTGGAGTGCAGGCGCAGCACCGGCCCCCCGTTCCCGGCGGGCAGCGCGCGGTCGTGGCCGGGGCCGCCGGGGCCGCCCCGCACCACACCGACCGGCAGCAGCGCGTCCTCGCTGCGGCGGGTGAGCGCGAGCTGCGCCTCGCCGCCGCCGACCTCGTACCCCTCGGTGTCGCCGTGCACGACGATCTCCTCGGGGAGCAGGACCACCGCGCTCATCCCGCCGAACGGCGAGGTGCGCAGCGTCACCTTGATCTTGTGCCGCTGGGCCAGCCGGCCGACGACGAACAGGCCGAGCTGGGCGCTGTCGGACAGGTCGAACTCCGGCGGGCTGGCCAGCCTGGCGTTGGCGGCCGCCAGGCTCTCCTCGTCCATGCTGAGCCCGCGGTCCTCGATCTCGATGGTGAAGCCGCGGGCCACCGCCTGCCCGGTGACCTGCACGCTGGTGTGCGGCGGGGAGAACGAGGCGGCGTTCTCGATCAGCTCGGCCAGCAGGTGGATGACGTCGGCGACGGCCACCCCGGAGATCGACGCCTGCGACATCGGCGCCACCGACACCCGGGTGTAGTCCTCCACCTCGGAGGCGGCGGCGCGGGCCACGTCGATGACCGCGACGGGGTTGCGCCAGCCGCGGCCCGGCGCCTGGCCGGAGAGGATGATGAGGCCCTCCGCGTGGCGGCGCATGCGGGTGGCGAGGTGGTCGATCCGGAACAGGTCCTCCAGGTCGTCCGGCTCGGTGATGCGGCGCTCCATGGAGTCCAGCAGGTTGAGCTGCCGGTGCAGCAGCGTCTGGCTGCGGCGGGCCAGGTTGACGAACACCTCGCTGATGCCGCGGCGCAGCCCGGCCTCCTCGACCGCGCCCTGGATCGCGGTGCGGCGGGCGGCGTTGAACGCCTGGCCGACCTGGTCGATCTCCTCGGTGCCGAACGACAGCGGCGGCGCCTCGGCCGCGACGTCGACCTCCTCGCCGCGGCGCAGCCGCTGGATGACGCCCGGCAGCCTGGTGCTGGCGAGGTCGAGCGCCTCGCGCTTGAGGCCGTTCAGGTCGCGGATGACCGAGCGGGCGGCCCAGACGGCGAGCGTGACCGACATGACCACGGCGACCAGACCGAGGATGCCGGCCAGCGCGACGCGCAGGATGATGGCGTCCGAGATCGGCTTGGCGCGCGCCTCGGCGGCGCTGACCAGCGACAGCTCCAGGCCGCGCAGCCGGGTCAGGTTGGTGTCGACGGTGTTCTTCCACAGGATCGGGGTCTCGTCGCCCGCGCGCGGCATCCGCGGGGCGGAGATGAACCGGTCCTCCAGCTGGCGGAGCCGGCCGTACTCCGGCGTGCCGGTGACCCGGCGGAAGTAGGTGCGGTCGCCGGTGCGCAGCTCGGGGGAGGCGATGTCGTACAGCGCCCGCTGCGTGCCGACCAGCTTGACGAACTCGGCGTGCTCGGGACGGGTGATCTGCCCGGCGGCCAGCACGCCCGCCAGCAGCGCGTCCTCCTGGGAGAGGGCCTCCCGGGCGCGGGCCAGCGCGACCTGGTTGCGGGCGTCCTTGGCGACCTCGGCGTTGCTCAGCGTGGCCATCGTGCCCTGCAGGGTGCCGATGCCGCCGAGCAGCCCGGTGAAGTCGGCGAACGCCTGGGTGCGGGCGGTGCCGCCGGTGTCGATCGCGTTGCGCTTGGTGCCGAGGTTGTTCAGCCCGGTGATGATCTCGCGGGCGAGCTGGCGGGTCTGCTGCGGCGCGCTGTCCAGAGCGCCCTCGTCACCGGCCAGCCGGCGGAACAGGGTCGCCTGCCGGTCGGTGACCAGCCGCGCGGACTCCATGATCGCGAAGTCGGTCGGCGCCTTCGAGCCGAGGTACACCATCGTGGTGCGCCGCTCGACCTGGAGCGCGCTGCCGAGCGCGCCGGAGGGGTATTCGAAGTGGTCCTGGACCGTCTCCACGTTGCGCAGGTTCAGGCCCTCCCCGAGGGTGACGCTCGCCGCGAACGCCCACAGGATGGACAGCGACACCAGCGACACCAGCACCAGCGCCGTGACCTTGAAACGTACCGTCCCGAACCGTCCGGTCCCGGGTCGAGGACGCCGATGCCTGATACGTGATCCCATTCGACGGTCCCTTGATTGCACTGGGGAGGCTCTCCGTTAGCCGACGGTCACTGATCGCACGAGAGGGTACAGGGCTACGTGATCGTTTGTGCGGGTTGTGGATAGAGATCTGAATCATTGTGATTCGCTGGACATGACCGGTTGTCACGGGCCTACAATCCGCGAGCGTGATCTTCAAGAGCCTGCCCAGCCAGCTGCGCCACCTCCAGCGACGGCCGAACGCGCCCGGCTCCCGTCCCTCCGGCGGACCGCCGGGCGACGCGCTCGGCGCACCGTCCGAGGCCCCCCGGAAGGCGACGGACCGCTCGTCCGGCGGCGCCTCCGGCGGCGTTTTCGGCAGTGCGCGCTCGACCCGCGGGCGCGGCCGACTGACCACGGCGGTCGCCGCCACGGCGGCGGTGACGGCCGCGCTGGCCGCCGGCTGCAGCGGCGGCTCGTCCGACGCCGCCCGCACCTCCCTGCCGCAGATCCCGGCCCAGCAGGTCATCGGCGCCACCGAGGGCCAGCTCAACCTGGTCGCCTGGGCCGGGTACGCCGAGAACGGCTCCACCGACCCCAAGGTCGACTGGGTCACCCCGTTCACCAAGGCCACCGGCTGCAAGGTGACCACCAAGATCGCCGACACCTCGGACTCGATGGTCGCGCTGATGAAGACCGGGAAGTACGACGGCGTGTCGGCGTCCGGCGACGCCAGCATCCGGCTCGTCTACGGCGGTGACGTGGCGCCGGTCAACACCTCACTGCTCACCAACTATCCCGACATCGCGGACTACCTCAAGGAACAGCCGTACAATTCCGTCGGTGGGCAGATGTACGGCGTCCCCCACGGCTACGGTGCCAACTACCTGATGTACCGCACCGACAAGCTTCCGCAGCCGCCGACGTCGTGGAGCGTGGTGTTCGAGAGGAACTCCCCCGCGGCGGGCAACATCACGGCCTACGACTCCCCGATCTACATCGCCGACGCCGCCCTCTACCTCAAGTCGCACCGTCCCGACCTGGGCATCACCGACCCGTACGAGCTCAGCGACGAGCAGTTCGACGCGGCGGTGGCGCTGCTGAAGCAGCAGCGCCAGATGGTCGGGCAGTACTGGCACAGCTACGCCGACTCGCTGCAGTCGTTCAAGATCGGCGACGTGCACGCGGGCACCACCTGGCAGGTGATCGCGCTGCTGGCCGAGGCCGAGAAGGCCCCGGTGCAGACGGTGCTGCCGGTCGAGGGCGCCACCGGGTGGTCCGACACCTGGATGATCTCCTCGCGGGCCCGCCACCCGAACTGCATGTACCGCTGGATGAACTGGATCAGCACGGCGAAGGTGCAGTCGCAGGTGGCGCAGTGGTTCGGCCAGGCCCCCGCCAACCCCAAGGCGTGCCGCTACACGGCCAAGACGTTCTGCGCGGAGTACAAGGTCGGCGACGCCGACTTCTACAAGAAGATCGCGTTCTGGAAGACGCCGGTGACCAACTGCGGCGACGACCGGGGCGACTCCTGTGTGGACTACTCCCGCTGGAGCCAGGCCTGGGCAGAAATCAAGGGATAGAAGAGGTGACCGCAGCGACCCCCTGAGAGAAACAGCAGCAGAACCCCCGCTCTCCAACTTCCCCCGGACACGTGCGATGGCGCACTACAAGGAGACGTTTCCCGTGAAGTTCAGCTACGCCATGCTTCCCGACTACCCGGTCGCCGAGTCGCTGGCCTCCATCAAGCTCGCCGACGAGCTGGGTTTCTACGCGGTGTACGCGGCCGACGAGCCGTGGCACAAGGACCTGTGGCTGCTGTTCGCGGCCGCCGCCGCCCAGACCTCCCAGGTCCGCCTCGGCCCGTCCGTCTCGGCGGTCACGCTGCGCGAGCCGACCCTGATCGCGCAGGCCGCGGCCACCCTGGACGAGCTGACCGGCGGCCGCGCCGAGGTCGTGCTGGGCAGCGGCAACTTCGGCGTGCTCGCCCAGTACAAGATCGACTGGGCCAAGACCAAGCCGCTCACCCGGGTCAAGGAGGCGACCGCGGTCGTCCGCACCCTGCTGGACGAGGGCGCCATCACCCGCGACGGCGAGTTCTACTCCTATGACGGCCTGTTCACCTTCGCCCGGCCGGTCCAGGAGCACCTCCCGGTCAAGATCGGCGCGATGCGCGGGCCGAAGTCGTTCCAGGCCGCCGGTGAGCTGTCCGACGGCGTGCACCACGCGCTGAGCTACTCGCGCGGCGCGTACGAGTACGCGGTCGAGAACTTCAAGATCGGCGCGGAGCGCGCGGGCAAGGACTGGCAGTCGCTGGACATCGGCGCCTGGGTCGTCTTCGCGGTCGGCCCCGACTCGCAGGCGGCGAAGGAGGCTGCCCGCAGCATGGTCGGCCTGTACGCCTCGGCGATGCCGGCCGAGCAGCTGGAGCGCAACGGCGTCGACCCGGCCGACATGACCCCGATCATCGAGGCCATCGGCGCGGGCGACCTGGCCAAGGCGATCGAGCTGACCACGCCGGAGATCACCGAGAAGCTGTCCCTGGCGGGCACCCCGGACGAGGTCCGCGCGAAGATCGAGAGTGAGATCGCCCCGACCGGCGTCAACCACCTGATCGCCGCGATCACGGACGCGGGCCTGGTGAAGCAGTTCACCGGCCGCGAGCTGGAGGGCGTCCCGAACGTCGACGGCCAGCTCCGCCTGATCCACGACGAACTGATGCCGGCCTTCAAGTAAAACCACCCTCAGGAGGGGCCGGGCGCACACCGCCCCCGGCCCCTCCTTTGTTGTCCACAGCCTGTGGGCAAAGAAGTGACTGCGCTACGGAAGATCCAGCTCCCCACGCCGAATCCGCGTCACGAGATCCGCGAGAGCCTCCTGGCCAAGCGCGAGATGACCAGCCTCGGGAGCCTTGCTGTCGCGAACACCGACGCGACAAGAGCCCAGCTCGGCCACCTCGACACACTCCATGGCGCCGCCGCCCTCGCTGTGGCTGCTCTTACGCCAAGCCGTCATGATCCTCACCCATCCTCGCGATGCACTCAAGCGACTGCTCTTCGTTCCATGCCTGCGCCGCGAGCCGCTGGAAGCGCTGGACTGCGCGAGCGGCTTCGATCTGATCGTCGATGATCCGACCCACGGCCAGGGCGCTGCCCGACAAGGCCGCCAATCGGCGGTCGGGCATCGTGAAACACCAGAAGGGACCGTCCACGCCGATATGGGGCGCGGCCGACAGCGGGAGTACCCGGATGGACACGTGGTTCAGCGTGCCCACCTCCAAGAGCCTGTCACGCTGGGCCGCCATGATCTCGTGACTCCCCATCGGGCGGAGCGCGATCTGGTCGATCAGGATCCAGAGCTGTGGCTCATTCTCCAGGATCTTGGACTGGACTTCCATCCGTTGCGTGACAGCCTCGTCGACGTCCTGGATGTGCCCGTTGGCGCGCCCCACCTCCAGGAGCCCCCGCGCGTACTCCTCGATCTGGAACGGGATCGGGATGAGCTGCGAGAAGATCTGATGTTCGATCGCCCTGTGCTGGTAGCGGCGGCGACGTGCCTGGAAGTTCACGTCCAAGCCCTGCTTGGCGAAGACGAGCATGGTCGCGAAGACGCCGCCGGTGTCCCATGCCAGGTCGAGGGCCTTGCACTGGTTGGCGTCGAGCTGCTTCTCGCCGGACTCGTACTTGGAAACTTGGGCGTTCGAGCAGCCGATGATCTTGCTGACTTCGGCCTGCGTCAGGCCATGCCGCATGCGCTGAAAGCGCAGGTAGTAGGCCATGAAGTCGTGGATCGAGTTCGTGGGCTCGGGGGAAGGCCGGACCATGTGGAAGCCCCTCTCGCTTCTGATCGATTTTCCGATTTCGCCGGCAACAGTGACAGAGCCGGTTCGGTGCGCCACTCTGTGCAAGGGCTCACAGATGTTCACACCGAAAGGCCAGGCAGATGTCAGGCACAGCGATAGAAACGAAACGAGATCGGGAGATTACCTGTACGACGCTTCCCGCACCGACCGTTCCCGCCAGTGTCCGGCGCCTTGTGGAACAGCGGTTCGCAGCACTCGGGCTTAATCGGGCAATCGGTAGGGAAGTACGTCGGGATATTCTTCTCGCGGTCTCGGAGCTGGTGACCAACTCATGTACAGCGACTCCCCGCTCGGCGATCACCTTTCGGGCCGCTTTCGAGGATCGGTGTGTGATGGTACAGGTCTGGGATGCCAGCGATGAGCAGCCTACCCCAAGAACGGCCATCGAACTAGAGCTCGATGACATTACTCCGGATCCGAATGCCCTTGACGAAGGGCACCAATCAGACGAAATCGGAGGTTTGGGGCTGCCTTTGGTCATGGCTCTGGCCGATGAGATCGGCATCGATCCGACGCCGCCGAAGGGAAAGTGGGTCTGGGCGCGCTTTCACTTCACGCCGGCGACCGCTACCGATCAAGAAAAGGACGAAGAGGCGAATCCGTCGGGCGCCGGTCAAGCGGCCGGTGGGTGAAGGGGGCCGTTCCGCGCGAACGAGCCAGCGGTCAGGTGGTGTAGACATAGTCGTCCAGAGGGAAGGTCCGTGACGCCCGCCGCGCCTGTCTCGAACTGGTAGGTCGTACGTAGGCGACGTCGCCGTGGTGGTCGTAGTAGAAGCTGTTCGCGGTCGCGCATCTGCGAGTGGCCCACAGCGAGGTTTCCAGTCGGCGCCTCATCTGCCGGGTCCATCGTGCGGTCGGCTCCCGGCGTACCTCCACGGTGGTGGCTCCGCGCCTCCGCGCCTCGGTGATCACGCGGACGATGTGCGCGGAGCTCGTCTCCACCATCTGGTGCCAGGCCCCGCCGACCCATCCGTACGGGCCGTACATCATGAAGTGATTGGGGAGCCCGGGGATGCTGATGCCCTCGTAGGAGTGCAGCCGATGCTCGGTGTAGTGCGTCGCCAGGTCGAATCCGTCGCGGCCGCGGACCGGAGTGCGCCGGAAGTTCTCTGGATCGCTGGCCGTGCGGAACCCCGTGGCCAGCACGATCACGTCGACCTGGCGTTCGCGGCCGTCGACGGTGCGCAGCCCACCGGGAGTGATCCGTTCGATGGCGTCGGTGACGAGCTCGACGTTCGGGCGGTTGAAGGCGCGCAGGTAGGTGTTCGACAGCGCGGCGCGTTTGCAGCCCAGGCCGTACCGCGGAGTCAGCCTGTCGCGCGTGTCCGGGTCGCGGACCTGCCATCGGTACCACAAGGCCCGTGTCAGCCGTTCCATGCCATGCACGATGAACGGCGCGCGCCGGTGATTGACCAGAATGTCGATCAGAAGGACCTCGACGCTGCGGGCCGCGGCGACTCGTACCGCGGCCTGCACGCGTGGCATGCGCTGGAACAGCCACATCAGTGTCCTGGGTGTGGGCAGGTCCAGCTTGGGGGTGACCCAGATCGGGGTGCGCTGGTACACCTCCAGCCGAGACGCCTGCCGTGCGATGTGAGGGACGAGCTGCACCGCGCTCGCCCCGGTCCCCACGACCGCGACACGTTTGCCGCTCAGATCGCAGGTCCGGTCCCAGCGCGCCGAGTGCAGAATCGTCCCGGCGAACCCGGCCGCGCCGGGGAGGTCCACGGGCTTGGGATCGACGAACAACCCGATGGCACTCACCACGAAGCGAGCCGTCACCTCCGAGCCGAAATGATTCCCGGCTCCGCCGAGGCGAAGACACCACACCTGGGCGCTCTGGTCCCATACGCGCTCAACGACCTCGGTGTGCAAGCGGACGTGCGCCCTGAGGCCGTACCGGTCGGTGAGGTGATCCACGTATGCCTTGACCTCGGCGCCGTTCGCGTACAGGCGGCTCCACCGGGGGTTGAGTTCGAAGCTGAACTGATAGCCCTGAACCGGGATGTCCACGCCAACGCCGGGATAGGTGTTGTCCCGCCATGTCCCACCGATGTCATCGGCCCGCTCGAGAATCACGAAGTCCTCGATGCCGGCCCGTCGCAACGCGATCCCCATTCCTATCCCGCTGAGCCCGGCGCCGATGATGGCGACCTCGACCTGGGCACGGCCGTCGGAGCCGACGCGTCCCGGCCCCGTTCCGGTCCCAGGTGTGCGATCGCTCCGGAAAGCCCCGTGTTGAGAACCGCGCACTGTCGCATCCCTCGCTCCGTAGACCACGTTGGCTACACAGAGTGTCCAGTCGCGTACGGGGAATGCAGTACCGCAAGCCTCACATCAGCGTGACGTCCCAGAGGCACGGCCCGACCCTGGATGCCATACTTCGCCGCAGTCGCCGCAGCCCTGATCCGCTACCGCCGGCTCACCAAATGAAACGACCCCTAAAGAAGAGGCGCCCGCCGAAGCGGACGCCCCTCCTGCCGTACGACCCCCGATGCTCCCTCCCTAGAGGAGGGAGGACGTCGCCATGTTCGAGATGCTGAACATGTACATGGTGGCCGCGCCGAGCAGGGCTATAGCGAGCGCCTTAATGGCAGGCTCCTCTCGCAACGCAGCGGACGACACTGTCTCGCCGCGTGGATCTTCAGATGATCGAGAAGCTACCAGGGCATGCGAGAAGCCGCTTGGAAACACTGGAAAGTCGATCACGCATTTTGCGGTTCGAATGAAATTCCGTTCTAGATGTCACTCCTGGGAATTTCAGCGAATCCGCCAGAGCCCCTCGTCCACGCGGAGATCGGGCAGGCCGGGCACCGGTGCCGTGGCCGCGTACAGCACGCAAAGGTCGTCGTCCTGCTCCATCGCGGCCCGAAGGCGACTGCCGTCCGGCAGGATGACCGTCCACAATCCCGGCGGTTCGGCGTCGCCGTACAGCACGTACGCGTCGAAGCGGGCGGCGAATCGTTCAGCGAATTCCCGGCGGCCGACGCGGTCGGCCAGGCGGCCCTCGATGCCGACGTTGAAACTCATGGCGAAATGGCCGGACATCTGGGGGTCGTAGGTGCAGTACGCGGCGAACACCGCGTCCGCTGGACGGGCCCGCAGTTCGTCGGTGATGCGATCGGTGTGGGCGACGAACAGCTCCGCCTCGGTGATCTCGAAACAGTCCAGTAGGAAGGTCCGCAGTTCGCCCTCCGGAACCGGACGGGACGACAGGCAGTCATAGCCGGTGGCCTCCGACTCGGTCATGGACACCAGGATGCCGCGCACCTCAGCCGATCTGCTCGGCCAGCGCGACGAAGATGCCGGCGGGGCCGCGCAGGTAGGCGAGCCGGTAGCTGTCCTCGTACCGCACCACCTCGCCGACGAGTTCGGCGCCGTGCGGCCTCAGGCGGTCGATGACGTCCTCGATGTCCTGGACGGCGAACATGATGCGGTGCATGCCCAGCGCGTTCACCGGGACGGGCTGGTCGCCACCCGGGCTCGCCGGCGAGTGGTACATGGTCAGCTCGATCCGTCCGGTGCCGTTCGGGGCGAGCATCGTCGCGATGTCCGTCCGGACTCCGTCGAGCCCGATGAGGCGGTCCACCAGGCCGCCCTCCAGCGTCGCCTCGCCTTCCAGCTCCATGCCGAGTTCGGTGAAGAACGCCTTGGCCGCGGCGAGGTCGTCGACGACGATGGCGATGTTGTCCATCCGCTGGAGCGTGCCGCGCTGCTCGGTGTGGGTCATGATGATCTCCTGTCGGGGTCCGTGGGGTGTGGTCAGGCGCGCCGGCGTTCCTGCTGCCGCCGCATCAGTTCCTCGATGGCGGTGGGCAGGGTGGTCTCGAAGTCGATCAGCTTGGCCCACGTCGGCCTCACCACGATCCGGACCATGCCGTCGTAGAGCGACTTCACACCGACCTCCCACTCGGCGCGCTGTTCCGGCGTCATCTCGTACGTGCCGTTCCACTGGAGGTACTCGTCCGGGATGCCGTCGACGACGTCCAGCTCCGCCCGGCCGCGGAGGAGCAGGACCTTCGGCGGGTGCGACTCGGTGTCGATCGTCAGCGCGACCGCGGGGTTGCGGCGCAGCGCCGGGAGCTTCCGCGCGTTCGTGGCGGTGCACATGACGATCTCCGAGCCGTTCCAGACGATCCCGATCGGGATCGACCGCGGCGTGCCGTCCAGCGCGACGAAGGCCAGCCGGGCCAGGTCGCGGGCCAGCAGTTCCTGGCTGAGCGGGCGGTTCAGTACCTCGTCGACGGCGTTCCGGTCCATGGTTCGGGCTCCTCAGTTGTAGTGGCGGCGGGCGCTGGAGCCCACGCGGGAGATGTCGGTCCCGTAGATGTGCAGGCTGACGGCGGTCTCGTCGCCGACGTTGCGGATGCGGTGGATGTCGCCGGGCGGCGCGAAGCCGCTGACCTCGCCGGGCGGGTTGTCCCGCACGCCGATCGGGTTGAGCGCGTCGTCGAACAGCTCCTCGTGCTCGACACCGGACAGCACGCCGACGACGCACCAGGTGATGTGGTCGTGGATCCGGGTGGTCTGACCG
The DNA here is from genome assembly GCF_042656285.1 of Actinomadura rugatobispora. Lineage (GTDB taxonomy): Bacteria > Actinomycetota > Actinomycetes > Streptosporangiales > Streptosporangiaceae > Spirillospora > Spirillospora rugatobispora. Next base: position 7,244 of record NZ_JBHSON010000149.1, on the reverse strand, counting down.
GGGCGCCAGACCAGGCCGAGGACGGAGAACGCGCCGTCGGGCTCGGCGTGCAGGAGGTGCCCGGCGACCCGGTCGGGCCGGCCGAGACGTTGCTCGGGGGTCAGGATCTCGGGGCCGGGCAGGTGCGCGCGGAGCCGGTCGGCGACCAGGTCCGCGGTGTCCGTCCAGCCGGTCCGCGCGTCGACGGCGTGGCGCACGGCCGCGACGAGATCGGTGAGCGTCACTGATGAGCGGAGCATGGCCGCGTCCTCCTTCGTACGGCGGGTTCGTCCTGATCAGCGTCTCGCGCACCGACTCATTCCGTCTAATGACAATGTTCGGGCGAACACATGCGTATCGTTGATACATGCTGGACATCCTGCGGTTACGGGTCATCGCGGCGGTCGCCTCGGAGGGCTCGGTCACCAAGGCGGCCAAGCACCTGAACTACTCCCAGCCCGCCGTCAGCCACCATCTGGCCAGGTTGGAGGCCGAGACCGGGGCCAGGCTGGTCCAGCGGGTCGGCCGGGGCATCCGGCTCACCCCGGAGGGCGAGCACCTGGCCCGCCGCGCCGCCGAGATCGTCGCCCGGGTGGACACCGCCGCCGCCGAGCTGTCCGCGATGGTGGGCCTGCGCACCGGCCGCGTCCGGGTCGCCGGCTTCCAGTCGGCGCTCGCCGCACTGGTGCCGCACGCCGCGCGCACGCTGCGCCGCGAGTACCCCGGCATCGAGATGCGCCTGGTCGAGGCGCACCCGCGGGTGTCACTCGACCTGCTGCGCACCGGGCAGGTCGACGTCGCGGTCGTCTTCCGCTACGACGACACGATCCCGGACGACATCCGCGCCACGCACCTGTTCGACGACCCGATGTACCTGCTCAGCCTCGAACCCGACCAGACACTGACCGGCAACCGCGACTCCGCGTGGATCGAGGGCTGCGAGAACTGCCGCCGCGAGTTCCTCGACGCCTGCGACAAGGCGGGTTTCGTCCCGTCCATCGCCTACACCAGCGACGACACCATCGTGCAGCAGGCGCTGGTCGCGGCGGGCATGGGCGTGACCACGATGCCGGGGCTGACGCTGCGCACCCACCGCGCGCCGGGGATCAGGACCAGCGTGGTGCGGGAGTTCCGGCGGCGCGTCTACCTGGCCGCCTACGGCGACCCGCCGGATCCGCCGGCGACCACGGCCTTCGTCGCCGCGCTGCACCAGGCCGTCCAGGAGATCCGACCGGGCGAGCCGACTCCTTAGGAGCCCGAGGCGTCGCTCGCGCCGCCGCCGATACGGGCCTGTACCTCGGCCGCCTCCGGGAGGCCGAGCGCCTCGTACAGTTCCAGGGCCTTCCTGCGGTACTGGTCGGCCTCGGCGGGGCCCCGCGTCTGGGCGACGACCTCGCCCAGGCTGCTCAGGGCATTCGCTTCCTGGTTGGCGTCTCCGATGGCGCGGGCGAGAGCGAGGGCCTCCTCCAGGTGCTCCAGAGCCGTGCCGTACTTTCCGGCGCGGTGGTGTGCATCACCTATCTCGCGCAGAGCCCAGCCCTGCTCGTACTTCTCGGAGAGCCGTCGGGCGAGTTGCAGGGCCTTCTGATGGTGGAAGAGTGCCTCTCCGTCCCGGCCGAGCCGGGCATAGCAGGAGCCGAGCCCGTTGAGGGAGTCCGTTTCGCCGCGCACGTCCCCGACCTCCCTGTAGAGGACGAGCGCTCGCCGGTACTCCTCGACGGCCTCTTCGAGACGGTTCGTCCTGCGGTAGACGGACGCGACGTTGTTGCTCCAGACGGCCTGGTGCTGCCGGGTCATCTCCCGGACGCGGGCCGCCCGCTCGTAGTGCCGGAGGGCCGAGTCGAACCGTCCGAGCTGGCGTTCGAACTCGGCGGTGTTGTTCAGCGTGATCTGGAGGCCGCGCATGTCGCCGGCCGCCTCGTACAGTGCGAGCGCCCGCCGCATCCGCTCGATCGCCTCCGGGTAGCGGCCCAGATGCCACAGCACGATCGCCACGTGGCTCAGGACCGCGGCCTCTCCCGTGTGCTCGCCCGCGGACCGCCACAGTTCCAGGGACTGCTCGTAGTAGCCCACGGCGACGTCGTACTCGGACCGGGTGTAGTGGATCAGGCCGTACAGATCGAGTGCCTTCGCGACGAGGGCGTCGTCTTCGAGGGCGCGTGCCTCGTCCAGGGCCTCGGTGGCCGACCGGAGCGTCTCCTCGTAGCGGCCCATCCTCCAGAGCACCATGCCCAGTTCGAGGAGGGAGTGCGCCAGCCCCGCGCGATCGCCGATCCTCCTGCACGCCTCGACGGCACAGGTGTGCACTTGCGCGGCCTGTGGAAGGGCACCCGATTCCTCCAGGTGGCGCTGCAATGCCCTGGCCAGTTCCACGGCATGGCGTGCCCTGCCCTCCTCCACCGCGAAGCGGGCCGTGGCGACGAGGGACTCCAGTTCGTCGTCAAGCCATTCCCTGGCCTGCTCCCTGTCCCCGATCGGAGCGGGGGCGACGGCGGCGGGCGCGTTCGCGCGGGCACGCTGGGGGACGTGGGGGAACAGGACGCGGTCGGCCTCGTCGGCGGTGGCCAGATAGTGGTCCAGGAGCCGGTCCAGCGCCGGGCCAGGCGCGAGATCGGCCTCCTGGAGCGCCTGGCCTTGCGCGTACTCGCGGATCAGATCGTGGAACCGGTGGCGTCCGTGGCGCGGTTCGGAGATGAGGTTGTGGTCGAGCAGCCCCTCCAGGAGCGTTTCCGCGGTCCCCCGGTCGAGGTCGAGGAGGGCCGCGGCCGAGCCGGTCGTCACGTCCGTGCCCGGGTGCAGGCCGAGGAGCAGGAACGCGCGGCGCAGATCGTCGTCCAGGCCCTGGACCGAGAGCCGGAACGCGGCCGCGACCGCCCGGTTCTCGGCGCGCATCTGGTCCAGCCTGCCGGGCCGGCTCAGCCGGGCCGCCAGGTCGGCGGCGGTCCAGCTCTCGCGATGCCGCAGGCGGTTGCCGACCAGTTGCAGCGCCAGCGGAAGATGGCCGCACAGGCGGGTCACCGCGGCCACGCCCGGGGCGTCCGGCGCGGTCAGGGGACCGGCGACCCTGGACAGCAGCACGACCGAATCGGCCGGGGCCAGCGGCCCCAGCGGGAGCGGGCGGGCATGGTCCAGACCGGTCAGCCGCTGCCTGCTCGTGATCAGGACGAGGCACCCGGGCGTGCCGGGGAGAAGCGGCCTGACCTGGTCGTTGTCGAGCGCGTCGTCCAGGACGAGCAGCAGCCGGCGCCGGGCCAGTTCGGTGCGCCACAGCGCCGCGCGGCCGTCGAAGTCGCCCGGCATCTTGCGCTGCGGGACGCCGATGGAGCGCAGCAGCCTCTCCAGCGCGGCGGCGGGCTCCACCGGGGCCTGCCGGACGTGGTGCGCGCGCAACTCCAGGAAGATCTGACCGTCCGGATAACGTTCCGCGAGCCGATGGGCCAGCTGGACGGCCAGGGTGGACTTGCCCACGCCCGGCATGCCGTCGATGGCGATCACGGCGACGGTGCCACCGCTGTCGTCGACCATCTCCTGAAGCCGCCGGAGCTCGGTCTCGCGGCCGGTGAAGGTGTGCGTGGCGGGCGGCAGGTCGCTGGGCGGCGACCAGGTCGAGGGGGCGGTCGGCGGCGCGAGTGCGGGATCGTCGGCGAGGACGCCTCGGTGCAGGTCGCGGACGCGCGCGGTCGGAGAGGTGCCCAGGTCGGCGTGGAGCCTGCGGCGGAACCGGTCGAAGGTCTGGAGGGCCTCGCCGGAGCGGCCGTCGCGGTGCAGGGCGAGCATGAGCAGCTCGACCAGTTTCTCCTCGTAGGGAAACTGCCCGATGAGGTCGTTCAATTCCGCCGTGATATCGCTGTGGCGGCCTTGTGAGAGTTCCAGTTCGAGGCGTTCGCGGGTGGCGACGAGCAGCTCTTCTCGAATGCTCTGGCGGCGCCGCTCGGCCCAGTGCCCGCCGATGCCGTCGAGCGGTTCGCCGCGCCACAGCCGGGCCGCGTCGCGCAGCAGGCGCAGCGCGTGTTCCGGGTCGCCGTTGTCGGCGATGGCGCGGGCCTGCGCGCGCAGGTCGAGGAACAGGTGGTAGTCGATCCGCAGCGGGTCGACGTCCAGCACGTAGGCGCCGTTGCGGTGGTCCAGCCGGACCCCGCCGTCCAGGTCGTGCAGGAAGGAGCGGAGCCGGGCGACGGACGGGTAGATCAGGTCGCGGGCGCGGTCGGGGCGGTCGGCGTCCCACAGCCGCTCGACCAGGGTCCCGGTCGGCACCGGCCGGCCGGGCGCCATCAGCAGGATGGCGAGGATGCGGCGTTCCCGTGCCCAGCCGCGGAGCTCGCGCGGGCCATCGGACCACACTTCCAGCGGACCCAGGACACGGAATTCCATCCGCTCCCTCTCCCATGGAGAAAAGCGCCCTTGACCCAAAAGATTTTGCCAGTGTCAAGGAATGATGGCCAGAAGTAAGCATGGTCTTGCGTGGCCGGTTCGGGCCGGGACCGCATGCCGTACTGCAAGCCCTTCCGCAAGGTGCACCGCAAGGTCGGTCGCCGATGCTTCGTGCAGGGGTCGCGTCGGACAGCCAAGCACCTGGGATCACCAAGGGGGCAGGAAAAAGGATGTCCGTCAGCGAATGGCGCCGGGGCCCGATCGGGCTCGACGCCGAACGGTGGGCCACTCGGCGCCCGTGCAGGACCGTGCTGATCGTCGTGCACACCGTCACTTCGGGGCAGCGTCTCATGGACGCCGTCCATCTCATGGAGAACGACCTGCGCGTGCAGGTGTTCTTCACGCAGGCGCCCGACGAGTTCGGCACCGGGGTGCCGGAGTTCCTGGCCGGGCTCGGCGCCGCGCGGCTGCCGTGGGAGCAGGCGACGCGGCTGGAGTTCGACCTGGCGATCGCGGCCAGCTACGGCGGGGTGCACGAGCTGCACGCGCCGCTGATCGTCATGCCGCACGGCGCGGGCCACGGCAAGCTGGTGGCGCGGCGGGCCGGGCGCGCGGCCGGGGGCCGGGCGGTGTACGGCCTGGACGCGCAGCGGCTCGTCCACGACGGCGCGCTCGTCCCGGCGGCGCTGGTCCTGGCGCACCGCGACGACCGGCGCGAGCTGGCCCGCTCGTGCCCGGAGGCGCTGCCGGTGGCGCAGGTGGCCGGCGACCCGTCCTGCGACCGGCTGGTGGCCAGCCTCGAACGGCGGCCGTCGTACCAGGTGGCGCTGGGCGCGGGCGACGGGCGCAAGCTGGTGGTGGTCACCTCCACGTGGGGTGCGCGGTCGCTGCTGGGCAGCCGGCCGGACCTGTGGCCGCGGCTGCTCGCGGAGCTTCCGGTGGAGGAGTTCCACGTCGTGACGCTGCTGCACCCGAACGTGTGGCACGGGCACAGCGAGCTGCAGGTCCGGTCGTGGCTGGCCGACTACCTGCGGCGCGGGCTGAGCCTGGTGCCGCCGGAGTCGGACTGGCGCGGGGTGCTGGCGGCGGCCGACTGGGTGATCGGCGACCACGGGTCGGTCACCGCGTACGCCGCCGTCACGGGGGTGCCGGTGCTCCTGGGCGGCTTTCCCGGCGCGGACGTCAATCCGGACTCGGCGCAGGCGCTGCTGGGGAAGGCGGCGCCGAAGATCTCCGCACGGGGTTCGCTGCGCCGGCAGCTGCTGCGGGCGGCGGCGGAGTTCTCGCCGGAACGGCACCGGCCGGTCGTGGAACGGCTCACCTCCGAGCCCGGACGGTTCAACAGGAACATGCGGCAGGTGATCTACCGCCTGCTGCGGCTGCGGCAGCCCTCGACGGTGCCGGTCACCCGGCCCGTCCAGGCGCCGCACCTCATGCGACGCGCGGGAGGCGGACGATGAACGGGGAACTGGTGGTGGCGCAGCTGTTCCGGCTGGACCGGGCGCTGGCGCTGACCCGGCGGCGCGCACCCTCCGGGCACCGGCCGGCGGCCGGGAACCGGGCGGCGGCGGTGCTGGTGATCCCGCGCGGCGGGCGGCTGCGGGAGCCGCGGCTGATGCTGCTGGGCGAGCGTCCGGTGCGGGCCGCGGCCCGGCCCGGAGCGCTGGACTTCGCCGACGTCCATGCCGTCGACCGGCACGGCGACCCGGCCGGGCGGGAGGTCGCCGACGTGCTGTTCGACGGCCCGTTCTTCACCCCGCGGCGGCTCGTCGAGCTGCTGGAACGCTACCCGGGGTGCGGCGCGGCGGCCGGTACGGGGCCGCGCGGTCACCTGGCCGCGCTGCGGACCGGGAGCGGCGGCGTCCAGCTGGTCGAGGCGTTCGTCGCACCGGAGACGTCATCCGGCACGGCCGCGGCGGCCTGGCCCGCGATCGGCGGGTCGTTCCTGCACTGCTGGTCGCTGTCGGGCCTCGGGCTGGGCGAGCTGCACCACTCGGTGCTCATCACCGGCGAGCTGGCCGTCCCGCGCGGCGGGCCCGCCGGGTGCCTGGCCGTCACCGGGCGCGTCCGGGTTCGGGTGGACGGCGTCGGCGACGCGGAGCGGAGGGCCTCATGAGCGCCACGATCGTCGTCGCGGGGGTGGTCAGCCTCTACATGTCGGTCAACGTGCCGGAGTTCCCCGTCCGGTACGAGTCGTCCGCCCGGCCGCTGTGGGCCGGGAGCGGGATGGCCGGGGTCGCCGGGCACGTGGCGAGGGTGCAGCGCGCGCTCGGCAACGACGTGCGGCTGTGCACGCTGGTCGGCCAGGACACGGCGGGCGAGGCCATCCGCGCCGAACTGCGCCGGGACGGCCTGGACGGCCCCGGGGTCGTGGCGTCGCCGTCGTCCTCGCTGGGGCTGGTGCTGGTGGGCCCGGACGGGCGCCGGATGGGCATGCCGCACCTGGCGCCGGTCAACCATGCCGCCTACCCGTACGAGATCCTGCGGGAGCAGGCGCGGGGCGCGGACCTGCTGGTGCTGACGAACGCGAAGTTCGTCCGTCCGCTGGTGGCCCCGGCGGCCGGGCTGGGCGTGCCGATCGCGGTGGACGTGCACCTGGTCTCCGATCCCAACGGCGAGTACAACCGGCCGTGGCTGGAGCAGGCGCGGATCGTGTTCTGCAGCCACGAGCGACTCGCCGACCCGCGGGCATGGGTGGCGGGGCTGTTCCACCGCTACCCGCGCTGCCGGGTGGCCGGGGTCGGGCTGGGCGCGCGCGGCGCCCTGGTCGGGCTGCGGGACGGGCGCCTCATCGAGGTGCGCGCCGTGCCGCCTCACCGGGTCGTGAACACCTCGGGCGCGGGCGACGCCCTGTTCGCCACGTTCCTGGACGGCTGGCTGCGGCACGGCGACCC
>NZ_JBHSON010000148.1:0-18039 GCF_042656285.1 Actinomadura rugatobispora | reverse complement strand
CCCATCCCCGCCGAAATACTCCCCACCGGCGCCGACTACCTCACCGACTACGGCCCACCCCTCGCCCTCACCGGCAAACCCGTCTCAGGCGCCCTCACCTACCGCCTCCGCTCCGTCCTCACCGAAGCCGCCCAAGCACCACCCCACGACTACCCCCTCGGCTGGAACCGCTTCCTCCACGGCACCCCCAGCACCATCGCCGCCACCTGGAGCACCCTCCTGTGGTGCGCCTCCGTCCCCCTCTTCGACCCAGAACTCGGCCTCATCCACCACTGGGAACCCCACCTCGCACCCCAACCCACCACAGAACCCGCCAACGCCACCGACCTGCGCTGGCTCACACCCCCACCCCTCCACACCATCATCGGCCTCTACGCCGAACGCCTCCGCGCAGGCCGCGGCGACGCCGCCGCCCAACTCATCCGCTGCATGGTCATGACCGCCCAGGCCCTCCGCGACGACCCCCGCTTCCGCGTCCGCGCCTCCGCCCTCCTCTCCATGATCGAACCCCTCCAGAGCAACCCCGCCCTCGACCACCGCGCCCTCCCCTACGGCGACCAGGTCCTCGAACGCGAATGGCGGAGCCGCTGCCCCGCACCCCTCTTCGCCACCCTCTTCGCCGACTCCGCCCCCGGCGAACGCCTCCAACTCGCCTTCTACGACCTCGCCACCGCCCTCCAACCCCTCTGCGGCGACCCCCACGACCCCGCCACCCACACCGAACCCCGCCACGCCGCCACCGCCCTCCTCGCAGCCGACCTCGCCGGCTACCGCCCCGACCTCGCCACCCCCGTCGGCCGCTGGCTCGACCCCGAACTCCGCACCCTCCTCACCGACATCCTCGGCGACGACCACCACCCCCTCCGCGGCCTCTGGCCCTCCCCCACCAGCGACGACCCCGACACCACCCTCCACGTCCTCGGCGCCACCGCCGCCCTCGGCTTCGCCTGGTGCCGCCTCGCCGGCGTCCCCGTCCCACCCAACGGCCTCACCACCGCCAACCACCAGGCCGCCCACCTCACCTCCCTCCAGGACACCTGAACGCCGCTCCGGGCCCCGCCCCGGTCCTGCGCGCGATCTCCAGGACGCCTCGCAGCCGCATCCTTCGCACGACACCCCTCGGGCACGAACGACGCCAACTCGAGACGCCGGGACCTCGTCACCGCACAACAAGCGAGAGGGCGCCGCCGAAGCGCACGCCCTCTCGAAACTCCTCCATCGCGGTGAATTTCTGCAGCACATCACCTCACATGGACGTCGGGGTACTCTCGGACGAGGCCGCCAAGCCCCCTTCGACACACCTCATCTTCGAGGCGAAGTGCTCCGGCGAACTCTGCACCAACGCCCTGATCCGCTCGCTGAACGACGAACGCCGCGGACCGAACGACCACCGACGGCAGTAGCCGGGCCCGCCCTCAGCCAGCCGCAGCCGCGTGAGTTCGAACTTCCTCTCCTCGAACTCCGCGCACAGCCTCCGATGCTCCCCGTCCCGCTCCCGATACGACTCCCAGCCGCCCAGCGGCACCGTAGCCGGATCCACGTCCGGGAACGTGAACGAGAGCCGGACCCCGCCATCGTCGGCGGGCACCCTTCGGAGCAGCGCACCCTGCACATAGTCCGCGGCGCGCCGGAGAGCCACCGGGTCGTCCCCGAGCTGGCCCATTCCGGTGTTGCACCCGCCGCACAGGAGCCCCCTGACCACACCGGTCACATGATCGTGATCGACGTTCTCGGCGGCCTTGTCACAGCAGATCGCACAGAACCCGCGCTGCACCGCGAGGAGTTCCTCAATCTCACCTTCCCCGACGCCGTAACGCGCCCTCAGCCGATCGTCACGCGACGTCCCCAGCCGACGGATCGGAACGCCGTCCCTGTCTACGAGCCGCCCCGTGAAGGCAAGCCTGCGCGCATGCCTTTCTATGACAGCGACGCCGAGTTCGAGAAGCATCGACTGGGCGTGATGCGTCCGCCCCTCGAGGTAGGCGGCGGATTCTCGCATGAGCCCGGGGTTGTCCTCGTACTGCCCCAGTGCACCGTTACAGGGAAAGCAGAGCAATGCACGAAACAGGCCCGTTTCGTGCGAATGGTCCACATGCGAGGCTTCTTTGCGGAGGCATATCACGCACACCCCGCCCTGCCTCTGCCGATGCTCTTCCACCTGCTCAGCGGTCAGGCCGTACCGCAACTTCAGGAGGTAGTTGCGCTGGCTGCCATGCTTCTGGCGCTTGATCTCCAGCATCACCCGGCTGTGGCAGGGCCTGCAGTACGCAGTCAGCCCGGAGGCTTTGGATCGATTTCGCCCGAACTCCTGAACGGACTTTACCGCTTCGCATCGAGGACAATATTTCATCCCTTCAGGAACCGAACGGCGCTTACGATAGGGCTTGGGCTCTTTACCCTGCTCAACACGACGCCTATTCCGACTCTCTGCATTGCGCAGACCGAAGCAATCTTTGCAGTAGAGCGCCAGACCATCCTTGGAAGCCTTGCGCTTGAAGAACTCGCCCTTGGGCTTGACTTGGCCGCAATCACGGCATTCCTTTACGGACACGGCCCCGACCCTACCGCCCTCACCCGTGCCCTTAGAAGAGATTTTCGATTCAGGCCATCAAGAAGTGTGAATACCTCCTCGAATTTCCCTTATTCCCGATGTCCAGTTTGCCCTACTCTCCGCCCTTTTGGACGTAAGAGCGCACGAATTCCTCTGCGTTCTCTTCGAGAACTTCGTCAATTTCATCCAGAATTGAATCGACGTCGTCGGTGAGCTTTTCCTGGCGTTCCTGGACGTCGTCCTGGGGTGCGTCCTGGGTCTCCTCGACCTCTTCGGTACGCCGCGGGGCCTGCTTCTGGCCGCCCGAGTTGTCCTTCGTGGCCATCCTTACCTCCCACTTCGCCGGTCCCCCCAAGCCTAGCTCCGATCATCGACGTCGAGCGGATTTCGTCGCTCCGACGGCGCGGGGGCCTGGTGGGGTTATCGCCGGTCCGCCAAGCAGTGAAACGGGCAAACCGGTCACAAATAAGCCGCGGACTCAGTTCTGGCCGGTGAGTGTGGCGACCAGGTCGGCCGCGGTGCGGCAGCGGTCGAGCAGCGCGCCGACGTGCTGCCTGGTGCCGCGCAGGGGCTCGAGGGTCGGGACGCGCTGCAGGGACTCGCGGCCGGGGACGTCGAAGATGACCGAGTCCCAGGAGGCGGCGGCGACCGATTCGGCGTACTGGCGCAGGCAGCGGCCCCGGAAGTAGGCCCTGGTGTCCTCTGGCGGGTCCTCGATGGCCGCCTGGACCTCGGGCTCGGTGACGATGCGGTCGATCCTGTCGCGGGCGACCAGGCGGTTGTAGAGGCCCTTCTCGGCCCGGATGTCGGTGTACTGCAGGTCGATCAGCTGCAGGCGCGGGTGTGACCAGTCCAGGCCGTCGCGGTCGCGGTAGCCCTGGAGGAGGGAGAGTTTGGCGACCCAGTCGAGCTCGCGGGAGAGCTGCATGGGGTCGTCGCCGAGGCGGTGCAGGACCGATTCCCAGCGGTCGAGGACGTCCTTGGTCATCTCGTCGACGTCGGCGCCGTAGCGGTCCTCGACGTATTTGCGGGACTGCTCGAGGTATTCCATCTGCAGCTGGACGGCGGTCATCTTGCGGCCGTCGCGGAGGGTGAGCAGGTGTTTGCAGGCGGGGTCGTGGGAGACGGCGCGGAGGGCGGCGACGGGCATGTCGACGGAGAGGTCGACGGTGAGGAAGCCGTCTTCGATCATGGCGAGGACGAGTGAGGTGGTGCCGAGCTTGAGGTAGGTGGAGACCTCGCTCATGTTGGCGTCGCCGATGATGACGTGGAGGCGGCGGTACTTCTCGGGGTCGGCGTGGGGTTCGTCGCGGGTGTTGATGATGGGGCGCTTGAGGGTGGTCTCGAGGCCGACCTCGACTTCGAAGAAGTCGGCGCGCTGGCTGATCTGGAAGCCGTCGCCGCGTCCGTCGACGCCGATGCCGACGCGGCCGGCGCCGCAGACGACCTGGCGGGAGACGAAGAAGGGGGTGAGGTGGCGGACGATGTCGGCGAAGGGGGTCTCGCGGCGCATGAGGTAGTTCTCATGGCAGCCGTAGGAGGCGCCCTTGTTGTCGGTGTTGTTCTTGTAGAGCTGGATGGGGTGGGTGCCGGGGACCATGGCGGCGCGCTGGGTGGCGTCGGCCATGACGCGTTCTCCGGCTTTGTCCCAGATGACCGCGTCGCGGGGGTTGGTGCACTCGGGTGCGGAGTATTCGGGGTGGGCGTGGTCGACGTAGAGGCGTGCGCCGTTGGTGAGGATGACGTTGGCGAGGCCGAGGTCTTCGTCGGTGAGCTGGGTGGGGTCGGCGACCTCGCGTGCGAGGTCGAATCCGCGGGCGTCGCGGAGTGGGTTCTCCTCTTCGAAGTCCCATCGGGCCCTTCGCGCCCGTGCCGCCGATGCCGCGAGGTAGGCGTTGACGACCTGGGAGGAGGTCACCATCGCGTTGGCCCCTGGCTGGCCGGGTACGGAGATGCCGTACTCGGTCTCGATGCCCATCACCCGCCGAACACTCATATCGTCGAGCCTATCGGGGCCGAGGGGGTGGAGCCATGGGGCTCCTGCCCGTGGTGCTCCGCGGTGGGGTCCGGGGGTTGCGTTTCGCTTGTGGGCGTGGGGTCTTGAGGCTTGTCTCGCGGTGTGTCGCGGTGGGGGGTTCCGGCGTGGTGGCGGGTCGGTTCGGTGATGTTCAGGCGTGTGAAGGAGTCGCGGAGGCGTGGTTTGAGCCAGGCGGCGAGGGGTCGTTCGATGAGGCGGTGGACGAGGTAGGCGGTGGTGAGGACGGTGGCGGTGATGGCGAGGGTGGCGGCCCAGTGCGGGAGTGCGGGGTGGAGGAGGTCGGCGAGGGGCGGGGCGAGTTCGTAGTGGATGAGGTAGGTGGGGTAGGTGAGGAGGCCGAGGGTGGCGAAGCCGCGCCAGTTGAGGCGGCGGAGTTTGCCGGTGGCGGCGAGGGCCATGACGGCGTAGGTGAGGGTGATGAGGATGGGGATGGCGGGCCAGGCGTTGGACGGGGGGATGTTGTAGGGGGTGTCGGTGGCGATGGGGAGGGCGTAGCGGATTGAGGCGGCCCAGGAGAAGGCTGTGAAGCCCCAGAGGAGGAGTGTGGGGCCGAAGCGGTGGATGAGGTAGAGGGCCATTCCGGCGACGAAGTAGGGGGCGTATTCGGGGATGAGGAGTTTCTGGAGGGGTTCGGCGCCGGTTTCTTGTGCGAAGACGGCGAGGACGCTCCAGGTGGCCATGAAGGTGATGCAGCGCCGGTAGGTGATGCCGGTGAGGACGAGGATGGCGATGAGGGCGTAGAAGTGCATTTCGATCCAGAGGGTCCAGAAGACTCCGCTGGCGTTCTGTACGCCCATGCCCTGCTGGAACATGGTGAGGTTGGGGATGATGTTCTCGGGGCGGCCTCGTCCTTGGCCGGTGGTGAGGTAGAGGGCGGCGATGAGGAGTACGGCGAACCAGTAGGCGGGGTAGAGGCGGGTGATGCGGGAGATGGTGAATTCGGCCATGGTGCGTCCCCATGCGCTCATGAGGATGACGAATCCGCTGATGAGGAAGAAGAGTTCGACGCCGAGGTAGCCGAATTGGGTGGCGAGGGAGATGGGGGCGAACAGTTCGCGGGCGTTGTGGTCGTCCCAGGGGCCGCCGGTGGTGCCGGTGTAGTGGTAGAGGAGGACGGCGAGGGCGGCGAGGAAGCGGAGGAGGTCGATTTCTCTGAGGCGCCTGTGGCCGCCGCCGTGGCTGGTGGGGCTGGTGGGGCCGGGTTGGGCCGGTGCGGGGGTGGGAGCCGGGGTCGGGGGCTCTGAGCTGTGCTGATGGTTCTGGGAAGACATTGGGGTCGACCCTAGGGGACGCAGCGGGGTGGTGGGGTCGCGGTGGTGTGACGCGGCGCGGCGGGCACCCGGTGTCGGGTGGCCGCCGCGGCGCGTGTCGGGGTGTGTGGCTTGTCGTCGGGGCTCGGGGTCGTCTCGGGGTCTGGGGCTGGGGCTAGAGGTACTGGCCGGTGTTGGCGACGGTGTCGATGGAGCGGCCGGCCTCGGCGCCCTGCTTTCCGGAGACGAGGGTGCGGATGTAGACGATCCGTTCGCCCTTCTTGCCGGAGATGCGGGCCCAGTCGTCGGGGTTGGTGGTGTTGGGGAGGTCTTCGTTCTCGCTGAACTCGTCGACGCAGGCGGCGAGGAGGTGCGCGACGCGCAGTCCCTTCTGCCCGGTGTCGAGGAACTGCTTGATCGCCATCTTCTTGGCGCGGTCGACGATGTTCTGGATCATCGCTCCGGAGTTGAAGTCCTTGAAGTAGAGGACTTCCTTGTCTCCGTTGGCGTAGGTGACCTCCAGGAAGCGGTTCTCCTCGCTTTCGGTGTACATCCGTTCGACGACGCGCTGGATCATGGCGTCGACGGTGACGTTCTCGTTGCCGCCGTGCTCCTTGACGTCGTCGGGGTGGAGCGGCAGTCCGGAGAGGATGTACTTGGAGAAGATGTCCTTGGCTGCTTCGGCGTCGGGTCGTTCGATCTTGATCTTGACGTCGAGGCGGCCGGGTCGCAGGATCGCGGGGTCGATCATGTCCTCGCGGTTGGAGGCTCCGATGACGATGACGTTCTCGAGGCCTTCGACTCCGTCGATCTCGCTGAGGAGCTGCGGGACGATGGTGTTCTCGACGTCGGAGGAGACTCCGGATCCGCGGGTGCGGAAGATGGAGTCCATCTCGTCGAAGAACACGATGACCGGGGTGCCCGCGGAGGCCTTCTCCCGGGCGCGCTGGAAGACCAGGCGGATGTGGCGTTCGGTTTCTCCGACGTACTTGTTGAGGAGCTCGGGTCCCTTGATGTTGAGGAAGAAGCTCTTGCCCTCCTGGCCGGTCTTCTCGGCGACCTGCTTGGCCAGGGAGTTGGCGACGGCCTTGGCGATGAGGGTCTTGCCGCAGCCGGGGGGTCCGTAGAGGAGGACGCCCTTGGGCGGGCGGAGCTGGTGCTCGCGGAACAGGTCCGCGTGCAGGTAGGGCAGCTCGACGGCGTCGCGGATCATTTCGATCTGTGAGCCGAGCCCGCCGATCTCGTTGTAGGAGATGTCGGGGACCTCTTCGAGGACGAGTTCTTCGACCTCGGCCTTGTGGATCTTCTCGTAGGCGTATCCGGATCGGGATTCGAGCATGAGCGAGTCGCCGGCGCGCAGTGGTACGCCGCGCAGCGGCTCGGCGAGCTTGATGACGCGTTCTTCGTCGGCGTGCGCGATCACCAGTGCTCGTTCGCCGTCGTCGAAGAGTTCCTTGAGCATGACGACTTCGCCCTGCTCTTCGAACTTGAGCGCTTCGACGACGTTGAGTGCCTCGTTGAGCATGACCTCCTGGCCACGCTGGAGTTCCTCGATGTCGACGGCCGGGCTGACGTTCACCCGTAGTTTGCGTCCGCCGGTGAAGATGTCGACGGTGCCGTCGTCTCGGGCTTCGAGGAAGACTCCGTAGCCCGAGGGCGGCTGTGCCAGCCGGTCGACCTCCTCCTTGAGCGCCACGATCTGCTCGCGGGCTTCCTTGAGGGTCGCCACGAGACGCTCGTTCTGACCCGTCACGGCGGCCAGATTGGCCTGTGCCTCATGGAGACGCTCCTCCAGAACACGTACTTGGCGCGGGGATTCCGCGAGCTTGCGGCGCAGCACGGAGATCTCCTCCTCCAGGAAGGACACCTGCGTTTGGAGGTCCCTAACCTCCTTGTCGTGCTGCGCCTTGCGCGCCCCAGCATCGTCACGAGCGGCCACGCCCCGTCACCTCCTCACGAAGAGCCGACGACCTACTGAGACCCTACCTATCTGGAGGGCTTCCGTAACCTGCCCATTCGGTACTCGTGTCGTGGCGGGGGGATCGCCACTGGTCGGAGGGGGCGGGTTGGGTGTCGGCGGGGTTGCGCGTGGCGGGTGCGTGGGGCGGGTAGGCGGCGGGTCCGTTCGTGTGGTGGCGGTGGTTCGGACGTTTTCGTGCCTGGTGGGAGGGGTGGTGTCGTGGTGTGGGGGGTGGTGTGAATTTCCTGTTAAGAGATGGCGCGGGGTGTGGGGGCGGGGGTCTGGGGCGGTCGCGCGGGGTCGCGAATGTGATCTATGACTCGCTGGGTTTCGGGCGCGCCGCTGGGCGTAATGCCCCGTTTTGGTGGCCTGTTCCCGTTTCGGGGGCCCGTTCGCCTCGGGACGGCGCGTCCGGGCGCGCCGCCGGGCAGGCGCCCCGGGCCGGGGTTCGGCAGCGGCGGGTGCGCGGTGTTCAGTCTTCGGCGCTGTGGCCCGTGGCGGCGTCCAGGTCCGCCGCGGCCGGGCTCGGGGCGCCCTCGGCGCTCGGGGCACTCTGGGCGCCGCCGTCGTCCGCGGTGCCGGGGGCGGCGGGCGTGCCGGAGATGGGGGCGCCCTTGGCGGGGCGGCGGCGCCGCAGGGGCGGTGTGACGCCGTCGGCGAGGCGGCGGGCGGTGACCAGGAAGCCGGTGTGGCCGACCATGCGGTGGTCGGGCCGCACGGCCAGGCCCTCCACGTGCCAGGAGCGCAGGAGCGTCTCGAAGGCGTAGGGCTCGGCGAAGGCGCCGTGGCCGCGCAGTTCCTCCACGACCCGCGACATCTGGGTGGTGGTGGCGATGTAGGCGCAGACCATGCCGCCGGGGATGAGGGCCTTGGCGACGGGGTCGATGCATTCCCAGGGGGCGAGCATGTCGAGGACGACCCGGTCGACCTCGGTCTCGGCGAGGGCGTCCTCGAGGGAGCCGACGGTCAGGCGCCAGGCCGGGTGGGGGCCGCCGAAGAACTTCTCGACGTTGGCGCGGGCGATGTCGGCGAAGTCGGGGCGGCGTTCGTAGGAGGAGACCAGGCCGCGTTCGCCGACGGCGCGCAGCAGGAAGCAGGTGAGGGCGCCCGAGCCGGCGCCGGCCTCCACGACGCGGGCGCCGGGGAAGATGTCGGCCATGCCGACGATCTGGGCGGCGTCCTTGGGGTAGACGACGGCGGCGCCGCGGGGCATCCGCACGGCGAAGTCGGAGAGCAGGGGGCGGAAGGCGAGGTAGTCGGTGCCGCCGCTGGAGCGGAAGACCGAGCCCTCGGGGCTGCCGATGATGTCGTCGTGGGCGATGGAGCCCTTGTGGGAGTGGTAGTCCTTGCCGGACTGGAGGGTGATGGTGTTGATGCGGCCCTTGGGGTCGGTGAGCTGAACCTGGTCGCCGGGGCGGAAGGGGCCGTGCGGGATGCGGCCGGTGCCTGCGGGGGTGGTCGGCGGGGTGGGTTCGCTCATGGTCGTCAAGGCTAGCGGGCCCTGGGCACCGCTCAGGCTGGTCAGATGCCGGCGAAGGCGCGGTCGACGTCGGCGGCGGCCAGGACGCCGTAGACGCGGCCGTCGGGCTCGAGGAGGAGGTACTCGGAGGCGGGGGCGCGGCGCAGCGCGACGATGAGGTCCTCGCCGGCCAGGTCGGCGGGGAGGGTGAGGTCGTCGTCGACGCCGCGGGACAGTTCGCCGACCTCGATCCAGGGGCGGCGCTGCTCGGGGGTGGCGGTGACGGCCTTCTCGCTGACCAGGCCGCGGGGGCGGCCGTCGTGGTCGACGATCACCAGGGCTCCGGCGCGCTGCTCGTGGGCGCGGCGGATGGCCTCGGCGAGGGGGACGTCGGCGGTGACGAGGGTGGCGCGGCGGGCCAGGCGGCGGGCGAGCAGGGTGGGGATGCGGTCGCGGACCTTCTCGGCGCGCAGGGCCTGGGAGGCGCCGACCCAGATGAAGGAGGCGACCAGGGCCGTCCACAACAGGGCGAGCCAGCCGAACCCGGTGTTCTGGCCGCCGGTGGGGTAGGTGGCCATGAAGGCGCCGGCGACCAGGCAGAGGACGGCGACGCCGCGGCCGACCCAGCCGGCGACGACGGCGCCGTTGCGGGCCCGGCCGGTGATCTTCCAGACGGCGGCGCGGACGAGGCGGCCGCCGTCCAGGGGCAGTCCGGGCAGCAGGTTGAACACGCCGACGAGCAGGTTGGCGAAGGTGAGGGCGTCCACCAGCAGGAGGGCGACCTCGGGCATCGGGACCAGCAGGCGGGCCAGCAGGCCGAGCCCGGCCAGGACGAGGTTGGTGACCGGGCCGGCGAAGGCGATGAGGAACTCGCGGCCGGGGGTGGGCGCCTCGCGTTCGATGGCGGTCTCGCCGCCCAGGATGTGCAGGACGACCGAGCGGACGGGCAGGCCGAGGACGCGGGCGGTGACGGCGTGGCTGAGCTCGTGCACGAACACCGAGGCGTACAGCAGCACCGCGTAGGCGAAGGCGACGGCGAAGCTGGCGGGGCGGGCGACGACGCCGTGGACCTGGCCCTCGAACATCACGGTGACGACGACGGCGACCAGGAACCAGCTGGGCGAGACGAAGACGGGCACGCCGAAGGGGCGGCCGATGTAGAGGCCGGGTCCGGCGGCGGCTCCGGGGGGCCGTCCCCGGCCGCCGGGCCGGTCCGGTTCCGGGGGTGCGCCGGTGCCGGTGGGGCCGGCGCTCTTGGTGCCGTCGGTCGGGGGTGCGGTGTCTGCCACGTCCTCGATGCTACGGCCCCGGCGGCGGTGATCGTCTGGTGGAGGGGCGCGGTCTCCGCCGTCGTGGGTTTCGTCGGGGGCGTCCCCTAGTCTGCTGTGCCATGACGACCACCGATGCGGGCCGTGAGGCGAGCGGGCAGACCACGGCGGCGCCGGCGGTGGCCGGTTCGCTGTCGCCGTCGCGGGCGGGCGACTTCATGACGTGCCCGCTGCTGTACCGGTTCCGGGTGATCGACCGGATTCCGGAGCGGCCCAGCCAGGCGCAGGTGCGGGGCACGCTGGTGCACGCGGTGCTGGAGCGGTTGTACGACCTGCCCGCCGGGCGGCGCACGGCGGGCGAGGCGGTGGGGTTGCTGGCGCCGCAGTGGGAGCGGCTGCTGGCGGCCGAGCCGGAGCTGGCGTCGCTGTTCGCCGAGGGGGAGGCGGGGGCGGCCGAGCGGGAGGCGTGGCTGGCGCAGGCGCGCGAGATGGTGGAGCGGTACTTCACGCTGGAGGATCCGCGGCGGCTGGAGCCGGCCGAGCGGGAGCTGTTCGTGGAGACGGTGCTGGAGTCGGGGCTGAAGCTGCGCGGCTACATCGACCGGGTGGACGTGGCGCCCTCGGGTGACGTGCGGATCGTGGACTACAAGACCGGCACGGCGCCGCGCGCCGATTTCGAGGCGCGGGCGCTGTTCCAGATGAAGTTCTACGCGCTGGTGCTGTGGCGGCGGCAGGGCCGGGTGCCGCGGCTGCTGCAGCTGATGTACCTGGGCAACGGCGAGGTGCTGCGGTACGAGCCCGACGAGGCCGATCTGCGGGCGACCGAGCGCAAGGTGGAGGCGTTGTGGGCGGCGATCCGGCGGGCGATGGAGACCGGTGAGTGGCGGCATCGCACCAGCCGGTTGTGCGACTGGTGCGATCACCGGGAGCGGTGCCCGGGGTTCGGCGGCACTCCGCCGCCGCTCCCGGAGGCGCCCCCGGCCGACCGTCCGTCGCCGGCCGACCTGGAGCCGGTGTCCCGCGAACGGGACGACCTCTGACGCCGCCGCCCCCCGCGTCTCCTTCGCCCGGGTCTCCTCCGCCCACGCCGACCGTGGCGGTGTCGGCGTCGCTCTCGCGCTCGTCCGTGTCCGCGTCTTCTTCGTTCGCGTTTCCTGCGCTCGTGGCGGCCGAGCTCGCGGCGGTGTCGCTCCCGTTCGTGTCGCGTGGGGTCGTGGCGGCCGCGGGCGCGGCGGGGGTGTCCGGATCGGCCCGGCGTGCGGTGTCCTGGCCGGGCTCACCCTCGCTGACCTCGGCGGGGCCGCCGATGCGCCGGGCGGCATGGGCTCGGAGTAGCATCCGCTCTGCCCCGGTCCGGCGAGCGGACGCCGGGTCCGGGTCCTCCTTGCGGAGGATCGCGGATCCGCGTGCAGGAGGGCTCATGACCTGGTGCGGACTCCTAGGGTGAGTGTTGTGTCACCCCGCATCAGTGGTCTTCACGCCTGCCGCGCCTGGTTCGACGCGCGCCCGCAGGCCTCCGACGCCGTCCTGGCGCTGGCGTTGCTGCTGGTGGGGTTGCCGCAGCTGTACCTGGAGGATCTCCCCCGCGGCCTGGACGAGCTGTACGCCGGGACCGACGCGCGGCATCTGGCGCTGGTCGTCGGCGTCACGATGACGCTGAGCTTCCGCAGGACCCGGCCGCTGCTGACGCTGTGCGCGATCGTGGCGGGCCAGACGCTGATCACGGTGTGGAACTATCCGCCGACGGTGCCCGACTTCGCCGCGTACCTGATCGCGACCTACGGCGTGGCGGCGCACCGGGGGCTGGCGATCAGCGCGCTGGGCGGGCTGGTGTCGCTGGTCGCGCTGAACGGGTTCCTGCTGACCTTCCCCACCGATCTGGGGCTGATGTCGTTCATGACCGACAACGCGCTGGTGATCGGGGTGTGGGTGCTGGGCCGCAACCTGCGGCTGCGGCGCGCCTATTTCGCCGAGCTGGAGGATCGGGCGGCGCGGCTGGAGCGGGCGCGGGGCACCGACGCGCGGGCGGCGCGGGTGGAGGAGCGGTCGCGGATCGCGCGGGAGCTGCACGACGTGGTGGCCCACCACGTGAGCGTGATGACGGTGCAGGCGGGTGCGGCGCGGCGCATCCTGGACCGGCATCCGGCCGGGGCCCGGGAGGCGATGACGACGATCGAGGAGGTCGGGCGGACCGCGCTCAGCGAGATGCGGCGGATCGTGGGCGTGCTGCGCACCGAGCGCGATCCCGAGACCGCGGGCGGGGAGCTGGCGCCGCAGCCGGGCCTGGGCGATCTGGGCGAGCTGCTGGACCATGTCCGCGACACCGGCCTGTCGGTGCAGCTGTGGGTGGAGGGGGAGGCGCGCACGCCGTCGCCCGGCGTGGACGTGGCGGCCTTCCGGCTGATCCAGGAGGCGCTGACCAACACCCTCAAGCACGCCGGCCCGCAGGCGCGGGCGTGGGTGCGGCTGCGCTACACCGCCGAGGACCTGACCGTGGAGATCGAGGACGACGGCCGCGGCACGGCGACGATCATGGCCGACAACGGGGACCGTCCCGGGCACGGCCTGGTCGGCATGTACGAGCGGGTCGCGCTGTACGGCGGTGAGCTGCGGATCGGTCCGCGGGTGGGCGGGGGGTTCGGGGTGCGCGCCCGGTTCCCTCTGGAGGCGTAGGCCCCGGCGGTGCGGACCGGGGGCATAGATTGGGATCCGATGGCAGGGGCGGCGGCCCGGAACGGGCGGGACCAGACGATGAGCGGTGGCGCGATGAGCGGCGGAGCGATGGACGGCGGGCCGGCGAGCGGGGCGGTGGGAACGGTGCGGGTGCTGCTGGTGGACGACCAGCCGCTGCTGCGGACCGGGTTCCGGCTGATCCTGGAGGCCGAGTCCGACATCGCGGTGGTGGGCGAGGCCGGTGACGGAGCCGTCGCGGTGGAGACGACCCGGTCGCTGCTGCCGGACGTGGTGCTGATGGACATCCGGATGCCGGGCATGGACGGGATCGAGGCGACCCGGCGGATCATCCGGGAGGGCGCGGCCTCGCACGATCCGAAGGTGCTGATCCTGACGACCTTCGATCTGGACGAGTACGTGATCGAGGCGGTGCGGGCGGGCGCCAGCGGGTTCCTGCTGAAGGACTCCCCGCCCGAGGATCTGGTCCAGGCGATCCGGATCGTGGCGGCGGGGGACGCGATCGTGGCGCCGAGCGTGACGCGGCGGCTGCTGGACAAGTTCGCCACCCGGCTGCCCGCGATCCGGGACGCCTCGCCCCCGCCCGGCCTGGACACCCTGACCGAGCGGGAGCGGGAGGTCCTCACGCATGTGGCGCGGGGGCAGTCCAACGCCGAGATCGCCAGGGAGCTGGTGGTGAGCGAGACCACGGTGAAGACGCACGTGGGGAACGTGCTGGCCAAGTTGGGGCTGCGCGACCGGGTGCAGGCCGTGGTGTACGCCTACGAGACCGGGTTGAGCCGCCCCGGCCAGTCCTGACCGCCCCCGGTCCCCCGGTCCTGACGGTCCCCGATCCTGCGCGGCCCCTGCGCCGGTCACGTCTCCAGGTCTGATCCGGCTGCGTCCGGCTCCCGGTCGCCGGCTTCGTCCCCGTCGCGGTGCCGTGCCGGGCCCGGCGGGTTCGGGGCGCGGGCCCGTACCGCCGTTCCGGTCGTGCGGCCCGTGGGCGCGGGGCCCAGAGCGTGCGTTCGGTGTGGCCGGTCCAGGCCGCGGGCGCGTCTCGGCCCCTGGGACCGTTCCTCCGTCGTGAGGACCAGGTGCGGTCCGCCTCCCGCGGGACGGCCCTGGCGGCGCCCCTGATCACCGCGGCCGCCGGCGGCACCGGGACCCGACGGCGTCCGCGCAGGTCGGAGCCGGGATGTCAGGGTCGCGGGCCGGGGTCGTCCCTGAGGGGCGGGCTCCCCCGGGCGGGCCCTCCCCTACTCCGCAAGAACGATCGCCGGGCCCTCCCTCGTGCATACGGCGGAGCGAGAAGTCCATTCCTGGGGGTCATCCGCTGGGGCCGCCCGCCTCCTAATGTTCTGTATGCGAGGGATCGCCGCACGGGGGCGGCGGCCCTCCTCGCGTACCGGCAGGCGGCGCGGGCGGCACCCGGCCGCTATCCGCGGCCCCGCACGAGCACCACACCGCTACAACGAACGGCTTCACCCGGTGGTTTCCACCGGCCTCATCGACGAACAGACAGGGGAGTTCACAGTGACGAACACCGCCCGAGAGACCGCTGACGCGCATTCCGCGCCGGGGGCGGGCGATTTCGCCGCGCGGGCCCAGCGGGTCGAGAAGGTCTACGGCTCCGGGGACGCCAAGGTCATCGCCCTGGACGGGGTGAGCCTGGGCATCCCCCGCGGCCGTTTCACCGCGATCATGGGTCCCTCCGGGTCCGGGAAGTCCACGCTGATGCACTGCATGGCGGGCCTGGACTCGGTGGACTCCGGGGAGGTCTACATCGGCGAGGTGGAGCTCACCGGGCTCAAGGACAAGCAGCTGACCCGGCTGCGCCGCGACAAGGTCGGGTTCATCTTCCAGGCGTTCAACCTGGTGCCCACGCTCACCGCGCTGGAGAACATCACCCTGCCGATGGACATCGCCGGGCGCAAGCCCGACAAGGCCTGGCTCGACCAGGTGATCGACACCGTGGGGCTGCGGCCGCGGCTGCGGCACCGTCCCAGCGAGCTGTCGGGCGGCCAGCAGCAGCGGGTGGCGTGCGCGCGGGCGCTGGCCTCCAGGCCGGACATCATCTTCGCCGACGAGCCGACCGGCAACCTCGACTCCCGGTCGGGCGCCGAGGTGCTGGGGTTCCTGCGCGAGTCGGTCCGGAGCATGGGGCAGACCATCGTGATGGTCACCCATGACCCGTCCGCGGCCGCCTACGCCGACCAGGTGGTGTTCCTGACCGACGGGCAGATCGTCGACACCATGACCGAGCCGACCGCCGACCGGGTGCTCGAGCGCATGAAGGGTTTCGAGCTGCCGGGGGTCGCGGCCCGATGATGGCCAAGGTCACGCTCCGCAACCTGGCGGCGCACAAGATCCGGCTGGTCCTCACCGCGGTCGCGGTGATCCTCGGCGTGGCGTTCGTGTCCGGCACGCTGATCTTCACCGACACGATGAACCGGCAGTTCGACGATCTGTTCAACGGCATCGGCAAGGGCGTGGCCGTCGACGTGCGGGCCAAGGAGGTCGTGGAGGGCTCCAACGCCGACGGGCAGTCCGCCGAACCCGTCCCCGCCTCGCTGATCGACACGCTCAAGCGCGTGGAGGGCGTCAAGAACCCGATCGGGAACGTCACCGGGTACGCCGCGGTGGTCGGCCCCGACGGCAAGGTCCTGGGCGGGCAGGGGCCGCCGCAGCTGGGCGTCAACTGGACCCCGGCCGGCGACTACGACCTGGCGTCGGGGCGGGCGCCCAACGGCCCGGCCGAGGTCGCGCTGGACACCGTGACCGCCGAGCGCGCCAAGGCGGGCATCGGCGACACCGTCCACGTCGTCACCGCGGGCACCTCGGTGAAGCCCAAGGTCGTCGGGCTGATGGACACCGGCGACATGATGGGCGCCAGCATCACCGCCTTCGACACCGCCACCGCGCAGCGGCTGCTGCTGCGGCCCGGCTACTTCACCGACATCCAGGTCGACACCACCGGTGTGAGCGAGACGGTGCTGCGCGACCGGGTCGCCAAGGTGCTCCCGGCGAACCTGGAGGCCATCACCGGCACCCAGATGCGCGAGGACGCCAAGAGCGACGTCGCCGGGTTCATGACCTTCTTCCGCACGTTCCTGCTGGTGTTCGCACTGATCTCGATCTTCGTCGGGGCGTTCATCATCTTCAACACCTTCTCCATGCTGGTCGCCCAGCGCACCCGGGAGCTGGCGCTGCTGCGCGCGATCGGCGCCGCCCGCGCCCAGGTCACCCGCGCCGTGCTGGGCGAGGCGGTCGCGGTCGGCGTGGTCGGCTCCACCATCGGCCTGGCGGCCGGCGCCGGGCTGGCCTCCCTCCTCAACGGCCAGATGATGGGCGACGACGCCTCGGGGCTGGTGCTGACCGCCAACCCGATCATCACCTCGTACGCGGTCGGGATCACGGTGACGGTGCTGTCGGCCTACTTCCCGGCCCGCCGCGCCGCCAAGATCCCGCCGGTGGCGGCGATGCGGGACGACGTGGCGATGCCGCGGCGCTCGATGCGGGTCCGGATCGCGCTGGGGTCCCTGCTGGGCCTGATCGGCGCGGGGCTGATCGCGGTCGGGCTGGCCGGGAGCGGCAACCCGGCGCTGCTGGTGGGCGTCGGCGCGTTCGCGGTGTTCCTCGGCGTGACGATGCTCGCCCCCGTCATCAGCGTCCCGGTGGTGCGGGTGCTGGGCGCCCCGGCCGCGCGGCTGCTGGGCGCGCCGGGCCGGCTGGCCCGGCAGAACGCGCTGCGCAACCCGCGGCGCACCGCCGCCACCGCCGCCGCCCTCATGATCGGCCTGGCGCTGATCACGACGGTGAACGTGCTGGGCGCCTCCATGCGCACCTCGGTGGAGGCGCAGGTCGACCGGCAGTTCGGCGCCGACTACATCGTCCAGCCCGCCGGCATGGGACGGGTCGGGCCCGACGTGGTCACCAAGGTCCGCTCCACCGCGGGCGTGCGCAGCGCCGCCGCGTACTACACCGGCAACGCCAACATCAACGGCAAGCGGGCCGGCTACGCCTCCGGCGACGCCGCCGCGCTGGCCGAGGCCACCCGGCTGCGGCTGGTGTCGGGGTCGCTGCAGCCCGGCCGGGACGGGATCCTGGTGGACGAGGACACCGCCCGCGCCAACGGGTGGAAGGTCGGCGGCACGGTCCCGGTGCAGTTCACCGACGGCAGGTCCCAGACCCTGCGGGTCGCCGGGATCTACGCCAAGAACGACATCGTCGGGCCGCGGCTGGTCGCCGAGCCGGTCCACCTGGCGCACGCCGCCCGGCCCAACGTCGGAGCGGTGTTCATCAAGGCCGACAACGCCGACGCCGCCACCTTCGAGGCGCTGAAGCGGTCGCTGAGCGACCAGCCCAACCTGGAGGTCCGCGACCAGGCGGCGCTGAAGGACAACGCCCGCCAGCAGGTGGACGCCTTCGTCACCTTCCTCACCGTGCTGCTGGTCATGTCGGTGATCATCGCGGCGGTCGGGGTGGTCAACACCCTGGCGCTGTCGGTGATCGAACGGACCCGGGAGATCGGCCTGCTGCGCGCCATCGGGATCAGCCGGCGGCAGCTGCGCCGCATGATCAGGATGGAGTCGATCGTGATCGCGGTGTTCGGCGCCGTCCTGGGCATCGCCATCGGCGTGTCGTTCGGCGCCGCGCTCCAGCAGGCCCTGAAGGAGGACGGCCTCAGCCACCTCAGCGTCCCCTACGGCACCCTGATCACCTACCTGGTCATCGCCGCGGTGATCGGCGTCCTGGCGGCCCTGTGGCCCGCCTGGCGCGCCGGGCGGATGGACGTCCTGAAGGCCATCTCCACCGAGTGACCGCACCGGGCGCCCGCCAC
>NZ_JBHSON010000147.1:0-30571 GCF_042656285.1 Actinomadura rugatobispora | reverse complement strand
GCGGAGTGCGCCGCGCGGCCCGGTGTCAGGCCCGGCGTGCGGCCGGGCGGGCGCCGCCCGGCGGGCGGGGCGCGGTGCCCGCGTGGACGGCCGCGCCGATCACGTCGATCGCGTCGCTCGGGTCAGGATCCTCGCGGGACCCCGGCCCGTGCCGGTGGGCTCGCGCCGCGGGCGTCACGGGCGCGGGCGTGATCGGTCGTCGGGGTCATCGCGGCATTCCTTATGGGCCCAAACATGTCGGAGATTAACCCTTTTGTCCGAATGTCCCGGGGAAAAGGGCTGCTCTCCCCGGGGATATCGGACAGGGGGTGGTTGGAAGACCATAGGGCGCCCGCAGTCGCTGGACTTGCGCCAGCGCGCATAAAATTTGTCGTGGGACGCAGGGAGTCTCGGCGGTATCTGCGGATTCATCGAGCGATGACCGAAGCGAATGCTATTCGGGTTTCCAAGGGGGCAGGGCCGGATCCGGCCACGGTGCGCGTCGTTCCGCGCACGGCGAGCACGCGCATGTACTAATCTGCCGGAGCCGCCGCGAAGCAGGGTGCGGCGGCGCACGGGCGGACCCTGCGCGGGAGCGGTTGCGCGCCGGGTGGAGGTGAAGGGTGTCTTCGGTGGCCGAAGGAGCCTATGCCGTCGAGGCGTCGCCGGCGGACCCCGCCCCCGGGGCCGTCCCGCCCCCGGCCGAACGGCCGGGCCCCTGGAACGACCGGCCCGCCACCGCCCCGCACGACCGCCTCGGCCGACCCCGCCCCCGTCCCGGCGGCGGACCGCGGGTCGTCCGGACGGCCTCCCGCCGCGGCGCCGCCGCGTACCAGATCGCCGAACTGCGGCCCGAGCAGCCCGCCCGCGCGCTGCGGCTCCTCTACGGCGCCGCCGAGGAGGACCACCGGCTCCTGCTGCTCCTGGGCGGGCGGCTCGTCCTGCGCCAGGGCGGCGCGGAGATCCTCCTCGCACCCGGCGACGGCGGCCTGTTCATCCCGGCCGAGCCGCTCGAGTCCCAGCCTGAGGTGCCCGTCCGGGGCCTGCTGATGACCATCCCCGCACACGAGGCGCGCGAACGGCTCGACCGCCCCCTCACCCGCCTCGACCTGACCACCGGCGTCGGCCACGTCGTGCAGGGCATGATGAAGGACGTCCACGGCGAGCGCGGCCGCCTCACCCCCCGCCAGTTCGACGTCATCTGCGACCGCATCGTCGAGCTGCTGTGCCTGCTCGCCGACGACGGCCGGCCCGGCGTCCCCGGCCACCTGGCCGAGGTGGAGTCGATGGTGCGGCGGCACGTGCGCGCCCACGCCGCCGACCCCAAGCTCAACGGCGCCGCCGTCGCCCGGGACCTCGGCTGGTCGCTGCGCCAGGTGCAGCTGGCCCTCCAGCAGGCCGGCACCACGCCCCGCGAGCTGATCAGGGAGGAGCGGCTGCGGCTGGTCCGCGAGCGCCTGCACAGCCCCCGCCACCGGCACATGACCATCACCGAGCTGGCGCACTCCTCGGGCTTCTCCTCCGCCAGCGCCCTCAGCACCGCCTTCCGCCAGCGCTACGGCATCAGCCCCAGGGAACTGCGCCACGAGACCGCCCGCCGCACCACCCCCTGACTCCCAGGCATGGAGGGGCCTCTCAGGCGCGGCTGAGGGCGGCCTCCTCCAGGTCGAGCTCGTTCAGGACGCGGTCGAGGACCTCGTCGTCGATGCGGCGCTGGTCGCGCATCTGCACGAACACCCGGCGCTCGGCCGACAGCATCTCCCGCCGCAGCCGCCGGTAGGTCGCCGTCGGGACCTCCTCGCCCTCCGGGCCGGTGCCTCCGCCCAGCCGCTCCCACGCCTTGAGCTGCCGGTGCTCGGCCAGCTGCCGCAGCCGTTCCACCACCGTCTCGTCCACCGGGGCGGACTCCTGGGCGAGCACCTCCTCCAGGCGTTCCAGCGCCGCCTTGGCGGCGGCGTGCTGCGCGCCCGCCTCGGTGACCGTGTCCATGTACTGCTCCCGGTGCCCGGCGATGCCCAGCCGCCGGATCAGCGCCGGGAACGTCAGGCCCTGCACCAGAAGCGTCGCCAGGACCGTGGTGAAGGTCAGGAACAGGATCAGGTCGCGGCCCGGGAACGGCCGGCCGTCGTCGGTGGTGAACGGGATCGCGAACGCGGCCGCCAGCGACACCACCCCGCGCATCCCCGCCCAGGAGATGACCACCCGGCCGCGCCAGTCGACCCCCTGCTCCTTGCGCCGCACCGACGGCGAGAGCCACACCCCCAGATAGAAGGTGGGGAACACCCACAGGAACCGGACCGCGACCACCAGGACGAAGACCGCCGCGGCCCACCAGGCCAGCTCGGTCCAGTCGTACCCGGACAGCCCGTCGACCACCAGCGGGAGCTGGAGCCCGATGAGCAGGAAGACCACCGACTCCAGAATGAAGATCATGACCTTCCAGAACGAGCGCCCGATCAGCCGGGTCGCCGCCGCCGACTCGGCCGCGCGGTGCCCCAGGTAGAGCCCGCTCACCACCACCGCGATCACCCCGGAGGCGTGCAGCACCTCGGCGATCAGGTACGCGGCGAACGGCGCCACCAGCGTCACCGCGTTCTCCACCACCGGGTCGCGCAGGCGGCTGCGCAGCCAGTGCATCGGCGGCCCCAGCAGCAGCCCCACCGCGCAGCCCAGCACCGTCGTGAGCGCGAACCGCTCCAGGCCGTCCAGCATCGTGAAGCCCGCGCCCGCCGCGGCGGCCACCGCGACCCGGAAGGCGGTCAGCGCCGTGGCGTCGTTGAAGAGGCTCTCCCCGACCAGGATCGTCACCACCCGGCGCGGCAGCCCCAGCCGCCGCGCCACGCTCACCGCCGCGACCGCGTCCGGCGGCGCCACGATCGCGCCCAGCGCGAACGCGGCGGCCAGCGGCAGCCCGGGGATCATCAGGTGCGCCGCGTACCCGACGGCGACCGTGGTGAACAGCACCAGCCCGACCGACAGCACCCCGATCGTGCCGCTGTTCTGCCGCAGGTTGACGTAGGAGCTCTCCCAGGCCGCCGTGAACAGCAGCGGCGGCAGGAAGAAGAACAGCACCAGCTCGGGGTCCAGCTCGAAATGCGGCACGTCCGGGACGAACGAGACCAGCAGCCCGGCGATCACCAGGATCAGCGGGGCCGAGAGCCCGGCCCGCCGCGCGAACGCCGCCACCGCCAGGGCGGCGACCGGCACCGCGAGCAGCCACAACGCTTGGATTGCCTCCACAGGCGCATCATGGCACGCCGCGCCGTCCCCATCACACCGCGGCCGTGCCGGGGCCGGGACGGGCCCGTCTCGGAGGGGGACGGCGGGCGGGTCAGGACGGGGCGTGCGGGCGGGTCAGGAGGGGTCGCGCACCCGCGACTCGCGGGCGGCCTCCTTGGCGAAGGCCAGGAAGTCGCGGGCCACCGGCGGCAGCTGGCGGTGCGCGTGCACCAGCCCGATCAGCCGGGTGATCGGCGGCATGAACGAGCGGACCGCCAGCCCCTGGGTGTCGTCGAGCTGGTTGCGGTACCACAGCAGCGAGCCCATCCCCGCCCGCACCCAGCCCAGCCAGGCGCCGCGCTCGTCGGACTCCACCGCCGGCACCGGCCTGGCGCCCACCCGCTCCAGGATCGCGTCGATCTCCGCGCGCCGGGCGCTGCCCCGGGCCGGCAGCACCAGCCGCAGCCCGTCCAGCGCGGCCGGCGGCACCGGCTCGCGCAGCTTCAGCCCGGGCGGCGAGATCAGCACCACCTCGCGCTGCTCGAGCGGATGGGCGGCCAGATCGCCGGGCACCGGCAGATCGGTCACCGCCAGATCGGCCCGGCCCGCCCGCAGCGCCGTCGCCACCGACTCCCGCCCCTCGCAGCGGATCACCCGGACCCGCACCGCGGGCTGGTCGCGGGCGAACCGCGGGATCAGCCGCCCGGTCAGCTCCGGCTCCAGGGACGCGGTGGCGGCGATGCGCAGCTCGGCGCCCCGCCCGTTGGCGCGCGAGACCGACAGGCCCTCGATCGCCTCGACCGCGTCCAGCGCGACCCGCGCCTGCCGGACCACCTGCTCGCCGACCGCGGTGAGCACCACGCCCCGGCCGGACCGCGCGAACAGCTCCACGCCCAGCTCGCGCTCCAGTTCCCGCACGGCCCGCGACAGGGCCGGCTGTGCGACGTAGAGCGCCTGGGCCGCCGACGTCATGGTTCCGTGGTCGGCGGTCGCCACGACATACCGCAGCTGCCGCAGATTCATGCCCTGACCGTATGCCAACCGGCTCGGCTGGTCCTGGACATAGCCGGAATCGGCTGCGTTTCGAAGTCCCGGCCTCGGGTTCGGGACGCGGCCTAGGGCAGCGCCCCGGTCCGGTGCCCGGGGCCCGGCTCCTGTCCGGACGCCGGCTCGGGCTCCAGGGGCGGGGCGCCGACGGCGCAGTGCATCTTGCAGCGGGGCTCGCGCTCCTCCGGCGCGGCGCGCAGCGCGCCGTCGTCGACGGTGAAGAAGCTGAGCGCCGCGCCCGCCGCCAGCAGCGCCGCGCACACCGGCATCGCCAGCCGGAACCCGTCGGAGAAGGCGGCCGGGTCCTTGTAGGCGTCGCCGGTCAGCCCGGCCAGCGGCGGGATCGCCGCGACCGCCAGCAGCCCCGCCGCCCGCGCCACCGCGTTGTTGACGCCGCTGGCCACGCCCGCGTGCCGCTCGTCGGCGCTGGCCAGGACGGTCGCGGTCAGCGGCGCGACCACCGCCGACAGGCCCAGCCCGAACACCACCACGGCGGGCAGCACGTCGCGGACGTAGGAGGCGCCCGCCCCGATCCGGCCGACCAGCAGCATCCCGGCGGCCGCCACCACCAGCCCGACCGTCATCGGCAGCCGCGGCCCGATCCGCTGCGCCAGCGCGCCCGCCCGCGAGGACAGCAGCAGCATCAGCACCGTCACCGGCAGCAGCGCGGTGCCCGCCGCCACCGCCGAGAACCCCGACACCACCTGGAGGTTCAGCACGAACAGGAAGAACATCACGCCCATCCCGCCGTACACCACGAAGGTCACGACGTTGACGGCGGAGAACTGCCGGGAGGCGAAGACGTCCAGCGGCAGCATCGGCCGCGGCGCCCCGGCTCCTTCCTTCTTCGCGCCGCGCGGCCATACCGGCAGGCGGATCCGGCCCCGCCCCCGGCCGCGGGCGCGTTCCACCAGGACGAACCCGGCCGCCGCCCCCAGCCCGATCGCCGCCGCCGCGCCGACCAGCGCCGTCGAGACGCCGCCCTCCGGCCCCTCGGTGAGCGCGTAGGTCGTCCCGGCCAGCGCCAGCGCCGCCAGCGCCGCGCCCAGGACGTCGAACCGGCCCCGGGCCTCGGGGTCCACGGTCTCGGGGACGTGCCGCACCGCCACCAGCACCACGATCACCGCCAGCGGCAGGTTGAGCAGGAACACCCAGCGCCAGCCCGCCTCCACCAGCCAGCCGCCGGCGAACGGGCCGATCGCGGCCGCCACCCCGCCCAGCCCCGACCAGGCCCCGACCGCGCGGGGCCGGTCGTCGGGCGCGAACGACGCCTGGATGATCGCCAGCGAGCCCGGGGTGAGCAGCGCCCCGCCCACGCCCTGCAGCGCCCGCGCCGCCACCAGCGTCCCGACGTCCTGCGCCGCCCCGCACAGCAGCGAGGCCACCGCGAACCACACCACCCCGATCACGAACACCCGGCGGCGGCCGAACCGGTCCCCGAGCGAACCGCCCAGCAGGATGAACCCGGCCAGGGTGAGGGTGTAGGCGTTGACCGTCCACTGCAGCCCGGCCATGTTCGCGTTCAGGTCGCGGGCGATGGTGGGGAGCGCCACGTTCACCACGGTCGCGTCCAGCGCCGCGACGCTGGAGCCCAGGACCGTCGCCAGCAGGATCCAGCGGCCGGGCCCGGTGCCCAGCCGAATCTGCTCCATCAGTGCCCGACCCGGCCCGTCAGACGATCAGTTCGTCGACGAAGCACCACCGCCAGTCCTCGCCCTGCTCGAAGGAGCGGACGACCGGATGCTCGCTCTCGTGGAAGTGCGCGGTGGCGTGCCGCCGCGGCGAGGAGTCGCAGCACCCCACATGCCCGCACGACAGGCACAGCCGCAGGTGCACCCAGCGGCTCCCCTCCGCCAGGCACTCCTCGCACCCCCTCGGCGTCCGCGGTGACGGATCGGAGTCCGGCAGGACCTTCACATGTTCACAGGCCATGCCTGCATGGTGCCACGCGTCCGGTCAAAACCTCACCAATGGTCAGGACTGAACGGTTCGTCCTCGGGCCTGGCCGACTCCGACAGCAGCCGCACGTCCGACTCCACCATCATGGTCACCAGTTCCTCGAAGCCGACCGCGGGCTCCCAGCGCAGCTGCTCGCGGGCCTTCTTGGGGTCGGCGCACAGCAGATCGACCTCGGCGGGACGGGTGTACTTGGCGTCCAGCACGACATGGTCCTGCCAGTCCAGCCCCACCGTGCTGAAGGCGAACTCGACCAGGTCGCGCACCGACTGCGTCTTCCCCGTCCCGATCACGTAGTCCTCGGGGGAGTCCTGCGCCAGCATCAGCCGCATCGCGCGGGCGTAGTCGCCGGCGAAGCCCCAGTCGCGCCGGGCGTCCATGTTGCCCAGCCGGAGCTCCGCCGCCAGGCCGAGCTTGATCCGGGCCGCGCCCAGCGTCACCTTCCGCGTGACGAACTCGGCCCCGCGCCGCGGCGACTCGTGGTTGAACAGGATCCCGCTGACCGCGAACATCCCGTACGACTCGCGGTAGTTCTGCGTGATGTAGTGCCCGTAGGTCTTGGCCACGCCGTAGGGGCTGCGCGGATGGAAGGGCGTCTTCTCGTTCTGCGGCGTCTCCCGCACCATGCCGAACATCTCCGACGAGGACGCCTGGTAGAAGCGGATCTGCTCGCGGTCGGGCGTCCGGGACGGGCTGATGCCCGACACCACCCGGATCGCCTCCAGCATCCGCAGCACGCCCATGCCGGTGACCTCGGCCGTCAGCTCGGCCTGCTGCCAGGACATGGGAACGTAGGAGATGGCGCCCAGGTTGTACACCTCGTCGGGCTGGACCAGCTCCACCGCCGAGATCAGGCTGCCCTGGTCGAGCAGGTCCCCGGTGGTGATCTGGACGTCGCCGATGTGCTTGCGCAGCCGCGCCACGTGCGGGTTCGCCTGCCCCCGCACCAGGCCCCAGACCTCATACCCTTCGGAGAGCAGATGCTCGGCCAGGTAGGAGCCGTCCTGCCCGGTGATGCCGGTGATGAGTGCTCGCCTGGACAGCGGATCCTCCATGGCTGATTGGCTGATAAATCAGACGATGGCCTCGCCCCGGGGCCGCGGCTCCGCGGTGAGTGTGAAATCCGAGGTTAGCGATCGCTCGTACGAACTGACGAGGGAGGGCACCGTTTGAACCGAATTTGTTTCGGGTTCACGATAGTCCGTTACGTCCGGGTCCGCGGGGAACGTGGCGGTGCCCATGGTGGCGGGCGTGCAGGCGGACCCGGTGGCGAACGTGGCGCGGACCATGGCGTGGACCATGGCGCCGAGCCGCCCCGATGTGCCACGGTGTGATCATCATGACTGTCCCCGAGGTGCCGCTGCGGCTGGGCGGCCGGGAGCTGGGCCGGTACGCGATCATGGCCGTGGTCAACCGGACCCCCGACTCCTTCTTCGACCGCGGCGCCACCTACGGCTTCGACGCGGCGCTGGACGCCGTCGGGCGCGCCGCCCGCGAGGGCGCCGACATCGTCGACATCGGCGGGGTGAAGGCCGGGCCGGGCGACGACGTCGACGTGTCCGAGGAGCTGCGCCGGGTGGTCGACCTGGTCGCCGCCGTGCGCGAGCGGCATCCCGGGCTCATCGTCAGCGTGGACACCTGGCGGGCCGAGGTGGGGGAGGCGGTCGCCGCCGCCGGCGCCCACCTGCTCAACGACACCTGGGGCGGGCCGGATCCGCGGCTGGCCGAGGTCGCCGCCGCGCACGGCATCGGGCTGGTCTGCGCGCACGCGGGCGGCCTGGACCCGCGCACCCGCCCGCACCGGATCGGGTACGAGGACGTGATGGCGGACGTGCTCGGGCACGTGGTGGCCGAGGCCGAACGGGCGGTGGCGCTGGGCGTGCCGCGCGCGTCGGTCCTCATCGACCCCGCGCACGACTTCGGCAAGAACACCCGGCACTCGCTGGAGATCACCCGGCGGCTGGGGGAGATGACCGCCGCCGGCTGGCCGGTCCTGGTCGCGGTGTCCAACAAGGACTTCATCGGGGAGACCCTCGGGCAGCCGGTCGAGAAGCGCGGGGTCGGCACGATGGCCGTGCTCGGCGTCTCGGCGTGGCTGGGGGCCCGGGTGTTCCGCGTCCACGACGTCGCCGGCGCCCGCCGCGCACTGGACGCCGTCACCGCCCTCGGCCCTGCCGCCACCGGCCCCTGAACGCCCAGGGGGCATCGGTCAGGGGGCGCCGGTCAGTGGGCGGCCTCGCGCTGGCGGGCGCGGTAGGCGGCGACGTGCATGCGGTTGCCGCAGGTGCGGCTGTCGCAGTAGCGGCGGCAGCGGTTGCGGGACAGGTCCACCAGGACGCGCGAGCAGTCGGGCGCCTCGCACGTGCGCAGCCGGTCCAGCTCGCCCGCGGACACCACGTACGCCAGCGCCATCCCGCAGTCGGCCGCCAGGTGCTCGAACAGCGGCGCGCCCGGGGCGAAGAAGTGCACGTGCCAGTCGTAGTCGTCGTGGTCGGTGAGGTGCGGGGTGGTCCGGACCGCCCCGACGATCTCGTTGATCAGCCGGACCGCGCTGATCACGTCGGGCGCGTCGAACACGGCGCGGAACCGGTCCCGCTGCTGGCGGAACTCGGCCACGTCCCGCCCGGTGACCTCGCCCACGTCGCTGAAGCGGTGCCGGTCGAGGAAGGCGCGCAGCTCCGCCGGGCCGGCCAGCCCCTCCGCGCCGCCGGCCGCGGGCCCGCTGTTGATCAGGT
This sequence comes from Actinomadura rugatobispora, assembly GCF_042656285.1. Classification (GTDB taxonomy): domain Bacteria; phylum Actinomycetota; class Actinomycetes; order Streptosporangiales; family Streptosporangiaceae; genus Spirillospora; species Spirillospora rugatobispora. Next base: position 21,635 of record NZ_JBHSON010000147.1, on the reverse strand, counting down.
CGACGACGACGGCGAGCGCGTGCTCGGTGTCATGAGTGAAGATCACGATGACTCCAGTGTGGGAACCGGGCGGCCTGTCCCGGCGGTGCCGGGCCCGCGCGGCTGGCCTTCACTTTATGACGGCCCGCCCGCCGGCCGCCCCCGGGACGGCGCAGCGTACCGGAAACCGCGGATCCGGCCCCGTCCCAGCGGTCAGCGCGAGTAGTGGGGGTCGGCGACCACCGGGTAGTAGGCCCCCTCGTGCTGGACGCGCATCGTGACGACCTGGCCCTCGAGCGCGTAGTCGGCCTTGACCTGACGGAACATCGAGTCCGACGCCCACGGGTTGTAGAGCCGCCCCACCGTGGCGCCGTAACGCAGGTGGACGACGTCGTACCCGCCCGACGGCATGCTCTCCAGGGCCAGCCCGTCGGCCAGCGACAGCGGGAAGCGGAACTCGCCCGGCGCGTCCGCCCCGTGGATCACCGTGAGCAACCGCACGCCGCTGGCGGTGGTCTGCGCCACGATGTCGGTGTCGACGTCCACGCCCACGAACACCCGCAGGCTGGGCCGCAGCACCTGCCCGACCGTGTCGGCCGCGGTGACGTCGATCCCGATGTGGACGCGCTGGCCGTCCTTGGTGGGGACCCAGACGCCGTCGCGGGCGCGCTGTCCCCAGCTGACGTCGGGGTTCTCCAGTTCCTGGGGCTCGTTCTTGCCCCGGGCGACCAGAACCCTGGAGGCGGCGTTCATCGCCGCGGCAGCGCCGTCCTGTGCATGCCTCATGGCGGGCCCCCTCGCCTTCCAACCGTCACATCCGTGAGGACGACTTGATCCGGGTCTATCACGGGGACGCGCGGCCGTACGCCTCTTGGCCTGCACTGGCTCGCTATGTGGCGTCCACCCCGTGCGACGTTGGACCTTACACCACGCTTATATCGAACGGTCAGGCGCCATGGGCGATATGGACCTGTCCCCGGGTGCTCACGGAGCGTGTCCGCCAGGACCAAGCGGTCTCCGCGGGACGGTCCCGGCAGGGCGGCCACCGCTCCGTCCGGCGCCCGCGCCCGCGAACGGGGGAGCCGGCGCGGACCCGGTGGCACCGGTCGAAGGCGGTCGGTCCGCGGCCGCGGCCGCACGTCCCGGCGCGCGGCCGCGCCGGCGGACGGGCGGCTCGGCGCCGCCCGCCGCCCGCGGCGCGAAAAACACATTGCGCCCGATCAAGAACCGCCGCATCCTTATGTACATCGAACGGAACGAAAGGCAAAAGAAAGAACGATGGGGTGAGCCACCGGTTAGGCGGCTGGTCTCCAAAACCAGCGAAAAGTGGGTTCGACTCCCACCGCCCCTGCTGAATGATCTGCCGGGCTTGTGGTGTAACGGGAACACTTCTGTCTTGCACACAGACGATCAGGGTTCGATTCCCTGCGAGTCCACGGGCCGGACCCCGCGGTCGGCCGCCCTCGCCAGGCGGCGGCCGCGGGGCCGGTGAAAACGCCCGGCATTCGCCGGGACGCGCCGTAGAAGCCTTTCCGGTGAGGCACCAGACTTCCAATCTGGAGAATCGGGTTCGAATCCCGGCTACGGCTCCGCGACGGCCCGCCCTCCCCGGCGGGCCCCGCCCCGGAGGGTTGGCCGAACGGTAAGGCAGCAGTTTCGAAAACTGTCGTTGAGGCCCGCCCCCCGCCGGGGGCCGCCGGGCGGCCCCGGGGGGAGGCGGTCCGGCGGGCGCCGTTCCGTCCGTGCCGGCGGCCGTGCCGGGCCGGCCCGTCAGCCCGCCAGGGCGGGCGCGAGGGCGTGGCCGGAAGCGGTCTTGAGGTCGGCGAGCACCTCCGAGAGCCGGTCCAGCCCGGCGGCGATCCAGGGCAGCGCGGCCGGGGCGGGGTCGGTGAGGGCGGCCAGGCGCTGCTCGTCGGTGTCCCCGTACAGCAGGCTGGTGGCCACCCGCATCCGCAGTGCCTCGGCGGGCTCCCCGAACGCCGAGGCGGGCAGCACGCCCACTCCGTACCGTTCCAAAAGCAGCCCGCACAGCTCCGCGCCGGTGCGCACGCCGCACGCCTCGCGCAGCCGCTCCCGGAACGGGCCGAAGTCCGGGTAGACGTAGAAGGCCGCCTCGGGGGCCCGCACCCGCGCCCCCGCCTCGGCGAACCGGTCCGCCACGGCGCCGGTCACCGCCGCGTGCAGGCGGCGGCTGCGGTCGATGTGCTCGACCAGTTCGGGCGGCTCGCCGAAGGCGAAGGCCGCGGCGTGCTGCATCGGCGCGGGCGCGCTGGACCACAGCTCGCTGGCGATGCCCAGCAGCCTCTCCCGCAACTCCCGCCCGAACCGGGCGTCCGGCAGCCTCGCCACCCCGAGCCGCCACCCGCCCGCCGCGAGGTTCTTGCTCAGCGCGGTCGTCACCACGGTCCGCTCCGGCGCGTACTCGGCCGGGCTCGCCACCGCCCGCGCCGCGGGATCGTGCACCAGGTCCCGGTAGATCTCGTCAGAGATGATCACAAGGTCGTGCTCGCGGGCCACCGCGCACAGCCGCCGCACGGTCTGCTCGGAGGCCAGCGTGCCCGTGGGGTTGTCGGGCAGCGTCACCACCACCGCCCGGATCGCCCGGCCCGCCGCCCGCGCGCGCACCACGGCGTCGGCCAGCAGCGCCGGGTTGGGCACGCCGCCCTCGCCCGGCGGCGTCGCCACCGGGACCGCCCCGGCGCGGGTGATGGCCGCCTGCGCCGCGTACGAGACCCAGCTGGGCGACGGGATGGCGATCTCACCCCCGATGGCCGTCATCAGCGCGAACAGCAGCGGCTTGCTGCCGGGACCGGACACCACCAGGTCGGGGTCGGTGGGCAGCCCCCGCCGCTCCCAGTACCCGGCCGCGGCGGCCCGCAGCGGCGCCGAGCCCGCGACCGGGCCGTAGGCGCCGCGGCCCGCGGCGCCCGCCAGCTCGCGGGTCAGGGCGGGGTGGATGGGGACGCCGGCCTCGCCGAAGCCGAGGGCGAGGACGGGCAGTCCCTCGCGTCTCTTCCGCGCGATCGCTTCGTTGATGGCGAGCGTGGGGGACAGCGGGACCGGCCGGGCGGACGGGTTCAAGACAGGCATCGCAGTACTCCAGGGCATGACGAAATAGGCGTTGCGGGGTGGGAGAGGGGATGGCGAGGCGAATCCCCGTAAAACGACCCGGCCGGGTTCACCCTTCATGCTGCCCAGGGCCGAGCATCATCACAAGCGAGTCTCACCGATGCTGACCGTAAGATGGGATGATGCTAGAGCTGCGTCGGCTGCGCCTGCTGGCCGAGTTCGCCCGCCGCGGGAGCATCGCGGCCACCGCCTCCTCCCTCGGTTACACCCCGTCCGCGGTGTCCCAGCAGCTCGCCGCCCTCGAACGCGAGGCCCGGGTCGCCCTGCTCGACCGCACCGCCCGCAGCGCCGAGCTGACCGACGCCGGGCGGCGCCTGGCCCAGCGCGCCGAGGAGATCCTGGGCCTGGTCGAGGCCGCGGAGACCGAGCTGTCCTCGCAGGCCGACGCCCCCATGGGCCGGGTCGTGGTCACCGCCTTCCCCACCGCCGCCGTCGCCTTCGCCCCCGCCCTGGCCCACAGCCTGCGCGACCATCCCGACATGACGTTCGTGCTGCGCCAGACCACGCCCGGCGACGGGATCCGCCAGGTGCAGAGCGGGGAGGTCGACATCGCCCTGGTCGACGACTGGTCCGGCAAGCTCCCCGACCAGTCGCCCGCCGCGCTGAAGTTCTTCCACCTGCGCCGCGACCCCCTGGTGCTGGCCGTCCCCGCGTCCCACCCCATGTCCGACCCCCACCAGCAGGTGGACCTGCAGAAGCTGCGGGAGGAGCCGTGGATGGCGGCGCCGACGGGCGAGCCGTCCCGGCAGGCGGTGGAGAAGCTCCTGGACACCGTGGGCGGCGCCCGGCCCGTCCCCTGGGAGTTCGAGGGGCTGCACACCATCCTGAGCCTGGTGGCCAGGGGCATCGGCATCACCGCGATCCCGGCGCTGGCGCTGGCGGCCGGCGACCAGGGCGTGGCGGTACGGCGCATCCCGGACTGCGTCCTGGCCCGCGAGGTGTACGCGGTGACCCGCGCGGCGAGCGTGCGCAGGCCCTCGGTGACGGTCACGCTGCGCGCGATCTACGCGGCGGCCAGGGAGGTCCAGCCCGCCCCGCCCGAAGACTGACCTGTGTTTCAAAGCCCCGGCCTACGGCGCTCGCCTGGCGGCTGTGTTTCTAAGTCCCGGCCTACGGCGCTCGCCTGGCGGCTCGCCCCTAACCGGGCCTGTGGCGAGCGCGGCATCGCTTCGCGATCTGGCCGGTGACGCTCGCCTCCGGCGTCGCACCACCGCCCAGGTAACGCGCTCGCGCGGTACCTGACCACCAAAAACCAAGAGGGGCCGGCGCGGCAAGGAACGTGCGGCCCTTCCCCCCTTTCGGACGAACTCAGCCGTCAGCCCAGCTCCGAACGGTCGCTCGGGCGTGCGATCGCGTCCGAAGGCAGGTTCGAGCGGAGCGAGAACCTGATCGCGGAGCGAGCCGCCAGGCGAGTTCGGAGCGATGCAGCGATCGCCGCATGCGCGACAAGCGACGAGCCGCCAGGCGAGGAGCGCAGCTCGCGCATGCAATGAATAAGTGCGGCAGCGCCTCGATCTTCACGTACCGTGGAGCGAGTCGCCGCCACAGCCGCCTCCCCGGGAGCCCCGCCGCAGATGGACCGCACGCCCCAGCACGGATTCGAGCTGCCGCGGCTCACCTGCATGCTCCGGCACGCGCTGCCCCGCTTCGTCGAGGGCGTGATCGCCCCGGTCGCGGTCTTCTATGCCGCGCTCGTGCTGCTGGGCCTGAACGGCGCCCTGGTCGCCGCCGTCTCCTGGGTCTACGGCGGGATCGCCTGGCGCTACTGGCGCGGCCACGGGGTCCCGGCGATGCTCCTGCTGGCCGGGCTGGGCGTCACCGTACGGGCCGTCCTGGCCGCCATCACCGGCAGCCCCGTCGTGTACTTCCTCCAGCCCACCCTTGGCACGCTCCTGGTGAGCATGGCGTTCCTGGCCTCGGTCCCGCTGCGGCGCCCCCTGGCCCAGAAGGTGGCCACCGACATGGTCCCGATGCCCGAGGCGTTCCTGAAGCACGCCCGCGTCCGCCAGTTCTTCCTGCGCATCTCCCTGCTGTGGTCGCTGGTCTTCTTCACCAACGCCCTCTTCAGCCTCTGGATGCTGTTCCACGAGTCGATCGGCACCTACCTCTGGGTGCGGACCAGCGTGGTGGCCCTGCTGGGCGCCGCCGCGGCGGCCGTGTCGGTGTTCGGCTTCCGGCGCTGCCTGCAGCACGTGAACGGCGAGGCGGGCGCCGGGCCGGGCGCCGAGACCGCGCTGGCACCCGAGCCCCGCGCCGCCGCGGCCTGACCGCGTTCGCGATCTTTCTGGAATTGGTCCCCCGGATCGGCAACTTCTCCGGCGCACCAGGCGTCTCACAAGGTCGGATAGATACGTACAACACGGGGTTAACCAGGGGCAGTGGGAGTATTCGTGGGACTTAAAGGTCGTTTCGGCATGGTCGTGACCGGGGGCGCCGGAGCGGTCCTCGTCCTGGCCGCGGCCGGCTGCGGCGGCGGGAGCGAGCAGGGCGAACTGGCCTCGGAGAAGTCCGGCGCGGTGACCATCACGCCGGGGAACGGGACGGCGTCCGTCAAGCCCGACGGCCCCATCGAGGTACGGGTCGCCGACGGCACGCTGGAGAACGTCACCGTCCAGGGCCAGGGCGTCACCGTCACCGGGAAGATGGCCGGGGACAAGAAGAGCTGGAAGTCGGACCGCACGCTGTCCCTGGGGACCTCGTACACCGTCACCGCCCAGGCCCGCAACGACGGCAAGACCAACACCGCGACCAGCACCTTCACCACGCTCAAGCCGGAGAAGACGCTGTCGGTGCTCGACGTCACGCCCAGCCTCAAGGGCGAGAAGGTCGGCGTGGGCATGCCGATCATGGTCCGGTTCAACCGGGCGGTGACCGACAAGGCCGCGGTCGAGCGCACCTTCCAGGTCACCCCGGAGAAGCCGGTCGAGGGCGCCTGGCGCTGGATCGGGTCCGACCAGGTGATCTACCGGACCAAGACGTACTGGGAGCCGCACCAGACGGTCCGCTTCACCGCGCGGCTGGCGGGCCTGAACGCCGGGTCCGGCGTGTACGGCGCCAAGGACGTCGACCAGAGCATCACGATCGGCGCCGAGCAGATCACCAAGGGCGACATCAGCAAGCACCACATGACGGTCACCCGGGACGGCAAGAAGCTGCGCCGGGTGCCGTTCAGCGCGGGCAACGGGACCACGCGCGAGTACACCACCACCAGCGGCGTCCACCTGCTGATGGGCAAGGAGAACCCGGTCACCATGGTGTCGCCGGGCCGCAAGCCGGGCGACCCGGGCTACTACAAGACCGTGGTCAACCACGGCGTCCGGATCTCCAACAGCGGTGAGTTCACGCACGCGATGGCGTCCACGGTCGGCGTCCAGGGCAGCGCGAACGTCAGCCACGGCTGCCTCAACCTCAGCCCGGCCAACGCCAAGTGGTACTACGACATCATGCAGCGCGGCGACGTGATGGACCTGACCGGCAGCGACCGCGAGCTCGAGCCGTTCAACGGCTGGGGCTTCTGGCAGATGTCCTACGACGGCTGGAAGAAGGGCAGCGCCCTCGCCTGAGCCGCGATCCGGGCGGGCCCGTCCCGCCCATCGCCCTGGTTTGCGGGGACCGCGTCCGGTTCGGAATGCTGGACGCGGTCCGACCCCCTGGGAGCTCACATGGCCGATGGCGTCCCCTCGCTGCCCGCCAAGGCGCTGCCGCGCCGCGACGGCGATCCTGAGCGGATCGGCGACTACGAGGTGCTCGGTTTCCTCGGCGAGGGCGGGATGGGCTCGGTCTACCTCGGCCGGGGCCCGGCGGGCGCGGCGGACCTGGTGGCGGTCAAGGTCGTCCGCGCCGACCACGCCCGGCACGGGCAGTTCCGCGAGCGCTTCCGCCGCGAGGCCGCCAGCGCGCTGAAGGTCCCGCGCTTCTGCACCGCCGAGGTCCTGGACGCCGGTCCGGACGCCGAGCGGCCCTACCTGGTCACCGAGTACATCGACGGCCCCACCCTGGACGAGGCCGTGGAGGAGGGCGGGCCGCTGCGCCGCGCCGAGCTGGAGCAGCTCGGCGTCAGCATGGCCGCGGCCCTGGCCGGCATCCACGGCGCCGGGGTCGTCCACCGCGACCTGAAGCCCGGCAACGTGCTGCTGAGCCGGATGGGCCCGCGCGTGATCGACTTCGGCATCGCCAGCGCGCTGGACACCACCCACCAGCTCACCGCGACGGGCCAGATCATCGGGACGCCCGCGTACATGGCGCCCGAGCAGTTCGAGGGGGACGGGGCCACCGAGGCCAGCGACGTGTTCGCCTGGGGCTCGGTCATGGCGTACGCGGCGACCGGGCGGCGCGCGTTCGGGGCCGGGCCCTCGCAGGCGATCGCGTACCGGATCGTGCACGGCGAGCCCGACCTGGAGGGCGTCGAGGAGCCGATGCGCGGGGTGATCGCCGCGGCCCTGGCCAAGGACCCGGCGGGGCGTCCCACGGCGCGCGGGCTGCTCTCCCGGCTGGGCGTGCCGGGCGGCGACCCCGCCGCGGCCGCCGGACGGCCGGGCGTCCCCGGCGTCCCGGCCCCGCCGCCGAGCGGGCGGTCCGACCTCCCGCCGCCGATGCCGCCCCCGCCGCCCTCGATGCCGCCCTCGCGGCCGCCGTCGGGCGGCCACGCGTGGCCTGGCGCGACCGGGCCCGGCGGACGTCCTGGTCCGCGGCAGACCCAGCCGAGCATGTCCTTCGGCGGTCTGGTGAGGCCGGACGGAGAGGTCCGCTTGGGGGTCCTCGTCCGCAGGGCCGCGATCTCCGCCCTGCTGCTGGTCGCGTTCGTGGTGGCGATCGTGACCGTGCCCCGCCTGCTGGACGACGAGGGCGGCGGCGACGGCGGTTCGGGCGGGGGCTCCGGCGGCGCCTCCGGCACGGGCTCAAGCACGGGCTCAAGCACGGGGGCCGCGGGTCTCGCGGGCCGCTACACCAGCGACTACGGGGAGATGTACGTCCGGGTGGAGGGCTCGGACGTCTGGATGATCTACCGCTGGATGGGCAAGAGCCGGGTCCGCGGCGTGCTGGAGAACGGCGTCGTGAACGCCCATTACACCGAGGGCTCGGGCGCCGTTCCGACCGGGCGGGTGCGGTTCGCCGTCAACCGCTCGGGAAACGCGGTCTCCCTGGACGGCAAGTGGTCGACCTCCGGCGAGCTGACCCACGACTGGGACGGGCTCCGCGTCGACGACGCGATCCCCGCCGACATCGCCGCCGACCTGCGCGACCCGTCCCTCTTCCCGCCCCCGCCGGGGTAGCCGCGCGGTCCCCGCAACTGTTTGATCTCGGGCCCGGGTAATGTACCGGTCATCCCCTCGCCAATGGATGTTTGTCGCTAATGTCTCCCTGGTAGCGGCGGGGTTCTGGAGGTTCAGGGTGCAGCGGAGGCTTTCCGCAGGGGTCCGGGCGGGCGCGGGAGTGACGGGGGCCTTGCTGCTCCTGACGACGGCGTGCTCCGGCGGGGACGGGGGCGACGGGGTCACCGTCGGGGGCAAGGGCGAGGCCGGCAGCCCGCAGGTGACCGTCTCGCCGGGCGACGGCGAGGGCAAGGCCAGGCCCGAGAACGGTGTCACGGTGACCGCCGCCGGCGGGACGATCGAGCAGGTCGCGCTCACCCGCAAGGGGCGGCCGGTCGAGGGCGCGCTGTCGCCCGACAAGACCAGCTGGAAGTCGCGCACCCTGCGGCCCGGGACCGAGTACCAGGTCACCGCGGTCGCCAAGAGCCCGCAGGGCAAGTCCACCACCGTCACCAGCACCTTCACCACGGTGAAGGCGGCCGCCCAGCTGGGCGTCGCCGACATCACCCCGATGCAGGGGGAGAAGGTCGGCGTCGGGATGCCGATCATCGTGACGTTCAACCGGGCGGTGCAGGACAAGAAGGCCGTCGAGCGCGCCCTGCAGGTCAAGTCGACCAAGCCCGCGACCGGTGCCTGGTTCTGGCCGAGCGCGCAGCAGGTGATCTTCCGGCCCAAGAACGGCGAGTACTGGCAGCCCAACCAGCAGGTCACGTTCTCGGCCAGGCTGAGCGGCGTCAAGTCCGGCACCCGCACCTACGGCATGGCCGACGTCAACCGCCGGTTCACCATCGGCGACTCGCACATCGTCACCGCCAGCACCAAGACCAAGCGGCTGGTGGTGAAGAAGAACGGCGTGAAGATCAAGAGCTGGCCGATCAGCGCGGGCAAGGGCGGCCGGGTCGTGAACGGGGTGGACACCTTCCTCACCACCAGCGGCATCCACCTGACCATGGGCAAGGAGAACCCGGCGGTCATGACGTCGGAGTGGATGGGCGTCGACCCCAAGGACAAGAAGAACGGCGGCTACAAGGAGGTCATCCCGCACGCCGTGCGGATCTCCAACAGCGGCGAGTACGTCCACTCGATGGCCGCCACCGTCTGGGCCCAGGGCCGGCAGAACGTCAGCCACGGCTGCCTGAACTCGCCGCCCGCCGCCGCCCAGTGGTTCTACAACTTCGCCTACCGCGGCGACATCGTCGTCATCACCGGCAGCAAGCGCCGCCTGGAGTGGAACAACGGGTGGAGCTACTACGAGATGCCGTGGGAGCGGTGGGTCCAGGGCGGTGCCCTCGACCGCACCGTGAGCACCGCCTGAGCCGCGGGGCGCCGCCCGCCTGACGGGTCACCGGTTCTGACCAGGCCGCATCGGGACCGTCCTCACTTGTTGAAACCGCCCAAGTGCGGGGGAGAAGGTGAGAGACCGGGAAACCTCCCAAGAGCGGGGAGAACCGATGAGTCGGGACATAACCGGCAAGGGGGATGGTGACCCTGAGGCGGGCGGCCGGCCACCGGCGGACGATCAGCGGGGCCGCGTGCCCGTGCGGGCGCGACTCCGGGCCAAGTCCAAGACGAACGCGCACTGGGCGGCGCGGCCCGTGCACCGGACGCTGCGGCGGTCGGTGCTGGCGATCGTACGGTGCCTCCTGGCGATGCGCCGCCCGCCCCGGCCGGGCGAGCGGCTGCGCGTCCGCGTCCTGCTCCAGCATGCCAACGGGACCGGCGGGACCATCCGCACCGTCCTCAACCTCGGCGGCCATCTCGCCCGCGAGCACGACGTGGAGATCGTCAGCGTGTTCCGGCGCAGCGCCGAGCCCTTCTTCACCGTCTCGCCGCGGCTGCGGATCCGGTTCGCGGACGACCGGACCGGCCCGCCGCGGGGCCGGGTCGCCCGGCTGCCGTTCCGGCTGCTGTCCCGGCTGCCCAGCGTGATCACGCCGGTGGACGACGCCTCGTTCCGCGGCATGTCGCTCTGGTCGGACCTGCTGCTGCTCCGCGTCCTGTGCGGGCGGCAGCCCGACGTGCTGATCGGGACCAGGCCGTCGCTGAACCTGCTGGTCGCCGACCTGGCGCCGCGCGGCGTGGTGACGATCGGGCAGGACCACATGAACCTGGCCGCCTACCGTCCCGGGCTGCGCCGCGAGATCGAGCGCGCCTACCCGCGGCTGACCGCGGTGTCGGTGCTGACCGAGCGCTCCCGGGCCGACTACACCGCCGTGCTGGCGGGCGCGCCCACCCGGGTCGTGCGGATCCCCAACGCGCTGCCCGTGCTGCCCGGAGGGCCGTCCCCGCGCGAGCGCAAGGTCATCCTGGCGGCCGGCCGGCTCACCCGGCAGAAGGGCTTCGACCTGCTGGTGCGGGCGTACGAGCCGCTGGCCGCCGAGCACCCCGACTGGACGCTGCGCATCTTCGGCGCCGGCGCCCGGCGGGACCGGCTGCGCCAGATGATCGACGAGCGCGGGCTGGCGGGGCGGGTGGTGCTGCGCGGCCGCACCCCCGACCTGGCGGGAGAGATGGAGCGCGCCTCGGTGTACGTGCTGTCGTCCCGGTTCGAGGGCATGCCGATGGTGATCATCGAGGCGATGAGCAAGGGCCTGCCCGTGGTGGCCTTCGACTGCCCGACCGGTCCCGGCGAGATGATCCAGAACGGCGGCGACGGCCTGCTGGTGCCCGAGGGCGACGTGGCCGGGCTCACCGCCGCGCTGCGCACGGTGATCGAGGACCCGGCGCTGCGGGAGCGGCTCGGCGAGCGGGCGCTGGCCTCGTCCGGTGCGTACCACCTCGACCGGATCGGCCCGCAATGGTCGCGGCTGCTCCGCGAGCTGAGCCCGGGGCCCGCGCCCGAAGCGCTGCCCGCGCGCCGCCGCCGGACGGTGACCGCGGTCGCCCTCATCGGGCTGGCGCTGGGCCTCCTGGGCTCGGACGCCTGACCCGGTCAGCCCGCGCCCGGGGTGGCGCTGCGCAGCAGCTTCGCGCACGCCTTCAGCGCGTTCTGCGCCTTGACCGCGTCCTGCTCAGGCTGCCCGGTCTGGCTCTGCCCCGCGTCCGGCACATAGACACCGTGCTTGCGCATGCACTCCGCGAAGGCGTTGTAGACCTTCGTCGGCGGGTTGCTGGGAGACGCACCGTTCCCGGAATCGCTCTTGGGGACGGGGCTGGGAGGCGTCCGGCCGCCGGTGGAGCCGGGCGTGCTCACCACTGGGGGCGAGGACCCTTCACCGGCCTCGCCGCCGCCACCTCCACACCCGACGACGGTCAGCGCGATCGCGGGGACCAGCGCCGCCAGGGCGAGGCGGCCGGGGGACGCAGACATGATCTTCCTCGTTTCCTGGGGGACGGCACGGACCGATATCGTGCGTGCCCGCGCGCCGCCCGGGATACTAAGGAGCCGCCGATTTCGGCCGTCCCGAGTTAGCAGTGAGCCGCGATCCCCAGGCGGCGCCTCACCCCCAGTGGTCGCCCCACGCCCACAGATCCGCCGCGGGAACGGCCGGGGGCTCCCGCCGGTCGACCCCGAAACCGCTCCGGAAGAAGATCAGCGGCCGGGCGTCACTCGGCGTCTCCAACTCCCGCACCAGCCCGATCACCACGTCATGGTCGCCGGCGGCGTGCACGTCCCGGATGTCGGCGTGCACCCGCGCCAGCACGCCGCGCAGCGCCGGCGCGCCCCAGCGGGAACGGTCCCACTCCAGGCCCTCGAACTTCGCGCCCTTGCTGGACCCGAACCGCAGGCAGACCTCCTCCTGGTCCTCGCCGAGCACGTTCACGCAGAACCTGCCCGCCGCCCGGATCCGCGGCCAGGTGCGCCCGCCGCGGTCGGCGCAGAACAGCACCAGCGGCGGCTCCAGCGACACCGACGCGAACGACTGGCAGGCGAAGCCCACCGGCTCCCCGCCGTCCAGCGCGGTGATCACGGTGACGCCGGTGGCGAACGCCCCCAGCGCGCGCCGCAGCTCGTCGGGGGTCGGCGGGGGCGGATCGCGCAGATCCGACGGGGGCCGGGGCTCGGCCGTCATGGTTCACCTCGGAGCTCGGGTCGCGGACATGGCCGGACGGCCACGGCCGTTCGCACACGAACCTAGAACGCCGGGGCACCCCTGCGCACGTCCGGGGTGCCGCCCGCGATCAAGCCTTGTAGGGTCGTCGTGATCAACCGGGAGGTGCGACATGACCGGCGGTGCACGCACGATCGCCGTGAGCGGCGCCGCGTCCGGCATCGGACGGGCCCTCGCCGACCTGCTGCGCGAGCGCGGCGACCGGGTGATCGGCGTCGACCGCGACCAGAGCGACGTCCGCGCCGACCTGTCGGTCCCCGAAGGCCGCGAAGAGGCCGTACGGGGCGTCCTGGATATCTGCGGCGGCGTCCTCGACGGCGTCGTCGCCTGCGCCGGCATCTCCGACCCCGAACCGCTGACGATCCGGGTCAACTTCTTCGGCGTGACCGGGCTCCTGGAGGGGCTGCGCCCGGCGCTGGCCGCCGCGCCCGCACCCCGCGCGGCCGTGGTCGGCTCCATCTCCGGCACCCAGCCCGTCGACCGCGCCGTCGTCGCCGCGTGCCTGGAGGCAGGCGAGGAGGAGGCACTGCGCCTGGCGCGCGAGGCCGTCGCCCGCGACCGGGGCGGGCGGCTCTACCCCTCGTCCAAGTCGGCGCTGGCCCGCTGGCTGCGCGCCGCGGCGGTCACCCCGGACTGGGCCGGGGCCGGCATCCCCCTCAACGCGATCGCGCCCGGCGTCGTGCGCACCCCGATGACCGCCCCGCTGTTCGAGGACGAGACCATGCGCAAGATCATGGACCAGGCGGTCCCGATGCCGCTGAACGGCCACGCCGGCCCGGAGGTCGTCGCCGAGGCGCTGCACTGGCTCATCAGCCCCGGCAACTCCCACATGACCGGCCAGGTCGTCTACCTGGACGGTGGCGCCGAGGCCATGCGCCGTGGCCCCGACGTCTACTGAATCATCCCCGCCGCGGTACCGGCCTCGGCCATCACCTCGCGCACGAACCGGACCCGCCCCCGGCCCAGCCGCCGCAGCGTCCGCCCGTGATCGGCGACGATCACCAGGGCACCGCCGGCGACCGCCGCCCGCCAGGCCAGGAGCACCCCGGCCCGCACCGGCCCCGGAACCCCCGCCAGCCCCTGCCGCATCCGGCGGCAGTGGAACGGCACGTGCCGCCGCTCGTCGGCCAGCAGCCGCCCCGCCACCTCCTTGGTGAGCGGATCGCGCGTCCCCTCGTGCAGGGCCCGGTAGAACCCCGTCGCGATCACCTCGGCCACCATCAGCACCATCAGCTCCAGCCGAAGACCCATCGCGCGCCGCGCCCACACGAAGATCGCATCGCTCCAGTGCGTCCCGATCGTCCCGGCCCCGGCGGCGGCCAGCAACCGCTCCAGCATCCGCGCGTGGTTCTGCTCCTCGGCGATGAAGAGCCGCAACGCCGCGGTGTACTCGGCGTCGCCGGCCCGCTCGGCCTTGCCGATCAGGAACGCGCCGTCCCCGTCCTCACCGACCTGGAAGCGCTGGAGGCTGCGCACCACGCACGGCTCCAGCCGCGCGCCCCGTCCCCACTCCGGGTCGCCCGCCACCGCACGGGCGCGCACCTCCTCCTCGAAGCCCCGCAGCCACCCCGTGAACTCGGTTCGCATCGATCCTCCACACCTGGTCGCCGTCCAGCCCAACCCAACCGACCCGATGTGGCCCTTTCGGCGGCGAAATGAGGAGGTCCTGAAAATGTGTTGCCCGCACGCGCCAGATCCGGCATCGTGATGGGCATGACGGAAGAGCGCGAACCCCCCGCCACGGGAGCCGGTTGAACGGGTGACCCCCTCACCCCTCGCCGCCTTCCGGGCTCCCGGAACAGCGGCTCTTTCTTTTTCCAGGCGCGTTCGTCCAGTGGTCAGGACACCACGTTCTCAGCGTGGGGACACGAGTTCGATTCTCGTACGCGCTACGGCCGGGTCGACTAACGGCAGGTCCCCTCACTTTCAATGAGGAAGGCGCGGGTTCGAACCCCGTCCCGGCTACAAGAACCCCCAGCTCAGACCCCGAATTAAAGATCACCTTAACGATCTCAAGATCGTTTGCCATCACGATGTCATCAGGATTCTCCGCCACCGGATGACACCGCCCAGCACCCTGCGATCCCCGGGATGCCCGCACCTCGACAGGGGAACTGCTCGACCAGACCCCGGTCGCAAGAAGGGGGCGTCTGCGTGGTGACCAACGGCTCTGGCCTGCTCTGGACGGGTTCATCTCACTGAGGCGCCCCGAAACGCAAGCACGGGTCTCGACCATCTTGTGCGGGCTGGCTGCCGGCCCGGCGCCGAGCCGTAGGGTCGTGCGGCACCCCATCGACATCCCACCGGGCCGTGGTGAACGGCTGCAGGCAGCGGCGGGCCCGCAGTCGTACTTCCCGGCGCTGCCACCTGTGCGAACGCATCATCCAAAAGCAGCCTGCAACGGTCACGTCCAGCGGAGTGGTGTACGAGCGGCCTCCGCGTGTTCCTGTTTCTGCAGGTTAAGCTGTGAGTTCTCGCTGGTCGATCTTGGGGTCGGGTGTGGTGCCCTCGATAACCCGCAGTCGGGCTTTGGTCAGGAATTCCAGGCCCATGTAGCGGCGGGCCTCGGTCCATTCGTCGGTCTGTTCCATCAACACCGCGCCGACCAGGCGGATGATGGCCGGGCGGTCGGGGAAGATCCCGACGACGTCGGTGCGGCGGCGGATCTCCTTGTTCAACCGCTCCTGCGGGTTGTTGGACCAGATCTGCCGCCACAACTGCCGGGGGAACGCCGCGAACGCCAGCAGATCGTCGCGGGCCTGGTCCAGATGCTCGGCCGCGTCCGGGTGCTTGGCCGCCAGCGAGTCGACCACCCGGGCGTGCTGGGCCGCCACCTCTTCAGCGGCGGGCTGGTCGAAGATGGTGCGCACCAGCGTCGCCACCCAGGGCTGCGCGCTCTTGGGGACCTTGGCGAGCAGGTTGCGCAGGTAGTGGGTCCGGCAGCGCTGCCAGACCGCGCCCGGCAGAGTCGCGGCGATCGCCTCGACCAAGCCGCGGTGGGCGTCGGAGACCACCAGCTGGACCCCGGACAGGCCGCGGGCGACCAGTCCCCGGAGGAAGGCCAGCCAGCCGGCGCCGTCCTCGGCCGAGGTCACCTCGACCCCGAGGATCTCGCGGTGCCCGTCGGCGTTGACCCCGGTGGCGATCAGGACGTGGACGTTGACGGTGCGGCCGCCCTCGCGGACCTTCTGGGTCAGGGCGTCCACCCACACGAACGCGTACGGTCCCGCCTCCAGCGGGCGGTTGCGGAACGCGGCGACCTGGGCGTCCAGCACCTTGGACATCTCGCTGACCTGGCTCTTGGAGATGTTCTTGATGCCCATCTGCTCGACCAGCCTGTCCACCCGCCGGGTGGACACGCCCAGCAGATACGAGGTCGCCACCACGCTGATCAGGGCCTGCTCGGCCCGGCGGCGCCGCTCCAGCAGCCACTCGGGAAAGTAGGTTCCCGACCGCAGCTTGGGAATCTGCAGGTCGATCGTCCCGGCCCGGGTGTCCCAGCCCCGTTCCCGATACCCGTTTCGGCGGTTGACGCGTTCGCCGCTGCGCTCGCCATAGCCGGCGCCGCACATCGCGTCAGCCTCGGCCGACATGAGCGCCTCGGCCATCGTCTTGACCATCGACCGCAACACATCGGGCTCACACGCCCCGATCTGCTCGGCCAACCACCCGGCAGACATCCGATCTTCCTAAGGTGTCAAGCGGCGGCTGCCAGTCGGGTGCGGAAGGCGTTTGCTTCGTCATAGAGCCGGCCGGTCTGCAGGCAGTGGTACAGGCAGCCGAGCATGCGGTTGAAGGTGTTGCGGAGCGCGCTGGAATGCCGGTCCCCGGCGGCTCTCCGGTGGTCATAGTGAGCGCGCGGGCCGGGCGCCCGGAGTGAGGCGAACGCCCAGACATGACCAGCAGCGGCCAGGCGTTGGTTCTTCACCTTGCGGTGGTGGACCACCATGCTGCGTCCAGAGGCGCGGGTGATGGGAGCTGATCCGGCATAGGCCTTGAGTGCGCGGGCATCGGCGAACCGGGCCCGGTCGTCGCCGACTTCGGCCAGCACGCGGGCACCGGTAAGGTCGGCCAGGCCGGGGAAACTGACGATGATCGCGGCGTCGGGATGCTGGTGAAATGCCTGGCTGGTGGCTTCGGCGAGGTCGTCGGCGGCCTGGCAGGCGGCGTCCAGCTGCAGCAGCAGGGCCCGGGCCTGCTGGCCGAGCGCGGCCTCGATCATGGGGAGCTGATGCAGATGCTCCTGACGCAGGACGGCTTGGAGTTCTTCGGCACGCCTGTCCAAGTTGCGTTGGCGGCCGGCGCGGCGCAGCGCCGCCCGCAACTGGGTCTTGGTGAGCTTGGCGGCCCCGGTGGGGGTCGGGGCCGCGGTGAGGACGGCGCGGGCTTCGCAGGAGGTCAGCCCGACATTCTTGACCTGGAATGCATGGAGCGCGGCGGGGAAGAACTCGCGCAGCAGTGAACGGAGCTGGTTGGCCAGCTGCTGGCGGTTCCAGACCGCGTCCTGCTGAGCGCGGGCCAGCACTGCGATGGACTGCACGAGTTCGGAATCCTCCGGCAGCGGCCGGTGATGGGCGGCGTCGACGCGCAGAATGTTCGCCAGCGTGAACGCGTCGGCGTGGTCGCTCTTGGACCGGGCGACGGTGTGACGCTCGCGATAGCGGGCGACGGCGAGCGGGTTGATCGCATAGACCCGGCGGCCGGTGGCGCGCAGGCAGGAGACCAGCAGGCCGCGGCTGGTCTCGATGGCGACCGGGATCTGCTCGTTGGCCTGGTCGCCGTGTTCGGCGAGCAGATCGGCCAGGGCCTGCCAGCCCGCGACGTCATCGCTGATGCGGCGGCGCGCGAGGAGTTGGCCGTCGGCGTCCACCAGAGCGACATCGTGGTGCCTCTCCGCCCAGTCGATTCCGCATGTCACCTTCAACTACCGTGCTCCTTCCGGGGGTTGGTGCAGCTCAGAGCCGCGCAGGGGCACGCCACGCCCTAATGAGAGAGCTCGACGGCTCGACATCCGATCAGCAGTTCGTGGCCCCAGCCCGCCACAGGGTCCGCGCTCTTCGGTGAGGACTCAAGGCCCCGGTCAACGGAGCGGTGTTCCCTGTGGTCGGCTCAGAACACGATCCTGCCGAGGTCATTGATGCGGTGGGTGGTGATCGAGAGGCGCCGGGCCGCGCTGCCTATGGGGAGGACTTCATGTCCAGGGACACCCGAGGCGTCTCCCGGCACCCTTCGATCACCACCCACCCATCGCTCATCCCGATCGCGCACTGCCTGCGAGGAAGAGGTCAAGCCTCGGGGTCCACATAGGCATCGATCGAGAATGAGCTACAGGGACCGAAGCCCCTCGGGAGTCATTAGGAAGAGGTCAAGCCTCGGGGTCCACATAGGCATCGATCGAGAATGAGCTACAGGGACCGAAGCCCCTCGGGAGTCATTAGGGTCCACACTGTTGTCCACGGCCATCGCGTGCTCTTCTCCTTCGGTTCTTGGTCGATTCGAAGGATCACGCGGTGGCCGCCTCACGTCACGACGCCATGCCCTTTGACCTGGTCAAACTCGTACACCACCTCCGCGGACGCAACCCCTGCAACCCGGCCGCGTCCAGGTGCTCTGGCCTGGCCACCTCTTCCGCCTCAACACACCTGAAGCCTCGCAGCGGTGGCCGTCTTGCTTACCCAGACTCCCCAAGATCTCGATCTGCGCCCGGAATACAAAGCCCGAGAGCCACAGGACTCCGGATGATGCGACCCGTCACGCTGTGGTCTTGGGGGCCGTTTCTGTGATGAGGGGGGCGGGGCGGAAGCCCTTGGTGAGGAGCCAGATGCCCAGTGATGCTTCCCAGACGATTTCTGGTGCCGTGAACAGGAAGTTCATCGGGGACTGCTGCTCGTAGGCGCCGAACAGGACAGCGGTCGCGGTGGCGCAGGCGATGGGGCCTCCGATGAGCCCGATGAGCGCCATGGGGCGTGGCACCAGGCCCGACCGGTACATCAGGTAGCCCAGCAGCAGCCCGTTGCCGAAGCCCGCGCAGAAGGCGGGGCCGAGCAGGAACGTCTGATCCTTCAACGCCACCAGTGCCTGGCCGATCAGAGCGGCATTGGCGCCGCCCCCGCCCGAGAGGTCCTGCCGCAACGTCACGACGGCGAGCACACTGATGACCCCCATCACGATGACGGTCGACTCGAGGACTCGCAAGGCGATGTAACCGAGGGCGATGCTCTCGCTCTGCCGCTTCAGGATCGGAAACAGCACGACCGCGGTGGCGATGTTCGCGACGGCGGTCAGAATCTCAAGGAGGGCGCCAAGCCGCACCTGCGTGTCCGCGCCCGCTCCCAGGATGTAGTTCGCGTCATTGAGGACCGGGTCGTACAGCAACGCCGCGGGGATCGAGAAGACGAAGGTGAGGATGAACCAGACACCGGCGATCCTGGCGGTCCGCTGAACGACGTCCACCGAGGTTTCCGGAGTCCGAGATTGGATCGGGTTCACCTGACTCTCCAAGGCTTGGATCGGCCCCCGCCTGATTGTCGGGACAGTCGTAGAGAATCATGCCGAACGGGCGCTGTCCCCACCCGCTGGTGGCCGGTTCAAGCCGCGCCTCAGTCGTGGGGAGGATGGTAGGTGGTCGTCTGGCCTCTCCCGCCATGTTGTTCGATGCTGGTCTTGGAGTTCTGGCACGGTGTGTCCGCCGGCCGCCAAGGCGCCGAGCGTCTCGTTCGCAAGGCGGTCCACCAATTCTCGGGTGGCGTCATTGCTCAACTGGGCGGGCGCTTTCAGTGTCACAGCACGTCCGGCGCGACGGCGGTGGAGTTGCGACGCACCAGGCCGCGCACCGCTGGCCGCTGGCTCGGTCAGCGACCGCCGCCTCTTGCGGGACGGTCGGCCAGCCCGAGCTCGGCCATCCGCGCCGCAACCGTGTTGACCGACACCTTCCGGCCCGCCTTTCGTAGGTGCTCGGCTGTGTGGAGCATGCGGTCCACTCGGCCTTCCGCGCGGCTTCGGCCAGGTTGTGCGCCTGCCGCCTTTCGGAGTCCGGGGCCGTGGAAGGGGCCGGCTGGACGGTACGGTCGGCGCACGCGACCTTGAGCGAGGCGGGTGGTTCAGGTCGCCGACGGAGAGGCGACGTCCCGGCTTGGCTCCGGGAGTATGGAGCAGGGCCGAGATGGCCAAGCCGGCATGCCGTAGGGCGCGTGGCGACCGCTCCGCCCTGCATGCCCGTGCCCGTTCTTCCTGTCCCGACGGTTCTGCGTGATGGCGTGCGACCGCCCGCCTCTTCACACTGACCAGTTGAGGCGCTGGTTCTCGCGCCAGCGCCGGAGCTCGGCCTCCTCGAAGGCCAGGGCGTCGTCGAGGGACCTGTCGGCGTTCTCGTCGTAGAGCTTCCGGACGATCGCGACGAGCTCCTGCCTGGCCGTGGCGATGTTGCCGGCGATCGTTCGGGCTCTCGTCACGAGCTCCTCCGCATCGACGAGCTCGCTCAGCAGGCCGGCGCGAAGGGCGGCCTGCGCGTCGAGCCGGACGCCGCCGAGGCTCATGGCCTTGGCCGTGCGGGTTCCGACGGCACGGCTCAGCCGGGCGGTCATCCCGCCGCCGGGGAACGCGCCGATCTTCACATGGGTGTCGGCGAACATCGCCTGCGGGCCGCCGATCAGGAAGTCGCAGCCGAGGGCCAGTTCGAGGCCGCCCGCGACGGCCGGGCCGTTGACCGCTCCGACGAGCGGCTTGGACAGCCTGCCGAAGCGGCGGATGAGCGCACCGACCGTGCGCCGGTCGGCATCGGCGGCGGCGAAGACCTTCAGGTCCAGCCCGGCACAGAACGCGCGGCCGGAACCGGTGATCACCGCGACCCGCGCCGCGTCGTCCTCCTCGAACCGGCTCAGCGCCTCGTCGAGAGCGGTGACCAGGTCGGGCGACAGGGCATTGCGCGCGTCGGGCCTGTTGAGGGTCAGGGTCAGGACGCCGTCGGTCAGTTCGGTCACCAGGACCCGGGAGGAGGTCGTCTCGTGCATCAGAAGATCCCGTATCCGCCGTCGAGGCGCAGGCAGTCGCCGGTGTGGAACGAGGAGGCGGGGCTCGCGAGGTAGATCGCGACGCCCGCCCAGTCCTCAGGCGTGCCCCAGCGCCTGAGGGGGATCCGCGCCATCACCTTCTCGGCGACCGCGGGGTTGTCCAGCCAGCCGTCGAGGACGGGCGAGCGGGTCCAGCCCGGCAGGACCGCGTTGGCCCGGATCCGGTACTTGCCGAATTCCACGGCCAGTGAGCGCGACAGCGCCAGCAGTCCGGCCTTCGCAGCGGCGTAGGCCTGTTCGCGTGGAGCTCCGAAGAGCGCGGCCACGCTCGAGGTCAGCACGATGCTGCCGCCGTTGCCGAGCTCGACCATGGTGCGCGCGGCCTCGCGCGTGGTGAGGTAGGCGCCGTCCAGGTCGACCCGCATCAGGTCGCGCCATTGCTGGAGCGTCGAGTCGAGGTAGCGCGGGTTGGTCATCGAATTGGCCAAGGCCGCGTTGGCGAAGCAGGAGTCCAGCCGGGAGAACTCCTCGACCGTCCTGGCGAAGCCGGCGACGACGGCGTCTTCGTCGGCGATGTCGATCTCGTAGGCGGCGACCCGGTGGCCGTGCGCGGCGAGGCGCTCGGCCGCGGACTCGTTCTTGCCGGGATTCCTGCCCCAGATGCAGACGTCGGCTCCGGCGCGGGCCAGCCCTTCGGCCATGCCGAGACCCACGCCGGAGTTCCCACCGGTGACGAGCGCGACATGGCCGGTGAGATCGAGGGGGGTGCGGTGTGGTCACGATGTGCTTCCTTGGTGAGAAGTCGCGACCTCGCAGCTCGGCCCACGTGCGCCTCGGCCGCACCGCGCGGGCGGCGGCCGAGTGGTCGAGGTGCCTCCGGCCCCGGCGGCGCGCTGCCGTGCCTGCGGGCCTCACAGGTCGACTCATGGTCCGAGAAATAGTAATCTAATTTGACTGATTTGCAAGTCTGGTGCGGTGGAGTGCGTCCGGCGCCGGCCCAGCGGTGATTCTGGTCTCGGGGCGATCGTCATCGCCCGTACCTCAGGAGGACGGAACTGTGCAGTACGCGATCACGTTGATCGTCGGGCTCGTCGGTGTAGCGGTGGCGCTAGCGCTGGCGGGCCGGCGGGTGAGGTTCCTGTGGGATCTGTTCA
>NZ_JBHSON010000146.1:0-20369 GCF_042656285.1 Actinomadura rugatobispora | reverse complement strand
AGGGGCCGTGGAACCCCGCCCACCCGGAGCGACATCCGGGCCACCGACCTGACCACCACCAGAAAACACAAACCGGTCAGGCCGCCACACGACCCAACCGGCGCTGTGAAAGATCGAGGCTAACTGCCACTGAGCCTTGCCTGAATCGCTACGCTTCCCCGAGTGCCATCGGGCAGTAAGTGCGTGCCATCTTTCCAGCCATTTCCATGCAGGACGCCTTTTCGTAGTGTTCAAGCTGGCGTTCAGCAGAGAGGATCAAGGAAATGGGCAAGCACGAGGGCAAGCCACAGCCGATCAAATCACCCCAGCCCGAGAAGCCAAACCCCGACACTCCTACCAAAGGCGGAGGAAAGCGAGAGAAATGACCGCCGTCGACGACGCCTCCCTGCGCGCCGCACGGCTCATGGAGCGGCTCACCTCATCCGGGCAGCTCCACGACACCTATGTGCGGGAAGCGTTCCGAGACGTCCCCCGCCACCGGTTCGTTCCGCGCATCGCGCTGGCCTGCCCCAACGATCGGGAAGCGCACGTGATCGACAGGGACAGGGATCCGAGCGCATGGTGGGACGCCGTGTACGACGATGCCCCGATCGTCACCCAGCTGGACGACGGGGCGACCGACGTGCATATCGGAAACGGCGACTACACGTCATCGTGTTCGGCCCCGAGCACCGTCGCGTCTCTTCTGGAGTTGGCGGACCTGGAGCGCCATCACCGGGTCTTGGAAATCGGAACCGGTACCGGCTGGACGGCGGCTCTCACCTCGCACATCGTCGGAGAAGGCAGTGTGGTCTCCATCGAGGTGGACGGCGATGTGGCCAAGCAGGCGGCGAGCAACCTGGCGGCCGCCGGGTACGCCCCGAAGCTGCTTATCGGGGACGGTGCCACCCTCCGCCCAGAGGGTGGCCCATTCGACCGGGTTCACGCCACTTGCGCAGTGTCCTGCGTCCCTTATGAGTGGATAGAGCAGACACGACCAGGGGGAACCGTGGTCACCCCCTACAGTCCCGGGTTCGGTTACAGCCACGAACTGCGGCTTGTGGTCAAGCCGGACGGTACGGCGGTAGGCCGGTTCCCCGGCTTTGCTTCTTACATGCTTCTGCGTTCCCAACGCCGCGGCGCGGCCAACGGGCGCGAGTGGGCGGAGCACGACATCACCCGGAGCACGACCCGGATCGACCCGCGCACGATCGCCCATGCCTCCGCCGGAGCCGATCTCGCCGTGTTCGCTCTGACCGGGGTCCACACCCGCACCGAGGCCGACGCCGACGGTTTCACCTTGTGGGTCTTGGACCCCGACGACGCCGGCCGATGGACGGCCGTCAACTACCAGCCCGGCGACGACGAGTACGAGGTACAACAGGCCGGAAACCGGGACCTGTGGGGAGAGGTCACCTCCGCTTACTTCACGTGGGTCGGGTGGGGACAGCCTGACCGTGACCGGTTCGGGATGACCGTCACCCCCGACGGCGAGCGCCTGTGGCTTGACCGCCCCGACGACATCGTCGGCTCGCATCGCTGACGCCACCGGAAAACCGGTTGCCTTCGTTGCTTCGGGGTTCGCAGACTCGTGGGTCGGGTCTTGTGGGGGGAGCGGCGTGGGGCATATCGAGGTCGGCCATGTGGGGCACGTGCTGCCCGATGGGCGGGTGCTGCTCGACGACGTCTCGTTCCGGATCGGGGACGGGGTGACCGCCGCGCTCGTGGGGCCGAACGGGGCGGGCAAGACGACGCTGATGCGGATGATCGCCGGTGATCTGGCACCGCAGGACGGGTCGGTCTCCTCCAGTGGCGGGCTCGGGGTGATGCGGCAGTTCGTCGGGAACGTCCGCGACGAGTCCTCCGTCCAGGACCTGCTGCTCTCGACGGCGGCGCCGCGGCTGCGTGAGGCGGCGGCCGGGCTGGAGGCCGCGGAGCTGGCGATGGTCGAGCGCGAGGACGAGCCGAGCCAGCTGCGCTACGCCAACGCGCTCGCGGCCTGGGGTGACGCGGGCGGCTACGAGGCCGAGGTGCTCTGGGACGCCTGCACCGTGGCGGCGCTGGGCGTGCCGTTCGAGCGGTGCCGGTACCGGCGCGTGGCGACGCTGTCGGGCGGGGAGCAGAAGCGGCTCGTCCTGGAGGCGCTGCTGCGCGGCCCCGACGAGGTGCTGCTGCTGGACGAGCCGGACAACTACCTGGACGTGCCCGGCAAGCGCTGGCTGGAGGAGCGGCTGCGGGAGACGCCCAAGACCGTGCTGCTCGTCTCGCACGACCGCGAGCTGCTGGACCGCGCGGCCGAGCGGATCGTCACGGTCGAGGCCGGGACGGTGTGGGTGCACGGCGGCCGGTTCGCCACGTACGCGCAGGCCCGGCGGGACCGCAACGAGCGGCTGGAGGAGTTGCGGCGGCGCTGGGACGAGGAGCACGCCAAGCTGAAGCGGCTGGTCACCACCCTCAAGCAGAAGGCGGCGTTCAACGACGACATGGCCTCCCGGTACCGGGCGGCGCAGACGCGGCTGCGGCGGTTCGAGGAGGCGGGGCCGCCGGAGGTCCCGCCGCGGGACCAGTCGCTGAAGATGCGGCTGCGCGGCGGCCGGACCGGCAAGCGCGCGGTGATCTGCGAGGGGCTGGAGCTGACCGGGCTGATGCGGCCGTTCGACGCCGAGGTCTGGTACGGGGAGCGGGTGGCCGTGCTGGGGTCCAACGGGTCGGGGAAGTCGCACTTCCTGCGGCTGCTGGCCGGGGAGGACGTGGCGCACACGGGGGTGGCGCGGCTGGGGGCGCGGGTCGTGCCGGGGCTGTTCGCGCAGACGCACGCCCGGCCCGATCTGGAGGGCCGGACGCCGTGCGAGATCGTGATGACCGAGCACGCCCGGCTGCGGAACGAGGCGATGTCGACGCTGGCCCGGTACGAGCTGCAGATGTGCGCGGAGCAGCCGTTCGAGACGCTGTCGGGCGGGCAGCAGGCGCGGTTGCAGATCCTGCTGCTGGAGCTGGGCGGGGCGACGGTGCTGCTGCTGGACGAGCCGACCGACAACCTGGATCTGGCCAGCGCGGAGGCGTTGCAGGAGGGGCTGGAGTCGTACGAGGGGACGGTCCTGGCGGTGACGCACGACCGCTGGTTCGCGCGGTCGTTCGACCGGTTCCTGGTGTTCGGCTCCGACGGGTCGGTGTACGAGCCGCCGGAGCCGGTCTGGGACGAGTCGCGGGTGGTCCGCGCCCGCTGAGTCAGAGGGTCAGGTCGAAGGTGATCTTGACGTCGTCGGCCAGTTTGAGGGCGCCGAAGAAGGCGGAGTAGGGCTTGATCCCCCACCGGGTCTGCTTGACGGTGGCCTCGCCCCGGATCCGGGCGCCCTCGGCGCGGCCCCGGACGGTCAGCGGTTCGGTGTGGCCGGCGACCGTCAGGCGGCCCTCGACGGTGAACTCGGCCGCGGAGCCGGTCGCGGTGGGGGCGGTGAAGGTGATCTCCGGGTGGCGGGCGGCGTCGAGGACCTTGCGGAGGTTCTTGGTGATCTCGGTGCGGTCCTGGTCGGAGAGCGGCAGCACGCCGCCGGTGCCCTCGCGCACCTCCAGGCCCGCCACCGGGACGGTCACCTCGACCGAGCCTCCCTCGGCGTCCGGGATCGTGGTGGCGTCGCCGGGCAGGGTGAGCGTCCCCGACCAGCGGGCGGCCTCGATCGTGAGGTCGTGCCCGGCCCGCCGGCCGAGCCCGCTCCGCCCGGTATTGATCAGCAGCCGCCCGCGGTCGGGGCCCAGCTCGATCGTCGCCATGACGTCACCCTAGACGGGAACCTCTCTCTCAGCGGGCACGTGCGCCCTCCCGGAGGCGTTCGGGGTCCACCTCGCGTTCGGGGATGCGGCGCAGGTACTCGGCCTCCAGGTCGCTCATGCGGCGGGTGTGCTCGGCGAGGGCCTGGTCGGCGGCGTGGCGCAGGGCGTCCATCCTCGTCTCGTACAGGTGCCCCAGTTCGCGCATGAGGTCGTCGTCGCTGAGCTCGGCGGGATCGACTCCGTTCGACATGGTCCTCCTCGTACCCGCTGCGGGGGTGCCAAACATGCCCTTGCGCCCCACCGTTTACCTACCTAGCGTTTGCTACATGACCTTGCCGGCCGACTTCCCGCACGCGCACTTCACCGCCGGGCACCCGCACGAGCTGTACGGGCGGCTCCACACGGCCGGACGGCCCGTCCGGCACCCCGAGGGCTACTGGGTGGTCGGGACGCACGCGGACGCGCGCTCCGTCCTGGCCCGGCCCGAGCTGTTCCGCTCCCGCGACGGCGTCCTGCTGGGCGAGACCGCCGGCACGTACGCGGCACCGCCGACGATCACCCACACCGACCCGCCCGACCACACCCGCTACCGGGGGCTCGTGGCCCCCGCCTTCCGCCCCTCCGTGCTGCGCGGGCTGGAAGGGGACGTGCGGGCCCGGGTCCGGGCGCTGCTGGACGCGCTGGAGCCCGGCCGCCCGTTCGACGCGGTCGCGGACCTGGCCGTGCCGCTGCCGCTCCAGGTGATCTGCCTGCTGCTGGGCATCCCCGAGGACGACTGGGCCCGGTTCCACCGCTGGTCGGAGGCCATCGTGCCCGGCGCCGCCGACGATCTGCCGGAGGAGGAGCGCGCCGCGCTCCGCACCGAGTGCGGCGCCTACCTGCTCGGCACCGCCCACGAGCGCCGCGCGGCCGCCCGCACCGGCGGGGACGTGATCACGCAGCTGGCGCTGGCCGAGCTGGACGGCGACCGGCTCACCGACCTGGAGCTGGTGATGTTCCTGATCCAGCTGCTGGTGGCCGGGAACGAGACCACCCGGCACGCGATCTCCGGCGGCCTGCACGCCCTCGCCGCCCACCCCGAGCAGTGGTCCGCCCTGCGCGCGCGCCACCCGGATCCCACGCTCATGACCACGGCGGTCGAGGAGATCCTGCGCTGGACGTCCCCCGTCGTCTACTTCATGCGAACCGCCGCCGACACCGTCACATTGAGCGGTGTCGAGATCCGGGCGGGCGACCGCCTCATGATCCTGTACGGGGCGGCGGGCCGCGACCCCGCCGCCTACGGCCCCGGCGCGGGCGCCTTCGACATCGCCCGGCGCCCCGACGCGACCGCGCTCGCCTTCGGCTTCGGCCCGCACTTCTGCCTGGGCGCGGCACTGGCCCGGATGGAGATCAGGATGGTCCTGGAGGAGCTCCTGGACCGCGGCCCCACCCGGATCGAGCTCGCCGGGGAGGCCGTCCACACCGGATCCACCGTGGTCACCGGTCTGCGCCGCTGCCCCCTCGCCGTGGCGGCGTAGGCGGGCAGAACACCGCCAGCGCGCCGGACCGCTTGGCGATCCGGACCGCCCGCGGCAGCGAGGTCACCTCGCCGTCCCGGGCCACCCGCAGCCCGCCCTCCGGCGCGACCAGGTCCAACGAACCGGAGTGCCACGCCCGGTAGCCGGGCATCACGTGCAGATGACCGGCCAGCACGGCGGCGAGCGCCCGCAGCCTCGGCACCCGCTCACCGGTGGCGACCAGGCGGATGTCCAGCCGCCCGTCGTCCAGATGGCGGCGCCACGTGGGCGCGGGCCCGCGCGAGCCGTACATGCAGTTGCCCACGAAGCCCAGCCACACCCGGCGGGGCCGCCCGTTCACCAGCAGCGGCACCGGCCGGGAATGCCGGAACGTGCGGGCCGCCGCGACCGCCAGCGCCGGCCACTTGCCCAACCGGCCCTCCAGCCGCTCGCGCCGCTCCACCAGCTCGGTGTAGGCGCCCAGCCCGGCGGTGTTGAGGAAGACCAGTTCCGCCTCCCGGCCCTCGGCGTCCCCGGCCGGGGTGATCACGCCGACGTCGACCCGGCCGAGCCGCCCGCCCCGGTAGGCGGCCACCGCGTCCGCCGCCGTCTCGATGCCCAGCGCCCGCGCGAAGTGGTCGAACGTCCCGCCCGGGATGGTCAGCAGCGGGACGTCGTGCTCCAGCGCCGCCCGCGCGCCCGCGTTGACCGTCCCGTCGCCGCCGATCACCCCGAGCACCTCGGCCCGGGCCGCCGCCTCGCCGAGCGCCTTGTCGACGTCGTCGTCCCGGCCCAGCCGGACGATCGAGGCCGCGGGCAGCTCCCGCCGCAGCACGCCCACCGCGGACTCGACGGAGCCGCGCAGCAGCGGCACCTCCCCGGCGCCCTCGGCCGTACCGGCGCCGCCGTTCACCACGACCACGATCCCCTGCCCGTCCCCGGTGATCGTCACCTTCTCGGTGGCGGTACGGGTGACGCGGGCGACCGGCGGCCGGGCCGGCCACACCAGCCGGGTGCCGAGGGCCGCCAGCACCCCGATCCCCGCCCCGGCCAGCACGTCCCCCGGGTAGTGGGCGCCGGTGTAGATCCGCGCGAACGCCACCGCGCCCGCCGCGGCCCCGACCGGGACGGCGACCGCCCGCGGCGCCTCCATCGCCACCCCCGTCGCGAACGCCGCCGCCGAGGCCGAATGCCCGGACGGGAACGCGTGCGAGGTCGGCAGCTTCCACCGGATGCGGATCGGCGGCACCAGGTCGACCACCGGGCGGGCCCGCCGGAACGCCTGCTTGCCCAGCACGTTCACCACCGGGCTGGCCACCGCGATCCCGATCGACCCGCGCAGCGCCGCGCGCCGCAGCCGGGCGCGCCGGGTCAGCCCCATCGCCCCCGCCGCCGTGAACCACAGCACGCCGTGGTCGGCGGCGCGCGACAGGCGGGGCAGCACGTACTCCAGGCCGGGCAGATGGGTCGAGGCGACCCGGTCGAACGCCCGGCGGTCCAGCCGTCCCAGCGTGCGCAGCGGCCCCTTGCGGTAGACCGCCGGGGTGCGCGGGCGCCCCGCCCCGCCACCCCGCCGGGCGGACATCGCGTAACGAGATGCCAACATTACGCTGGGTCGCCAAGGGCGTCGCGCTTGGTGATCGACATGCATGTCGGGGGTATCCCCAGGAGGTCGGACATGATTCCCCAAAGATCTCAAATCAGCGGTCACATATGGGCGAACGTCCCTCACATATCGTGGACTGCAATAGGCTTCCCGGCATGAGTCACCCGGAACGGCTCAGCGCCTCGGGTGGCGAGCCGGTCGGCACGATCGCGGAGCCTCCTCACATGAACGGCAGGAGCAGCGAATCGCTGGCCGAGTTCGCCGCTCGCCACGGCCTGACCCAGAGCGCGGCGCGCCCCTCGCCGCGCAGGTACGTCCAGGAACTGTGGCAGCGCCGCACGTTCATCTGGGCGTTCGCCTCCGCCAAGACCACCTCGACCTACAGCAGCTCCCGGCTGGGCCAGCTGTGGCAGGTCCTCACCCCCCTCCTCAACGCCGGCGTCTACTACCTGATCTTCGGCGTGCTGATCGGCACCAACCGCGGAATCGACAACTACACCGCCTTCCTGATCACGGGCGTCTTCGTCTTCACGTTCACCCAGCGTTCACTGACGGCGGGCGCCCGCTCGATCGGCAACAACCTGTCGCTGATCCGCGCCCTGCATTTCCCGCGCGCCTCGCTGCCGTTCGCGCACGTGCTGATGGAGCTGCAGCAGCTGCTCATCTCCATGGCGGTGCTGCTGGTGATCGTGGTGGCCACCGGAGAGCCGATCACCTGGCACTGGCTGCTGATGGTGCCGATCCTGCTGCTCCAGCTGCTGTTCAACACCGGCATCAGCCTGGCCATCGCCCGGCTCGGCGCCTTCGTCCGGGACGTGCAGCAGCTGCTGCCGTTCATCACCCGGTCCTGGCTCTACTTCTCCGGGGTCTTCTTCCTGATCCCCGACATGGGCCGCAAGTTCGCCGAGAAGGGCTACCCCTGGGTCGGCAAGATCCTGGAGGCCAACCCGGCGTCGGTGTTCCTGGAACTGATGCGGGCCTCGCTGCTCACCAGCTTCCGCAAGGACGTCCAGCCGTACGACGTCGACTTCGCGCGGCTGTGGCTCTACGCGGTCCTGTGGGCCGTGATCGCCTTCATCGGGGGTTTCTGGTACTTCTACCGTGCGGAGGAGAGGTACGGCCGTGGCTAAGGCGCTCAAGGAGAAGCCCGCGGTGACCGGAGCGACACCCCAGCCCGAGGTGGTCATCGACCCCACCCGGGAGCCGATCGTGGTCGTCGACGGCCTGCACATCGTCTACCGCGTCTACAGCGGCGGCGGGGGCAAGGGCACGGCGGCCAGCGCGCTGCTGCGCATGGTCAAGCGGGAGAACCGGCCGCAGATGAAGGAGGTGCACGCCGTCCGCGGGGTGTCCTTCATCGCCTACCGGGGCGACGCGGTCGGTGTGATCGGCACCAACGGCTCCGGCAAGTCCACCCTGCTCAAGGCCATCGCCGGGCTGCTGCCGCCCGCCCGCGGCGGCGTCTACACCGACGG
Source organism: Actinomadura rugatobispora (assembly GCF_042656285.1). GTDB lineage: Bacteria > Actinomycetota > Actinomycetes > Streptosporangiales > Streptosporangiaceae > Spirillospora > Spirillospora rugatobispora. The sequence continues at coordinate 12,039 of NZ_JBHSON010000146.1, read as the reverse complement.
CCAGCCCTCGCTGCTGGGCGTGAACGCGGCCCTGATGCGCGACCTGTCCGGCTCCCGCAACATCGTCCTGGGCTGCCTGGCCATGGGCCTCACCCAGGAGGAGACCAAGGCCAGGTACGAGGAGATCGTCAAGTTCGCCGATCTCAAGAAGGGCTTCATCGACTACCCGATGTCGACGTACTCGTCGGGGATGGGCGCCCGGCTGCGGTTCGCGATCGCCGCGGCCCGCACCCACGACGTGATGCTCATCGACGAGGCCCTGGCCACCGGCGACGCCAAGTTCAAGAAGCGCAGCAAGGAGAAGATCGACGAGCTGCGGAAGGACGCCGGAGCGGTGTTCCTGGTCGCGCACAACCTGGACGTGATCGAGGAGACCTGCAACCGGGTCATCTGGCTCGACGAGGGACGCGTCAAGATGGACGGCGACCCCCAGGAAGTCCTGCGCGCCTACACCGACGCCACCGGCAAGTAGACGACGACGGAGAGAGCCCCGGGCGCACCACGGTGCGCCCGGGGCTTTCACGTCCGCGGAAGATCCGAACCGGGCGGCGGGGCGGCTGATAGGTATGGGAAGAACAGATCGACTCACTAGGAGGTCACGCCATGGCAGGCAAGCCCCCGCTGCCGCACGAACACCTGCCCGAGGTTCCCTCGTTCACCGTCACCAGCGAGGACGTGACCGAAGGCGAGCAACTCTCGGACAAGCACGTCTTCAACGACTGGGGTTTCAGCGGCGGGAACCTGTCGCCGCAGCTGAGCTGGTCGGGCTTCCCCGCGGAGACCAGGAGCTTCGCGATCACCTGCTTCGACCCCGACGCCCCCACCGGCAGCGGTTTCTGGCACTGGTCGCTGTTCGACGTCCCGGCCGACGTCACGTCGCTGCCGACCGGCGCGGGCGGCGAGGACTCCAAGGTCGGCGTGCAGGCGCGGAACGACTACGGCCTGAAGGCGTTCGGCGGCGCCGCCCCGCCGCCCGGGGACCCGCACCGGTACGTCTTCACCGTCCACGCCCTGGACGTGGAGACGCTGGGCGTCCCCTCGGACGCCGCGCCCGCCGTCGTGGGCTTCAACATCACCGGGCACACGCTGGCGCGGGCGTCGATCGTGCCGGTGTACGGGCACTGAGCATCTCCCTCGTCCGAGGCCGCCGGGTTCCCGACCCGGCGGCCTCTTGCCGGAACGGCAACGCGGTTGGGCGTGGCCGCGTCCGGGGCCGCACGATCGAGGGGAGTTCTGAGGAGGTCCCATTGGCGTTTTCCAAGGCACGGCACCGGCTCGTCGAGGTGCCGAGCGGGCGCGTCCACCTGGTCGAGCAGGGCACGGGCCCGCTGGTCCTGCTGCTGCACGGGTTCCCCGAGTCGTGGTACTCGTGGCGGCACCAGCTCCCGGCGCTCGCGGACGCGGGCTTCCGCGCCGCGGCGATCGACCTGCGCGGGTACGGCCGGTCGTCCAAGCCCCGCGACGTGCGGGACTACCGGATGCTGGCGCACGTCTCCGACAACGTCGCGGTCGTCCGGGCGCTGGGCGAGGAGACCGCGACCGTCGTCGGGCACGACGTGGGCTCCCCGATCGCAGCCGCGAGCGCGCTGCTGCGGCCCGAGGTGTTCACGTCGGTCGCGCTGCTGGGCGTCCCGTACACACCGCCGGGCGGCCCGCGTCCCACCCTCGCGTTCGCGCAGATGGGCGGGGAGGAGGAGTTCTACGTCGCCTACTTCCAGGAGCCCGGACGGGCGGAGGCCGAGATCGAGCCCGACGTCCGCGGCTGGCTCGCGGGCTTCTACGCGGGCGGGGCGCCGACCTTCGTCCCGCCGGGCGGCACGATGCGCGACCGCTTCGCCGGCACCGCGCCGCCCGCCTGGCTCACCGAGGCCGACCTGGACGTGTACGCGGGCGAGTTCGAGCGGACCGGCCTGACCGGCGCGCTGGGCCGCTACCGCAACTTCGACCGGGACTGGGAGGACCTCGCCGCCTGGCGCGGGGCTCCGATCGTCCAGCCGTCGCTGTTCGTGGGCGGGGAGCTCGACCCGTCCACCACCTGGATGGCCGACGCGATCAAGGCGTTCCCCGTCACGCTTCCGGGGCTGGCCGCGTCCCACATCCTGGAGGGCTGCGGCCACTGGGTGCAGCAGGAGCGCCCGGCGGAGGTCAACCGCATCCTCGTCGACTGGCTCCGTCAGGACGCGGCGACGTAAAGGCTCGCGACGGCCAGCGCGAAGTACCCGCCGGGAAAGGCGATATTGCGGTAGACGCGGGCGCGCACATGCGCGACGAGCGCGCCCGCGAAGAACAACACGAGCCCCCCGGCCGCCGCGACGCCGATGTACGGGACGCCCAGGAGCCCGAGCAGCAGCCCGGCCGCCCCGGCCGCCTTCAACGCGCCGAGCACCGGGACCCACGGCTCGGGGACGTCCACCTCGGCCGCGTTGGCGAGCACGAACCGCGCCCGCGCGAAGTCGGCGACGGCCATCCCCGCGTTCGCCAGGATCGTGATGAGCGTGACGACAACCATGCGCTCAGCCTCGCCAGGCCCCGTTCTCGACGTCCAATACACGCATCCATAACCTGGCGGCATGGATGTCGACACACGGTTGCTGCGGTACTTCATCGCGGTCGCGGAGGAAGGGAACCTCACCCGTGCCGCGGAACGGCTGTACGTGTCGCAACCGGCCCTGACCAAACAGATCAGGCAGCTGGAAACACTGCTCGACACGCGCCTGTTCACCCGCTCCCGCTCCGGCATGGCCCTCACCGAACCCGGACGGGCCCTGGCCGCGCGGGTGCCCGCCCTCCTCGCCGACTGGAACCAGGCTCAGCGCGAGACGCGGACCGCGGCCGTCCAGGAGGCCCGCGTACTCCGCGTCGGCTTCCTGGCCAGCGCGGCGAACGAGGCCACCCAGCGCATCATCGCGGAGTTCGCCCGCCGCCGTCCCGGCTGGAGGGCCGACATGCGCCAAGCCGCCTGGTCGAACCCGACCGCCGGCCTCGCCGACGGCGACGTCGACGCCGCCCTCCTCCGGCTCCCCTTCCCGGGCCAGGACGACCTCCGCGTGAAGGTGCTGTTCACCGAGCCCCGCTGGGTCGCACTCCCCTCCGCGCACCCGCTCGCCGAACGCGACGTGATCCCCTTCCGCGACCTGTGGGACGAACCGTACGTGGCGGCCCCGGCCGAAACGACGGAGTGGCGGGACTTCTGGCTGGCCGCCGACGAACGCGACGGCCACCCGGTCCGCGTCGGGGCCGTCACCGACCAGCCCGACGAGTGGCTCAGCGCGATCGCCAACGGCTACGGCATCGCCCTTGCCCCCGAGTCCGCCGCCCGCTTCTACGCACGCCCGGGCGTCACGTACCGGCCCGTCAGCGGCGTGCGCCCCTCCCAGGTGGCCATCGCCTGGTCCCCCGCCGACGACACCAACCCGGTCGTCCAGGACTTCGTCCGCTGCTGCCTGGACGCGGCGACCCCCTGAGACTCACACGAGCTTCCCGAGCACCCCCGACTCGACCACGATGACCGTCCCGATCGCGATGAACACCGCCGGAACGAGCCAGTGCCCGTACCGCTCCACGACCTCGATGACGCGCTTGTGCGACCCCAGCCAGGACGCGACCAGGCACCACACCGCGACCCCGACCGCGAACACCGCGACCGTCACCACCGTGGCCCCGGCCCCGATCGTGCGGAACACCGGCGTGTAGACCGAGATGTTGTCGGCCCCGTTGGCGATGGTGACCCCGGCGACCGCCAGCAGACTCCCCGCGACCGCGGGCGACGAGTCGTCCCCCCGCGCCCGGATCGCCGCGACCAGCCCCCGCACGCCCAGCGCGAACGGCACCAGCCCCAGCAACCCCACCCAGTCGTCGGGAACGACGCTCAGCCCCAGTGCCGCGACCACCGACACCACCACCAGCGCCGCGATCCCCAGGTACTGCCCCGCCCAGACCTGCCACGCCCGCGGACGCCCGTCGGCCCGTCCCGCCAGGAACAGCACCGTCAACACGATGAGGTCGTCGACATTCGTCCCGGCGAACATCCCGACGGCGGCCGCGACCGTCCCGAAAATCCCGTCCATCCCGGCACAACCTACCGATGCCGGGAGGGCCTCCGGCTACGGAGTGACGGCGCCACCCTTGATCCGAGCAACCACGTCCGCGAACACCGCACGCGAAATCACGAGATGACCAGCCGCCGGAGCCTGGGAATCCCGCACCCCGACATGCCCACCAAGCGCGGCGACCTCGACACATTGCCCGTTGCCACCACTGCGGCCGCTCTTACGCCAGCGAACGCCGTCCAGCTCAGGAGAGCTACTCACGAGCGTCTTCCCGTCCGCTCTTGATCCGAGCGACCATATCCGCGAACGCCGCATGCGAGATCGCCAGGTGGCCGGCTCCCGGAGCCTTGGAATCCCGCATCCCGATCTTGCCGCTCACAGCGGCGACCTCGACACACTGGCCGTTCGCACCACTGCGGCTGCTCTTACGCCAGTGAACGCCGCCCTGCTCACGAGAGCTACTCACGAGCGTCTTCCCGTCCGCCCTTGATCCGAGCGACCATGTCCCCGAACGCAGCACGCGAAATCACGAGGTGACCAGCTGCCGGGGCCTTGGAATCCCGCACGCCGACGTGCGCGGCGAGCGCGGCGACCTCGACACATTGCCCGTTGCCGCTGCTCCGGCTGCTCTTACGCCAGCGGACGCCGTGCTTCTCGCGATGGGTGCTCATGAGGCTCCTCCTCTGGACAGCCCGCGCTTCGCAACCGTGGCGACCAGCTCAGCCGAGGCGGAAGGGCTCAGCGCCACGGCGCGAAGATGTTCGCAAACCAGCGTATAACGGCCGGTGTCGACTTCCTCTTCGAGAAAGATGTCACCCGCCTGGCTGTCGATGTACACGACATCAGGCCCGACCGCCTCTGGGAAGCGCATCAACGAGAAAGAGCCGGGCATCCCGACATGCGCGCCCGCCTCGAAAGGGACCACCTGGAAAGTGACGTTCGGCTGCTGGGCAACGTCCAAGAGGTGCTTCAACTGGGCGCGCATGACGTCGGTTCCGCCGACGGCGCGGCGGAGGGCGCCCTCGTCGACGATGCCCCAGAACGTGAGCGGGTCGTCCCCGGCGAGGATCGCCTGTCGCCGCATGCGGGCCTCGACACGGTTCTCCACCTCGTCCTTGGTGGCGTCGGGCAGTGTGCCCTGAATGACCGCGCGGGCGTAGTCCTCGGTCTGGAGCAACCCTGGGACGAACAGGCACTCGTAGTTGAGGACGGCGTTCGCCTCGGTCTCGAACTCGATGTACGAGGCGTAGTGCTCCGGGAGTTCGGACGCGAGGGTGTTCAGCCAGCTCCGCTGCTTGGCGTCCTTGAGCAGGGTGGACAGCTCGGCGCGCTTGGGTTCCGGGGCGCGGTAGACCTCCAGCAGCGTCGCCAGCGTGCGGGGCTGCGGTCGTACGCGGGCGGCCTCGATGCGGTAGAGGGTCGCGGTGTTGATGCCGGTGCGCTCGACGACCTCTTCCCGGGTGAGGTCGGCGTCCTCGCGAAGGCGACGCAGTTCGGCGGCCAGACGGCGCAGGCGGATGGTCGGCGCTGGCTTGCGACCCGGCATGTCATCGACCCTTCCTCAGAGCATTTGCAGTGAAGTTTTATGCATCGGTTGCATCTTCGCCTCTGCTGAGGCACTCTCTGCATAGCTTGGCAGGGTGACGCTGTGAGATCAGGCGATCGCGCAACGTTCTCGAAAATCTCGTACCGGACGCAAGGGGAAGGCGGTGGGCGGGCCGTGGAGATGGTCGTGCTCGGGTCGGTGACGCTGCCCGGAGTCGCGCGGAGCGTGGGCGGGGCGCGGCGGTTCGCCGTCGACGTCCTGGACGGGGACGCGCGGGCCGGGACGGCCGAGCTGCTGATCTCCGAGGCGTGCACCAACAGCGTCCGGCACTCCCGGTCGCGGTCGGGCGGGATGATCACGCTGACGCTGTACGACGCGGCGGGGACGCTGCGGTGCGAGGTGGTCGACGAGGGCGCCGCGACCGTGCCCACCGCGCGGCGGGACGAGGGCGCGCGTGAGCACGGCTACGGCGTTCTGCTGATCGAGTCCCTGGCCGACCGCTGCGGGCACTTCAACGGCGACCGGGGACGCCTTCACGTGTGGTTCGAGCTGGACAAGGGCTGAGTGGCGGGCGCCTCGCCGGGCTTGGCCTTCAGGACCTGGCGGCGGGTGTCGTCCTTGAAGTGCCATGAGAACGAGCCGGGCTTGCGGGCCTCCTCCGCCAGCTCCTTGACCATCTTCTTGATCGCGGTTTCCTTGATCGTCGCGCCGAGCCGGCCACCGATGTAGAACCGGTTCGCGGTGTCGTCCTTGGAGGCGAGCTGTGCGGTGGCGGCGTGCCGGCCCAGGCCGATGCACTGGCCGAAGACTCCCAGGTCGATGGTCGCGGGAAGCTCGCCGGCGATCCGGTCGAGCACCGTGTCAGCGGCGTGCGCGCCCAGCGGCCTGGCGGTCTGGCAGCTCATCCGCAGCGGCAGGTTCGAGGGCGCCGCCGAATCGCCGGCCGCGACGATACGCGGGTCGTCCACGCTGGTCAGGGTCTCGTCGGTGAGCAGGCGGCCCAGGGCGTCGGTGCTCAGCCCGCTGCGGGCGGCCAGGTCCGGCACGCCGAATCCGGCGGTCCAGACGGTCACCTCGCTCGGCAGTTCGCGGCCATCGCCGAGCCGCACGGCATCGCGGGTCACGGCCGTCACCGTCGCGCCGTCGAGCACGGTCACACCGAGCTTGGCCAGCCGCCTGGCGATCGAGCGCCGGCCCCGAGGGTGCAGGTACGGGCCGAGCACCCCGCCGCACAGCAGGGTCACGCGGCGGCCCTGCTCCGCCAGCTCGGCGGCGGTCTCGATGCCGGTCGCACCGGCTCCGACGACCGTCACCGGGGCAGTTTCCGGCGCGGCGGCGACGACCCTGCGCAGCCGCCGCGCCGCCTCCAGGGTGGCGATCGGGTAGGCGAAGTCCGCCGCACCGGGCACGCTCAGGTCGGCGCTGCCACTGCCCACCGCGTAGATCAGGTAGTCGTAGCCGACCGTGCCGCCGGCCACCAACGTCACCTGGCGCCCGGCCGCGTCGATCCGGGTCGCGGTGTCGACCACCAGCCGGACCCCGTCGGCCAGGATCCTCCGGTAGTCGACGACCGCGTCGTGGGTTCCGGCCACCAGCTGGTGCAGGCGGAGCCGCTGGACGAAGTCCGGGCGCGGGTTGATCAGGGTCACGGTCACGTCGTCGCGCTGGGTCAGGCGATTGGCCGCCAGCACGCCGGCGTACCCGCCGCCGATCACGAGCACATCGGTCATGGTGTCTCCTTTTCGAGGCTCGACATGGAGACGCCGCCCGACCGATCGTTGTGACAGCGCGTGAGTCAGATCACTTCACCATCGCGGCGTAGAGGTCGTGGAACGCGGCGTAGTCGGGTTCGCCGAGGTCGGCGCCGTCGAGGTGGGCACCGAACGCGTCGAGGATCCCGTGCCAGCCGGCGGCGTAGTCGACCACCGATTCGGAGCGCAGCGGGCGGTGCAGCAGGACCAGCACGGTGTGCTCGCCGTCGGGGGTGAGCTCCCAGCGGACGGTCGCGGGGGGCTCGCCCGGCCAGGTCCAGGTGTGCTCCAGGCGCCGGGGCGGCTCGACGGCGAGCACCAGGCCGTCGGCCCTGCCCTCGTCGCCGAAGTCGAAGACGACCGCCCCGCCCTCGGTGGCGTCGATCGTCACCCCGGGCATCCAGCTCGCCTGCTGGTCGGGAGAGGTGAGCGCCGCCCAGACCCGTTCGGGCGGGTGCGGGAGCCGTCGTTCGAAGCGGATCTGCCAGTCGCCGTCGGGGCCGGCGCCCAAGGTGCCGCGGCGGTCGGTGGGGATGGGCGGCTGGTCGGGTCCTGCGGTCATTCCGTGTCCTTCGCGATGTCGTTGAGGTGTCGTTCGATGGAGTCCAGCCGGGCCGCCCAGTTGTCGCGGGTGCGTTCGATCCAGGCGCCGGCCTCTTCGAGGGGTGCGGGTTCGAGACGGTAGATGCGCTGCTGCGCGTGGTGGCGCCAGCTCACCAGTCCGGCCTGGCTGAGGACGCGCAGGTGCCGTGAGACGGCTGGGCGGCTGAGGTCGAACTCGGCGGCGAGTTCACCGGCGGGCCGCTCCCGCTCGGCGACGAGTTCGAGCAGGCGCCGCCGCACCGGATCGGCCAGGGCCTCGAAAACACTAGCGGTCACAGGCCCTTTGTAACATCTGGCTTACGTAACACGCAAGTTACAGAGGGGGTCCGGGTGGGCGCGGCCCTTGGTGTAGGCGGCCTCGTAGGCGGGGGTGCCCAGGCGGGTTCGCAGGGCTTCGGAGAGGGCTTGGACGTCGGGGTGGCGGGGGTCTGGGCCGCCGCGTAGCGCGTGTGCGGCGCCCAGGAGTTCGGCGGCCTGGTGGAGTTGGTCTTGGGCGAGCAGGAGTTGGGCTTGGCCGACGGCTATCACGGCGACCATGGGCATGTCGGGCATGGTCGTGGCTAGGGAGAGGGCCTCGCGGAGGTGGCTCTCTGCCGCGGGCAGGTCGCCCTTGGCCGTGGCCAGGTTGCCCTGGGACGTCAGGTAGAGGGCACGGGACGGGGGGTCGTTGGCCTCGGGGGCGGCGAGGGTCAGGTGGCGGGCGGCTTCGTCCAGGTCGCCTCTGTAACGGGCCAGATCGGCCAGGAGGAGGCGGGCCAGGGCGAGGTGGGCGGGCGAGGTGGTTCGGGCCAGGACGGTCTGGAGTTCGGCTTGGGCCTTGGCCAGGTCGCCTGTGTGGACGCGGATCATCGGGAGCCAGAGTTGCTGCTGGTTGTCGGCGCCCAGGTGGTTGATGAGGTTCGTCGATTCTTCGAGGGCGGTGGTCGCGGCGTCGTAGTCGCCTGCGGCCGAGTGGGCGAAGGCCAGTGAGGCCAGGGCTATGGACAGGCCCCAGTGTTCGCCCGACTCGCGGAAGGCGCTGATGGCGTTGTCGAGGTCGCGGCGGCCCTCGGCCGCGTTGCCCGTCCGCGCGCCGTTGAGGAACGAGCGGAGCAGCCACGTGATGGCTCGGGTCCAGGGGCCGGGGTGGGTCAGGTGTTTCTCCAGGGCTTGGACGCCCGCTTGGACGTCGCCTGTGGAGAGTGCTTGGAGGGCGAGGACGTGGGCTCCGGTCGGGTCTCGCGGGGACGGGTCGTCCGGGAAGTCCTTCGCCTGGGCCAGTTCACCGGCGAAGCTCGCGTTGAGGAGGAACCCGGCCAGGGCGCTCAGGCGGCTGCTACTTGTGCCGGGCATTTCCAGGACGGTGCGCAGGCGTCTGACGGCCTCCATGTGGTCGCCGTGGATCGTCCAATAGAGGCTTAGGACCGCACCGAGGCGTACTGCGGAATCGGTGTCTCCGGAGTCGCAGGCATGGCGTAGGGCGGCGAGGAGGTTGTCCCGTTCGGCGTCCAGGCGTTCGAGCCAGTGCGGCTGGTCGGGGCCTCGGAGGTCGGCCTGTTCGGCTAGGGAAAGGAAGCACGAGACGAAGGCTTCCCGGGACGGGAGCAAGCGGTCGGTCTCGGCCAGGCGTTCCAGGCCGTACTCGCGGATGGTGTCCAGCATCCGGTAGCGGGTGCCGTCCAGTTGGAGCAGCGACTTGTCGACCAGGGCGTCCAGGGTTTCCACGGCGATGCCGGTGGACGACGGCGTGAACGTCGTGGGGAAGACCGCCAAGCGTTCGGCGGCGTCGCGCTCGGTGTCGGTGAGGAGGTCCCAGCTCCAGGCGACGACGCCGCGCAGGGTGCGGTGCCTGGGCAGGGCTGTGCGGCTGCCTGCGGTCAGGACGCGGAAGCGGTCGTCCAGGCGGTCGGCCAGGTGGTCCAGGGGCATGGAGCGCAGGCGTGCGGCGGCCAGTTCGATGGCGAGCGGCAGGCCGTCCAGGCGGCGGCAGATGGCGGGCACCCGGGGGTCGAAGGTGAATCCGTGGCTGGCGGCCCTGGCGCGGTCCATGAAGAGGCGGGTCGCCGGGTCTCCGGCCAGCAGCGGGACGGGGTAGACGGTCTCACCCGCGATGGCGAGGGGTTCGCGGCTGGTCGCCAGGACGGTGAGGTCGGGGCAGCGTCCCAGCAGGTCGTCCACGAGCCGGGCCGCGGCGTCGAGCACGTGTTCGCAGTTGTCCAGGATGATCAGGTTCCGGGAGGTGGAGAGCGCACCGGCCAGGCGGAGCACGACGTCGGCGGACCGGCCGGGTTCGTGGAGGTCGAGGGCCGCGGTGACCGCGTACGGGACCTCGGCCGGGTCGGTCACGGGTGCCAGCTCCACGAGCCAGGCGCCGGTGGCGACGGTGGTGGCGAGGCGGGTCTTCCCCACTCCGCCGGGGCCGACGAGGGTGACGAGGCGGTTGTCGGCGAGGAGGGCCTTCAGCTGGGCTCGCTCCTGTTCGCGGCCGACGAAGCTTGTGAGGGGTGCGCGCAGGTTGCCCGTGGGCGGCGCCTTGTTCTGCAGGACGGTGCGGTGGAGGTCCTGGAGCCTGGGGCTCGGGTCCGCGCCCAGTTCGTCGGCCAGGAAACGCCTGTAGTCCTCGTAGGCGGTGAGGGCCTCGGGTTGCCTGCCGTCCGCGTGCAGGGCTTGGACGAGCAGGTACCGGAGTCGCTCACGGTAGGGGTGGGCGGCCGTCAGTTCCTCCAGCTCCGCCGTAAGGGAGGACGGGGCGACCCCAACACGCAGGGAGGCGTCCAGGCGGTCCTCAAGAGCGTTCAGGCGCAGCTCATTCAGCCGTAGAGCGGCGTTGGCGGCGAAGGGCATACGTGGAGCCGCGTCGGCCAGTGCCTCGCCCCTCCACAACACCAGCGCCTCCTGGAGGAAGTCCAGAGCCGCCGTGGGCCTGCTCTGGCGAAGGCTGTCGCGCCCCTTGCCCGCGAGGCTCTCGAAACGCTGGGCGTCCACCGACTCGGGCGGGACGTCCAGGCAGTAGCCCGCGGGCAGGGAACGCAGCGCCGTCTCTTGGGGGAGGGCACGGCGGAGTCTGGCGACCAGGGAATGCAGCGCGTGAGCCGGATTGCCGGGGCTGCCCTCAGAGGACGGCCAGAGCGCGTGGCAGAGCGCATCGGTCGTGACGACGCGCCCCGCGTCCAGGGCCAGCCGGATCAGCAGCGCGCGAAGCCGCGCCCCGCCGATCCGGGCGATGGTGCCGTCGTCGTCCGTGACCTGGAGGGGGCCCAGGATGCCAACGCGCATGAGCCCACTGTGCCACCGGCTCAACCGGTACCGGCGGCCGCCTTCTCCTTCTTGGCGATGAACTCCGTACGGCAGCCCTCGCAGCAGAAGCCGTAGAGCGTCCCCTCGTACTCCAGGGTCGGGGCCTTGTCGGGCTCAACGAGCATGCCGCACATGGGGTCGAGGAGCGCCTTGCCCGCGGCGTAGGCATATTTCAGGGGGTCGTTCATCATCTCGACGAGTTCGGTGGAGGTCTTCGCCTCCCCCCGGACGCCGATGCTTCCTTCCGGAACGCCCAAGACGTGCACCTGGACGGCGGCCCCCGGGTCCACGTCCGTGATCGCCTTGGTGAAGGCGCCGATGATGTGCCCGCTGGTGTCCTTGCGCCAGGGCCCCGGTGCGTGGACGCGGACCATGTAGGGCGTCGGGTCGTCCGCCAGGCGGTCCCCCACCACCCACGTCTCCGGCCGGTGCACGACGACGTGGAACTGGGACGCGAAGATGTCGGCGGCCGGTCCCGCCATCCCCTCCTCCCCGTCGCCGGTCATGAGGCCCAGCAGGCTTTGCGCCAGCTGCCGGCACCGGTCGGCGTCGAGGGCGTCCCGAGGTACGAAGATTTCGATGAACAGCATGCGGGCCACGCTGCCCGCGCCGTCTGTCAGATCGCTCACAGCCGGCTGCCGGACGGAGGTCCCGGCCGGGCGGGCGCACCCGGCCGGGGTCTACGTCAGGACTGCCAGGGGAAGCGGTCGGCGAAGGCGGGTTTGAGGTCGTCCAGCCAGACCGCCTCGGGGTCGTACTTGGCGAAGAAGGGCTTGCCGACCAGGTCGGAATCGCGGCACTGGATGAAGTGCAG
>NZ_JBHSON010000145.1:0-20915 GCF_042656285.1 Actinomadura rugatobispora | reverse complement strand
CGACACCATCGGCAAATACAAAGCCACCGCCACCGCCACCGTCCGCGACACCTACATCAACCACATCGACGGCGACCGCGCCAAAGCCCTCGTCGTCCTCGACTCCGAAGTCCGCTCCACCGCAGGCACCCGCCGCGTCCTGGGCACCAAACTCCTCCTCGAACTCATCCGCGAAAAAGGCCAATGGCGCGTCAGCGGCCTCGCCTCACTCGAAGCCGACGACGAGACCATGACCAAACCCGACGGCACCCCCACCACACCCAAGGACACCGGTGGGGCCCCCGCCGTCCCGTCCCCTTCCAGCGGTCCCTGACCCGCGGGCGTCAGCCACCGAAGGAGATCCGCGCATGCCCAGGGCGATTCTCTATCTCGCATCCCGACCGAACCCGGACCGGGCCGTCCCACCCGAGCCTCCCGACCAGGACCGCCTCCGGCAGATGCTCGCCGTCGACGAGTTCGTGTCGGCGCACTCGTTCGCGCCGCTGGGCACCGACGGCCCGTATCTGGCGATCTACGAGATCGACACCGACGACGTCCAGGCCCTCCAGGCCAGGCTCGCTCCGGGACGGCTGGGGGAGATGACCCTCTACGCGCTGTGATCCCGCACTGACCGTCCTGGATCGTCGTGCACGCCACGATGCCTTCCGCGCCGGGCTCGTACTCGTCCCGGCCGTCGGCACCCCCGGCCGGCCATCCGCTCGCCCGGTGACCCGGGCAGCCCCTGCGTCCATGTGACTCGCCGCAGCGACGCGGATTCCGGCGCCCGGTGACCCCGGCCGCCGCGGAAGGGCCGACGCCGTCAGGTACTCCACGTGACCATCGAGGCTGAAATGACCGATCGTTCCACCGCACACGTTCTCTTGGAGCCCACGCCGCTGCGGCTCGATCTCGCGGCGGCCCTCAGGCCCGAGCTGCCCTCCGTCGCCGAGGAGATCGTCCAGGCGATCCGGGACGAGGTCCCCGACTTCGCGCGCAGGCTCGGCGGCCGATCCGGAACGAGCGTACGGCTGTGCGTCGAACGCGGCCTGCGCCAGTTCCTCGATCGGACCGCCGCCCCCGGCAGGCCCAGGCCGACCGGCGCCACCGGCAAGATCTTCCGCTCGCTCGGCCGCGGCGAGTATCTCGCGGGACGCAACCTGGACGCGCTGCAGTCGGCCTACCGCATCGGCGCACGGGTCGCCTGGAGCCGCTTCGCCCGCGCGGGCCGCGAGGCGGGTGCGCCGCCGGACCAGCTGTACATCCTGGCCGAGGCGCTCTTCGGCTACCTGGAGGAGATCTCCGCCCACTCGGTCGACGCCTACACCGAGCTGGCGACACGGGCGAGCGACCAGAAGCAGCGCGCCCGTGAGCGGCTGCTGGAGCTGCTGCTGGCCGAGCCTTCGGTCTCGCCGGCCAGGCTGGGTGAGCTGGCCGCCCAAGCGCAGTGGCGGCTGCCCCATCGCATCGCCTGTGTCGCGCTCAGCGACCGCTGGAACTCCGAGCACCGGCTCAGCCCCGGCATGGGCGCCGAGGCCCTCGTGGACCTGGACCGTCCCGATCCGTGCCTGCTGCTGCCCGACCCCGACGGCCCCGGCCGGATGGACGCCCTCCGGCACGCCCTGAACGGCGTCGAGTTCGCCGTCGGCCCCACGGTCCCGCTCACGGGCGCCGCCTACTCCCTCCGGCTGGCGCGCCAGGCGCTGTCCCTGATGCGCCGCGGCCTGCTGCCGGCCGAGGGGCAGATCCGCTGCGAGGACCACCTGTCCACGCTGCTGCTGCTCAGCGACGAGGAGTCGGCGCGGCTGCTGGTCGAGCACCGGCTGGCCGCCCTGGGGTACCTGGAGTCGGAGCGGAACCAGCGGCTGGCCGAGACCCTGCTCGCCTGGCTGACCAGCGGCGTCTCCACGATGAACGTCGCCGAGCGGCTGCGCGTCCACCCGCAGACCGTCCGCTACCGCATGCGTCAGCTCAAGGAACTCTTCGGTGATCTGCTGCACGACCCGGAATGGAGGTTCGAGACCGAGCTCGCGCTCCGCATGCACCGCCTGTTCCAGACCGAGGAGAGCGAGGAGGCGGTCGATGAGCCCCGGTCGCCTGCCGCGGGACGCAGCGCCGCGTCCCGGCACTCGTCCGCCGACCGGCGCTTCCGGCCGCTCGAACTCGCCACCCGGCACAACGGCAGGTGACGACGCCCGCACCCGCGCGGAACCGCCCGCCGGTCCCGGGGTCGCTCCCGGGACGGCGCTCTCGGTAGATTCGACGCGAGGACGTTTCGGATTGCGGGGGCGCGGGTGTCGGACGAAGGCGGTTGGCGGGTGCGGCGGCCCTACGGGTGGATGCTCGGGCTCGCCGCGGTGATCGTGATCGCGGACCAGACCTCCAAGTTGTGGGCGGTCTCGGCGCTGGCCGACGGCGCGCACATCACCGTCATTCCGCAACTGCTCCACCTCCGGCTGCTGTTCAATCCCGGCGCCGCGTTCTCCATCGGCACCGAGGCGACCTGGCTGTTCACGCTGGCCACGGCCGCCGCGGTCGTCGGCGTCCTGTACGTGGGGCGGCGGCTGCGCTCGCGCGCCTGGACGATCGGGCTGGCCGCGCTGCTGGGCGGCGCCGCCTCCCACCTCCTCGACCGCCTCTTCCGCGAGCCGGGCTTCGCGCAGGGCCATGTCGTCGACTTCATCGACTACGGCGGGCTGTTCGTCGGCAACCTCGCCGACATCGCGCTCACCGGAAGCTGCGCCCTGCTCATGCTGCTCAACCTGCGCGGCGTCCCCCTCGGAGCCGCGCCCGCGTCCGACTCCGAGAGCGCGCCCGACCTCGAGAAGGCGCCGGACGAGGAGCACCCGCGTTCGTAGGCGCGGCCGGACGGCACCTCAGCCGCCCCCCGGCAACGGCGACAGGGTGACGGGCAGGCGGTCGAAGCCGCGCACGGTGAAGCTCGGGCGCCGTACGGGATCGCCCGCCGGTGCCGGGTCGTAGCGCCGTACCAGGAGCGTGAGGAAGACCTGCGCCTCCAGCCGGGTGAGGTGGGCGCCCAGGCAGAAGTGCAGCCCGGAGGCGAAGGCGAGGTGCGATCCGTCGTCGCGGCCGAGGTCCAGCCTGTGCGGCTCGGTGAAGCGGTCCGGGTCGTGGTTGGCGGCGCCGAACATGGTGAGCACCAGCCGTCCCGGTTCGAGGTCGGCGCCCGCCACGGTGACCGGTTCCAGGACGGTGCGCGCGCTGAACTGGACGGGGGAGTCGTAGCGGAGCAGCTCCTCGATCGCGGTGGGCATCAGGTCGGGGCGGTCGCGGAGTCTGCGCAGCTCGTCGGGGCTGTTCAGCAGCGCGTGCAGGCCGTTGCCGAGCAGGTTGGTGGTGGTCTCGAAGCCGGCGGCGAACAGCAGCAGCGCCGTCGAGATCATCTCCTGCTCGTCCAGGGCGTCGTCCTCGTGCGAGGCCACCAGGCGGCTGAGCATGTCGTCGGCCGGGCGGGCCCGCTTGTCGGCCAGCAGCGCCGTGAAGTAGTCGACGAGTTCCCGTCCGGACCGTTCGCCGAGGGCGACGGTGTCCCGGTCGGCCGTCGGTTCCAGCGCGGCGATCAGCGCGTGCACCTTCGGGGTGAAGGCCAGCCGGTCGGCCTCGGGGACCCCGAGCAGGTCGGAGATGACGTTGACGGGCAGGGGGAGCGCGACGGCGTCCATGAAGTCGCCGCCGGGCTCGGCGGCCAGCGCCTCCAGCATCGCCTGGGTGCGGGCGGTCACCGCGGCGCGCAGCGCTTCGACGTGGCGGCCGGTGAAGGCCGAGCTGACCAGCCGGCGCAGCCGGGTGTGGTCGGGCGGGTTGGCGAACAGCATGCTGTCGCGCAGGAGGTCCACCATCGTGCCGGGACGGTCCATCGCTTCGTCGCCGATGCCGAGGTCGAGGACGTCGTCGCTCTTGCCGATGGAGCGGTGGCGCAGCGCGGTGTCGCAGTCCTCGAAACGGGTCAGCACCAGGGTTCCGTCACCGGTCACCAGGGCGGGGGCCTGTTCCCTGAGCCTGCGGTAGCCGTCGTAGGGGTTCTCGTTTCCCGGGTCGAGCATGAGCTCGTAGAGGAGTTGTTCGGCGTCCGGGTCGGTGCGGGCCATCGTCGGGGCCGCGTCGTGGGGTGGGGGGCTCGGGGCCATCGGCTGCTCCTTCCGCCGGCGGGGGCGTCCGCCCGTCCCCAGTAGCATTGACAACCGGGCGCCGATCGTCAATGGCGCGGACAAAATTGTGTTTTTGTCTTCACTGGGTCTGGTCGGGGCACCCGTGTCATCGAGGCGGCGGTGCCCCTTGGTAATGTCCGTGGGGTGAACACCTCAGCGCCCGGGGCCGGGACCTTCCGTTCCCGGGTCCGGCGCCAGCTCCGCGAGGACGCGCTCGACGCGGCGTACCGGGTGGTGGAGGAGCGGGGCTGGGGCGCGGTGCGGATGACGTCCGTCGCCTCCTCCGTCGGGGTCAGCCGGCAGGTCCTCTACAAGGAGTTCGGGTCCAAGGACGGGCTCGGCGAGGCGCTGCTGATGCGCGAGGCCCAGCGGTTCATCGACGGCGTCGCCGACGAGATCCGCCGGCACGCCGACGTGGAGGCCGCCATCGAGGCGAGCCTGCGGTTCGGCATCAGCCAGGGAGCGGCCAGCCCGCTGCTGCGGGCGGTCCTGACCAGCACCCTGGAAGGCGGGGACGACACGCTGCTCCCGCTGGTCACCACCAGCTCCGAACGCCTGGTGGCGCTGTCCCGCCAGGTCCTGCAGGAGCACATCACCACCCGGGCGCCCGGCCTGGACGCCGAGGACGTCGAGTCCACCGCGGACGCCGTCGTACGGCTGCTGGTCAGCCACCTGCTGCTGCCGCTGGACGACCAGGAGACCACGGTGCGCCGCCTCACCCGCCTGGCCGCCCGCAACCTCGGGCTCTGACCCTCACTCCACAACCGGACCCCGCCGGTTGCCGATGACGACCATGTCGCCGGGGCGCGCGGCAGCGCGCCGGGCACGATACCGGCGGGAACGGGATGAGCGCCGGGCCTGTCCGGCTCAGGCCGCACCGCCTCGCGGGCGGGATGGGATGCCACCATGAGCGCTATGCCGGACCCATCCCCCGCCGTGCGGCACGATGCGCTGGTCGGTGAACTGCGCGCGATCCGCGAGCGCGGCCTGCTGCGGCTCCGGGACGTGCGGCTTCCCGCGCTCGCCGCGGCCGCCACCGCGCTGGGGCTGCCCGTGGGCGACGACCTGCTGCCCTCGTCGATCACCCGGCTGCTCGGCGAGGTGGTCGAGCGGCTGGACGGCTCGCTGGCCACCGCCACCGCCTACACGCTCGGCGTCGCCCCCGGCACCCGGGACTGGCCGGCGCACGACCGCAGGCAGCGCGCCGCCCAGGTGTACAGCGTCAGCGTCGAGCGCTTCCGCAAGTCCCACGAGCGCATGCTGCTGGACAACGTCGCGCAGGAGATCCTCGCGCTCTGCGCGAAGGAGACGAGCGAGGCGGAGGAGCCGGAGCCCGCCGCGCCCCCGCTCGGCAGCACCTCCGTGGTGTTCGACCTTCCGGGCCGTGGTCGGTCCACCGGGGTCGGGGGCGGGAGGATCACGGTGCTGTGCCGCCCGGTGGAGACCCTGCGGGATGTGGACGTGGTGGTCTCCTCCGAGAACGTCTACCTGCAGATGTCCAAGACGTACCAGTCCACGTTGTCGGGGACGCTGCGGAACGCGGCGGCCCGGTGGGACGGGGCCGGGGCGCTGACCGACGACGTGCTCCAGCGCGAGCTTCAGGAGTGGCTGCGCCGCCGGGGACGCCTGGGGGCGGCGGTGGCGCCCGGCACGGTCGTGCCCACGGGCTCCGGGGAACTCGCGGCGCAGGGGATCCGCCGGGTCTACCACGCCGCCGTGGCGATCCCCCGGCCGCGCTCGCACGGT
The DNA here is from genome assembly GCF_042656285.1 of Actinomadura rugatobispora. Classification (GTDB taxonomy): domain Bacteria; phylum Actinomycetota; class Actinomycetes; order Streptosporangiales; family Streptosporangiaceae; genus Spirillospora; species Spirillospora rugatobispora. The sequence continues at coordinate 15,024 of NZ_JBHSON010000145.1, read as the reverse complement.
TACGCGATCGAACCGGGCGCGGTCGTCCGGGCGGTGCGCCAGGCGTTCGCGCTGCTCCGGCACGAGCGCGACCAGTACGACCCGCCGTTGAGGTCGCTGTGCTTCCCGCTGTTCGGCGCGGGACGCGGCGGCCTGGCCTTGGAGACGAGCTGGTCGTACCTCTGGGCCGGTCTGGAGGCCGAGCTCGGCGCCCGGGACGTCCCGGACGTCTACCTGCTCACCCGCCGGGACGAGGTCATGCGCACGGTGTCGGACGCCCTGCGCGGTCTCGGCGCGCATCCCGTTCAGAGCCCCTGATGGGTGAAGGCGGCCCAGGCGTGCATCGCCAGATGAAGCAGGGACGCCTTCGGCGTCCAGGCGAGGTTCAGGCGTCGGATCCCCGCGGTATTCCGAGGGTGGCGAGCAGGTCTTCGTGGAACTGGATCCACAGCATGTGGCAGGAGTCCCGGTCGTGGCCGTCCACCCAGGCGCGTTGCCCCAGGTCCACCTTGCGCAGCGCGGAGGCGTACCGGTCGGCGTAGCCGTCGAAGCGCGCCAGGCACTCGGTGAGCCGGCCGCACAGGCCGGCGAAGGACTCGCCCACCTTCGCCAGTGTCCGGAGCACCCGTTCGTCCCAGGGCCAGTCGGTGTGGTCGTTGAACGCCATGGGGTCGTACGGTGTCGGCCGTATCTGCCAGTTGGTGCAGGCGGTGCCGAAGCGGCGGTTCAGGGGCACGAACGCGGCGTGCACATCGGTGACGGCGGCCCGTGCGCCCGACCGGTCGAGTTCGGCGGCCTGCCGCCGCTCGTTCTCCACCCGGCCGGCGTCGGTCAGCGACCAGTCCGTCCTGCCGGCGAAGCTCGACTGGCGGGCCCAGCCCAGGGCCTCGAAGTCCAGCAGCGCCTCGTGGACGGTGTCGGCGGAGAGCCCGTAGCGGGCGGCGACGCGGGACGGCGTCGCGGCGCCCAGCACCCGGACGCCGTGCAGGGCCAGGTCTTCCGGCTCGGACCGGTAGGTCACCTCACGCCTCCCCTCGGCGGTTCTCGACGCGGCCCGTCACGCGGCCGAACCGCTGCTGCGCGGCCTGGGCGGAGGCCAGTCCCATCGCGCGCGAGATCCGCGGCCACGACAGGCCGCGGGCGCGGGCGGTGAACATCAGTGCCGCCTCCGCCTGGTCCACTTCGGCGCGGGCGGCGGGCAGCAGGGTCAGGGCCGCCATCACGACGCTCTCGTCGACGTCGTCGTTGCCGGCACGCCACAGGGCGAAATCGATCAGGTCGGCCGCCGAGGGCGGCCGGCCGCCGTGCAGCCAGGGCGCCCGGGGGAGGGACGCCGCCCCCGCCTCCATCAACCGCCTGCGGGCATCCGCCTCGCGGGCCGCCTGCCCGTGGTCGGCGTCGCTGTTCTCCATGGCGGCCCACCCTGGCCTATCAACATGTTGTTGTCAACGGAACGTTGATGGCGCTCCCGGGGGCCTAGCATGATCGCCGTCAATGCTTCCAGGGGGAGTCGATGGACCCACTGCGACCGCACGATCCGCGCCGGATCGGCCCGTACCGCCTGCACGGCCGGCTCGGCGCCGGCGGGATGGGCGAGGTCTTCCTGGCGGGCTCGCCGGGCGGCCGCGACGTGGTGGTGAAGGTCATCAGGCCCGAACTGGCCGACACCCCCAACGCGCGCCGCCGCTTCGCCCGGGAGATCGCGGCGGCGCAGCGGGTCGGCGGGTTCCACACCGCGCAGGTGGTGGAGGCCGCGCCGGACGCCGACCCGCCGTGGATGGTCACCGAGTACATCCCCGGCCCGTCCCTGCGGCAGATGGTGCAGGAGACCGGGCCGTTCTCCGAGGAGAACGTGCGCGCCCTGGCCGCGCAGCTCAGCGAGGGGCTGGCCGCGATCCACGGCTGCGGGCTGGTGCACCGCGACCTCAAGCCGGGCAACGTGATCATGGCCGACGACGGGGCGCGGATCATCGACTTCGGCATCGCGCGCATGGACGACGCGAGCGTGCTCACCGAGAGCGGCGCGGTGGTCGGGACGTACGCGTTCATGTCTCCCGAACAGGTCGATTCCGGTGACATCGGGCCGTCGAGCGACGTCTTCTCGCTGGGCGCGGTGCTCACGTTCGCGGCCACCGGCCGCAGCCCCTTCGCCGCCGGGACCATCCCGGCGATGGTGCTCCGGATCGTCAACGCCGAGCCCGATCTGGGGACGGTCCACGGCGAGCTGCGCGGGCTGATCGCGGCCTGCCTGGCCAAGGACCCGGCCGACCGGCCGACCGCCGCCGACCTGCTGGGCTGGCTCTCCGGCTCGGGCGAGGCCCCGCGCGTACCCCCGGCGCCGGCCCCCTCGGTCGGCGCACCGACCGGCGGCCCCGAGACGACCCCGCCGGGCTCGGTGCCGCGCCGCCGGTTCCTGCTGGTCGGTCTCGCGGGAGCGGCCACGGCGGCCGCGGTGACCGTCCCGGCCGTCATCCTGTCCACGCGCGACACCGACGCGAAGAGCGGCGGGACGAGCCCGTCCGCGACCCCGCGAGCACCGGTCCGGGAGATCCCCGCGAGAGTGATCACCGGGCACGGCGCCGTGGTCACGCACGTGACGTTCAGCCCGGACGGCTCGACCCTGGCCAGCGGCGGCGCCGACGGCCCCATCCACCTGTGGGACGTCACCACCGGCAGTCGCACCCGTACGTTGCAGGGCCACAGCTACCCGCTGGTGTCGATGGTCTTCGGCCCGGACGGCAGGACCATGACCACCGGGGCGGAGGTCGTCAGGTTCTGGGACCTGGCGACCGGCCGGGAGACGCGCAACATCGCCACCCAGCAGCGCACCGGGCACGACACCGCACTGTTCGCGATGGCCTGCGGCCCCGACGGGAAGTACCTGGCCACGGACGGCCCCGACGGCAAGGCGCTGCTGTGGGACGCGGCCGGCGGCAGGATCGTCCGCACCTTCACCGGGAACGCCGGCAGTGCGCTGGTCTTCACCCCGGACGGCCGCGCGCTGGCCGGCGGCGGCGGCGATCTGCGCCTGTGGGACGTGGCCAGTGGCGCGACCATCCGGACCTTCCCAGGGATGGCGGGGCAGGTCCACGCGATCGCCCTCAGCAAGGACGGACGCTTCCTGGCGGGCAGCGGCGCGACCAGCCCGGTCGTGCTCTGGGACGCCGCCACCGGCAGGAAGATCCGCGAGTTCACCGGCATGGGGAAGGCCACCGGCCCCATCGCCTTCAGCCCCGACGGCAGGCTCCTGGCCAGCGCTCCTCCCGAAGACGCCGCCGGGACCTCGGAGCACGCTGTGGAACGTGGCCACCGGCGCGGTCGACCGCACCCTCGAGGGACACACCGGCGCCGTCAACGCCCTCGCCTTCCACCCCGGCGGCTCAGCGCTGGCCAGCGCGAGCCAGGACCGGACCGCGCGGCTGTGGAAGCTGGCCTGACCCCCGGACGGATCTCCTCGGGCGGGTCAGGCGTTCTGCCGGTCGTACTCCTCGCGCGCCCTGTCCACGTCGGCCATGTGCGCCTCGGCCCACTCCTTGAGGTGGCGGATCGTGTCCAGCAGTGACATGCCCAGCGGCGTGAGCTCGTAGTCGACGCGGACGGGCACCGACGGGGTCACCGTGCGGGTCAGCAGCCCGTCCCGCTCCAGGCCCCGCAGGGTCTGGGTCAGCATCTTCTGGCTCACCCCGGCGATCCGCGCGGAGAGCTCGGAATAGCGCATCCGGCCCTGCAGGCCCAGCGCCACGATCACGAGGCTCGCCCACTTGTTGCCGATCGTGTCGAGCAGCCGCCGGCTGGGGCAGGAGGCGGCGAACGCGTCGAACCGGGCCGGCGGGGCGTCAGCGGTGGTCACGTCCATGGCATACCTCCGGGTTCCTACACCACTTCAAAGTGCCTTCTTTCCAAAGGAGAGCAGGGAACCGATGGTTGTGCAATCCACCCATCGGAAGGGGAACCCTCATGACGCTCGCACTGGTGTCCAAGGCCGGCGGCTCCGCGCCCGTTCTGGAGGACGTGGCGCCGCCCCCGCTGGAACCCGGTGACCTGCGGGTCCGTGTCACGGCGGCCTCGGTCGAGCCCGTCGACACCCTCATCGCCCGCGGGCCGGGCCGGGAGATCTTCGGGCTCACCGGAACGGCCGGTCTCGGCCTCTCCCTCACCGGCGTCGTCACCGCGACCGGTGCCGGGGTCACCGGCTTCTCGGCCGGCGACGCGGTCGCCGCCCTGCACCGCGACTTCGCCGCCCCGGTCCGCGCGCACGCCGTCGAGACCGTCGTGCCGGCGGCGACCGCCGCGCCGCTTCCGGACGGCCTCGACCCGGTCGACGCGGCCGCCCTCCCGATCACCGCCCTGACCGCGGCGCTGATGGTGGACGCGCTGGGCCCCGCCGCCGGGCGCACCCTGCTGGTCATCGGCGCCGCCGGCGGGGTGGGCGGGTACGCGCTCGCGCTGGCCGCCCACGTCGGCTGGGCCGTCACCGGGCTGGCGCGCGAGTCCGACCGCGACTTCGTGCTGCGGGCCGGGGCCCGGCGGCTCGTCACGGACCTGCCGGGGCCGTCGTTCGACGCCGTCGTCGACGGTGCCGTCCTGAACGCGGCGGGCCTCGCCGCGGTCCGCGACGGCGGGACGTTCGTCAGCGTGCCCTCGGCGCCTCCGGCGGCGTCCGAGCGGGGCATCGAGATCGGCGTCCCGGACGGCGACCCCGGCCGTGCCAGGCTCGCCGAGCTGCTCGCCCTCGCCGCCTCGGGCGTCCTGGAGCCGCGGGTGGCCGGCCGGGTGCCGCTGGCCGAGGCCGCGACGGCGTACGACAAGGTCGCCGGGGGCGGTCAGCGGGGGCGGTGGCTGCTGGTGCCGTGACCGCCGTCCCGCCTGACACGTCCACGACACACGTGCGAACGCCCGCCCGGGGAGCCCTGGGCGGGCGTTCGCTCGTCCTGAGGTCCCTCAGTGGGACAGGTGGGGTGTGGGACGCGGCCAGGGGCGTCCGGCGAGGTGCTCTATGTCGGTGTTGAACCGTCGCAGGTAGGACGCGAACGCGGCGATGTCGTCGTCGGTCCAGCCCGCCATCACCTTGTCCAGGCCCCGGATGATGTCCCCCCGCTCCTCGTCGAGCATGCGCTCGCCCTTGTCGGTGATGCGGAACTTGCGGGCGATGCCGCCGGTCGGGTTGGGGATGCGCTCCACGAGCCCGGAGCGCAGGGCCGCGGCGGTCTGCCGGTGGACAGTGGAGACGTCGAGCCCGAACGCGTCGCTGAGCTCGCCGATCGACATGGGGCCCTGGACGCGGATGCGGCTGAGCAGGATGTACGCGCTGCGGTCCAGGGTGCGGGGCCGATCGCGCAGGGCCTCGTAGCGGCTGAGCAGCATCTGCTCGTACTCGACCTCGTGGGTGGGGGTGGGGGTCGTCATGTGCGTGTGCCTCCTGCCGTGCCGGCGGATGCCCGCTCCATCCGTGTGGCACTGGTCTCATCCGGGCTCGACATCATATGTATCAGCCACGTCATATGTACGATACATAACGCATGTACGATGCACATTAAGTCTCCCGGAGGGCGAGCTGAGGCGCCGCGGCGCGTCCACCTCCAGGCCCGCGCCCCCGGGACGTCTCACTCCAGACCTTCATTGAGGAGAGCACCTATGCACGCAGCCAGACCCGCGGGCCAGGCGGCACGTCCGGGCGGCGTGATCGCCACGCTGGCCCTGGCCGGCATCACGGCGGCGATCATGCAGACGCTGGTCACCCCGCTGATCGCCGAGCTGCCGAGGATCCTGAACACCACCTCCGCCAACGCCGCCTGGGTGATCACCGTGACCCTGCTGGTCGGGGCCGTCTGCGTGCCGGTCGTCGGCCGGCTGGGCGACCTGGTCGGCAAGCGCCGGATGCTGCTGGCGTGCTCGGTGCCGCTGGTGGCCGGCTCGGTGGTGTGCGCGCTGTCGTCCGCGGTCGTCCCGATGATCATCGGGCGCGGGCTGCAGGGCATGGGCATGGGCATGGTCCCGCTCGGCATCGCCCTGCTGCGCGACGTCGTCCCGGCGGAGCGGCTGAGCTCGTCCATCGCGCTCGTCAGCGCCTCCATGGGCATCGGCGGCGGGCTCGGCCTGCCGATCGCGGCCGCGATCGCCGAGTACTCCAGCTGGCGCGTCCTGTTCTGGGGCTCGGCCGGCATGGCGATGCTCGTCGCGGTCCTGATCTGGTTCCTGGTCCCGGACGTGCCCGCCGCCGCCAAGGGCCAGCGGTTCGACGCCCCCGGCGCGGTCGGCCTCGCCATCGGCCTGGTCAGCCTGCTGCTGGCGGTGTCCAAGGGCGCCGACTGGGGCTGGGCCTCGGCGACCACGCTCGGCCTGTTCGCCGTCGCCCTCCTGGCGCTGGTGGCCTGGGGGTTCTGGGAGACCCGCACCCGTGAGCCGATCGTGGACCTGCGCACCACCGTCCGCCCCCGGGTGCTGATGACCAACCTGGCCTCGATCTTCGTCGGCTTCGGCATGTACGCCTCGATGCTGATCGTGCCGCAGCTGCTGCAGTTCCCGAAGGAGACCGGGTACGGCCTCGGCCAGTCGATGCTCGCGGCGGGCCTGTGGATGGCCCCCGGCGGGGTCATGATGATGCTCGTCTCCCCGCTCGGCGGCCGGCTCACCAACGTCCGGGGCCCGAAGTTCACCCTGATCAGCGGCATCCTGGTGCTCGCCGCCGGCTACGGCGCGTCACTGGCCCTGATGGACACGGCCTGGGGCCTCATGCTCGCCATCATGATCATCAACGCCGGGGTCGGGCTGGCCTACGGCTCCATGCCCGCGCTGATCATGGGCTCGGTCCCGCTCCACGAGACCGCCGCCGCCAACGGCTTCAACACCCTGATGCGCTCGCTGGGCACCTCGGTGGGCGCCGCGGTCGTCGGCGTCGTCCTGTCCCAGCTCACCATCAGCATGGGCGGCCACACCCTCACCTCCGAGCAGGGCTTCCGCACCGGCCTGATGATCGGATGCGGCGTCGCGCTGGTCTCCGCGCTGATCGCCGTCGCCATCCCGAAGGGCCGCGACGAGGACGCCGACCAGCTCGCCGCGGCGGCCACCGTCACGGTGCCCGAACAGGTCAAGATCAGTAACTGAGCGCCGCGGGCGGCCGGCCCGTCAGCCTCCCTGCCGGCCCGCCAGCCCGCCGAGGAGCGGGGAGGTGAGGTGCCCGACCAGGTCGGTGACGGGCTTGAGGGGGCCGTCCGGGCTCGAACCGCCGTCCGGCGGCTGCTGCTCGGGCGACTCCTGCGGGGGCGCGGAGGCGGTCTGCCGCGAGTCCGGCTCCCTGACCGACGGCGTGGACGGGGCCGGCTCCTCGCGGGGCTTGGCCGGGCCGGTCGAGCCGCCGCCCGACCCCGCGGGCTCGTCGGCGACGGGGGCCCGCGCGGCGGTCGTCGGCGTCGCCGCGGGGGCGGTGCCGTCCGGCTCTCCGCCCGGACGCTCCGGGGTGCCCGGATCGTCGGTGATGTTGCCCACCGGGGCGGGGCCGGGACGGGTGCCGCCGTTGGACGGCCCGAGGGCGTTCACCGTGCCGTCGCCGGCGGACGGCCAGGTCATCACCAGGCCGGCCGCGACCGAGGCGGCCACCCCGGCCACGCCGCCGACGCCCTTGAGGGCGCTCCTGCGGCGCCGGGAGCGTTCCCGTCGCGGGTCTTCGTCGCCGGCGGAGCCGATCACCACGACCTCCCCGGCCGGGACCGCGGGCTCGGCGTGGCCGATCTCCTCGCGGTCGGCGGCGGCCAGCACCTGGTCGCGCAGCGGCGCGGGCGCCATGGCGGGCGCGCGACGGGCCAGGAGGTTGGGGAGCCGCCCCCGCTCGAACGCCTCGATGACGTCCATGTGCCGGGCGGGATCGGCGGCGCCGCGCATGAGGGCGTCCAGGACGACGCGTTCCAGCCCGGTCCGCGCCTCGTGCAGCAACTCACGCACGGTGCCCGGCGAGCAGCGCAGGACGGCCGCGATGTCGCGGACCTCCAGCCACTCGCCCGCCGACAGCAGCAGCGCCTCGCGGTGGCCGGCGGGCAGGTTCGCGACCGCGTCCAGCAGCGGGTCGGCGGCCGCCTGCGCGAAGACGGGACGGCCCTGGCGGCCGAACGCCCCGCGCTCGGAGCAGACCGCACGGGCCAGGCCGTGCAGCCACAGCACCGTCTCGCCGCGCGGCGGGATCCGCGACGCCTCGGTGAGCGTCTCCCTGAGCGCGCCGGCCGCGCCGCGGTCGCCGACCAGCGACCAGCAGTGCGCGTACAGGCGATGTGCGTGGGCGTCGTAGAGGGTTTCCAGGTCCGCGCGCATGTGACCTCCTCGTGAGGTGGCCGTGGGAGCAGCCGTTCCGAGAGCAATCAAGGGGACGGGCCGTTCCGGTGGCACGCCTGGGCACGGGACTGTAGTGCACGACGTGACGGATGAGAAGTGAGCGATGTCTGAGTGTAGCGGGTTTCACACTCGGTAAGGCATTGGTCGTTGCCTGTCATTGTTGGCCGGGATTGGTCCTTGGTCCCGGCCGACGATCCGGTTCGGTCGCGGAAAAAAGATCCGATTCTCTAGTACCGGTTCGTCTCGGCGTCCCGGTCCAGGTCGGCGTCGATCTCGGCCGCGGACAGCTCGGTGATCCCCATGTGGTCCTTGGCGATCCGTCCGAGCGTCGGCAGGCCCTTGCGGTCCGGCCAGGTCTCGGGGGCCCACAGCGACGAGCGCAGGAACGCCTTCGCGCAGTGCATGTACAGTTCCTCGACGTCGACGAGGACCGCCAGCCGCGGCCGCTTCCCCTGCACCGTCAGGTCGTCGAAGAACGGCGCGTCCGACACGAGCGTCGCGCGCCCGTTCACCCGCAGCGTCTCGTTCATCCCCGGCACGATGAACAGCAGCCCGACGCGCGGGTTGTGCAGCACGTTGCGGAGGCTGTCGACCCGGTGGTTGCCGGGGCGGTCCGCGAGCACCAGCTGCCGGTCGTTCAGGACGAGCACCGACCCGGCGGGGTCGCCGCGCGGCGAGACGTCGCAGGCCCCCTCCGCGTTCGAGGTCGCCAGGAGCACGAACGGCGAGTGCGCGATGATCGTGCGCGCGTGCTCGTCGATCCGGGCGATGTCCTTGTCCCAGATGACCTGCGACGGCTCCGCGACGATCTCCCGGAGCTCGGCCTCGGTCCTGACCGCGCGAATCTCAGAAGGATGCACCGTCCGAATATAAGGTAAACCTGACCTCTTAGGTAAACCTGGTATCACCCTGGGTCTCCGGCCTCAGCGGTCCAGGGCGCGTTTGATGACCTTGCCGGTGGGCGTGCGGGGGAGTTCGTCCAGGAAGACGACCTCGCGGGGCACCTTGTAGCGGGCCAGGTTGGCGGCGACGTGCGCCTTCACCCGCTCCGCGTCCAGGGGCCCGGAGGCGACCACGTAGGCGCGCAGCCGCCGGCCGAACTCGGGGTCCGGGACGCCGACGACGGCGCACTCGGCGATGTCGGGATGGGCGGCCAGCAGCTCCTCGATCTCGGCGGGGTGCACGTTCTCGCCGCCCGAGACGATCATGTCGTCGGCCCGGCCGTCGATGTGCAGGCGCCCGCCCGCGTCGAGATGCCCCAGGTCGCCGACGGGCAGCAGGGGCCCGGTCACGGCCGCGCCGGAGGTGTAGCCGTCGAACCGCGTCGGGCTGCTCACATGGACCTGCCCGACCGTGCCCGGCGGTACGGGGCGCCCGTCGCCGTCCAGGATGGTCACCGCCGTTCCGGGCGGCGGCGTGCCGGCGCAGCCGGGGGCCGCGACCAGGTCCTCGGGCGTCGCGATGGTGATGCAGGACGCCTCGGTGGAGCCGTAGAAGTTGTAGAGGACCTTCCCGAACGCGGCCATCACCTCGCGGGTCAGGTGCGGTGTGAGCGGGCCGCCGCCGGTGGCGATGACGCGCAGGGCGGACAGGTCGTGGACGCCCAGGTTCGGGGCCTCCAGCACGCGGCCCAGCATGGTCGGCACCGCGATCAGGGCGGTGCAGCGGTGCCCGGCCAGGTCCGCGACGGTCCGCTCGGCGTCGAAGCGGCGGTGCAGGACGAGCGTCGAGCCCAGCGCGAGCGCCAGCGTCGCGGAGGTCAGGCCCCAGCCGTGGAAGAGGGGCGGCGCGACGAAGACGGCCTCCTTCCGGCGGAACGGGATCCGGGTGAGGATCCCTCCGGGCAGCGCCAGCGGCTCGCTCGGCGCCGACGACCGGGCCGCGCCCTTGGGCCGGCCGGACGTACCGCTGCTCAGGATCACCAGCGTGCTCGCGCGCGGCGGCGCGGGCGGGGTGAGGGCGCGGCCCGCCGACAGCCCGTCCAGGTCGGAGCCACCGTCGTCGGACCAGGCGGTGTACGTGCCCTGCGGGACCTCGATGCCCTGCAGCAGCGGCGCGAACTCCTCGTCGTGGACCAGGGCGGTGATGCCCTCCTCCTCGACGGTGCCGCGCAGTTGCGGGGCGGCGAAATCGGTGTTGAGCAGGACGATCCCGGCCCCGAGCTTGGCCGCCGCCGACATCGCCAGCAGCAGCCCCCGGTGGTTGCGGCACAGGACGGCGACCCGGCTCCCGGGGCCGATGCCGCGCCGGTGCCAGGCGGTCGCCAGCGCCTTCGCCGCGGTGTCGAGCTCGCGGTAGGTCACCGGGCCGTGATCGTCCACCACGGCGGTGCGGTCGCCGAAGCGCGCCGCGCCGACGGTGGTCGCCGCGCCGATCGGGCCGTACGCGCGCATCGCCCGTGCCACCGCCGCCAGCGTCCGCGGAGGCATCGGGGCGAGCAGCCCGGCCCGCCACGCGGCGCGCAGCCACGCGAGCCGCGCGCGGTTGGACGTCATCGCCCACCGCGCCGGCGCTCGCGGGCGAACGCCCTGCGGGCCTGCGGAACGTACCGCACGGCCTCGGGAAGCAACGGCCACACCCGGTTCAGGCCCCGGACGGCGGCCGCGAACCGCCGGTAGCGGCGCTCGTCCGCGGCGCTCCAGGGCGTGCCGAGCAGCTCGCGCATGCGCGGGTGCAGACCGCCCACGGTGACGAAACGGGCGACCGAGTTCAGCGGCGGGCTGACCGCGCGCCATACGGGCGCGGGAACCTGCTTCGGCCTGGGGAGCCCCTTGAACACGTAACCGACGCCGTAGCGCGCGGTCTTGTGCGCGACGATCTCCTCGTCGAGCATCCGCTTCCAGTACGCCTGGAAGGACTCCCAGTCCTCCGGCATGACCCGGTCGCTGACCCCGTACATGCGGTACCAGGTCTTGGACTCCTCGTAGACGCGGCGCTTCTCGGCCTCGCTCAGGGGACGGATGAAGGTCTCGACGCAGTACAGCATGGTGTCGAGGAACGTCGCGTGCGCCCAGTAATAGGTGTCGGGATCCAGCGCGTGGTAGCGCGTCCCGTCCGGCATGGTGCCCTTGATGCCGGTGTGGTAGTCGCGGACCTTCATGCCCGTCCGGTTCGCCTCGGCCCCGCCGTAGACGGTGTTGAGGATCGGCCCGGCCGACCGCTTCACCCGCGCGAAGGTCTCGTCGAAGAACACCGAGTGGTCGAGCACGCCCTGGCCGAGCGCCGGGAGCATGTTCTGCAGCACGGCGGCGCGCGGGCCGACCAGCGCCATCCGGGTGTCGCCGAAGAAGCGCCACGTCAGCGAGCCGGGTCCGAGTCCGGTCATGACGGATCCTGGACGGGCGGGGTGAAGGTGTAGGGCATCCGCTTGACGCCGTTGATGAAGTGGGAGAGCAGCCGGTCCGGTTCGCCCTCGCTGCGGATGTCGGGCAGCCGGGTGAACAGCTCGCGCAGCATCACGGTGATCTCGCGGCGGGCCAGATGCGCGCCCAGGCAGTAGTGCGGGCCCGGCCCGCCGAAGCCCACGTGCGGGTTGGGGGAGCGGGTGATGTCGAACGCGTCGGGGTCGGTGAACACCGACTCGTCCCGGTTCGCCGAGGTGTAGATGAGGACGGCGATGTCCCCCTTCTTGAGCGGGATGCCGTTCAGCTCGCAGTCCCGGGTGACGTTGCGGCGGAACTGGATGACCGGGCAGGAGTACCGGACGATCTCCTCGACCGCCCCGGCGATCCGTCCCTCGAAGTCCTCGGCCAGCAGCCGCCGCTGCTCGGGGAACTCGGTGAACAGCCGCAGGGCGTGCGCGATCGCGTTGCGGGTGGTCTCGTTCCCGGCGGTGACCAGCAGGATGAAGAACGAGCCGGTCTCCTGCGCGGTCAGCGACTCGCCGTCGTCGTTGGCGTTCACCAGCCTGGAGATCAGGTCGTCCCCGGGCCGCTTCCTGCGCTCCTCGCCCAGCCGCTTCACCAGGCGGGACAGATCGCGGCCCGCCCGGACGAGCCGGACCGCGCCCTTCAGCACGTCGAGCCGCCGCGGGTCGCCGTTCATGTAGCGCTCGTCGGCCTTGATCCCGTTGTACTCGGGGTCGCTGTAACCGAGGATGACGTTGGTCCGGTTCAGGACCATGCCGTGGTGGCGCTCCGGGATGCCCATCAGGTCGCAGATGACCTCGACGGGCAGCCGCGCCGCGGCCTGGGCGACGAAGTCCCGCGGCCCCTCGGCGATCATGTCGTCGACGATCCGGGCGGCCCGCCGCTGAAGATCCTCCTCCGCCCGGGCCAGGATCTTCGGGCTGAACGCCCGGGACACCACGCGCCGGATCTGCGCGTGCCGCGGATCGTCCATGTTGATCATCGATCCGAAGAAGCGGCCCGCCCAGGCCGGCATCTCGGTCAGCGTGTTGGCCGTCGGCTCGCTGCTGAACAGCTCGGGGCGGCGGCTGGCCTCGGTGACGTCGGCGTGGCGGGCCAGCGCGTGGAAGCCCGGCTTGGACGCGATGAACGGGAGCTTGGCGATCGGGACGAAGGCCGCTCCCTCCATCTCCCGCATCCGCCGGAACGCCTCCAGCCGGTGGGCGTCGGGGCGCGTCCAGAACCCCAGCCCCGAGAGGTCGAACTCCCGCAACTCCGGCGGGAGTGTCCGTGGAGTCGCCATGCTGCGATACATATAGAGAAATATGTCTCTCTGTCTCACGCCGGTCAACGTGACCTGGGGCACAGCCGGGCCGTGCGGCTATAGTGACCGCGACATGGCGCCACCCGAAGACCTGATCTCGCCCGGGCTGAGCCTGGACGAGGAGACCGGAGAGCTCACCACGCGGATCCTCGACGCGGCCCTGGAGGAGTTCGGCTCCTACGGGCTGCGCCGCACCAGCGTGGACAACGTCGCCCGCCGCGCCGGGCTGGCGCGCGCCACCGTCTACCGCCGCTTCGGCAGCAAGAAGGACCTGATGCAGGCCGTCGCGCTGCGCGAGGCGCGGCGGGCCATGGTCGTCATGGTGCGCGCCGCCGAGCGCCGCCCCACCATCGAGGACCGCCTGGTCGAGGGTTTCGTCACCGGCGTCGGCCTGGCCCGGGGCAACCCCCTGCTGGCCCGCCTGATCAGCGCCGAGCCGGAGCTGATCCTGCCCTACCTGACCACCGACTCCCGGTTCGTGCTGACGTTCGCCCGCGACTTCCTGGCCGAGCAGTTCCGCCGCTCCGCCGGCCCGCCCCCGGTGCCCGCCCCGGACGCCGCCGCGGAGATCATGGTCCGGCTCGCGATGTCCATCTTCCTGGCCCCGCAGAGCTGCATCCCCCTGGAAACCGAAGCCGACCTGCGCGCCTTCGCCCGCACCTACCTGGTCCCCCTCCTCCGCACCGCGCCCTGACCCCGCGCCGACGGCAATTCCCGATCTGGAATATGCCCTGTATTCGCCGCCTTTCCGGCACTGTCATACTCCGGCCAGGACGACCCTTCCCGGTAAAGATGGTGATCATCTCAGTCAACGATTATTGTTGAATCGCTCGGCGCACCATCGACCGTGAGATGCCGATGCGGCCTGTACGGGGTGACCACGGGCCGGGGAAGCGGGGTCGTCCCGCCATGAGAGCACAGGCCGTGGTCCGCAGCCCCGCCGCCAGGCGGCTGCTCATCGCGCTGTTCATCACGGCGACAGGGGTGGCCCTCGGCCGGGCCGTCGGATCCGGACAGGTCGACGATCTGGTCAATGGTCAGCCGTATTTCCACGCCGTCGCGGCGCTGCTCGCGATCGGCCTTTACAGCGGCACGCACGGAATCGAAACCGCCCGGATGCGCACCGATCTGCGCACGATCGTCCTGGCCGTCACGGTGGGGGTGCTGGCCAAGGCCGCCCTCATCACGCTGGTCATGACCGTGCTGTTCCCCGGGCCCGAGGCGCTGGTGCTGGGCGTGGCGGTCGCGCAGATCGACCCGCTGGCGGTCGCCGCGCTGCAGCACTCCTCCCGACTGTCGGCGCGCGGCAGATCGCTGCTGCTGGCGTGGGCGTCGTTCGACGACCCCGTGACCACGCTGCTCACCATCTACGCCGCGACGCTGGCCGTGACGGCCCACGACCTCGACCGCACCGGCGAACTCGCGGTGCTCCAGGGCTCCGGCCTGGGCGGCGTCGCGCTCGGGATGGCCGCCAACGCGGCGTTCGCGGCGGTGGTCTGCGGGATGTGGTGGGCGCTGCGGCGATGGCGACCGGACGGCACCGCGGTGTTCGCGGCCGGCTGCGTGCTCCTGGCGGCGGCGGGCGCCGTGGCGGTCACCCAGTTCTGGATGCTGGGCGTCGCGCTCATCGGCCTGTTCGTCCGCCCGGTCCTGCCACGGGCGCCCGAAGCGTTCGCACGGACGCTGGCGCTGCTGACCCAGATCGCCCTGGTGCTGGCGGTCCTCGGCGTGGGCTTCCTGCTGTCGGTGCGGGTGCTGATCGCCGCCGGGATCGTGCTGGGCGTGACCGCCTTCCTGGCGCAGGTGGTCGTCAGCATCCCCCTCACGCGCGGGCAGACCGCCGACGACCGGGCCCTGCTCGCGATCGCGCAGCAGAACGGCATCACGGCGATCGTCCTCGCGCTGCTGCTCAGCTCGATCCTGCCCGACGTGATGGCGGTCGTCGCCCCCGCGATCGTCGTCGTCAACATGCTGCACGCCCTGTTCAACTCCGCCTACGACCGCGCCGGGTCGTGGGCGGCGATCCGGGAGGCGGCCGGACGGCGGTTCCCG
>NZ_JBHSON010000144.1:0-21195 GCF_042656285.1 Actinomadura rugatobispora | reverse complement strand
CCGCGGCGATGCCCGGCCCGATCAGCCGGCCTCCTTCGGGCGCGTCCGAGGGAACGCCCGCGGGGGCGTCGGCGGGGCCGCCGGGAAGGGTCCCGGACGGGGGCCGGGCCACCTCGGGATCGTCCTCGGGGTCGTCGGCGAGCGGGTCGCCGGTCTCCGGCGGCGCGGCCGGCGCCGTCGTCAGCGGGATCAGGATGAGCAGCAGCAGGCCGCCGAGCCGCAGAATGTCGGCGGGGTCGTCGGCGGGCGCGCCGCCGCGCAGCCGCACCACGGTGGTCACGATGTCGGCGGCGGCGAAGGCGACCAGCGCGCCGTACGCCGTCCACGCCGTGCGTCGGTGGCCCCGGGACGAGCCCAGCACGAACGGCAGCGCCCCGCACACCACCACGATGTCGATCAGCGGGTACAGCAGTTCCAGCAGGAACTCCGACGGGGTCTCCCCCGACCGGTGGTAGAGCCCGCTGAACTGCGCCACCCACCCCAGCACGAACAGCGCGCCCGCGCACACGTAGGTGTCGGCCGCGTACCGGACCCAGGTGTAGGCGTCCCGGGGCAGCCGGATCGGCACGATCAGCCCGGTCACCAGCGCGCCCACCGCGCCCAGGTAGAACAGGTCGGTCACCGACAGCGACAGGGCGCTGCGGCTCGACACGGTGGACGCCAGCGCGCCGCCGAACGCCGCGACGCACCACGACGCGGCCGCGATGCCGAACCACCGCCACGACGCCCGCCACACCGACGGCGCGGACGGCCCGTCCGGCACCCCGTCCGGGTCGGCGGCGCCGGCCGGCGGCGCGGGCACCGCACCGGGGACGCCGGTGACGGCGCCCTCGGCGGACGGGCGCCGGGACGCGGCCAGCAGCGCCACCGCGGCGATCAGCGCGGCGGCCGCCTCACCCCAGGAGATGAGGGCCGTGCCGCCCCAGCCCAGCAGCGAGCCGATGGCGTAGAGCACACCGGCGATCGCGACCACGCCGACCGGCAGCGCCCGCGGCGGGATCCGCCGCGGCGACCACCTGGCCCTCTCGCCGCTCATCGCGCCGTGTCCCCTCCTGCCCTTCCCCCGGCGCCGCCGTCGCCACGACCGCGCCGCGTCGCGCCCGGGGGTTCCTCGTCATCGATTCGTTGATTCGTTGATGTGGTCGATCCATCGGCCGGTCGGCCGCCGATCCGCACCGGTCACCCGGCCAACGCCGGCGCGCGGACGATCGTGCCCCGCGCGGGGTGGGCGCCGGGATCGCGGCGGGCGCATCGGCTGCGCCGACTGTAGGTCAGCGACGTTGCTGCGGTGCGGGATCACCGTGTCGCTCACTGTACGTTCCGTAGGTCACGGAGCGATTGAGGCTGGGCGTCCACCCGGAGACGAACGGCCTTGTCGGGCGTTCGCGCTCCGGCGTGTCGGCCCCGAACGTCACCTCTGCCGGAACCGGCCCGCGAACACCCTCCGTGGTCGCCGGTGGGGCAACTTGGCCGGACTCGGCCGTTTATGTACGGGTACGAGGCGGGCGCGGACGGCCGTTCACGGGAACACCGGGGCGTGCCGTTGTGCGGCACCGCCCGCGGCGTCGTGCTCATTATGGCGGCGGCTCCCGTGAGCGCCCCGTAAAAGCTCGCGCGCCACGCACGGGCGGAACGAGATCGCCGCCACATCCGTAGTAGAAGGTAAGTGACGGAGAGGCGATCCATGAGACAGCACTCGATCACCGTGGCCGCCGTGGCGGTCTCCGGCGTCCTGCTGGCGGGCGCGTGCTCGTCCGGTGGCGGTGGAGGCGGCGACGGCCAGGCGCGCACCCCCGCCCCCATCACCACCACCCAGGGCGGCGGCGCCACCGCCGGAGCGGCCCGGCTCGGCGAGCCGCGCGTGCTGGCCACCGGCCTGGAGGTCCCGTGGGCGGTGACCTTCCTCCCCGGCGGCGACGCCCTGGTCACCGAGCGCGACAGGGGCGACCTGCTCAGGGTCACTCCGGGGGGCAAGGTCACGGAGGTCGGCAAGGTGCCCGGGGTCGAGGCCGAGGGCGAGGGCGGCCTGCTGGGCGTGGCCGTCTCACCGTCGTTCGACCGCGACTGGTACGTCTACCTCTACTTCACCGCCGCCGGCGACAACCGGGTCGTCCGCTACCGCTACGACGACCGCCTCGGAAGCCCGCAGCCGATCGTGACGGGCATCCCCAAGGGCAGCAACCACAACGGCGGGCGCATCGCCTTCGGCCCCGACGGCATGCTCTACATCGGCACCGGCGAGATCTACCGGACCGAGCTCGCCCAGAACCGCGACTCCCTCGGCGGGAAGATCCTGCGCGTCACCCCCGACGGCAGGCCCGCACCGGGCAACCCCTACGGCACCAGGATCTGGACGTACGGCCACCGCAACGTGCAGGGCCTGGCCTGGGACGACGCCAAGCGCATGTACGCCACCGAGTTCGGCCAGGACCGCTTCGACGAGATCAACCGGATCGAGCGAGGCGCCAACTACGGCTGGCCCCGTGTGGAGGGCGTCGGCGGGCAGCGGCAGTACACCGACCCGCTGCTGACCTGGTCGACCGCCGAGGCGTCGCCGTCCGGGCTCGCCTACGCGGGCGGCTCGCTGTGGGCCGCCGCGCTGCGCGGCGAACGGCTGTGGCAGGTGCCGCTGGACGGCAACGGCAACGTGGGCCGTCCCATCGCCCACTACCAGGGCCGGTACGGCCGCCTCCGCGCCGCCGTGGCGTCCCCCGACGGCCGCTCGCTGTGGGTCACCACCAGCAACCGCGACGGCCGCGGCGACCCGCGCCAGGGCGACGACACGATCCTCGTCATCCCCGTGCAGCGCTGAGCGCCGCCGGTCAGCCGGAGGATGCCTGCTTGACGCCCTGCCCGCACGCCTCCAGGTACGCGGGCTTCCCGGCCGGGAACCTCCCGCCGTCCTTCTCGGCCTTCTGGTAGGCGTTCTCGCAGAAGTTCGCCGGGACGTTCCCGCCCGCCTGGCGGGCGGCGCGCGCCATCGCGTCCGCCAGCGACTGGCGGCCGTACTTGGTGCCCTTGGCGTCGACCAGCACGACCTGGAGGGCGGGCGGCGGGGGCGGCGGGGCCGGGGCGCCACCGGGCGCCGCGGGCGCTCCCGGAGCGGACGGGGCTCCCGGGGCGGACGGCGCTCCCGAGGTGGCCGCGCCCTGCCCCGGCGAGGCGGGCGCGGAGGAGGAGGCGGACGCGGACGGCGGCGCGGCCTTCTCGCCGTCGTCGCCGCCGCACGCGGCCGTCCCGAACGCGAGGATCCCCAGTGACGCGGCGGCCATCAGCGTGGTGATGTTCTTGTTCAACGTTCCCTGCTTCGTCCCGGCGGGCACGATCAGTGACGGACGATATCGCACCGCCCATCCCGGCCGCGCGCCCATTATCGGGACGATCGGGGCGCCCCGGAGATACCCGCAGGTCGCTCCCGGCACGGACGGTTCCGGCCGGTCGCCCGCCGCGGGACCGTCCCGGAAAGGGGCGCCCCGAACGGGTGGATCAGGACGCCCCGAGACGCTCCAGGATCAGCTGCCGGGCCCGGCCCGCGTCGGCCTGCCCGCGGGTGGCCTTCATCACCGGGCCGATCAGCGCGCCCACCGCGTTGACCTTCCCGCCGCGGACCTTCTCGGCCACGTCCGGGTTGTCGGCGATCACCTGGTCGACGATCGCGGTCAGCGCGCCGTCGTCGCTGACCACCTTCAGCCCGCGGGCGGCGACCACCTCGTCGGGCCCGCCCTCGCCGTCCAGGACGCCGGTGAAGACCTGGCGGGCCAGCTTGTCGTTCAGCTCGCCGGCCGCGACCATCTCCTGGATCCGCGCCACCTGCGCCGGGGTGATCGGCAGGTCGGCCAGCTCCGCGCCCTGCTCGGTGGCGCGCCGCGACAGCTCGTTCATCCACCACTTGCGGGCCGCGGCGGCGTCGGCGCCCGCGCCGATCGTCTCCTCGATCAGGTCGAGCGCCCCGGCGTTGACGACGTCGCGCAGCTCCAGGTCGGACAGGCCCCACTCCTTCTGCACCCGCGCGCGGCGGGCGGCGGGCGGCTCGGGCAGCGTCGCGCGCAGCTCCTCCACCCACTCCCGGGACGGCGCCATCGGCACCAGGTCGGGCTCGGGGAAGTAGCGGTAGTCCTGCGCCTCCTCCTTGCTCCGCCCGCTGGTGGTGGCGCCGGTCTCCTCGTGGAAGTGCCGGGTCTCCTGGACCACCCGGCCGCCGGACTCCAGCACCCCGGCCTGCCGCTCGATCTCCGACCGCACCGACCGCTCGACCGAGCGCAGCGAGTTGACGTTCTTGGTCTCGGTGCGGGTGCCCCACGCGGAGGCGCCGCGCGGCATCAGCGACACGTTGACGTCGCAGCGCATCGAGCCCTGCTCCATCCGCACGTCCGACACGCCCAGCGAGCGCACCAGCTCGCGCAGCTCGGTCGCGTACGCGCGCGCCACCAGCGGCGCCCGGTCACCGGTCGCGGGGATCGGCTTGGTGACGATCTCCACCAGCGGGATCCCGGCCCGGTTGTAGTCGACCAGCGAGTACTCGGCCCCGTGGATGCGGCCCGTGGCGCCGCCCACGTGCAGGGACTTGCCGGTGTCCTCCTCCATGTGGACGCGCTCGATCTCGATCCGGTACGTCTCGCCCTCGACCTCGACCTCGAGGTGGCCGTCCACGCACAGCGGCTCGTCGTACTGGGAGATCTGGAAGTTCTTCGGCATGTCCGGATAGAAGTAGTTCTTCCGGGCGAACCTGCACCAGTCCACGATCTCGCAGTTCAGCGCCAGACCGATCTTGATGATGCCCTCGATCGCGGCCCGGTTGGTCACCGGCAGCGCCCCGGGCAGGCCCAGGCACACCGGGCAGACCTGGGTGTTGGGCTCGGCGCCGAACACGGTGCGGCAGCCGCAGAACATCTTGGTCTCGGTGCCCAGCTCGATGTGGGTCTCGATGCCCAGCACCGGCTCGTACTTCGCCAGCGCCTCGTCGTACTTCATCACCGTCGGCGTGCTCACTTGCCGGCCTCCGCGAGTTCGGGGGCCTTGGCCAGCAGCGGGCCGCCCCAGCGGTCTTCCAGGGCCCGCTCGACGGCGGCGCCGACCCGGTACACCCGGTCGTCGCCCAGCACGGGGGCCATGATCTGCAACCCGACCGGCAGCCCGTCGCCGGACAGCCCGCACGGCACGGAGATGGCCGCGTTGCCCGCCAGGTTGGCCGGGATCGTGCACAGGTCGGCGAGGTACATCGCCATCGGGTCGTCGGCGCGCTCCCCGATCGCGAACGCGGTCGTCGGCGTGGTCGGCGAGATCAGCACGTCCACCTGCCCGAACGCGGCGTCGAAGTCGCGCTGGATCAGCGTGCGGACCTGCTGCGCCTTGCCGTAGTAGGCGTCGTAGTAGCCCGAGGACAGCGCGTAGGTGCCCAGCATGATCCGCCGCTTGACCTCGGGACCGAAGCCCTCGGCCCGGGTGAGCGCCATGACCTCCTCGGCGCTGCGGGTGCCGTCGTCGCCGACCCGCAGCCCGTACCGCATGGCGTCGAACCGCGCCAGGTTGGACGAGCACTCCGAGGGCGCGATCAGGTAGTAGGCGGGCAGCGCGTAGGTGAAGTTGGGGCAGGACACCTCGACGACCTTGGCGCCCAGCGACTCCAGCAGCTCGACCGTCTCGTCGAAGCGGGCCAGCACGCCCGGCTGGTAGCCGTCGCCGGCGAACTCCTTCACCACGCCCACGGTGAGCCCGGTCACGTCGGCGCGGCGGGCGGCCTCCACGACCGGCGGCACCGGCTCGTCGATCGAGGTGGCGTCCATCCGGTCGTGGCCCGAGAACGCCTCGTGCAGCAGCGCCGCGTCCAGCACGGTGCGCGCGAACGGGCCCGGCGTGTCCAGCGACGACGCGAACGCGATCACGCCGTACCGGGACGACCCGCCGTAGGTCGGCTTGGCGCCCACGATCCCGGTCACCGCGGCCGGCTGGCGGATCGAGCCGCCGGTGTCGGTGCCGGTGGCCAGCGGCGCCTGGTACGCGGCGACCGCCGCCGAGGACCCGCCGGACGACCCGCCCGGGATCCGCTCCAGGTCCCACGGGTTGCGGGTCGTCTGGTAGGCGCTGTTCTCGGTGGAGGAGCCCATCGCGAACTCGTCCATGTTGGTCTTGCCGAGGATGACCAGCCCGGCCTCGCGCAGCCGCGCGGTCACGGTCGAGTCGTACGGCGGCCGCCACCCCTGCAGGATCTTCGACCCGGCGGTGGTGGGCATGTCGGTGGTGGTGAACACGTCCTTGTGCGCGATCGGCACCCCGGCCAGCGGCCCGAGCTCCTCCCCCGCGGCGCGCCGCTCGTCGATCGCGCGCGCCTGGGCGAGCACGGCCTCCTCGTCGACGTGCAGGAACGCGCCGACGGCGCCGTCGACGGCGGCCACCCGGTCCAGGTGCGCCCGCGCCACCTCGGCCGCGGACGCCTGCCCGGAGGCCATCAGCTCCGCCAGCTCCGCGGCGGTCCGCCTGACCAGATCGCTGGCTGTGCTCCCCGGTCGCCTCCGGGGCGCCTCCTGGCGACGCCTTCCCTCCTCGCTCGTTCCTCGCTCGTCAGTCCAGGCGCCGCCGCGCCCCTCCGGCTCCCTCGTCTCCGCCATGCTCAGGCCTCCTCGTCCAGGATCCGGGGTACGCGGAAGCGCTGCTCCTCGGCCTTCGGAGCGCCCGAGAGGGCCTGCTCCGGGGTCAGCGAGGGCCGGACCTCGTCGGCCCGGTACACGTTGGTCAGCGGCAGCGCGTGCGAGGAGGGCGGGATGTCCTCCGCGGCAACCTCCTGCACCCGCGCGACCGCGGAGATGATCTGGTCGAGCTGCGCGGCGAGATGGTCGAGCTCATCGTCGGCCAGCGCCAGCCGGGACAGCCGAGCGAGGTGCGCCACCTCGTCACGGGTGATGGCGGACATGTGACAACCGTTCCTGCGATCGATGAAGTTAGCTGCCATCCTATGGGCCGCACCCCCACGACCCGACCGGATTTACCCCCGGCCGCCCGCCGCGCGCGGCGCCCGCCCGGGACCGCCGGGCGGTGGCGGGCACCCACGGCGGGTCGCGGGAGCCGCCCGGAACCCGGCGGGACGATCGTCCGGCACCGTCCGCGGCGGCGACGATCCACACCGCCCGAGCCGCTTCCGATCACCGCGAATACGCGGGCGCCCCGGCGCCGGAGAATTCGATCGGGCCGGCAATTGCGCCGCGCGGCCGATGAGCGCCGTACCCGAATAACGTTTTCGGCTGGGCGGCTCAGCGGGAAGGGCCGGGCTGCTGGGGCGGGCCCGCCTGCGGGCCGCCTTGCTGGGGCTGGCCGCCGTACGCGCCGTAGGGCGGGGTCGCGGGCTGGGAGTAGGGCTGGGCCTGGGGCTGCGCTTGGGGCTGGGCCGCCTGGGGAGGAGCGCCGGGCGGGACGAAGCGTGCGACCTTCGGGGCGGGCGGGGTCATGCCGTTGAGCGCGCCGGCCGCGATCATCGCGCTGGCGATGGCGAGCAGCCCGCAGACCAGGGCCCCCTTGGCGCTGGTCTCGGAGTCGCTCTCGATGTACTGGGTCGCGGTGGCACCCATCAGCAGCGTTCCAAGAAGGAAAACGCCGAAGATTATCCCACGTGCCGCATTATTCATGGACGAATCGTAGCGTTCCCACCCCTTCCCTCGGCCGATCTCTGACCGGGCCTCCGACTTTCACTCTCCGCCGGGTCAGGGCGATCGTTTCATCACTCCCATTCCGGACATCCGCCGGGCGACAGGTTTCAAGCGGATATGTCGGGAAGGTTGGGCGGGTACGGCAGGGACGAGAGGAGTGGCACCGTGACCATCGGAGGCGGACTCGCACTGATCATCATCGGGGCGATCCTGACGTACGCGGTGGAGTTCGAGGTCAGCGGGGTCGACATCCGGGTGGTCGGGATCATCCCCATGGTCGGCGGGCTGGCCGGGCTGATCCTGGGGATCGTCCGGTTCGCGAGCGCGCGCCGCCGGCCGCCGGCCGTCCGCGAGGAGCACTACTACGAGGACGTCGAGCCCGAGTACCGGCGCCGCTACTGACGGCGTCAGGCCGCCGGTTCGGGCGCGCGCTGCGTGCGGCGGCGCAGCCAGTCGGTGGCGGTGGCGGCGTCCATGGGACGGCCGAAGTGCCAGCCCTGGGCGGCGTCGCAGCCCATCTCGCGCACCGCCGCGGCGGTCTGCGGATCCTCCACGCCCTCGGCGACCGAGCGCAGGCCCAGGGTGCGGGCCAGGTCGATGACGGACCGCACGATCACCGCGTCGTCGGCGGAGGCGGTGATCCGGGACACGAACGAGGCGTCGATCTTGATCTCCTCGACCGGCATCCGCTTGAGCCGGACCAGCGAGGAGTAGCCGGTGCCGAAGTCGTCCAGGCTGAGCGGGATGCCCAGCGCGGCCAGCGCCGTCACCGTGTCGGAGGCGTAGGCCTGCTCGTTCATCAGGATCTTCTCGGTGATCTCCAGCTGCAGCGACGCCGCGGGCAGGCCCCGGCGCAGCAGGCCCTCCTCGATGGTCTCGGTGAGACCGGTGTCGAGCAGGTCGCGGCCGGAGGCGTTCACCGCGACCTGGACGGTGAGGTCCTCCCGCCACCACGCGGCCGCCTGCGCCAGCGCGGACTCCACCACGTACTGGGTGATCGAGCGCATCAGGTAGGTCTGCTCGGCGATCGGCAGGAAGTGCTCCGGCTCCAGCAGGCCCTTGTCGGGGTGCCGCCAGCGCAGCAGCGCCTCCATGCCCACCAGCTGGCCGTCGTGCAGCGCGACCTTGGGCTGGTAGAACAGCTCCAGCTCGCCGCGGTCGACGGCGCGGCGCAGGTCGCCGAGCATCGTCAGCCGGGCCGGGGAGTTGCGGTCCTTGGACGGCGAGTAGACCTCGACACCGGTGCGCCTCCCCTTGGCCTCGTACATCGCGACGTCGGCGCGCTGGAGCAGCAGCTCGAAGTCGGGGGCGTGGTCGGGGAACAGCGCGATCCCGACGCTGGCCTCCAGGTCGAACGACATGCCGTCCAGGCGCACCGGCTCGCTGAGCGCGGCCCGCAGCCGGGCGGCGACCTCGCGGGCCGCGGCCGCGTCGCGGACGGTGGGCAGCAGCACCGCGAACTCGTCGCCGCCGAGCCGGGCCACCAGGTCGCCGGGGCGGACGCTGTGAGTGAGCCGGTGCGCGACCAGCTGCAGGAGGCGGTCGCCGGTCGGGTGCCCGAGGGTGTCGTTGACCTCCTTGAACCGGTCGAGGTCGAGGAGGAAGAGCCCGGTGCGGCGGCCGGGCTCGCCGGCGCCCTTGAGCCGCGGGGCGGCGCCCGCGCCGGGCTGCCTGGAGGCCCCTGACCGGTTCGCCGCCGCCGCGGCGGCAGCGGCGGCGCGGGCCCGCGCGCCGCGCGCCTCGGCCAGCGCCTCCTCCGTGCGGACGATCAGCAGCTTGCGGTTGGGCAGCCCGGTCAGGCCGTCGTGCAGCGCCTGGTGCTCGCGCCGCACCGACACCGAGGCGTTCAGGTACACCGCGATGAACGGCAGCACGATCAGCGGGACGAACGCGGCCGAGCGGTCCATCGCGACGACCATCAGCGGCGCCAGCCCGAGCAGGGCCAGGTGCACCAGCACCTGGTAGCCGAGGTCCCAGCGCAGCGCCTTCACCAGCGACACCCGCTCGTGCAGCGCGATCGCGGTGCCGACCAGGGTGTCGTTGCAGACGAAGTAGACGGCGCCGGCCAGCGCGATCGCGGGCAGGTCCTGGCCTTCGGGCACCCACAGGGAGGTCGGGGTGGCGCGCACCCCGAACAGCATGAGGACGAGCTGGGCGGCGCCCAGGCTGAGGGTGTACTGCGCGACGTTGAACGCGATGCGGTGCGGGCTGCGGCCCCGCAGGATGCCGCAGGTGGCGGCGGCGACGGCCTGGAGCAGCGCGGCGATGGGCAGCCCCGCGTACAGCAGCGCCGCGAACGAGAACGTCGTGGAGGTCGTGGCGCCGTTGTTCTCGGTGGAGCCGGGCGTGATGATCGGCCGCAGCTCGCCGAACACGATGAAGCAGCCCAGGATCCAGAAGAGCGGATTGCCCAGGAGGGCGTCGACGTCGGCGCCCGACAGCCCGGCGAGCGCGACGACACACGCGGCGCCGCCCGCCAGGACGGCGACCACGAAGTAGATCCACAGCGGGGAGCCCCGGCGCGGCATCGTGTTCCGCGTGTTGTTCGGGTCCTTCATCACATCCTCGGGGGGAGTACGAGGGCCGACCCCCGGCCCGGGGCCCGCGGCCGCCGGCGGTGCTGGAGGGCGCTCCCCTGTGTTACGACCGGAGGTTCTGCTGGGTCGTGATGACAGGGAGGGTACGACCTTTGCTCAACTTCGCGAAACCGATTGGGTACGTTCCGTTATGCCCATTCTGCACTAGGACACCGCCGGTGGGTAGTCGTACTGTACCGTTGGGTAACACCAACCTGGTTATCCGTGCAACGACCACGGCCCGGTCATGCGTCCCCGCTCTGGGTCACGTTTTTGGCCGCTTCCGGCCCCTCGGCCAGCAGCACGCGGAATCCGTCCTCGTCCAGCACCGGCACACCGAGCTTGACGGCCTTGTCGTATTTGGACCCGGGTTTGTCGCCCGCGACCACGAAGCCCGTCTTCTTCGACACCGACCCGCTGACCTTGCCGCCCAGCGCCTGCACCGCCTCGGTGGCCGAGTCCCGGCTGTACTCCTGCATCGACCCGGTGATCACCACCGTGACGCCCTCCAGCGGGCGCGGGCCCGCCGCGCCCTCCTCCTCCATCCGGACGCCCGCCTCGGCCCACTTGCGCACGATCTCCCGGTGCCAGTCGACCTCGAACCAGCTCTTGATCGACCGCGCGATGGTGGGCCCGACCCCGTCCACCGCGGCCAGCTCCTCCTCGGACGCCTCCCGGATCGCGTCCATCGAGCGCATCTCCCGGGCCAGGTCGCGGGCCGCCGACGGGCCGACATGCCGGATCGACAGCGCCACCAGCACCCGCCACAGCGGCTGCTCCTTGGCCTTCTCCAGCTCCTCGAAGAGGATCTCGACGATCTTCTTCGGCTCGCCCTCCTTGTTGGCGAAGAACGTCACGACCTTCGGCTCGCCGGTCTTCTCGTCGACCTTCGGCAGGCCGGTGCGGCGGTCGCGCACCACCGTCCTGATCGGCAGCAGCCGCTCCACCGTCAGGCCGAACAGGTCGCCCTCGTTCTTCACCGGCGGATCGGCGGGCTCCAGCGGCTGGGTCAGCGCGGTCGCCGCGACGTAGCCCAGCGCGTCGATGTCGAGCCGCTCCCGCTCGGCCGCGAAGAACACCCGCTCGCGCAGCTGCGCCGGGCAGTACCGGGCGTTGGGGCAGCGGATGTCGGCGTCGCCCTCCTTCTCGTACGCCAGCTCGGTGCCGCACTCGGGGCAGTGCGAGGGCATCGTGAACTCGCGCTCGGAGCCGTCGCGCAGCCCGGGCACCGGCGCCACGATCTCGGGGATCACGTCGCCCGCCTTGCGCAGCACCACCATGTCGCCGATCAGCACGCCCTTGCGCTTGACCTCGCCCGCGTTGTGGAGCGTGGCGTACTCCACCGTGGTCTGGGCGACCCTGACCGGCTCCATCACCCCGTACGGGGTGACCCGCCCGGTACGGCCCACGCCGACCTTGATGTCCAGCAGCCGGGTGTTGACCTCCTCCGGCGGGTACTTCCACGCGATCGCCCAGCGCGGCGCCCGCGAGGTGGACCCCAGCCGCCGCTGCAGCGGGAACTGGTCGACCTTGACGACCACGCCGTCGATCTCGTACGCGGTGCCGTGCCGGTGCTCGCCGTAGTACTCGATGTACTCGCGGACGGCGTCCATGGTCTCGACGACCCGGTAGCGGTCGCTGACCGGCAGGCCCCACCCGCCCATCACCTCGTACGCCTCGGCCTGGCTGTCGGGCCGCACCCCGCCCTGCCAGCGCCCGAACCCGTGGATCAGCATGTCCAGCGGCCGCCGCGCGGTGACCCGCGGGTCCTTCTGCCGCAGCGACCCGGCGGCGGCGTTGCGCGGGTTGGCGAACGGCTCCTTGCCCGCCTCCGCCTGCACCTCGTTGACCTGCTGGAACCCCTCGACCGTCAGGAAGACCTCGCCGCGCACCTCCAGCACCGCCGGCCAGCCCTCGCCCGCCAGCCGGGACGGCACCGAGGCGATGGTGCGGACGTTGTGGGTGACGTCCTCCCCGGTCTGGCCGTCGCCGCGGGTGACGGCCCGCACCAGCCGGCCGTCCTCGTACACCAGCGCGATCGCCAGCCCGTCGATCTTCGGCTCGCACAGGTAGGCGGCGATCCGGCCCGCCTCCCGCACCACCCGGTCGTCCCAGGCCAGCAGCTCGTCGGTGTTCATCGCGTTGTCGAGGCTCTGCATCCGCTCCAGATGCCCGACGGTCGCGAAGTCGGTGGTGATCGGCGCGCCGACCCTCTGGGTCGGCGAGTCGGGGGTGACCAGCTCCGGGTGCTCCTCCTCCAGCGCCCGCAGCTCGCGCATCCGCCGGTCGTAGGCGGCGTCGCTCAGCGTCGGGGCGTCGAGCACGTAGTACCGGTAGTTGGCCTCGTCGATCTCCTGGCTCAGCTCCCGATGGCGCTGAGCGGCCTCCATGGGCACACCCTGGCTCGCGGTCATGCCCCCATTCTGGCCGGTGCCCCGGACAGTTTGGCCACCCGCCGCGCCCCGTCCGACGTGCGCGGATACCGGACGGAACGCGCCGCGCCGCCTACTCGGCGGCCTCGTACAGCATCCGGGCGGCGTCGCGGCAGCGCTTCAGCGCCGCCCGCGCGTACCGCGGCGAGGCGCCCGCCAGACCGCACGCCGGTGTGATCACGACCTGCTCGGCCAGCCGCGGCGCGGGGAACCCCAGCCGCCGCCACAGCTCCCGCACGGGCGCGGCGGTGGCCTCCAGGGACGGCAGCGCCGCGTCCACGCCCGGGACCGCGCCGAGGAACAGCGCGACCCCGGCGTCGATCGTCTCCCCCACCGCGTCGTCGTCCTTCCGCGGGACCATGGTGAGATCGACCGAGATCGCCTTCGCCCCGGCGCCCCGCAGCAGGGCGTAAGGGACCTGGCGCGCACAGCAGTGCACGACGGGGAACGCCTCGCCGTCCACGGCCTCGATCACCTGGCGCAGCCCGTGCTCGGCCAGCGGCGGCTCCACCGCGCGCAGCCGCGAGAACCCGCTGGCGGTCGGCACCCGTCCGGCCAGCGCCGCGGGCAGCCCCGGCTCGTCGATCTGGAGCAGGATCCGGGCGTGCGGGAGCCGCCGCCGCACGTCCGCGACGTGCCGGGCCACGCCCTCGGCCAGCGACTCGGTCAGGTCGCGGACCGCGCCCGGGTCGCGGAGCGCGCGGTCGCCGTGCCGCAGCTCGATCCCGGCCGCCAGCGTCCAGGGCCCGCACACCTGGATCTTGAACGGGCCGTCGTGCCCTTCCGCGACCTCCTCCAGCAGGTCCAGATCGCGCGCCAGATGGTCGTGGCTGCGCCGGGTGTCGCGGCCCGGACGGTCGGAGAACCGCCACCCGGACGGCTCCACGTGCACGGCCAGGTCGACCAGCAGCCCGGCGGTGCGGCCGATCATGTCGGCGCCCGGACCGCGCGCGGGCAGCTCGGGCAGGTGCGGCAGCTCGGGCACCTCGCCCAGCACGGTCCGCAGCGCCTCGGCGGCGTCCCCGCCGGGGTAGGAGCCCACCCCGGTGGCCGTCCCCGGGCCCCAGGGGTAGGGCCGGTCCTCGTCGTTCACGGCGTCGGTGGTCATAGCAGCCCGGCCAGCTCGTCGAGTTCGCGGAGGGTGCCGTCCTCCGGCAGGGTCTTCAGGTTGAACAGGGCCTGGTCGGCGCCGGCCGCCTCCAGCTCCGCCACGACCGCGGCCTCGGCCGGGACGCCGAACACCGTCACCGGCACCCGCCGCCCGGCCCGCTCCCGCAGCTCGGCGATCTGGACGGCCAGGTCGCCCGCGCCCCGGCCGTAGATCGGCATCCAGCCGTCGCCGAACTCCAGCACCCGGTCGAACGTCGTCGGGCCCGCGCCGCCGACCAGCACCGGCGGGTGCGGGTCCTGGACGGGCTTGGGGTAGAGGTGCACCGGGTCGAAGTCGACGAACTCGCCGTGGAACTCCGCCTCCTCCTGCGTCCACAGCGTCTTGATCGCCCGCACCCGCTCGGCGAGCAGCCGCATCCGGGTGCGCGGGTCGGTGCCGTGGTTGCGCATCTCCTCGCGGTTCCAGCCCGCGCCCACGCCCAGCACCGCCCGTCCGCCCGACACCAGGTCGAGGGAGGCGATCTCCTTGGCCAGGACGATCGGGTCGCGCTGCACGACCAGCGCGATGCCGGTGCCGACCTCCAGCCGCTCGGTCGCCACCGCCGCGGCGGTCAGCGTCACGAGCGGGTCGAGGGTCCGGTAGTACCAGCGCGGCAGGTCGGCGCCGCCCGGCCACCGGGACTCCCGCTTCACCGGGATGTGGGTGTGCTCGGCGACGTAGAGGGACCCGAAGCCGCGTTCCTCCAGGGCGCGGCCCAGCTCGGCCGGGCCGATCCCCTCGTCCGTCACGAAGGTGGAGACACCGAACCTCACGAATCCTCACCTCACGAATCTGCTCGGCCGCGTACCCGGCCTGTACTCGATCGACTTCAGGCGCCCGCGTGCCCGGGAGCGGCGCACGGGGAAGGGCGCCTAGGGAAGATAGCGGCTCCCGGCCCTCACGCGGGGAGGCGGGCCGCCTCGGCGATGGTGGCCGAGGCCAGCACGCGGTCCCCCGCGTACAGCACCGCCGCCTGGCCCGGGGCCACCCCGCGCGCGGGACGGGCCAGCCGGATCCGCAGCAGGCCGTCCCGCGGCTCGGCGACGCAGTCGTGGACCTCGCCGTGCGCCCGCAGCTGCACCTGGCAGCCGAACGCCCCGGCGGGCTCCTCCGACAGCCACACCGGCCGCTCGCCCACGATCTCGTGGACGTCCAGCGCCTCC
The DNA here is from genome assembly GCF_042656285.1 of Actinomadura rugatobispora. Taxonomy (GTDB): domain Bacteria; phylum Actinomycetota; class Actinomycetes; order Streptosporangiales; family Streptosporangiaceae; genus Spirillospora; species Spirillospora rugatobispora. The sequence goes on along the minus strand of NZ_JBHSON010000144.1, from coordinate 6,237 downwards.
CGCGGCCCCACGGTGACGGTGTTGGTCACCGGGGAGATGTCGAGCACGTAGCGGGGCCGGCCGTCGGGCGCGGGACGCCCGATGCGCAGGCCCTTGCGCTGCCCCACGGTGTAGGCGTAGGCGCCCTCGTGCTCGCCGACCTCGTTGCCGTCGACGTCCACGATCGGGCCGGGGGCCGTGCCGAGCCGGTCGGCCAGGAACCCCTTGGTGTCGCCGTCGGCGATGAAGCAGATGTCGTGGCTGTCGGGCTTGTCGGCCACCTGCAGGCCGCGCCGCTCCGCCTCGGCCCGGATGCCGGCCTTGGTGGTGTCGCCCAGCGGGAACATCGCGTGCGCGAGCTGCTCGGGCGTGCACACCGCCAGCACGTACGACTGGTCCTTGCCCGCGTCGACGCCGCGGCGCAGCACGCCGCCCTCGCCGAGGCGGGCGTAGTGGCCGGTGCAGACCGCGTCGAAGCCCAGCGCCAGCGCCCGGTCCAGCAGCGCCGCGAACTTGATCTTCTCGTTGCAGCGCAGGCACGGGTTGGGGGTGCGGCCCGCGGCGTACTCGTCGACGAAGTCCTCCACCACGTCGCGGTGGAAGCGTTCGGCGAGATCCCATACGTAGAACGGGATGCCGATCACGTCGGCGGCGCGGCGGGCGTCCCGGGAGTCCTCCAGGGTGCAGCAGCCCCGGGCGCCCGTCCGGTAGGACTGCGGGTTGCTGGACAGCGCCATGTGGACGCCGGTCACCTCGTGACCGGCCTCGGCGGCGCGGGCGGCGGCCACGGCGGAGTCGACGCCGCCCGACATGGCGGCGAGTACGCGCAAAGTCATAACGCTCCCAGACTAAGCGCTGCCGGGCCCTGTCGCTGCGGCCCGATCACCGGGTTTGCGCGTACGATGAGCCCGCTATGGGAATCTTCCGCCGTCCCCGCGAGACGTCCGCCGCCACACCCGCCTCGATCAGCGAGTTCTGGGAGTGGTGGGCGCGAGCGCGCCCGGAGATCGAGAAGTCGATCAACGCCTCCGCCCACGCCCTCGCCGTCGACGAATCGCCCGGCGAATCCGGCGAATCCGGTGACGCGGGTGACGACGGGGACGCCGGCGGCGAGGGGCTGCCGGCCGCCATCGTGGAGGACCTCTCGCACCGGGTGCACAAGATCCACCCCGAGCTGCAGTGGGAGATCGGCGGCGGTGACGACGACGCCCCCACCCTGACCGTCACCGGGGCGGGCGACCCCGAGCTGCGCGGCCTGGCCGAGCGCTGGCACCGCGCGGCGCCCCGGGGCGCCGCGGCCGGCGGCTGGCGGTTCTTCCCGGCGCGGCAGGCCGACCTGGAGATGCTGGAGCACAAGCTCGTCCTGGGCGACCACGAGTTCGACCTCGACTACGTGAAGCTGGGCATGCGCGCCGACGCGGGCCGCGCCCGGGTGCACATCTCCGCCTACCACCCCGACTTCCTGTTCGTGTCGGAGGAGCAGCGGATGCAGGTGGCCGCGCACGTCCTCGACTGGTCCATGGGCGAGGACGACGTGGCCCGCTGGATCGGCGAGATCACGATCGCGACCGAGGCGCCGGTGGACGCGCTGCCGCCGTCGATGCTGCCCGCCGTGGTCGAGCAGATCGCCGAGCCGTTCGAGGAGCCGACCTGGCTGACCGGCGAGAGCCGCACCCCGCGCGGCCACCCGGCCCGGCTGGGCGCGCGGTTCCCGCTGCACCGCCAGGACTACCCGCTGTGCGACCTGCACGTGGCGATCACGGTGCCGTACGCGCACAGCAACCCCGACCGGCTGCCGGTGGAGCCCTCCGCCGGGGCGCTGCGCAAGTTCGAGAAGAAGCTCACCTCGCTGGGCGACCGGGCGGTGCTGGCGGTACGGGAGACCGGCGACGGGCTGCGGGTGTTCCACCTGTACGCCGACCCCGACTCCGGAGTGATCGCCGAGCTGGACCAGATGGCGGCGGGCTGGCCCGAGGGCAAGGCCAAGGTCGCCTCCACCAGCGACCCGGGCTGGCGGGCGCTCGCCCCCTACAAGCCCTAGCCCTCCAGGCCCTCTAGGAGAGGCCGGCGCGGCGGGCGCGTTCGACGACGGGGCCGATGGCCTCGGCCAGCGCCTTGACGTCGTCCTCGGTCGAGGTGTGGCCGAGGGTGAAGCGCAGGGAGCCGCGGGCGCGGGCCGGGTCGGCGCCCATGGCCAGCAGCACGTGGCTGGGCTGGGACACCCCGGCCGAGCAGGCGGAGCCGGTGGAGCAGGCGATGCCGCGCGCGTCCAGCAGCATCAGCAGCGCGTCGCCCTCGCAGCCGGGGAAGGAGAAGTGCGCGTTCCCCGGCAGCCTCCCGGCGGGGTCGCCGTTCAGGACGGCGTCGGGGACGGCCTCCAGCACGGCCTCGATCAGCCGGTCGCGCAGCCCGGACAGCCGCCGCGCCTCGGCGTCCCGCCGTCCGGCCGCGATCTGGACGGCGGCGGCGAGGCCCGCGATGGCCGGGGTGTCGAGCGTCCCGGAGCGCACGTCGCGCTCCTGGCCGCCGCCGTGCAGCAGCGGCACCGGGTCGACGCCCTTGCCGAGCAGCAGCGCGCCCACGCCGAGCGGCCCGCCGAGCTTGTGCCCGCTGAGGGTGAGCGCCTGCGCGCCGCTGTGGTGCAGCCCGACCGGGAGGTGCCCGGCGGCCTGGACGGCGTCGGTGTGGAAGGGGACGCCGTGCTCGCGGGCGACGGCGGCCAGCTCGTCCACCGGCTGGACGGTGCCGACCTCGTTGTTGGCCCACATCACCGTGACCAACGCCACATCGGGAGCGATCAGCTCGCGCAGCGCCTCCGGCAGGACGCGGCCGCTGCCGTCCACCGGGATCCAGTCGACGCGGGCGCCCTCGTGGTCGGCCAGCCACTGCACCGTGTCGAGGACGGCGTGGTGCTCGACGGCCCCGGCCAGCACGCGGGTGCGGGACGGGTCGGCGGCGCGGCGGGCCCAGTACAGGCCCTTGATCGCGAGGTTGTCGGCCTCGGTGCCGCCGGAGGTGAAGACGACCTCGCTGGGCCGGGCGCCGAAGGTCTCCGCGATGACCTCCCGGGACTCCTCCACCACCCGGCGGGCCCGGCGGCCCGCGACGTGCAGCGAGGACGGGTTGCCCACGCGGCCCAGCTCGGCCGTCATCGCCGCGACGGCCTCGGGCAGCATCGGGGTGGTCGCCGCATGGTCGAGGTAGGTCACCACCCGCCCAACACTAGCCGCGCCCGGATCCTTCCCCGAGACCGGCCGCTGCCCGGCGTGCGGGCGGTTGCGGAGGTCGTGGTGATCACGCGCAGGACGTCCGGTTTGTCCACTGAACCGTCCAGCCGGTACAGTAGCCTCGCCATGAAGAAGAACGCCCTCCTCGACGCCGCCGAGGCCCTGCTGTCCGAGCAGGGCACGCAGGCGCTGACGCTCACCGCGGTCGCCGACCGCGCCGGCGTCAGCAAGGGCGGGCTGCTCTACCACTTCCCGTCCAAGGAGGCCCTGGTCAAGGGCCTGGTCGCGCGGGTGATCGAGGAGTTCGACGCGCTGGTCGCCGCGCACGACGACGGCGGCCCCGGCTCCTACGCGCGGGCGTACGTGGAGGCGACGTTCGAGATCCTCACCGGGGAGGCCCGCGCCTACCGGCGCTGGTCGGCGATCACGGCGGCCGCCGCCGATCCCGAGCTGGCCGCCCCGCTCAACGAGGCGATGGCGCGCTGGCACGGGGCGCCTCCCCCCGGCGACCCCGACCCGGTGGCGGCGATGATCGTGCGGCTGGCGGCCGAGGGCCTGTGGGAAGTGATCAGCCACTCGCCGGAGTCGTACGACGCCGAGCGGCTCGGCGCGCTGAAACGGCGCCTGCTCGACCTGACCCGGCCATGACGGCCCGCCGACGACGCTTCGCCCGCTTCCCCGCGGGCTGACCGCCCCGATCGACCTTCCTCCGCCGGCCCCGGCGGCGCCTTGCCGAGGCCGGCCGTTCCATGGCGTCCTCCCCCCGAGCACAGTAAGAGGTGAACCGATGCTGTCCCGCGCCCGTCTGGGCACGTTCCTGACCTTCGCCCTGGCAGGACTGCTCACTGGAGTGTGGGTGGCCCGCATGCCCGCGCTGGCCGGCAAGTTCGGGACCACCGAGAGCGAGATCGGCATCGTCGTGCTCGTCTGGGGGCTCGGCGCGATCGCCGCGATGCAGGGGCTGCGGGCGGTGATGGCCCGCGCCGGCAGCCGCACCGTCCTGCGCGTCGCGCTGCCGCTCACCGCGGTCGCCTACCTGCTGGTCGCGCTGGCCCCGACCTACGGGCTGCTGCTGGCCGCGGTGGCGGTGTTCGGCATGACCTTCGGGATCACCGACATCGCGATGAACGCCCAGGGCAGCGTGGTCGAGCAGGCCCACCGGCGGCCGATCATGAGCGGCATGCACGCCGGCTGGTGCGCGGGCGCGATGAGCGGCGGCCTGTTCGGCGTCGCCACCGCCGCGGCGGGCCTGGGCTTCACCGCGACCGTGCTGGCCGCCGCGCTGCTGTCGCTGCCCGCCGGGCTGGCGCTGGGCCGCACCTACCTGGCCGACCCGCCCGCCCCCGCCGCGTCCGGAGACGGGCGCCGCGCCGCCCGGATGCCGCTCGCCGTCTACCTGATCGGCGCGCTGGCGTTCATCGCTTTCATGACCGAGGGCTCCATCGCCGACTGGAGCGGGCTGCTCCTGCACGACGAGCTCGGCGCCACCCAGGCGGTGGCGGCGCTGGGCTACCCGGTGTTCGAGCTGGCCATGCTGTTCGGGCGGCTTGCCGGCGACCGGATCCGGACGCGGATCGGCACCCGGCGCCTGCTGGTGGGCGCCGGGATCGGCACCGCGCTGGGCATGACCGTGGTCGTGCTGGCGCCGGGCGCGCCAGTGGCGATCGCCGGGTTCTTCGTGACCGGGCTGGTGGTCTGCCTCGTCGTCCCGACCACGATCTCGCTGGCCGGGACGGCCGTGCCGGACCGTCCGGCCGCCGCGGTCGCGCAGGTCGGCGCGATGGGCTACGGCGGGCTGCTGCTCGGCCCGGTGGTGGTCGGGTTCCTGGCGGACGCGACCTCGCTGCGCGTGGGCGTGGGCGTGACGGTCGTGCTGGCGCTGCTGATCGCGTTCGGGGCCCGGTACGTGCCGCTCGCCGGGGCGGTCGAGTCGGCCCCGCACGCCTCCGGGGCCGGGTCCGGCCGCGGCGCGGCCGGGGCCGAGCCGGAGCCCGAGCCGGAGCCGCTGGCCGCCTGAACCGGGCGCCGGGGATCCGGAGATCCTGTATAACCCCTTCTGGGTTGATCACAGCACGGAGGGTGGCGCTCCATGGGCGGCGAGTGGCGGGTCCCGGGGTACAGCGAGCTGAAGGTCCTCGGCGAGGGCGCGCAGGGGCGGGTCGTGCTGGCCCGGCACGACGGCACCGGCGCGCCCGCCGCGATCAAGTACCTGGCGCCCCGGCTGCGCGACGACGCGGGCTTCCGGGCGCGTTTCCGGGACGAGGCCGATCTGCTGCGGCGGGTCCGCCACCCCTGCATCGCCCGGCTGTACGGACTGGTGGAGCGGCCCCAGGGCGCGGCGATCGTCATGGAGGCGGTGGACGGCGCGTCCCTCAAGGCGGTGCTGGCCGAGCGGGCGCCGCTCGCGCCCGAGGCCGCGCTGGCGGTGCTCAAGGGCTCGCTGCTGGGCCTGGGCGCGGCGCACGAGCTGGGCGTCGTCCACCGCGACTACAAGCCCGCCAACGTGATCGTGCGCGGCGACGGGCTGAGCAAGCTGATCGACTTCGGGATCGCGGTGGACGCGGGCGAGGCGGGCCGCTCGGGGACGCCGGTCTACATGGCCCCCGAGCAGTGGCGTGCCGAGCCCGCCTCTCCGGCCACCGACGTGTACGCGGCGACCTGCGTGTTCTTCGAGTGCGTCACAGGACGGCGTCCGTTCGCCGCCGGGGAGCCGGGCGCGCTCATGCACCGGCACCTGAACGTCCCGGTCCCGGTGGAGGAGGTGCCCGAGCCGCTGCGCCCGCTCGTCGCGCAAGGCATGGCCAAGGATCCGTGGGAGCGGCCCGCGGGCGCGGTCGCCTTCGTCGCCGAGTTGGAGCGCGTGGCGTCGGCGGCGTACGGGGCCGGGTGGGAGCGGCAGGGGCTGCGCGCCCTGGCGGGCGCCGCGGCGGCGGTGGCGATGCTGTTCCCGCTGGCCGCGCTGGGCCTGGCTCCGTCGGGCGCGAGCGTGGCCGCGGCGGGCGCCGCCGGCGTGAGCGGTGCGGGCACGGCC
>NZ_JBHSON010000143.1:0-21879 GCF_042656285.1 Actinomadura rugatobispora | reverse complement strand
CGTCGATCGCGGCCAGCGCGGCCAGCGCGATGCCCGCCAGGCCGGGCAGCAGGTTGTTCGGGAACGGCATCGGCTCCAGCGCGCTGACCTGGTACGACACCAGGATCAGCCCGATCAGCAGGCCGCCGGTGGCGGCGCCCACGTCGATCCGCTGCACCGGCCCGCCGACACCGGCCCGGCGCAGCGGCGCCCGGCACGCCACCGCCAGCAGCCAGGCCGACAGCACCTGGCCGACGATCACGACCGGGACCACCTCGACGCCCGCGACGGCGTACGTCCCGGCGACCGCCCCGGCGCCCACGCCCAGCAGCGTCCCGCCGAGCACGCACACGCCGCCGGGCACCGCCCGCACGGCCAGCCCGGACGCCAGGAACGCCAGCGCCAGCCCCTGCCCGACCACGATCACCACGTGCGCGGCCGTCAGCGACAGCCACCCCGCCGAGGCCACGAACGCCGGGCTGGACAGCACGAGCACCTGCAGCGCCAGGAACGGCCCGAACGCCGCGGCGCCGAACGCGTCCTGCCAGGAGATCCCCGGCGCCGCCACCGCGCCCGAGGACAGCTCCCGGTAGAGCGCGGCGGCGCCCAGGCCCACGAACAGCAGGCAGGCCAGCCACGGGCCGATCCCCGAGCGCCAGGAGGCGTCCCAGGTCGCGAACGCCATCCGCACCGCGCCGTCGGCCGACAGGCCCGCGACGGTGGCGGTGGCGAACCCCACGCCGGACAGCCCGCGCGCGCCCTCGTACAGCGCCCCGACCGCGATCATGCCGACCGCCGTGCCGACGAAGGCCAGCCACGTCTGCGGCGTCAGCGCCTGCGCCAGCAGCCGCACGGCCAGCAGCCCGCCGACCCCGGCCAGCAGCAGGCCGCGCGGCCCGGCGGCCTTCCTGATCAGCGGCCCGGCGAACCCGGCCAGGTACACCGCCAGGACGACGGCGCCCGCGACCGCGGTGCCCGCCGTGTCGGCGAAATGGTCGTACTGGGGAAGCGCGGAGCGCAGGGTCTGCGCGAGCACCGCCACCGTGATCGCGATCAGCGCGAGCCGCGCCGGGCCCTGCGGAACGATCGGCGGCCCGGCCGGTTCGCCGGTCCTGATGCCTAGGTCTGTGCTGGCCAATTGAACGGATGCTCCCGGGGACGAGCGGAACGAGCGAGCCGACCCATGATCGCGCGTACCGGTGGCCAACACGAGCGTCGCCCACCGCGAGTCGCGCAACCGCCGGAAAACCCACGATTCCGGAGGAGAACACCCCGGATCGGTCGCCCGCCCGAACGGATGGCGCCGGCCCCGGAACCGCTCCGGGACCAAGCCCGATCCAGAGCCTAGAGCCCGAGAAGGCCGCCCGCGCCACGATCCCCCCGAACACCCTCCCCACATCCCGCCTTCGCCGCCCCCGCGCCGCGCTCGGGAGCGCGGAACGTTCCGCGCGGCGTGCCGGGCAGGGCGCGCAGCATGCGGCGTCCCAGGCCGCCGGGCAGGTGGGCGGGATCTCGATGCCGACCGGCGCGACGCGGGCGTACAGGTCGATGACCAGGCCCTTTTCGCGGATCAGGTCGACGACGCCTGCGAGGCCGCCGCCGCGTCCGCTTTCGCCGCCAGAAGGTGGGCGCGGCCTGGCGGTGGCACGCTCTGAGAAGCACGCACACGCTCTGGCAGGCCCGAGCGGACCGTAGGCCGCAGTCGGGCGAGCAGGCGCTCGGGGGCGGCGGGTGGCGGGTCTCTCAAGGGTGCGCCGAAGCGGCCCCTGCGGAGCGCGAATGCGCTTCGGCGGGCGGAGTGAGCCGTGTGCGTTCGGGGTGGGGCGGGAAAGGGCGACGGCCGCGCGCCGCCCCTTTCGGGACGGCACGCGGCCGTCAGAGTGTCCTGCTCAGCGCGTCCGGATCACTGGCCGCCGGACAGCTTCTCGCGGAGCGCGGCCAGCGCCTCGTCGGTCGCCAGGGCGCCGCCGGAGGTCTCCTCGCCGCCGCCGCCCGAGTACGAGGTCTCCCCGGCCGGGGCGCCGCCGCCCTCGGCCTCGGCCTCGGCCTTGCGGGCCTCCTCGATCTGCTTGCGGTGGGCGTCGAAGCGGGACCGGGCCTCGGCGTACTGCCGCTCCCAGGTCTCGCGCTGGGTGTCGTAGCCCTCGAGCCACTCGCCGGTCTCGGAGTCGAAGCCCTCGGGGTACTTGTAGTTCCCCTGCTCGTCGTACTCGGCGGGCATGCCGTAGAGCGTCGGGTCGAAGTCCTCTTCCTCGATGCCCGCGGCGCTCTCGTTGGCCTGCTTGAGCGACAGGCTGATCCGGCGCCGGTCGAGGTCGATGTCGATGATCTTCACGAAGATCTCGTCGCCGACCTGGACGACCTGCTCGGGGATCTCCACGTGGCGCTCGGCCAGCTCGGAGATGTGCACCAGGCCCTCGATGCCCTCCTCGACCCGGACGAACGCGCCGAACGGCACCAGCTTGGTGACGCGGCCCGGCACGACCTGGCCGATCTGGTGGGTGCGGGCGAACTGCTGCCACGGGTCTTCCTGGGTCGCCTTGAGCGACAGCGACACGCGCTCGCGCTCCATGTCGACGTCCAGGACCTCGACGGTGACCTCCTGGCCGACCTCGACGACCTCGGAGGGGTGGTCGATGTGCTTCCAGGACAGCTCGGAGACGTGCACCAGGCCGTCCACGCCGCCCAGGTCGACGAACGCGCCGAAGTTGACGATGGAGGAGACCACGCCCTTGCGGACCTGGCCCTTCTGCAGGGTGTTGAGGAAGGTCTGGCGGACCTCGCTCTGGGTCTGCTCCAGCCAGGCGCGGCGGGACAGGACCACGTTGTTGCGGTTCTTGTCCAGCTCGATGATCTTGGCTTCGAGCTCGCGCCCGACATAGGGCTGCAGGTCCCGCACCCGGCGCATCTCCACCAGCGACGCGGGCAGGAAGCCGCGCAGGCCGATGTCGAGGATGAGGCCGCCCTTGACGACCTCGATGACGGTCCCGGTGACGATGCCGTCCTCGTCCTTGATCTTCTCGATCGTGCCCCAGGCGCGCTCGTACTGGGCGCGCTTCTTGGACAGGATCAGCCGGCCCTCCTTGTCCTCCTTCTGGAGGACCAGGGCCTCGACGTGGTCGCCGACCGTCACGACCTCGTTCGGGTCGACGTCGTGCTTGATGGACAGCTCACGCGAGGGGATGACGCCCTCGGTCTTGTAGCCGATGTCGAGGAGGACCTCGTCACGATCGACCTTGACGACAGTGCCTTCGACAATGTCGCCGTCGTTGAAGTACTTGATGGTCTCATCGATCGCGGCGAGGAAGGCTTCCTCGGACCCGATGTCATTGACCGCTACCTGCGGGGTGGTCGAGGTTGCCTCGGTGCTGCTCGTCATGTGTCGGCTGGCTCCGGATACGGACATGCGTAGTTGCCTGAACTGCGCGGAGGGCCGTTATCCGCCCTGCCGATGACCGGAGGGACGTGGCGGGAAAACCGCCGCGTCAGAGAAACCGATGTCGACCTGACCGAGCGCGAGCTTGCTCCGTCCGAAGCCTGCGCAAGCCCACAGCGCAGCGATCAGCATATTGGACCAGGCCGCCGTGGTCAATCGGGGGGCGGTTCGGGGGGGTTCGGAGGGCCTCAGTAGATCCGGCCCTGCCCGCGCAGCTCCTTGACGAGCCGGTCCTCTTCGGACTTCGGGAACGTGATCGTGTTCGGATCGCCGTCCGAGGTGTACCGCGTCGCCGGGTTCCTATCCAGCTCCTCGAGCCAGGCGGTGGAGCAGTAGCGCGTGCAGTCGTTCTCCTTGATCTTGCCTTCCGAGCGTACACGGGCGACGGCCAGCCGGTCGAACTCCGTGTCGAACGGGGATTCGGAGGGCTTCCACCCGGCCAGGAAGATGCCCCGGAAGGCGTAGGAGCCGTCCTTCTTCTCCGCCCACGACCGCTTGTCGGGCTCGGAGCCGAACGGGTAGGCGAGCGTGGCGGTGTGCGCCCCGGTCAGCGAGACGATCTTGGCCTCGACGTCGCCGATCTCCTTCTCCACCTCCTTCCTGGACAGCGTGGACAGGTCCCTGTGGGTCAGCGTGTGGTTGCCCAGCTCGAACCCGTTCTGCGTGAGCCAGCGCAGCCCCGCGGCCTCCTGGGAGGCCAGGCCGAACAGCTCCTTGTTGAGGTAGAACGTCGCGGTCGGGCGGAAACCCGGGTGCTGCCGGGCTACCTCCTGGAGGATCGCCACCGCGGTGCCCGGCTTGGGACGCCCCTGCGGGTCGAGCGAGAACTGCTCCGGCGTGCTGTCGTCGAAGGTCAGCACCACCGGATGCCTGCCCGCGGGCACGTTGATCCGTCCCGTCACGAACTCCCCCGCGGTGATCGGCACGTACCCGCCGCGGGCCAGCCGGACCAGCTCCTCGCGGAACTCCTTGACCGTGCGGTCCAGCGCGAGCGTGGGCTTCTCCACGATGCGGTGGTACATGAGCACCGGGACCTGGCCGAGCTCGTTGGCCTGGACGGCGGCGGCGGCCGGCGTCGCGGGCCGGAGGGGCCCGACGTGGACGGGGGCCTTCGCCGGCCCCGGAGCGGCTCCCGGCCCGGCCGCGCGGTCGCCGAGGCGCACGTCGTCGACCTTGCCGGCCGGCACCGGTTCCTTGCCCCCGGCACGGGCGGCCACCGTACTCGGCGTCTCCGCCGGTTCCCCCGGCAGCCACAGTCCGAGGACCACGGCCGCGACCACGACAGCTGCGGCGATCTTGTGAAGGAGTGGCACGGGTCTCCCGTCGATCAGCGCTGACAGGGCCGGAATAGGAAATACGGCGGCACGGCCCCGAACCAAGCGGACACGGCTTGCCGTACCCGGACATGATCTCCCACAACCCGGTATCGCGCCCACCGAAACCGCCCGATGACCATGATCGATCCGTCCCTTGACCGACCGCCCCGCGTGGCGACTGGCACCCCCGGACGGGAGCGCCCCGCCCCGCCCCCGCGGAGCCTCACCGAGGCGTCGTGATCCGAGCCGCCCACGGTGCCCCCGGGGCGGCCCGAGGGCGCCCCGGGCGGGTCAGTGGGCGGGTCAGTGGGCGCGCCGGGCGGGTCAGTGGGCGGCGGCCTGCCAGGTGTGGCCGGTGCCTATGCTCACCTCGAGGGGGGCGCGGAGCTCGTACGCGCCGGCCATCTGCTCGCGGATCAGGGCCTCCAGCGTCTCCCGCTCGCCCTCGGCCACCTCGAACACCAGCTCGTCGTGGACCTGCAGGAGCATGCGGGAGCGCAGCGCGTGCTCGCGCAGGGCGCGGTCGACGTTGAGGCTCGCGACCTTGACGATGTCGGCGGCCGAACCCTGGACGGGGGCGTTCAGGGCCATCCGCTCGGCCATCTCGCGGCGCTGGCGGTTGTCGGAGGTCAGGTCGGGCAGGTAGCGGCGGCGGCCGAGGATGGTCTCGGTGTAGCCCTCCCTGCGGGCCCGCTCGACGACGTCGCGCAGGTAGTCGCGGACGCCGCCGAACTGCTGGAAGTACTCCTCCATCAGGCCGCGCGCCTCGTCCGGGGAGATCCGCAGCTGCTGGGAGAGCCCGTAGGCCGACAGGCCGTAGGCGAGGCCGTAGTTCATCGCCTTGATGCGGGCGCGCAGCTCGGGGTCGATCTGCTCGGGAGGCAGCCCGAACACGCGGGAGGCGGTGATGGTGTGGAAGTCGGCCTTGGCGCGGAAGGCCTCCAGGAGGGCGTCGTCCTCGGAGAGGTGCGCCATGATCCGCAGCTCGATCTGGCTGTAGTCGGCGGTGAGCAGCGTCGCGTAGCCCGGCCCGACCACGAACCCCTCGCGGATCTGGCGGCCCTCGGCGGTGCGGATCGGGATGTTCTGCAGGTTGGGGTCGGTGGAGGACAACCGGCCGGTGGCGGCGACCATCTGGTTGAACGTGGTGTGGATGCGCCCGGCGTCGTCGGCCATCGGGATCAGCGAGGCGACGATGCTCTTGAGCTTGGAGACCTCGCGCCAGCGCAGGATGTGGTCGAGGACCGGGTGCGGGTTCTTCTCCGCCAGGTTGGTGAGGGCCTCGGAGTCGGTGGTGTAGCCGGTCTTGGTGCGCTTGGTCTTGGGCAGCCCCAGATCGTCGAACAGCACCTGCTGGACCTGCTTGGGCGAGCCCAGGTTGAACTGGCGGTCGACGGCGGCGTGGGCGAGCTGCTCCTGCTCCTTCTCCTGGGCGCCCAGGGTGGCCTCCAGCGAGGCCAGCCGCTCGGCGTCCACCGCGATCCCGGCGCGCTCCATGTCGGCCAGGACGCGCACCAGCGGCAGCTCGACCTCGTGCAGCAGCCGGGTGGCGCCGCGCTTCTCCAGGTCCTGGTCGAGGACGTCGGCGAGCTCGGCGACGGCGCGGGCGCGCACGGCCAGGTCGTCGGCGGCCTCCTGCTCGCCGGACCCGTCGAGGGTGAGCTGCCCGGAGTCGTCGGACTCGGCGCGCAGCTCACGGTGCAGGTAGCGCAGGACGAGGTCGGCCAGGTCGAAGGTGCGCTGGCCGGGCAGGGCGAGGTAGGCGGCCAGCGCGGTGTCGCTGGTGAGGCCCTGGAGGTCCATGCCGCGGGCGGCCAGCGCCAGCATCGGGCCCTTGGCCTCGTGCAGCGCCTTGGGACGGGACGGGTCGGCCAGCCACGCGGCCAGGGCGCGCTCGTCGTCCTCGTTCAGCTCGGCCGGGTCGAGGTGCACCGCGGGGGTGCCCGACTCGCCGGGCAGGGTCGAGGCCAGCGCGATCCCGGTGACCTCGCCGGTGCCGCGCCCCCAGGAGCCGGTGATCGCGACGCCGGTGCGGTGCGCGGGCCCGGCGTGCTCCTCCAGCCAGGAGGGCAGCTCGCCGGGCTCCAGGGCCCGCCGGTCGACCTCGAAGCCCTCGTCGGCCTCCGGCTCGGCGGTGGACAGGGTGGCGTACAGCCGTTCGCGGAGCACCCGGAACTGCAGCGAGTCGAACAGGGTGTGGATCTCCTCGCGGTCCCACTGGCCCATCGACAGCTGCGGCGGCCGCATCTCCAGGCCGACCTCGCAGTCGAGCTTGTTGATCTGCTGGTTGCGCAGCACCTGGCCCAGGTGCTCGCGCAGGTTGTCACCGGCCTTGCCCTTGATCTCGTCGACGTGCTGGACGAGGGCGTCCAGGTCGCCGTACTTGGTGAGCCACTTGGCGGCGGTCTTGGGGCCGACGCCGGGCACGCCGGGCAGGTTGTCGCTGGTCTCGCCGACCAGCGCGGCCAGCTCGCGGTAGCGCTCGGGCGGCACCCCGTACTTGGCCTCGACGGCGGCCGGGTCCATCCGGGACAGCTCCGAGACGCCCCGGACCGGGTAGAGGATCGTCACGTTCTCGTCGACCAGCTGGAAGGCGTCGCGGTCACCGGTCACGATCAGGCTCTGCATGCCGGCCTCCGTGGCCTGGACCGACAGCGTGGCGATGATGTCGTCGGCCTCGAACCCGGCGACCGACAGCCGCGGGATCCGCAGCGCGTCCAGCACCTCGAAGATCAGGCTGACCTGGCTGCGGAACTCGTCGGGCGTCTTCTGCCGGCCGGCCTTGTACTCCACGTACTGCTCGTGCCGGAACGTGGGCTCGGAGCGGTCGAAGGCCACCGCGATGTGGGTGGGCTCCTCGTCGCGCAGCACGTTGATGAGCATGGAGGTGAAGCCGTACACCGCGTTGGTGGGCTGGCCGTCGGTGGTGCTGAAGTTCTCCACCGGCAGCGCGAAGAACGCCCGGTAGGCCAGGGAGTGCCCGTCGAGCAGGAGGAGCCGGTCTCGCTTCGCCGCCGGCGCGCTGTCAGCGGCCGGCGCCTTGTCAGGGGTCGTTGGTGTGGTCGCCACACCTGGACTCTAGTCTGCGCGTACGACAGTTCGAGGGAGGCTTCGATGACCGAGGAGCAGCGGGATCACCTCGCCGCGGTGGTGGAGAGCACCGGCGGCGAGGCGTACGGCGACCTGCCGAGGTCCATGGGGATCGAGTACCTGGAGGCCTCCGCGGAGCGCGTGGTGGGCCGGATGCCGGTCAAGGGCAACACCCAGCCGTACGGCCTGCTGCACGGCGGCGCCTCCTGCGTCTTCGCCGAGTCGCTGGGGTCGGTCGGCTCGGCGCTGCACGCGGGGCCGGGCCGGATCGCGATGGGGATCGAGATCAGCGCCACCCACCACCGCTCGGCCACCGAGGGCTGGCTGACCGGGGTCGCCACCCGGCTGCACGGCGGGCGCACCCTCGCCACCTACGACGTGGTGATCTCCGATGATCGGGACCGCCGGGTCTGCACGGCCAGGATCACCTGCATGCTGCGTGACAAGCCCTCGACCTGACCAGGACCGTTCCAGGCTTTTGGCGGGTTTTGCACCTACTTGTCGGGGACTTTCTTTGCGGTGGACGGCGAACGGTCGGTAGCGTTGATCGGAACGGCCCGGGATCACTGAGTAGACAACGTGCGTGTCCGGGGAAGGTTCGCGCGGCCCCAAAGGTGGTCCTGGGCCTGTGCATGCCCCGGCCCGGCCGGGCCTGACCTGCTCGTACGCTCTCGGCGCCTCCGGGCCGCGCGACACCGGTGACCGCCGATCACCGGTTGCGGTTGGGTTGCGAATGCGATCGGGCCGTTCACCAGCGCGGCGGACCGGCCTAGGTTCGGCCCATGAGACCGGTGATCGCACGGCTGGTGGCCGCCTGCGCCGCCGCGGCACTGGCGCCGTCCGCCCTCACGGCCTGCTCGGGCGCATCGGGCTCCTCCCCCGGTTCGGGCGCCACCCCCACCTACGAGCTCCCGGCCGAACGGGTCCGCGACGGCGAACGGGCGGTCCGCGGCCGGACGGGACGCAGCGCCGACCTGGAGTTCACCGTCCTCGGCTACCGGGACGGCATCCGCGAGATCCTCGGCACCCACGCCGGGATGGTCCCCAAGGGCCGGTACGCGCGGGTGCGGATCCTGGTCGTCAACCGGGGCCGCGACATCCAGGTCTTCGACACCTGGAAGCAGGTGCTCCTCACCGCCGACGGCCGCGCGCACGTCCCGGACGTGAACGCCACCATGGTCAAGCGGCAGCCCGAGCGGCTGTCGGTGGGCGCGGCGATGCGGGCCGAGTTCGACCTCTGGTACGACGTCCCCGGCACCACGCCGGTACGGGGCATCCGCCTCTTCGGCTGGCCCACGGTCGGCGCCGTCTCCGACCCGCCCGGCGCCGAGATCAGGCTCCCCTAGCGGGGGCTCCCCCGGGCTGGAACGCGACGCGGCCGCGGCGGGCCGCCGTCTCACACGGCGAACCCGCCACGGCCACGGTCGCGGTCGCGGTCGCGGTCACGACATGGTCGCGGTCACGGCGCCTGCGGTCAGCCGGACGACGCCGCCTCGCCCAGGTCGCCGCCCAGGTACGCCGCGCGCACCTGCGGGTCGTCCAGCAGCTCGGCGGCCGGCGCGGCCTTGACCACCCGGCCGGTCTCCAGCACGTACGCCCGGTGCGCGATCTGCAGGGCCTGCTGCGCGTTCTGCTCTACCAGCAGCACCGTGGTGCCGCGCCGGTTGATCTCCTCGATGATCGAGAAGATCTGCTGCACCAGCATCGGCGCCAGGCCCATCGACGGCTCGTCCAGCAGCAGCACCTTGGGCTTGGCCATCAGCGCGCGCCCGATGGCCAGCATCTGCTGCTCGCCGCCGGACATCGTGCCGCCCGCCTGGCCCTTGCGCTCGGCCAGGCGCGGGAACAGCTCGTAGGCCTCCTTCAGCTCGGCGCCGAAGTCCCCCTTGCGGGTGTAGGCGCCCATGAGGAGGTTCTCCTCGACCGTCATGCCGGGGAAGATCCCCCGGCCCTCCGGGGCCTGCCCGATCCCGGCGAGCACCCGCTTGTGCCCGGGCGTCCGGCTGATGTCGGCGCCGTCGAAGACGATCGCGCCCGACGACAGGGGGCGCAGCCCCGAGATCGTCTTCAGCGTGGTCGTCTTGCCCGCGCCGTTGGCGCCGATCAGCGTGACGATCTCGCCTTCGCCGACCTCGACCGACACGCCCTTGAGCGCCGCGATCTTGCCGTAGTGGACGTGGATGTCCTTGATCTCAAGAAGCATCGGCCGGAGCCCCCAGGTACGCCTCGATGACCCGCGGGTCGTTCTGCACGTCGGCCGGCCGGCCCTCGGCGATCTTCTGGCCGAAGTCCAGCACCGCGATCCGGTCGCTGATCCCCATCACCAGGCCCATGTCGTGCTCGATCAGCAGCACGGTGCGGCCCGAGTCGCGGATCTTGCGGATGAGCTCCTGCAGCGCGATCTTCTCCGCCGGGTTCATGCCCGCCGCGGGCTCGTCCAGCAGCAGCAGCTTGGGATCGGTGGCCAGCGCCCGGGCGATCTCCAGCCGCCGCTGGTCGCCGTACGGCAGGTTCTTGGCCGCCTCTTCCAGCCGGTGCGGGATGCCGACGAACTCCAGCAGCTCCCGGGCCTTCTCGCGGCCAGCGCGCTCCTCCCGGCGGTGCCAGGGCAGTCCCAGGCCCGCGCCGACGAAGCCGGTGCGGTGGTGCGCGTCGGCGCCCACCATGACGTTCTCCAGCGCCGTCATGTTCTGGAAGAGCCGCACGTTCTGGAACGTGCGGGCCACGCCGAGCTTGGTCACCGCGAAGCGCTTCTTGCCGTCGATGCGCTGCCCGCCGAAGACGACCTGCCCCTCGGTGGGACGGTAGACCCCGGTGGTCACGTTGAACACCGTGGTCTTGCCCGCCCCGTTGGGGCCGATCAGGGCGAAGATCTCGCCCGCGGCGATGGACAGCTCCACCTGGTTCAGCGCCACCACGCCGCCGAAGCGCATGGTCACCTTGCGCAGTTCCAGCACCGGCTCGCCCTTGGCGCCCGGTGCCTCGCCGGGAGCGGGCGCCGCCTCCGAGGGCGCCGTGCCGGCGGCGGGCGCGGCGGCGGCCGCCTCCGTCACGGACGTCTTCGCCTTCGGCGCCTTGGCCTCCGGCGCCTTGTCGGCCTTGTCCGCGGCCGGCTCGTCCGCCGTCGCCTCGTCGTCCACGGCCGGCGTGTCCGCGGCCGTCTCGCCGGTCGCGGGCCTGTCCGTGGCCGCGGCGTCCTTGGCCGGCTTGTCCGTCGCGTCCGGAGCGGTCTCGCCCGGACCCGGCTCCGGGTCGTCGGCCCAGCCCTTGTCCTCCGCGCTCACTTGCTCACCTCCGTGGCAGGACCGGAGGACCCGGGACCGGCCACCTCCGCGCCCATACTGCCCATTCCTCCGGTGCCCTCGGCCAGTTCGGCCTTGCGTTGCCGCGACGGCCACAGCCCTTCCGGACGGAACGCCATCATCGCCACCAGGGCGGCGCCGAACAGCAGCATCCGGTAGTCCTCCGACAGCCGCAGCCGCTCGGGCAGCCAGGCCAGCACGAACGCGCCCAGGATGACGCCCGGCATGTTCCCCGAGCCGCCCAGCACCACCGACGCCAGGATCAGCGCCGACACCAGGAAGACGAAGTTCTCCGGGTTGATCGAGGTCTGCTTGGCCGCGAAGACCACGCCGCCGCTGCCGCCGATCGCCGCGCCGATCGCGAACGCGGCCAGCTTGAACCGGAACGTCGGGACGCCCATCAGCTCGGCGGCGTCCTCGTCCTCGCGGATCGCCGCCCAGGACCGGCCGACCCGGCTGTGCTCCAGCCGCTTCACGAAGATGATCGTGACCACGATGAAGAACACCAGCAGGTAGTAGTACGGCCGCGAGTCCAGGAACCCGTACTTCAGCGGCTGCACGCCGAAGATCTCGAACTCCGACAGCGACGGCGGCCGCGGGATCCCCTGGATGCCGCGGGGCCCGTTGACGTAGTCGCTGTTGTTGACGGTCTTCTTGACGATCTCACCGAAGCCCAGCGTCACGATCGCCAGGTAGTCCCCGCGCAGCCGCAGCGTCGGCCCGCCCAGGACGACCCCGGACAGCGCCGACAGCAGGATGGCGAGGACCAGGACCTCCCAGAAGCTCCAGCCGTACTTGGTGCCGAAGATGCCGATCGTGTACCCGCCGACCGCGTAGAACGCCACGTAACCGAGGTCGAGCAGGCCCGCCATGCCGACGACGACGTTCAGTCCGAGCGCCAGCAGGACGTAGATCCCGATCTGGTCGCTCAGCATGCTCGCCCAGTCGGCGCCCGACGGGGCCATGAACGAGCCGATCGCCTCGCTCGGCAGGAGCAGCGCGCCGATGATCAGCAGTACGTACACGCCCCAGCGGGCCGGGCGGGGCGCCACCGCCCACCGGTCGCGGACCGTGTCCAGGGCCGTGCCGACGCCGCCGCCGGAGCCGCTTTTGCCATTCTTCTTGAGGTTCATGCGCGCGCCTGCTGGAGAGACTCACCGAGGATTCCGGTGGGACGGAACATGAGAACCAGGATCAGCACGGAGAACGCGACGACGTCCCGCCACTGCGAACCGAAGATGCTCGAGCCGTACATCTCGAAGAGCCCGAGCGCGAAGCCGCCGACCAGCGCGCCGCGGATGTTGCCGATCCCGCCGAGGACGGCCGCCGTGAACGCCTTGATGCCCAGCAGGAAGCCCGCGAAGTACCACGCCTGCTCGAACCGCAGGAAGTACAGCGCCGCGGCCACGCCGGCCATCGCGCCGCCCACAAGGAACGTCGCCGACACCACGCGGTCGATGTTGACGCCCATCAGGACGGCGGTCTCGGGGTCCTGCGCGGTGGAGCGGATGCCGCGGCCGAGCTTGGTGCGGTTCACGAACTGGTCCAGCGCGATCATCATCAGCACCGCGCCGAGGAACACGATCAGCTTGTCGTTGCTGATCACGATCGGCCCGATGTCGATGACGTCGGTGCGCTGCACGAAGTGCTGGTCGACCGGGAGCTTGCCCTGCGCCTCGGACTTGCCGAACACCCTGGGGATGATGACCGTGGCGAACAGCTGCTGCAGGAAGATCGAGGCGCCGATGGCCGAGATGAGCGCCGCCAGCCGGGAGGCGCCCTTCTTGCGCAGCGGGCGGTAGGCCACCACCTCCAGCAGCATCGCGCTGCCGCCGGAGACGGCGGCGGCCACCAGTGCCATGACCGCCACCACGCCGACGAGGGCGAACCCGCCCACGCTGGAGACGCCCATCAGCTGGACGGTGCCCAGGGCCGCGAACGTCCCCACCATCCAGATCTCGGCATGGGCGAAGTTGATGAGCCGCAGGACGCCGTAGACCATCGTGTAGCCGAGCGCCACCAGGGCGTAGATCGCCCCGAGCGCCAGGCCGTCGATGGTGTACGGCCAGAAAGTACTAAGGAAGTCGTCGAACACCTTTGGTCGCCTTTGTGAAAAGGAGCGGGAGCGCGCCGTGCGCTCCCGCTCCCGCGCCTGCAGGGCGCCTCATGGAGGGGCGCGATGGTCGAGAAGGCGAGTCCGGCCCCTACCCGACCTTGGCCTCCTTGGTGTTGCCGAGCAGCGGCAGCTTGTTGTCCTTCACCTCGTAGACGAAGATGTCCTGGGAGGCGAGCTCGCCCTTGGCGTCGAACTTGATCGGCTTGCCGACGCCGTCGAAGCTCACCGAGGAGAGGAACTGGTTGATCTTCTCCGGGTCGGTGTTGCCCGCCTTGACCGCCTCGATGAACGCGGTGGCCGCGTCGTAGCCCTCACCGGAGTACACGCCCACCGGGGTCTTGAACTTCGCCAGGTAGTCGTCGGCGAACTTCTTGCTCTTGGCGTTGGTGGTGCCCGCCTCGTCGATCAGGCAGCCGCAGCTGAGCAGGACGCCCTGGGCGTTCTGCTGGCCGGCGCCCTCGATCAGGCCGGTCGCCACCGAGCCGTCGCCCGACATCAGCTTGGCCTTGACGCCCGCCTCGCGGAGCTGCTTGAACAGCCGGCCCGCGACCGAGTAGTAGCCGCCGTAGTAGACCACGTCCGGGTTGTACGACTTGATCTTGTTGACCGTGGAGGAGTAGTCGGTCGCCTTGTCGTCCACCGGGTCGGACTGGACCTCGGCGCCCTTGCCGCGCACCGCGTTGCCGATGCTGTCGGCCAGGCCCTTGCCGTAGTCCTGGTTGTCGTGGACGGTGTAGACCTTCTTGGCCTTGAGCTGGTTGATGATGAACTCGCCGGCGCCGGCGCTCTGCACGGCGTCGTCGGCCACCACCCGGTGCCAGTACTTCCAGCCCTTCTCCGCGAGCGTGATCTGGGTCGCCGACGGCGACACGCTCGGGACCTTGGCCTCCTCCAGGATCGGGCCGGTGCTCTGCGACTCGCCGGAGAACGCCGGGCCGATCAGGCCCGCGATCTTGTCGTTCTTGATCGCGCCCTGCACCAGGGTGGTCGCCTGCTCCGGCTTGCCCTGGCTGTCATAGGTCTTGAGAGTGATCTTGACCTTGGGGTTGGTCGCGTTGTATTGATCGATCGCCAGCTGCGCGCCGTTCTTGGGCGGGATCACCAGGCCCGAGTTCTCACCGGTGAGGTCACCCATCACCCCGATCGTGACACCGTCGCCACCACCCGAGCCTTCGTCGTCACCGCCGCACGCGGCGGCGCCGAGCGTCAGCATCGCGCTCACCGCCACCGCGCCGGTGATCCTCATCATGTTGCGCCGCAAGGTGCCCAACCTTTCCATACGGATCCGGGAGGGGATCGGGTACGAGACATGCCCCGACACCCGGTGTCTCTTCTGGAGAAACCGGTCAGTCAGGGAGCAGGTCTGTCGTACACCGTCGACCCGCCCCAGATCAGCACCCCCGGGCAGAAGGGTTACTCGTTCGTTACGGCTCCGTGCTCATCGCCCCTGGTCACGGCCATGGGCGAGCACGGAGAGTGAGCGTTTCGGCCGGGACGGCGATGGGGCGGTCCGGGCGCCCGCGGGCGGCCGCCGCGACGCCCCCGCGGGCGGCGCGGCGGGGTCACGGCACGATCACAGCACGGTCCCGGTATCACCAGGGAACAGCGCTTTCCCCACATCGAGCCGACCGGAAAACCCCCGGAGGAGCGTCCGGAACCGCGGGCGGACGGCGGCCGGGAGCCGGCGGGAAGCCGGCGCACGCCGGCGGGGCGGCCGGGGTCAGGAGGTCGCCGGCCGGCCGGTCCCGCCCGAGCCGCCGGCCAGCACCGCCTCGGCCACCGCGCGCATCGTCAGCCGGCGGTCCATCGAGGTCTTCTGGATCCAGCGGAACGCCTCGGGCTCGGTCCAGCCGTGCGCCTCCTGCAGCATGCTCTTGGCGCGATCCACGACCTTGCGGGTCTCCAGCCGGTCCTGGAGGTTGGCGACCTCGGCCTCCAGCGCGCGCAGCTCGGTGTAGCGGCTGACCGCCATCTCGATCGCGGGCGCGAGGTCGGTCTTGGTGAACGGCTTGACCAGGTAGGCCATCGCGCCGGCCTCGGTGGCCCGCTGGACGAGCTCGCGCTGGCTGAACGCGGTGAGGATGACGACGGGCGCGATGCGTTCGGCGGAGATCCGCTCGGCCGCGGAGATCCCGTCCAGGACGGGCATCTTGACGTCCAGGATGACCAGATCGGGCCGGTGCTCGGCGGCCAGCCGCACGGCGGTCTCGCCGTCGCCGGCCTCGCCGACGACGTCGTAGCCGTCCTCCTGCAGCATCTCCTTGAGGTCCAGGCGGATCAGGGCCTCGTCTTCTGCGATCACAACTCGCCGAGCGCTCTCCGTCACGCCCACGAGACTACCGGGACCCGCTACGCTGGTCTCGGCCAGGTCCGCCACTGATAACCGGTGGACGTTCTGTGACCTGGATGTACGATTTGCCCCAAATGAATGCCCCGGTACTCCAACGGTAGAGAGAGCAGATTCAAAACCTGTCAAGTGTGGGTTCGAATCCCACCCGGGGCACTTCTCCGACCGCCATCCCACGGACGGCGGTTCTTTCTTTTTCCCGCCTCCGCGCACCGAGTGCCGAGTCCCCGCGACGCGGCGCGGCGCCCCGAGAGGCGCGGGGCTCCTCGGGGCGCTGCGCGCGACCGCGCCCGGACGGCTCCGGGCGGCGCGAGGCGGCGTCAGGTGGCGGTGGCCTGGGCGATGGCGTCGCCGATGCGGTGGACGCGCAGGGCGTTGGTGGAGCCGGGCGTGCCGGGCGGGGAGCCGGCGACGATCACGACCTTGTCGCCCTTCTGGCAGCGGCCGGACTCCAGCAGGCCCTGCTCGACCTGCCGGACCATCTCGTCGGTGTGGTTGGCGAACGGGACGATGTGCGTCTCGACGCCCCACACGTGCGCCAGCCTGCCGCGCACCGCCGGCACGGAGGTGAAGGCCAGCAGCGGGATCGGCGAGCGGTAGCGGGACAGCCGGCGGGCGGTCTCGCCGGACATGGTGAAGGCGACCAGGGCCTCGGCCTCGATGATGGCGCCGACCTCGGCCGCGGCGCGGGCGATGGCGCCGCCGACGGTCTCGGGCATGCGGTCGAGGGTGTGGGTGGCGTGCAGGGCGGCCTTCTCGGCGGTGGAGACGATCCGGCTCATGGTCTGCACCGACTCGATCGGGTACTGCCCCACGCTGGTCTCGCCGGACAGCATCACGGCGTCGGCGCCCTCGAACACGGCGTTGGCGACGTCGGAGGTCTCGGCCCGGGTGGGCCGGGGCGCGGAGATCATGGACTCCAGCATCTGGGTGGCCACGATCACCGGCCGCGCCTTCTCCCGGCACAGCTCGATGGCGCGCTTCTGCACGATCGGGACCTGCTCCAGCGGCAGCTCGACGCCGAGGTCGCCGCGGGCGACCATGATGCCGTCGAAGGCGGCCACGATCTCGGGGAGCAGGTCGACGGCCTGCGGCTTCTCGATCTTGCCGATCAGCGGGACCCGGACCCCCTCCTCCTCCATGATCTGGTAGCAGATGTCGGCGTCGGCGGGGGTGCGGACGAAGGACAGGGCGACCATGTCGACGCCCAGCCGCAGCGCCCAGCGCAGGTCGGCCTCGTCCTTCTCGGTGAGGGCGGGCACGCTGACCGGGACGCCGGGCAGGTTGAGGCCCTTGTTGTCGGAGACCATGCCGCCGACCTCGACGGTGGTGCGCACCCGGGGGCCGTCGACCTCGGTCACCCGCAGCGCCACCCGGCCGTCGTCGATGAGGACGGTGTCGCCGGGGCCGACGTCGCCGGGCAGGCCCTCGTAGGTGGTGGAGACCTCCTTGCGGGTGCCCGGGACGTCCTCGGTGGTGATGGTGAACTCGTCGCCGAGGGTGAGCCGCACCGGCCCGTCCGGGAACCGCCCGATTCGGATCTTGGGCCCCTGCAGGTCGGCGAGGATGCCGACGCCGCGGCCGGTGGCGGTGGAGGCGGCCCGGAGGCGGTGGTAGACCTCCTCGTGGCCGGCGTGCTCGCCATGGCTCATGTTGAGCCGGGCGACGTCGATGCCGGCCTCCACGAGCTCGTGGATCCGTTCGTCGCTGGAGCAGGCGGGGCCGATGGTACTGACGATCTTCGCTCGACGGGTCACGTGCACAACGCTACTTAGTTACCTGCCGGTACGGATATTCATGCAGGATACGGTCGCGAAAGATTAACCCGGTGGTCTAGCTCAAGGGTCTAGACCACGGGCTTCCACCACGGGCCCCACCACGGGCTCCCACCACGGGCTCCCGGGCGGCCGCGGCCCGCCGGGCTCAGCGCTTGAAGATCTCCACGGCGGCCTGGCAGAACGCCTTGAGATCGTCGGGCTTGCGGCTGGTGACCAGCACGCTGGGGGCCTTCTCGCAGGTGACGACCTCCTCGTCGACCCACTCCGCGCCGGCGTTGCGCAGGTCGGTCTGGAGGCTGGGCCAGGAGGTCAGCCTGCGGCCGCGCACGACGTCGGCCTCGATGAGCGTCCACGGCGCGTGGCAGATGGCCGCGACCGGCTTGCCCGCGTCGAAGAACCCCTTGGCGAACTCCACCGCACTGGGCTGCGTCCGCAGGAAGTCGGGGTTGGCGACGCCGCCGGGCAGGACCAGTCCGTCGAACTCGGTGGGGTCGGAGACGTCCACGGTTGTGTCCACCTCGAAGTGGTCGGCCTTGTCCAGGTGGTCGAACGCCTGGATCCGGCCGGACTCGGTGGAGACCAGGCGCGGGCGCCCCCCGGCCTGCTCCACGGCGTGCCAGGGTTCGGTCAGCTCCACCTGCTCGGTTCCCTCGGGCGCGACCAGGAACGCGATGGTCTTTCCCTGCAGGTCAGTGGACATGACGGTGTTCTCCCCCTTGTCGGGTTGTCGCTTCGGGCTTCCACAGGGGGCACTGCCCGTCCTGGACGGTGGTATGCAGGAAGGCGTGAACGCCCTGCGCTACCGCGAGTTCCCGGCGCCGCCCGGGACGGGTTTCGCCTGCCTGTGGACGCACGAGCATCCGGCGGGGGCGGAGACGGCGCGCGTGCAGCCCGTGGTGCCGGACGGGTGCGTGGACCTGATCTGGTGGGCGCGGAACGCGGAGGTCATGGTGGCCGGGCCCGACACCGGCCCCCGTCCCGCCACGCTGGAGCCGGGCGACGTGCTGGTCGGCGTGCGGCTGCTGCCCGGGACGGCCCCGCCCGCGCTGGGCGTGCCCGCCGACGCCGTACGGGACGGCCGCGTCCCGCTCCGGGAGCTGTGGGGCCCGGACGCGGACCGCCTGGGTGAGGCCGTGGCGGGCGCTGAGGACCGCTGTGCGGCGTTCTCCGAGGCCGTCCGGGCACGAATGACGACCCCGCCCGATCCGCTCGTCACCGGGCTGGTGGCGAGCCTGGAGCGCCGGTCGGTGCGCGAGACCGCCGACAGCCTGGGCCTGGGCGAGCGGCAGTTGCGCAGGCGCACGACGGCCGCCTTCGGGTACGGCCCCAAGACCCTGCAGCGGGTACTGCGGTTCCAGCGCGCCCTGGAGCTGGCGCGGGCGGGGCGGCCGCTCGCGGACGTCGCGTACGCGACGGGCTACTCCGACCAGGCCCACATGGCCCACGAGGTGCGCGACCTGGCCGGTGCCCCGATCCGCGCCCTCCTCTGATCCCTCGGAGCCCTCTGATCCCTCTGATCCCTCCCGGACCGCGTCGGGGCGGGGCGGGGCTACCGGGGGCGGAGGCGCTTGGGGAGGGTCGCCACCACCACGTCGTAGGACTCCTCGATCAGGGCCTTGAGTTCGCCGTCGTCCAGGACGCCGTTCAGCAGGACGGTCACCCAGTGGCGCTTGTTGAGGTGGTAGCCGGGCAGGACCGTGCCCTCGTACTGCGCCTGCAGCGCCTGGACCTCGTCAGGGGGCAGCTTCAGGCTGACCCTGGGCGGTTCGGCGTCCTCCCCCAGCAGGGCGAAGATCTTCCCTCCGACCTTGTAGACGGCGGGCTGCGGGCCGAAGGGGTACTCCTCTCCGGCACCGGCCAGGGAGAGGCACCGCTTGGTCACGTCCTCGGTGTTCATGTCCGGAGTCTGTCGTAGGCGCGGAGCGTCTTGAGCCGCTCCAGGGTGATGTACCCGCGCCATTCGGGTTCGGTGATGGGGGTCCAGAAGGGGAAGTGGACCGTCCAGCCGCCGTCGTCGAGGCGTTCGTCGACCAGGGCGTCCAAGTGGGCCTCGACGAGGTCGTCGTCGAACAGGCGGCGGCCGAAGCCTCCGGGCTCGGGCGCGAAGTCGAGCGGCGAGTGGTCCTCCCCGGCCCCAGGCTCGAGGGAGACGAGCTTGAGGAGGGCGTCCCGGTAGCGCTCGAAGACCGCCTCCGCCCGGGCGCGTTCGGGCGCGTGGTCCAGGAAGCACAGGATCGCCAGCGCGTCGTAGGGGCCGGGCTCGTTGCCCTCCTTCTCCAGGTAGGCCCACGAGAACTCGGTCGCGGGCCCGACCCAGGGGTGGCCGGAGCCGACCAGGTGCAGCAGGCCCGCGAGGGTCGCCGTCGGGTTGATACTGGCGGGCGGGTCGTCCGTGGTCTGCCACCACGGGGCGCGGGGGGCGTCCCGTACGGTCGGCAGCACGAACGGCACTCCCCCGCCCGGACGGGTGATGGAGGCCAGGAAGTCCCCGATCCGCCCGACGGCCGGGTCGCCGTCCGCGCCGGCCTCGTGCAGGATCTCCAGGGCGTGCTGGGCGGGCACCGGCTGGCTGGCCTCGCCGCGCAGGTCGGGTTCGAGCGCGTGCCCGTAGCCGCCGTCGGGGTTCTCGTACGGGCGCAGCGCGGCCACGACGGCCGCGGCGGGGCCGCCCCGGAAGTGGAAGGCGAACCGGCGCCGGTCGATGAGCCGCGCGTTCAGCCGCAGGAACTCCTCGGCGGCGTCCAGGTCCTTGACGTGCAGCGTCTTCATGGGCGCCACCCTAGGCAGGCCGGTGAGCGCGCGTCTTGCAGGAAACGGACACCCTGGAGACAGGCATGTACGAACCATGATCGGCGCTGCTTCACTGGCCGTCATGAACGACCCTCTGCGCGAACAGGACCGGGCCGCCGCGGCCCTTGAGGCGGTGGCGCGGGCCGCGGGCCCGTACCTGGACGGCCTGGCGGACCGCCCGGTGCACGACCGCTCCAAGGACGACCTCATCGCCGAGCTGGACGGGCCGCTGCCCGCCGTGGGCGAGGGGGCGGAGGCGGCCGTGGAGCGGCTGCTGCGCGTGGGCACGCAGGCGGCCACGCACTCCTCCGGCCCGCGGTTCTTCCATCTCGTGGTGGGCGGTTCCACCCCGGCGGCCATGGCCGGGGACTGGACGGCGTCGCTGCTGGACCAGTGCGCCGGGCTGTGGCTGGCCTCGCCCCTGGCCGCACAGGCGGAGACGGTCGTGCTGCGCTGGCTGAAGGAACTGTTCGGGCTGCCCGCCTCATACGGGGGCGTGCTGACGCCGAGCGCCACGCTCGCCCACGTCACGGGCCTGGCGTCCGCGCGGCACTGGTGGGCGGGACGGCACGGCGTGGACGTGGCGTCGCAGGGCCTGGCCGGGCTGCCGCCGATGCCGGTGCTCTCCAGCGGGCTGGTGCACGTCAGCACGCGCAAGGCCCTGCAGATCCTGGGATGCGGCCGCGACACCCTGCGCACGTTCGCGCGGGGCGACGACGGCCACGTGGACCTGGCCGCGATGGAGTCCGCGCTGGCCGGGCTGGACGGGCGGCCCGCGGTGATCGTGGCCAACCTGGGCGAGGTGACCACCGGCGCGTCCGACCCGATCGCCGACCTGGCCGACCTGGCGGAGCGGTACGGGGCATGGCTCCACGTGGACGGCGCG
The DNA here is from genome assembly GCF_042656285.1 of Actinomadura rugatobispora. Classification (GTDB taxonomy): domain Bacteria; phylum Actinomycetota; class Actinomycetes; order Streptosporangiales; family Streptosporangiaceae; genus Spirillospora; species Spirillospora rugatobispora. Next base: position 839 of record NZ_JBHSON010000143.1, on the reverse strand, counting down.
TTCGGCATGTTCGCGGCGCTGTCGCCGCGTACGGCGCATCTGGCGGCGGGCGTGGAACGTGCCGACTCGGTCACCGCGGACGGGCACAAGTGGCTGAACGTCCCCTACGAGAGCGGGTTCTCGTTCGTGCGCGACCCGGCCGCGCTGGGCTCGGCGTTCGGCGCGTGGGGGGCCGCCTACCTCCCGGACGCCGATGAGGAGGGGGACGGGACGGAGCGCGTCAACTACAACATGCTCGGCCCGGAGTCGTCGCGGCGGGCGCGGGCGTTCCCGATCTGGGCGACGCTGCGCGCCTATGGCCGCGACGGCCACCGGGAGATGGTCGAGCGGCACCTGGACGTCGCCGCGCACCTGGGCCGGCTCGTGGAGGAGGCTCCCGATCTGGAGCTGCTCGCCCCCGTCCAGCTGTGCATCACGTGTTTCCGTTACCGTCCGCCGGGCGTGCCCGAGGCGCGCCTGAACGACCTCAACGCGCGCCTGGGCGAAGCCCTGCTGGCCGACGGACGGGTCTACGCGGGCACCTCCACCTACCGCGGCATGACGGTGCTGTGTTTCAAAAGGCCCGGCCTACGGCGCTCGCCTGGCGGCTCGCCCCTAACCGGGCCTTGTCGAGCGCGGCATCGCTTCGCGATCTGCCCGGTGAGGCCCGCCTCCGGCATCGCCCCACCGGCCAGGTAACGCGCTCGTGCCGCACCTGAGGCCACGTCGAGACAGGCCCTAGAAGACTGCTGAAGATCTTGGGGTTCTGGCCCCGTCGCGGTTGCGGCGGGGCCAGTGTGGTGTGGTGTGGTGATGGGTGAATGGGCCGGGGAGAGGGTCGGTCCGGATGTGTGGGAGAC
>NZ_JBHSON010000142.1:0-22213 GCF_042656285.1 Actinomadura rugatobispora | reverse complement strand
GCCGAGGGCGTGGCCCACTTCGTGGAGGTGGGGCCGTCGGCGGTGCTGTCGGCGACGGGGGCGGGTGAGTTCATCCCCGTGTCGCGCAAGGACCAGCCTGAGGTGTCGTCGGTGATCGGTGCGTTGGGACGGCTCTGGACGCGCGGCGGGCCGGTGTCCTGGGCGCCGGTGTTCGCGGGCACCGCCGCCCAGCGCGTCGATCTGCCCACCTACCCCTTCCAGCGCCGCCGCTACTGGCTCGACACTTCCGCCGTTCCCGGGAATCTGGGCTCGGCCGGCCTCGTGGCGGCGGAGCATCCGCTGCTCGGCGCGGCCGTTCCGCTGGCCGACTCGGAGACGACGGTGCTGACCGGGCGGCTGTCGGCCGGGACACAGTCATGGCTGGCCGATCACCGGGTGACCGACGCGGTCGTGTTCCCGGGGACCGGGTTCGTGGAGCTGGCCTTCCGCGCGGGCGACCAGGTCGGGTGCGGGCTGCTGGAGGAGCTGACCCTGGAGGCGCCGCTGGTGCTGCCCGAGGCGGGCGGGGTGCCGATCCAGGTCGTGGTCGATCCCCCCGGCGAGGACGGGCGGCGGAGGCTCACCGTGCACTCGCGCGCCGAGGACGCCCCGCCCGAGGCGCCGTGGACGCGTCACGCCGAGGGTGTCCTCTCACCGGACACCCCGCCGGAGCCGGCCGCCGATCCGGGTGTGTGGCCGCCGGAGGGCGCGACGCCGATCCCGGTCGAGGACATCTACGACCGTGCCGCCGAGGGCGGGCTGGACTACGGGACCGCCTTCCGGGGGCTGCGGGCAGCCTGGCGGCTGGGCGACGAGGTCTGCGCCGAGGTCGCCCTTCCCGACGATCTGCACGACGGCGCCGGGCGCTTCGGCGTGCACCCGGCCCTGCTCGACGCCGCGTTGCACACGCTCGGCCTCACCGATCACCCGGACGCGGGGGCGGCCCTGCCGTTCGCCTGGAACCGGGTGGCGCTGCACGCGGCCGGGGCCGCGAGCCTGCGGGTACGGGTCGCGGTCGCCGACGGCGGCGCCGTGTCCGTGGACGCCACCGACGCCACGGGAGCCCCGGTGGCGTCGATCGGGTCGCTGGTCCTGCGGCGGTTCTCGGCCGTGCGCCCGGCCGACGCCGGAAAGAACGTGCGGGACTGGCTGTACCGGGTCGAGTGGAACGCCGCCGAGGCCGGTGCGACCGGCCCGGAGGTCGTCGACTCCGACGACGTCGACGAACTGCGCGCGGCGCTGGACGCGGGCGCTCCGGTGCCGGAGGCGGTCGTGTTCCCGGCTGGGCCGGTGGACGCGGGCGAGACGCCCGCCGCCGTCCGCGCCGCGACAGGCCGGGTGCTGGGGGCTCTGCAATCCTGGCTCGCCGACGAGCGGCTCGCCGAGTCCAGGCTGGTGGTCCTCACCCGGGGCGCCGTGGAGCCCGGCGCGGACGCGCCCGCCGACCTGCCCGGAGCCGCCGTGTGGGGCCTCGTGCGGTCCGCGCAGTCCGAGCATCCCGGGCAGTTCGTGCTGGCCGACGTGGACGACGCCCCGGACTCGCGGAGTGTCCTGCCTTCCGCCCTGGGGACGGGCGAGCCGCAGCTGGCGATCCGCGCCGGTGCGATCAGCGTTCCCCGCCTGGTCCGCGCGGCGGACACGGCCGGGACGGCCGATCTCGACCTCGCCGAGGGCACCGTGCTGATCACCGGCGGCACCGGGGGCCTGGGCGCCGTGGTCGCCCGGCACCTGGTCGCCGAGCGCGGCGCCCGGCGGCTCCTCCTGGTCAGCCGGCGCGGTGCCGGCGCGCCCGGCGCCCGGGACCTGTGCGCTGAACTGACCGGGCTGGGCGCGGCCGAGGTCACGCTCGCGGCCTGCGACGTCGCCGACAGGGACGCGCTCGCCGCCGTGCTGGCCGCCGTCCCGGCAGAGCACCCGCTCACGGCGGTGGTGCACACCGCCGGGGTCCTGGACGACTCCCTGGTGACGGCGCTGGACACGGACGGGCTCGACACCGTGCTGCGCCCGAAGGCGGACGGGGCGTGGCACCTGCACGACCTGACCGAGGGCCTCGATCTCAAGCTCTTCGTGCTGTTCTCCGCGACCGCCGGTGTCCTCGGGACCCCGGGCCAGGGCAACTACGCGGCGGCGAACGCGTTCCTGGACGGGCTCGCCGCCGTCCGCCGCTCCCACGGCCTGCCCGCGGTCGCGATGGCGTGGGGACTGTGGGAGCAGGCCAGCGAGATGACCGCGCACCTCACGGCCGCGGAGATGAAGCGGGTCGAGCGGGTCGGGGTCGCGCCGCTGCCCGCCGAGGACGCGCTGGCCCTGTTCGACCTCGCCTCCGCCGCGGACCTCGCCGCGGTCGTCCCCGCGCGGCTGAGCACGGCGTCGTTGCGCGCCCAGCGGGATTCGGGGCTGCTGCCGCCGCTGCTGAGCGGTCTGGTGCCGGAAGCGCGGCGCCGGGCGGTGGCCGCGTCCGCCGAGGCCGGCGGCTCCTCGCTCCTGACGCGGCTCGCGGCGATGACGGGGGAGGACCGCGCGCAGGCGCTGCTGTCCCTGGTCCGCGCCGAGGTGGCCACCGTGCTCGGGCACGCCACGACCGAGGCGATCAGGCCCGGCCGGGCGTTCGACGAACTCGGCTTCGACTCGCTCACGGCGGTCGAGCTGCGCAACCGACTCATCGCCGCGACCGGTGTGCGGCTGCCGGCCACGCTGATGTTCGACCATCCGACGCCGGCGGCGATGGCCGAGTACCTGGATCTCCAGGTGCGCCCGCCGCAGGAGGCGGCGGAGGTGTCGCTGCTGGGCGGGCTGGACCGGCTCGAGCAGATCTTCGCGGAGCCGGACTCCGCCGAGATCGGGACGCTCGACGCGGCGGCCCGGGCGGACGTGGCCGAGCGCCTGGGCAGGCTGCTCGACCGGTGGCGGGAGAGGAACGCGGCGACCGCCGGCGCGGGCGTCGCCGACCGGCTGGAGTCGGCGTCCGACGACGAGATCTTCGACTTCATCGACAAGAAGCTGGGCCAATGACCACCCTCACCCCGGGCGGGGCGGAACCGACGGAGTCCTGATGGCGAACGAAGCGAAGCTCCGCGACTACCTCAAGCGGGTCACCGCCGAGCTGCACACCACGAGCGAGCGCCTGCGCGAGGTGACCGAGCAGGCGAGCGAGCCGGTCGCGATCGTGGGCATGAGCTGCCGCTACCCGGGCGGCGTGCGGTCTCCCGAGGATCTGTGGTCGCTGGTGGAGGAGGGCCGGGACGCGATCTCGGGGTTCCCCGCGGACCGCGGCTGGGACCCGGCGACGCTGTACGACCCGGACCCGGAGCGGCGCGGCACGAGCTACACCGACCAGGGCGGGTTCCTGCACGACGCGGCCGAGTTCGACGCGGCGTTCTTCGGGATGTCGCCGCGGGAGGCGATGACGAGCGATCCGCAGCACCGGCTGGTGCTGCAGACGGCCTGGGAGGCGCTGGAGCGGGCCGGGATCGCGGCCGGCTCGCTGCGGGGCAGCCGGACCGGGGTGTTCACCGGCCTGATGTACCACGACTACGGCGTGCGCGTGCGGGCCCGCGGCATGGAGGAGTACGAGGCCTACCTGGGGAACGGCACCACGGGCGCCGTCGCCTCCGGCCGGGTGTCCTACACGCTGGGGCTGGAGGGGCCCGCCGTCACCGTCGACACCGCGTGCTCGTCCTCCCTGGTGGCGCTGCATCTGGCCGTCCAGGCGCTGCGCACCCGGGAGTGCGGCCTGGCGCTGGCGGGCGGGGCGACGGTGATGGCCACGCCGGGCACGTTCGTCGAGTTCAGCCGCCAGCGGGGGCTGTCGCCGGACGGGCGCTGCAAGTCGTTCGCCGCCGCGGCGGACGGCGTCGGCTGGGGCGAGGGCGTCGGCATGCTCGTCCTGGAGCGGTTGTCGGACGCCCTCGGCAACGGGCACCCCGTCCTGGCCGTCGTGCGCGGCACCGCGGTGAACCAGGACGGCGCCAGCAACGGCCTGACGGCGCCCAACGGCCCCTCGCAGCAGCGGGTGATCCGGCAGGCGCTGGCCAACGCGCGGCTCACGTCCCGTGACATCGACGCCGTCGAGGCGCACGGCACCGGCACCAGGCTGGGCGACCCGATCGAGGCGCAGAGCCTGCTGGCGGTGTACGGCCGGGAGCGGCAGGACGACGATCCCCTGTGGCTGGGATCGCTGAAGTCCAACATCGGGCACACGCAGGCCGCCGCGGGCGTGGGCGGGATCATCAAGATGGTCATGGCGATGCGGCACGGGCAACTGCCGCGGACGCTGCACGTGGACGCGCCGTCGCCGGAGGTGGACTGGTCGGAGGGCGCGGTCGAGCTGCTCACCGAGGCGAGGCCGTGGCCCGAGCGTGACCGGCCGCGGCGCGCCGCGGTGTCCTCGTTCGGGGTCAGCGGCACCAACGCCCACGTGGTGCTGGAGGCGCACGCCGCGGAGGAGCCCGTGGAGGAGCCCCCGGCTGCGGAGGGCGCGGCGCCGGCCGTGCTGCCCTGGGTGGTGTCGGCTCGGGACGAGGACGCGCTGCGCGCCCAGGCCGCGCGCCTGCTCTCCTTCGTGGACGACCATCCCGGGTCGGGCCCCGCCGACGTGGGGCTGTCGCTGGTGACCACCCGGTCGACGTTCGAGTACCGCGCGGTCGTGACCGGCACCGACCTGGACACCCTGCGCGCGGGCCTGTCCGCGCTCGCCGAGGGCGCCCCGGCCGCCGGGCTGACCCAGGGCGTGGAGGGCGAGGGCGGCAAGGCCGTCTTCGTGTTCCCCGGGCAGGGGTCCCAGTGGCAGGGGATGGCACTGGACCTGCTGGACTCCTCGCCCGCCTTCGCCGCCGAACTGGAGGCGTGCGCGGCGGCGCTGGCCCCGCACGTGGAGTGGTCCCTGACGGACGTGCTCCGCGGCGTCCCCGGAGCGCCGTCCCTGGACCGGGTGGACGTCGTGCAACCGGCGCTGTTCGCCGTGAACGTGGCACTGGCGGCCTTGTGGCGCGCCCACGGTGTGGAGCCGGCCGCCGTCGTCGGCCACTCGCAGGGGGAGATCGCCGCCGCCTGCGTGGCGGGCGCTCTCACCGTCGAGGACGCCGCCCGGGTCGTCGCGCTGCGGAGCCGGGCCATCGCCGAGGAGCTGGCCGGGCACGGCGGGATGGCGTCGGTGTCGCTGCCGGTCGCGCGGGCGCGCGAGCTGCTGGCGGCGTGGGACGACCGGCTGACCGTGGCGGCGGTCAACGGGCCGTCGTCGGTGGTGGTGTCCGGTGACGCCGCCGCGCTGGAGGAGCTGCTGGCCCGTTGCGCCGCCGAGGAGATCCGGGCCCGCAAGGTCGCGGTCGACTACGCCTCCCACTCGGCGCACGTGGAGAGGATCGAGCGGCGGGTCCTGGACGATCTGGCACCGATCAGCCCGCGCCCGGCGGCGGTGCCGTTCTTCTCGGCGGTCACCGGCGGCCGGCTGGACGGCGACCGGCTCGACGCCGCGTACTGGTACACCAACCTGCGCCGCACGGTCGACTTCGAGCGGGCAGTCCGGGCGGTGCTCGACGAGGAGTACGGGTTCCTCATCGAGGTCAGCCCGCATCCGGTGCTGACCGCCGACGTCCAGGCGACCGCCGACGCGGCCGGCTCCGGCGCGGTGGCGGCCGGGTCCCTGCGCCGCGGCGAGGGCGACCTCCGGCGCTTCGCGATCTCGGCGGCCGAGCTGTTCGTGCGCGGCCTCCCCGTGGACTGGGCGTCCTTCTACGCCGGGTCCGGGGCGCGCCGCGTGCCGCTGCCCACCTATGCCTTCCAGTACCGCCGCTTCTGGCTGGACCTGGTGGAGCCGGGCGGGGACCCCGCCGCGGCGGGCCTGGCCTCGGTGACCCATCCGATCCTGGGCGCCGCCGTGTCGCTGGCGGGCAGGGAGGGCACCGTGCTGACCGGGCGGCTCTCGCTGGAGTCGCATCCGTGGCTGGCCGACCACGCGGTGTTCGGCGCGGTGCTGCTGCCCGGCACGGCCTTCGCGGAGCTGGCCGTCCAGGCCGGTGACCAGGTGGGCTGCCCCGTGCTGGAGGAGCTGACCGTGCACGCGCCGCTGGTGCTGCCCGAGCGGGGGCATGTGCGGCTGCAGGTCGTCGTGGAGCCGGGGGACGGCCCGCACCGGCAGGCCGTGTCGGTGCATTCGCGTCCCGAGGCGGCCGACCCGGACGCGCCCTGGACCCTGCACGCGGACGGCACGCTCGCGACGGCCCTGCCCATCGCGCAGGGCGGCGAGCCGTTCGCGCCGGACGCCTGGCCGCCGCCGGGAGCCGAGCCCGTCCCGCTCGACGGGCTCTACCCGCGGCTCGCCGACCACGGCTACCAGTACGGGCCGGTGTTCCAGGGCCTGCGCGCGATGTGGCGGCGCGGCGAGGAGGTCTTCGCCGAGGTGGAGCTGCCCGAGGACGCCGGCGACGGGGCGTTCGCGCTGCACCCCGCCCTGCTGGACGCCGTGCTCCACACAGGTCTGGTCGACCACGACGGTCCGACGCTGCTGCCGTTCTCGTGGAACGGGGCGGAGCTCTACGCGACGGGTGCGCGGGCGCTGCGCGCACGGGTGGCACCCGTGCCCGAGGGCGGCGTGACCGTGCAGGCGGCGGACGTGGCGGGCGAGCCGGTGTTCTCGGTGGCCCGGCTGGACATGCTGCCGGTGTCGGCCGACGCCGTCCGCGGGGCGGGCTCGGACGGCGCGGGCCTGTACCGCGTGACCTGGACGCCGCTTCCTCCGGCCGGGGCCGTGCCGGTGGGCCGGTTCGCCGTGCTGGGCGAGGACGAGTTCGGCACGGACTGCGAGCGGTACCCGGATCTGGCCGCGCTGGTGGCAGCGGTGGACGCCGGTGGGCCCGTGCCCGAGGCCGTGTTCGCGGCGTGCCCGCCCGAACCCGCCGGCACCGCCGTGCCGGACGCGGTCCGGGCGAGCACCGGGCGGGTGCTCGCGCTCGTCCAGGAATGGCTCGCCGAGGAGCGCTTCGCCGCGTCCCGGCTCGTCCTCCTCACCGGCGCGGCCGTGGCGACCGGCCCGGACGAGGCCGGCGACCCGGTGGGCATGGCGGTGTGGGGCCTGGTGCGGTCCGCGCAGATGGAGCATCCCGACCGGCTCGTCCTGGCCGACGTCGAGGGTGGTGTCCCGGCCGAGGCCGCGCTGGCGCGGGCGCTGGGGACCGACGAGCCGCAGCTCGCCTTCCGCGCCGGCGAGGTGCTCGTGCCCCGGCTGGCCCGCGCCCCCGAGCCGGTAAAGAACCCAGAGCCGGCACAGGCCCCGGAGCCCCGGGACCGGGGCGCGGGCACGGTGCTGATCACCGGTGGCACCGGCGGGCTCGGCGCGCTGCTGGCCCGGCACCTGGTGACCGAGCACGGGGTCCGGCACCTGGTGCTGGCCGGACGCCGCGGCCCCGCCGCGCCGGACGCGGTCCGGTTGCGCGACGAGCTCGCCGGGCTCGGCGCCGAGGTGACCCTGGCGGCGTGCGACGTGGGCGACCGCGCGGAGCTCGACCGGCTGTTCGCCGGGATCCCCGCCGAGCGCCCGCTGACCGCCGTGGTGCACATGGCCGGCGTCCTGGACGACGGCATGATCGACTCGCTCACCCCGGAGCGGATCGCGACGGTGCTGCGGCCCAAGGCGGACGCGGCCTGGCATCTGCACGAGCTGACCCGCGACCGGCCGGACATCGACCTGATCTTCTTCTCCTCGCTGTCCAACGTGTTCGGTGACCCCGGTCAGGGCAACTACGCCGCCGCCAACGCCTTCCTGGACGGCCTGGCCGGCCACCGCAGGGCGCACGGGCTCCCCGCCGTCTCGCTCGCCTGGGGGTTCTGGGAGCAGCGCAGCGGGATGACCGAGCACCTCACCGACGCCGAGGTGGCCCGGATGGCCCGCTCCGGCGTGCGCGGGCTCTCCGGCGCCGAGGGCCTCGCGCTGTTCGACCGGGCCCTGGGCCAGGACGAGCCCGTCCTGGTCCCGGTGCTGCTCGACGTGCCCGCGCTGCGGGCGCGCGACGCGGTGTCGCTGCCCGCGGTCCTGCGCGGGCTCGTCCGCGTGCCCGTGCGCCGGGCCGCCGGCGGGCAGGGAAGCACGGCGGGCAGCACGCTGGCGGACCGGCTGGCCGGGCTGCCCGCCGCCGACGCCGAGACGATGCTGCTTGACCTCGTCACGGCCCATGCCGCCGCGGTGCTCGGACATTCCGGCACCGGCGGGCTCGACCTCCGGCGCGCCTTCCGGGACCTCGGGTTCGACTCGATGACGGCGGTCGAGCTGCGCAACCGGCTCAACCTCGCCACCGGCCTGAAACTGCCCGCGACGCTGGTGTTCGACCACCCCACCGCGGGGGAGCTGGCGGCGTACCTGCGCACCCGGCTGCTCGGCGAGACCGCGGCGTCCGCGACGGCGGCCGCCGCTCCCGTGGCCGCCGGCACCGACCCGATCGCGATCGTCGGGATGGCCTGCCGCTTCCCGGGCGGGGTGAAGGACCCCGACGACCTGTGGCGCCTGGTCGAGTCCGGCCGGGACGGGATGTCGCCGTTCCCGGCCGACCGGGGCTGGAACCTGGAGAACCTGTACGACCCGGATCCGGGCGTTCCGCGCAAGACCCACGCCCAGGCCGGAGGGTTCCTGCACGATGCCGCGGACTTCGACGCGGAGTTCTTCGGGATCGGCCCGCACGAGGCGCTCGCCATGGACCCGCAGCAGCGGCTGCTGCTGGAGACCTCCTGGGAGGCGCTGGAGTCGGCGGGAATCGCCCCCGACACGCTGCGCGGCGGGGACACCGGTGTGTTCGCCGGCGTGATGTACGGCGAGTACGGCTTCGGCCGTGTCACGGACGCGCCGAGCGGGCTGGAGCCGTACCTCGGCAACGGCAGCCTGCCCAGCGTGGCCTCCGGCCGCGTCGCCTACACCTTCGGCCTGCAGGGCCCCACGATGACCGTCGACACCGCCTGCTCGTCCTCGCTGGTGGCGCTGCACCTCGCGGCGCAGGCCCTCCGGCAGGGGGACTGCGGGCTGGCGCTGGCGGGCGGCGTCACGGTGATGGCCTCGCCCGAGGTCCTCATCGGATTCAGCAGCCAGCGCGCCCTGTCGCCGGACGGGCGCTGCAAGGCGTTCGCCGAGTCCGCCGACGGCACCGGGCTGTCGGAGGGCGTCGGCGTGCTCGTCCTCGAACGGCTGTCGGACGCCCGCCGCAACGGGCATCCGGTGCTGGCCGTGGTGCGCGGCTCGGCGGTCAACCAGGACGGGGCCAGCAACGGCCTGACCGCGCCCAACGGCCCGGCGCAGGAGGACCTCATCCGGCGGACGCTCGGCGCCGCCGGGCTGGCCCCGGCCGACGTCGACGTGGTGGAGGCGCACGGGACGGGCACCCGGCTCGGCGATCCGATCGAGGCCCAGGCGCTGCTGGCGACCTACGGCCAGGACCGTCCCGCCGGCCGTCCGCTGCTGCTCGGAACGATCAAGTCCAACATCGGGCACACCCAGGCGGCCGCCGGCGTCGCCGGTGTGATCAAGATGGTGCAGGCGATGCGGCACGGCGTCGTACCGGAGACCCTGCACGTGGACGCCCCGTCCGGCGAGGTGGACTGGGAGCAGGGGGCCGTCGAGCTGGTCACCGCCCGCCGCGCCTGGCCCGGCACCGAGGGGCCGCGCCGCGCCGCCGTGTCCTCCTTCGGGATCAGCGGGACCAACGCGCACGTGATCATCGAACGCCCCGCCGACCCGGCCCCGGAGCCCGCCGCCGGCACGGAACCCGGCCGCGAGGTCCCGTGGCTGCTGTCCGGCCACACCGAGTCCGCCGTCCGGGCGCAGGCAGGGCGCCTGCTGTCGCACCTGGAGCGGCACGCGGAGCCGTCCCTCGCCGACGTCGGCCTGTCCCTGGTGACCTCGCGCGCCGCGCTGGACCACCGGGCCGTGGTGGCCGGTCGCGACCGGGCGGAATTGCTGCGCGGCCTCGCCGCTTTGCGCGACGGTACGCATCCGGTCGAGCTTTCGAGCCCTTCGGCTCGGACCGCCTTCCTGTTCTCCGGCCAGGGTGCGCAACGGGCCGGGATGGGCCGCGCCCTGTACGACACGTTCCCCGCCTACGCCGAGGCGTTCGACGCGGTGTGCGCCGAACTCGACCCCCTCCTGCAGCGCCCGCTCGCCGAGGTAGTGTTCGGCGACGGCGCGGAACTGGACCAGACCGGGTTCGCCCAGCCCGGGCTGTTCGCCGTCGAGGTGGCGATGGTCAGGCTGCTGGAGTCGTGGGGCGTGCGCCCGGCCATGCTCGCCGGGCACTCCGTCGGGGAGGTCGTCGCGGCCCACGTCGCCGGGGTGTTCTCGCTGGCCGACGCCTGCGCGCTGATCGCCGCCCGCGGACGGCTGATGCAGGCGCTGCCCGAGGGCGGCGCGATGGTCGCGGTGCGCGCCGCCGAGGCCGAGGTCCTGCCGCTGCTGACCGGCGACGTGAGCATCGCCGCCGTGAACGGGCCGGAGTCGGTCGTGCTGTCGGGCGACCGGGCGGCCGTCGCGGCGGTCGCCGACCGGTTCGCGGCCGACGGCCGTCCCACCAGGCCGCTGCGCGTCAGCCACGCGTTCCACTCGCCGCTGCTGGAGCCGATGCTGGACGAGTTCGCGGCCGTCGTCGAGGGCCTGGAGACGCGGCCCCCGCGGATCCCGATCGTGTCCAACGTGACCGGGCGGGTGGCCGGGCCGGAGGAGCTGTGCACGCCCGCCTACTGGGTGCGGCACGCTCGCGAGACCGTGCGCTTCCACGACGGCCTCCGGGCGATGACGGACGAGGGCATGACCGCCTTCCTGGAGATCGGCCCGGACGCGGTCCTGACGTCCATGGGCGAGGAGAGCGTCCCCGGCGCGGTGTTCGTCCCGGTCCAGCGGCGCGACCGGTCCGAGCCGGGCGCACTGGCCGAGGCGCTCGGCCGGCTCCACGCGCACGGCGTGCGGATCGACTGGCCGGTCTACTTCTCCGGCGCCCGCCGCGTCGGCCTGCCGACCTACGCCTTCCAGCGCCGCCGGTACTGGCTGGACGCCTCCGCCTCGGCGGGGACGCCCGGCGAGTTCGGCCAGCGGGACACCGGGCACCCGCTGCTGACCGCGGCCGTGCCGCTCGCCGATTCGGACGGCGTGCTGCTGACCGGCCGCGTGTCGCTCGACCGGCACCCGTGGATCGCCGACCACACGGTGCTGGGCTCCGCGCTCCTGCCCGGTACGGGCCTGCTCGAACTGGCCGCGCGGGCGGCGGACGAGGCCGGGGGCGGCGCCGTCCGCGAGCTGACGCTCCAGGCGCCGCTGCCGGTGCCGGAGCGGGGCGCGGTCCTGCTCCAGGTCGTGGTCGGCCCGGAGAACGAGGCGGGCGAGCGTCCGCTCGGCGTGCACGCCAGGCCCGAGGATGAGGAGGAGGACACCGGGGAGGACGCGGGGTGGACCTGCCACGCCACCGGAGTGCTGGGCCCGGCGCGGCCCGCCCCGGTGGCCGATCTGACGCGGTGGCCCCCGCCCGGCGCCGAACCGGTCGGCCTCGACGGGGCCTACGAGGGCCTCGCGGACCGCGGACTCGGCTACGGCCCGGCGTTCCAGGGCGTCACGGCGGTGTGGCGGCGCGGCGACGAGGTGTTCGCCGAGGTCGCCCTGCCCGCCGAGGAGGAGGCGCAGGCGGAGCGTTTCCGCCTGCACCCGGCGCTGTCGGACGCCGCCCTGCACGCGATGCTCCTGGCCGGTCCGGAGGAGGACGAGCTCCGGTTGCCGTTCCTGTGGTCCGGGGTGTCGGTCTACGCCGACGGCGCCGCCGCGTTGCGGGTGCGTCTCGCTCCCGCGGAGGACGGCGGGCTCTCGCTGTACGCCGCGGATACGGCGGGGGCGCCGGTGCTCGTGGTCGACTCGCTGGTCTCGCGGCCGGTCCCCGCGGAGCAGTTGCGCCCCGTAGGCGGGTCCGGGGCCATGTTCCAGGTGGACTGGACGCCCGTGCCCGTTGACGGCACGGGTCCGGCGCGCTGCGCCGTGCTGGGCGATGACGATCTGGGCCTGACCGGTGCCGAACGGCACGCGGACCTCGACGCCCTGGCCGCGGCGGGTCCGGTGCCCGAGCATGTGGTGTTCCCCGTCCCGGACCCGGCCGAAGGGGACTTGCGGGACGCCGCGCGGTCGGTGTCCGCCCGGGTGCTGGCCGTCCTGCAGTCCTGGCTCGCCGACGAGCGCTTCGACGGGTCGTGCCTGACCGTGGTGACCTCGGGTGTCGTGACGGGCCCGTACGAAGCCCCCAACCTCGCGCACGCGCCAGTGTGGGGACTGGTGCGCTCCGCCCGCACGGAGAACCCGGGCCGCTTCGCCCTGGTCGACCTCGACGGCACCGGCGCGTCCCGCGCCGGGCTGGCGGCGGCGATCGGCACGGCTGAGCCGGAACTGTCCCTCCACGACGGCGTGCCGAGGGCGTGCCGCCTGGCCAGGACGGCCGGGGCAGGCGACGCGGAGCGGCCCGCGTTCGCACCCGGCGGCACCGTGCTGATCACCGGTGGCACGGGCGGGCTCGGCGCGCACCTCGCCCGCCGGCTGGTCACCGGGCACGGCGTCCGGCGCCTCGTGCTGGCCGGCCGCCGCGGCCCCGCCGCGCCGGGGGCGGGCGAGCTGGTGGCCGAGCTGACCGGACTGGGCGCGTCCGTCGAGGTCGTCGCCTGCGACGCGGCGGACCGGGACGAGTTGGCCGCGCTGCTGCGGGGCGTCCCGGACGCGCATCCGCTCACCGGCGTCTTCCACACCGCGGGCGTCCTCGACGACGGGGTGATCCCGGCGCTCTCGCCGGAGCGGCTGGAGACGGTGTTCCGGCCCAAGATCGACGCCGCGCTGAACCTGCACGAGCTGACCTCCGGCGACCGGCTCGCCGCGTTCGTGCTGTTCTCCTCGGCGGCCGGGCTGTTCGGCGGCCCCGGGCAGGGCAACTACGCCGCCGCGAACACCTTCCTGGACGCCCTCGCGCAGGCGCGGCGCGCGGCCGGATCACCCGGGCTGTCGCTGGCCTGGGGGGCGTGGGCCGCGGACGGCGGGATGGCCGGCCGGCTGGGCGAGACCGATCTCCGCCGGATGCGCCGTTCCGGGATCGTCCCCCAGAGCGCCGAGGAGAACCTCGCGCGGTTCGACGCCGCGCTCGGTCTCGGCGTGCCGGTGCTCGTGCCCGCCCGGCTGGACTTCACGCGAATCCGGGCCCGGGCCGCCACGGAGGAGGTGCCCGCGATCCTGCGCGGGCTGGTCCGGAGCCGTGGCCGGGCGGCCGCGCGGCCCGCCGACGGACCCGTCCTGGCCCGGCGGCTGGCCGAGGAGCCCGCCGACGAGGGCCTGGTGCTGGGCACGGTGCGCACCCACATCGCCGGCGTGCTCGGCCACGACGGACCCGAGTCGATCGATCCAGACAAGGGGCTGCTGGACCTGGGCCTGGACTCGCTGTCGGCGGTCGAGCTCCGCAACCGCCTCGGCGCGACCAGCGGCCTGCGACTGCCGTCGACGCTGGTGTTCGACTTCCCGACCGCCTCGGCCATCGCCCGGCACCTGTTCGGGGAGCTGACCGGCGGCGGCGAGGCCGCCCTGGAGACCGAGCTCACCCGGCTCGAGTCGGCCCTGGCGGGCACGGAGTGGGACGACGAGCAGCGCCGCCGGATCTCGGCGCGGCTGCGCGGGCTGGCCTCCCGGTGGGACCGGGAGAACGAGGTTCGGGAGGAGACCGAGGCCCTGCGGTCGGCGAGCGCGGCCGAGCTCTTCGAGATCCTGGACGAGGAGCTGCAGCCGTAGGCGCGGTTCAGCGATCGCGTTCCAAGCCGGCGAGGACCGAGGAGATGAAGCATTCGACGCCGAAGTCGAACTGCGCGTCGGCGGGGAGGTCGACCAGGTGCTCGGCGATGGCGACGACGCTCGGGAACTTCGTGGCCGGGAGGGAGGCGTAGAAGTGCCTGCGCTGGCGGCGCAGCTCCGCGCTTTCGGGACGGTCGGTGTGCCCCCAGGGCCGGGGATGCTGGTAGCCGGCGAACCCGAGCGCGTAGGTGATGAGGAAGGAGTAGCAGCGGACGGCCGTCTCCGGGGGCAGGCCCGCCTCCAGGAAGCGGGAGAGGACCCCCTCCATGCCGCCTTCCATGGAGTGCATGCTCATCGTGACCCGGCTGGTCATCAGCTGCACCATGCTGGGGTGCTCCCGCATCATGGAGAGGAAGCCGGTCGCGGCGGCCCGGAGCACGGCCGCGGGGTCCGAGGAGTCGGCCTCGGGGAAGCGGATCCCGCCGAGGACGTGGTCCGCCATCGCGTCGAGGATCTCCTCCTTGCTGCGCACGTACCCGTAGAGGGTCATGGCGCCGACGCCGAGCTCGGAGGCGATGCGGCGGATGGTGAGGTCGTCGAGCCCCTCGGTGTCGGCGATCTTGAGCGAGGCCTCGACGATGCCCTCGAGGCTGACCGTGCGCCCACCGCGCCGTGAACCCGTGCGGGCCATGTGCGCTGACTCCTCCCCGTTCCGCCGGTGATCTCCAGCACGGTACAGGATACGGTACTAATGTCGCGCTGAGCAGCAGTCCTGGAGCGAGCGGCGCAGGTCACGCGCGCTCGGGACCTCGTCCAGGGCGAGGCAGCGGGCGATCCACGCGTCCGCCGCCCGCTCGTCACGGGCTGGGCCGAGTTGCCGCTGGAACTTGGCCCTGAGGTCTTCTTCGTCCGGTGCCGCGGCGGCCTCCCGCATCTCCTCGCGGGGCGGGCCGCCGCCCGGTGGCCGGACGATCACGCGGGCGCTCCAGCGCTCCGGCAGGTGGCGTTCCAGGTCCGGGGCCGGGATGAGCGTGATCTCCGGGGTGCCGGGCGGGAGCGTGCCGCGGTAGAAGGCGACGTCGCCGGCCGCGCCCGCCAGCAGGGCGGCCACCGCGAACGCGGCGCTGGCCGCCGCTTCCGTGGGGCCGGGCGGGTTCCGGTCGGCGGTGACGAACCGCAGCAGCGGCCCGGGGAGGCCGATGTCGATCCGCCGCGCCGCCGCCACCGGGACGCCCTGTTCCATGAGCGCGGCGAGGGCGTCCAGCGCGGCGTGCAGCGGGCGGGCGCACGGATACGACTTGAAGGAGCAGCCGGCCAGGTGCGGGCCGTCGGCACCGCCGGGCCGGGTCCGCGCCAGGTCCGCGCCGAGGGCCGCCGCGGCGGGTCCGTCGAGCAGGGTGCCGCTCGCGTCCGCTCCGGCACGGGCCAGGTAGGCGGCCTCCACGCCGTCGGCGGCGGCGCGTCCGGTGAGCAGGTAGTGGCCCGTGCCCAGGACGTCCGAGCCGAGCAGGCCGCCGAGCCCGGCGGACGCGATGCCGAGGGCGGCGGTCGTCCGGTCCCGGTCCAGGGAGAGCAGCGACGCGGTCGCCGCCGCGGCCCCGAGCGCCCCGAACAGGGCGGTCGGCCACCAGGCCCGCTCGTAGAGGCGGGGGCCGCCGAACCGCGCCCCGGCCTCGACGACCGCCTCGTACCCGGCGATCACCGCGTCCACGACGGCACGGCCGGGAAGATCCTCGTGGTCGGCCACCGCCAGCGCCGCGGGGACGGTCACGGCGGACGGCACCACGGCCGCGGCGGGATGCAGCGCGTCGTACTCGTCCACGTGCGCCAGCACGGACTCCACCAGCACCGCCGTGCGCAGCGGATGCCTGCCCGCGAGCCCTGTCACCGGCAGCCCGCCGCCGCCGTTCACCCCGGCCAGCGCCGCCAGCCCGGCCGCCAGTGGATGCGACGCGCCCGCGATCACGCAGCCGGCCGTGTCCAGGACGTGCAGCGCCGCCAGCGACCGGATCGGGGCGCCGGCCTCCAGCGGCGCCCGCGTCGATCGGCCGGCCAGATCCGCCAGGACGGTCACGCTCCCTCCCGCAGGAGCGGCAGGACGCCCTCCCCGACGGTGTCGATCAGTTCGTGCGGCAGGTCGTACGACCCGACATGCTGCAGGTAGACGCCGCGGACCCCGGCGGCGCCGAGCCCGCGCAGCCGGGCCGCGATCTCCTCGGCCGTGCCGAACAGGCAGAAGGCGCGGGCGAACGCGGCGGCGGCCTCGTCGCTGACCCACCGCGAGCAGATCGCGACGGCCGACTCCCAGTCCTCGGCGTGGACGAGGTCGGGGTAGACGCCGCCGACGCGGTCCGGGACGTCCAGGTCGATCCCGGCCAGGGCGAGGGCCTTGGTGCCGCCGGTCTGCGCGATGGAGGCGCAGATCGGTTTGAGTTGCCGGGCCGCCCGTTCCACGTCGTCGGTGACCGCGCAGTACGCGGAGGCGACGAGCGGGACCGGGGCGCGGCCCGCGGCCAGCGCCCCGTCCCGGACCCGCGCGGAGGCGTCGGCCAGCGTGTCCGGGGAGACGCCGCTGAGCAGCACGACCCCGTCCGCGATCTCGCCGGCCAGCCGCAGGTTGCGCGGGCCGCTGGCGGCCATGAACAGCGGGACCCGCGCGGGGTCGCGGAGCCGGGAGACCGCGCCGCCGCCGAAGTCCCACTCCTCGCCGTCCAGCAGGGCCCGCAGTGTCGCGATCCCGGAGCGCATCTCGGCGCCGGTCGAGGGGCGCATCCCGACCGGCCCGACCGAGCTGTTGCCGACCCCGAGGCCGAGGGTGAAGCGCCCCTCGGCCAGCTCGGCGACGCTGCGGGCGGCGGAGGCGAGCACGGCCGGGTGCCGGGTGGCGAGGTTGGTGACGGCGGTGCCCAGCCCGATCCGGCCGGTGCCGAGGGTCGCGGCGGTCAGGGTGGTGAAGACGTCCCGCCACAGGAGCTGGGAGTCGGGGAACCACGCCTGGTCGAACCCCAGCCGCTCGGCCCGCCGGACCGTCTCGACCACCTGTCCTGCGGGGGCGCAGGGCGGAACGCGGATCCCGACGTCCGGGACGGCGGCCGGGGAGGCGGCCGGGGTGGTCATGCGCGTCCCTCGGCCAGGAACGCCAGGTTGAGCGCGTTGAACCGGTCGGCGTGCTCGTGCTGGGGCCAGTGGCCGCACTCGCCGAAGATCTCGAGCCGGGAGCCGGGGATGGCGTCGCGCATCCGGTACGCCTCGGGGACGTCGCCGAACGGGTTCTGCGCGCCCCACACGATGAGGGTCGGGGCGGTGATGCGGCCCATCTGCTCGGGGGTGAGGAGGTCTTCGCGCCGGTTCTCCATCTCCTGGAGGCACAGGAGGTCGTCGATGGCCTTGACGAACGCGGGCCGGTGGTAGATCGCGTGCCGTACCCGCACCAGCTCCTCGGACACGTCGGCCGCGGGGTCGTGCATGAGCAGGTGCAGCCGCTCGCGGGTGAGCTCGATGTCGTCGGTCGCGACGGCCGCGCGGGTGCTGGTCTTGATCCGTTCCATGACGGCCGGGTTGGCGACGGTGCCGCCGGGGGCGACCAGGGTGAGGCGCCCGGCGCGGCCGGGGTGGTCGGCCGCGAGCCGCGCGGCGACCCAGCCGCCGAGCGACTCGCCGACGAAGTGGGCCCGGTCGATGCCGCAGGCGTCCATGTAGCCGAGCACGTGGTCGACGTAGCCGGGGATGCGGTACGGCTCGCCGGACCCGTCGGTGTACCCGTGCCCGATCATGTCGATGGCGTGGCAGGCGTACCCGGCCGCGTGGGCCGGGAAGTTGCGGGCGAACGCCTCCAGGTGCCCGCTCGTGCCGTGCAGGAAGATGATCGCCTCGCCGTCGCCCGCCTGGAGCGCGCGGGTGCGCAGGCCGCCGACGTCGATGTGGCGGACGGCGAAGTCGATACCGGTCAGGTCGGTCCAGATGGTCATGCGTGAGACTCCTGTCGGGGGGTGTTCTGGGGGTGGAGGGCGGCGACGCCCATGCCGGTGAGCCAGGCGTCGACGGGCGCGTAGGCGAGGGTGCGGCCGTCGGCGGAGCCGACGGCGGCGGCCATGGCGACCCAGGCGCGGATCTCCTGGGCACCGTTGCCGGCCCGCCGGGTGATCTCGTCGTCGCCCATGGCGGTGATCGGGTCGAGGTCGCCGCGTGCCAGCAGGTCGAGGAACCACCGGTCGAAGCCGGGGTCGATGTCGGGCGCGGCGGCCCGGATGATCTGGCGGCGGCGGACCTCGTACTCGCTCCAGGAGTCGCGGCCGTTCAGCCATGCCTCGACCAGGAAGCGGTCGTCGTCGCTGAGCGCGTCGTACCACTTGGGCCACGGCAGCCGGTGCGACAGCCCGCCGGAGGCGATCACCACCACCCGCTTGCCGGTCCCGTCGGACCGCACGGCCGCGCCGATCGCCGACCCGAGCGCGTGGCAGCGCCGCAGCGACGGGAGCGGCGGCGCGAACATGTTGACCACCACCGGGACCACCGGCACATCGAGGCCGGGCACGAGGTACTGGAGGGCGTGGGTGATGCCGTGGTCGACCGTCAGCCGCAGCGAGAACGCGGGGTCGAACCCGGAGCCGACCAGGGAGTCCACCAGGTGGCGGGCCAGGGCGGTGTCGACCGGCAGCGGCCCTGCCGGCGTGCCCGCCTCGCCCGCGCCGTTCACCGCGCCGACGCCGACGGTGAACGCCGGCATCAGGTCGAGGAAGAACCCGCGGAAGTGGTTGGACCCGATCACGACCACGGCGTCGGGGCGGGCCCGCTCGACGAGCCGGCGGGCCTCGGCGAGGCCGTCGCGGAACCGGTGCGCCCCGTCGAGATGGTCGACCTCGTCCCAGTGGGTGTTCATCAGGGTGCTGTGCGAGGCACCGACCCCGAGCAAGATCTCGCTCACGCCACCTCCTCCCGGGTGCGGGTGCAGGTGTCGACGATCGTGTGGACGAGCGCGCGCACCAGCTTGCGGGCCTCGCGGACGTCCACCACGTTCATGCCGGCGGGGAAGTCCAGCCGCATCGGCGCGTCGTCGCCGATCCGGTCCATGCCGGTCCGGGCGGTCGGGATGCCGCGGGCGCGCAGGATGTTGGCGTCGGTGGCGCCGCTGTTGTTCAGGATCGGCTCGTGGGGCCGTCCTTCGAGGTCCTCCCAGGCGGCCTTGGCGGCCGTGACGATCCAGTTGTCCTCGGGGGTCTGGGTGCCGGGAATGGCGAGGGTCATCTCCCAGTCCAGCCGGATCCCCGGATGGGCGGCGCGGATGCGGTCGATCGCCTCGGCGAACTCGCGCTTGGCCTGCATCGGCGTGGTGCGCGGGCTGATCCGCAGGTCGACGTGGAAGCGGCAGGTCGCCGGGGACAGCGACGCCGTGCGCCGCCAGCCGCCCTCGATGCCGCCGATGTTGCCCTGCGGGGCGACCAGGCCCGCGGTGTGGCGGGCGCTGTACTCGGGGAACCACTCCTCCAGGCCCGCGATCACGGTCCCGGCGTCGACGATGGGGTTGCGGTAGGCCATCCTGTGCCGGCTGCCGACGTAGCTGTAGGTGCCGTGCACCCGCACCTCGAACCAGCAGAGGCCGACCTCTTCCCAGGCGGCCGTCCAGCCGGGCTTGGCGATGAGGGCGTAGTCGGCCCACACGCCCTGCTCCAGCATGAACGAGCAGCCGTTGCCCTGCCCGGCGTTGTACCGGCGGGCGTGCGGGACGTTGCGCCGGTTGGTGGGCATGCCGCCGGCGCCCAGACCGACGATCACGTCCCCGCGCAGCGGGATCCCGGCCGCGGCCACCGCCTCGGCGGCGGCGATCAGCGCGGCGCCGTGCCCCTTGGGGTTGCTCGCGCCGAGCCCGATGACGAAGTCGCCGTTCACGGCGGCGGACGGGCGCATGTCGTCGCGCAGCCCCGGGCCGGCCTGCGGGACGTCCTCCTCCTCCGTGCCTACGGTGAGGGTGTCGATCGGGGCGTACAGCAGCAGGTCCGGGCCGGTGCCGTCGCCGCGCAGCCGGCCGACCGCGTTGCCCTGGCCGTCGTCGATCGGCTGGTAGCGGGCCTCCAGCCCCGCCTCGCCGAGGCGCTCGGCCAGCCAGCGGGCCAGCGGCCCCTCCTCGCCGGTCGGGCTCGGGATGTCGACCATCCCGGCGATCAGGTCGGTGAGCCGGCGGGGGTCGATCTTCGCCCGCGCGGCCTCGGTCCAGGCGCGCCGCTGCGGGTCGAGCGGTGCGGGCATGTCAGCGTCCCCCCGCCGCCGGGCGCGCCGCGGGCCGCTCGTCCCGGACGACGGTGCCGGTGGCGTGCAGGAACGCCGGGCTCGGCGCGCGGCGCGGCGGGCCGGCGGCGGCCAGCCCGGCCCCGATGGCCGCGGCGTAGAGCAGGGTCTTGCGGGTCACCTTGCGCGACATGGACGAACCTCCGGTCGGTGGATGGTCACGGGAGTGCCCCGTCCAGGTGGGCGGCCGCCAGCGCGGCGTACGCGGCGGGCCGCTCCTCGGCGGGATGGTGCGCGGTACGGCCCAGGACGGCGACGTCCGCGCGGGGCAGGCGGGCCGCCAGCGACTGCGCGTAGGCGGGCCCGGCGAACGGGTCGTGCTCGCCCCACAGCAGCAGGACGGGGGACCGGACGCGGGTCAGGTCGGCGGTGAGGTCCTCCGGGACGCCGCGGCGGCCGGGGTCGGCGGCCAGGTCGAGGGCCGCCGGGGTGGTGCTCGCCTCGTGGCGCAGCAGGACCGTCCGTTCGGGCAGGCCGGACGGGTCGTGCCACTCCAGTTCCGCGATGAGGGCCCGCATCTTCTCCGGGGCGGGACCATCGCCCCCGTAGTAGGCGGCGCGGGCGCGCAGGCCGAGGGCGGTGTCGGACCGGACCCCGCAGGGCGCGGGGACGGGCTGGCTGCCGGTCACCACCAGCCGCCCGGCCCGGTCCGGATGCCGGGCGGCGAGCGCGAGCGCGACCGAGCCGCCCAGCGACTGGCACGCGAAGTCCGCCCGCGCGACGCCGAGGGCGTCCAGCACGCCCAGCACGCGGGCGGCGTGGAAGGAGACGGCCGGGCCGGTGATGGCGGGGGCCTCGGACGCGCCGTACTGGGGAAGGTCGACGAAGATCAGCCGCCGTCCCCGCGCGAGCCGGTCGGCCACCGGGCCGAAGTCGGTCCAGGCCGTGCAGCCGGGCCCGCCGCCGTGCAGCAGAACCGTGGGACGGCCCGAACCGAGTTCGGCGACCCGCAGCCGCACCCCTCCGGCCTCGACGTCCCGGCCGGCCGGCGGCTCAGCGTCCACCGGGACGCCCACCGGGACCCGGGGCCGGCTGGACCTTCAGGCCGCTCTTCTCGATGTGCCGCCGCCAGGCGGTCAGGGACAGGTCGGGCCGGTACAGCTTCTCCGGCGGGGCGTCCATGACGTCGACCATCCAGGCGTCCTGGCCGGTGAACTGGCCGTGGAAGAGCCAGCGGATCCAGGCGAAATACTTGGCCTTGAACGCCTTGGCCTTGAGCCCGTCCTCGAACCGCACCATGATCTGCACGTACCGGACGTGGTCGGCGTCCACCGGCACGTACCACTCGTAGTGGATGAAGTGCGGGTAGGCGACGCGGAGCAGGCCGGGCAGCCTGATCGACACGAATCCGGGGATGTCCATCCCCTCGATGACCGGGTTGACGTCGGCGGACTTGCCGGGGTGGTCGGGCAGCGGCATCCGCTTCCACCACCGCTTGTTGGTCCAGGTGCCGTAGCCGGGGAACTCGGCCTCCCAGTGCACCTCGTCCTGGACCCGGATGAGCCAGCCGCCGGTGTCCGACTCGACGATCCGGGTCTTGTTCCAGGCGGGCATCACCTTGAACAGCCGCCACAGCGCCGTGTTGTGCAGGTACTTGGCGTGGCCCTCGTCGAAGCCGTTCTCGGCGGCGAACCGCCAGTTGCCCTTGCGGATGTCGGTGCGCCCGCCCATCACGAACGCGTTCTCGGTGAGCTCGGCCGGGATGTCGCGTTCCACCGGAGGCGGGTCGCCGTCGCCGACGTAGACCCAGATCAGCCCGAGCCGCTCCCGGACGGGGTAGGTGCGGACCGACAGCTTGCCGCAGATCGGCGACTCGGGCCCGTCGGTCAGGACGGCGCAGAGCCTGCCGTCCTCCAGGTCGAACGTCCACCCGTGGTAGGGGCAGCTGATGGTGCCGTCGAACTGGCGGCGGCCCAGCGACAGCGGCACGCCCCGGTGCGGGCAGCGGTCGTGCAGGGCCCGGACGGTGCCGCCGTCCCGGACCAGGACGATCTTCTCGCCCAGCAGGGTGACCGGCACCGGCTTCGAGCCGATCTTCCTGGCCCATTCCACGGGGTACCAGAAGTCGCGGAAGCCGAGGGCGGCGTCGTTGTAGACGGGCCAGGCCGACCAGTCCTGCCCGGCGGGGGAGGGGGCGGCGCCTCCGCCCGGCGCGGCCGTCCG
>NZ_JBHSON010000141.1:0-22269 GCF_042656285.1 Actinomadura rugatobispora | reverse complement strand
CAGGTCGCGTAGGGAACCGGCCTCCCGGGAACGGACCACGCACAGGATGCGTGTCGCCGCCTCGGGGTCGAGTACGCCGGGGACCAGTGCGTCCAAGACCGTTCGGGGCGCGCGGCTGAGCAAGTTATGCACAGTCCTTAGGAACGGTATCTCGACGGCCCGCACGGGCTCACCGCCGCCACGGTGCGCGCGCTGCTGAACGCCGAGGGCCCGGTGCTGCTGATCGCGACGATGCGGTCGCGGCGCTACGCGTCCGGCTCGGGCGCCGCGTCCGGTGCGGCCGGCGCCGGTGCGGACGGGCGGCCGGTGCTGGGGCTGGCCGAGGTGGTTCTGCTCGGCGCACGCCTGAGCGGGGAGGAGCACCCCCCTCAACGGCGGGGTCAGGGCGCTCGCGCCCGTGGGCTCGCCGAGCGGCGGAATGGGCGAGGTGGCCGGGTACCGCGTGGCCGACTACCTGCTGCGGCACGTCCGCCGACTCCGCGAGGCGGAACCCGGCCCCGGCGCGCTGTGGGACGCCTTCGTCGCGCACGCGACCGACCCCGATGACCTGCGCAGGCTCGCCGACGCGGCCGAAGCGCGAGGTCTCCACCAGAGCGCCGCACAGCTGAAGGAGGCCGTCGCCTCCGCGGGCTGAACCGGATGCGCCCGGCAGCCCGATTCCGCATACGGTGGCGATCAGCACGGCGAGCCCGCGCGGCCTGGTGGAGGCCGCCCGCTACCGGCCGAACGTGATCGTCCGGACCGAGGGCCCCGGTGACGAGGAGAACGCCTGGGCGGGCCGTGACCTGGCCATCGGGGGCGAGGTCGCCCTCACCGCCCGGTTCCTCTGGGGACCCGGCAGGTTACGGTCGCGTCATGAGTGACCGTGTGCTGTACCTGGTGTGCTGTGGAGCCCCGCCCGCGGGGTACGCCGTCCAGGCCGTCGACCTCGCACGCGCGCGCGGCTGGGACGTGTGCGTGATCGGGACGACCGCCGCGACGAAGTGGCTGGACGTCCCCGCCCTGACCGAGGCGACCGGCCATCCGGTCCGGACCGACTACAAGGCCCCGGACGAGCCCGACGTGCTGCCGCCCCCGACGGGCATCCTGGTCGCCCCGGCCACGGTCAACACCATCAACAAGTGGGGCGCGGGCATCTGCGACACCCTGGCGCTCGGGCTCATCGTGGAGGCGATCGGGCTCGGGCTGCCGATCGCGGTGATCCCGCACAGCAACCGGTACCACGCCGCGCATCCGATGGTGGAGGTCAACCTGAACCGCCTCCAGGAGTGGGGCGTGCGCGTCGTCGGGGACATACGGACCCTGCACGAGCCGTCGCAGGGCAATCCGGAGGCGTTCCCCTGGGCATCGGGGCTCGACGCCCTGGAGCGCCCCTGAATCAGCGGCGCGGGTAGGTGCGCAGGACCTTGCCCTTCATATCGGCGGCCAGGTACGCCGCGCCGTACGCGTCGGAGAGGTAGACCAGCAGCACGGGCCGGTCGTCGGCGAACGCCCACGCGGGGTCCACGATGAGGTAGCGGCTGGTCGGCTTGACGATGCCCAGCTTGCTCTCCGCCGTCTTCATCAGCTTCGGCACCGCGTCCCAGGCGAACGACCTCAGCTTCACGGTGGCGTCGCCGGATCCGAGGGTGCCGCCGGCGCCTGTACGGATGGCCTGCCCGTCCCTGTAGGAGAACCGGTCGTAGAGCTTGCCCCGTCCGGGCACGGGTGCCTCGGCGGCGGCGTGTTCCGGGTACACCGAGAAGCGGGAGAACTCGACACCGCCCGAAGCCTTCTCCAGCGCCGCGACGACGGCGCGGAGCCGGGCCGGAGCCAGCAGGCTGCCCGACCCCGCGGTCTCCGTGCCCTGCATAGCGTCGGTGGCGCTCGGGGTGGGGCGGTCGGTGACGGAACGGAGCCGGTCGCCGGCCGCCTCTCCGGTCTCCCTCACCAGCGTGGGCAGCACGATCACGACCGTGGCCAGCATCGCGGTGAGCAGGCCCACGGCCAGGACGGCCACCGCGACCAGCGGCGCGGCGCGGCGTCTGCGCGGCCGCACCGCCGGCGGCCCGGGAGGCAGGCCCATGCGCGGGTCGGTGCCGCCCACGGGGTGGGTGTTCGGCCCCGGCGGGACGGGTCTGAAAGGCGGCACCGCGTGCGCGGGCCGCATCGGGGCCTGGCCGGCCGCCGGGGTCTGGCCGGCGGCCGCCTGCGCGAGCATGCGGTCGAGCTGCTCGGGCGCGGGCCGCGCGGCGGGGTCGGGCACCAGCAGCGCGGACAGGACGGGGGCCAGCGGCCCGGCCTGGCGGGGCGGCGGGACGGTGCCGTTCATGACGGCCGCGAGCGTGGCGACCGGGCTGTCGCGGCGCATCGGATGGTGCCCCTCGACCGCGACGTACAGCAGCATGCCCAGCGACCAGAAGTCCGAGGCCGGGTTGCCCTCCTCGCCGCGCAGCCGCTCGGGGGCGATGTACAGGGGAGAGCCGACCAGTCCACCGGTGGCGGTGACCCGGGTCGACTCGCGCAGCGCCGCGATGCCGAAGTCGGTCAGGACCGGGCTCCCGTCCTGGCGCAGCAGCACGTTCGCCGGCTTCACGTCGCGATGGGTGATGCCCGCCTCGTGCGCGGCCCGCAGCGCCGCCAGGATCCCGCGCCCGGCCGCCGCCGCCTCCGCGGGCGCCATCGTCCCGTCTTGGAGTCGGTCCTCCAGGGACCTGCCGCGCACCAGTTCCATGACGATCCACGGGTGCGCCATGCCGGGCGAGTCGACGATGTGGTGGACGGTCACCACGCTGGGATGGTCGAGCCGGGCCAGGGCGCGGGCCTCGCGCAGCACCCGCTCGCGCATCTTCGCGGCCCGGACCGGGTCGTCCTCAAGCGAGGCGTCGACGACCCGCACTTCCTTCAGCGCCACCTCGCGGTGGAGGGCGAGGTCCTGCGCGCGCCAGACGGTGCCCATCCCGCCGCTTCCCAGCCGCTCCAGCAGCTCGAAACGCCCATCGATCACCATCTGCGCAGACGCCACGGGCACAGCCTAGAGCCACGGCCGCAACAAACACCTCATTCCGTAACAACTCGGCCTCGGTGGCGCCGATGCCGGGGCGGACAAGCCGGGTATGCAGGTGAAGGAGGGGGTACGAACGGGGGGCTGGGGCATGGCCGAGGTGGATTTCACGCAGGTGTTCGACGCCGCGCCCGCCCCTTTGGCGGTGCTGTCGCCGGAGCTGGTGTACCTGGCGGTGAACCGGGCGTACGAGAAGGTCTCGGGCCACAGCCGGGACGAACTGCTCGGCCGGGAGGTCTTGGATGCCTTCCCCGGAGGGCCCGCCGCCAGCGAGGCGGTGGCGTTGCGGACCTCGCTGGAGCGGGTGCTGGCCGAACGCGAGACCGACGTCATGGGGCTGCAGCGGTACGACGTCGCGGTCCCCGGAGAGCCGGAGAGGCTCGAGGAACGCTACTGGAACATCGTCAACGCCCCGATCCTGGGCCCGGACGGCGAGGTCCGCTGGATCTACCATCGGCCGGAGGAGGTCACCGGCTTCGTCCACGAGCTGCGCAAGGCCGGTGCGAGCCCGCCCAGAGGCAGCCGCGGCTCGGCCATCGCGAAGATGCTGGCGATCGAGGCCGAGCTGTTCGCCCGGTCCCGCGAGATTCAGGAGGTCAACCAGCGGCTCCGCCGCGCCCAGGCGGGCGAGCGCCAGACGATCGAGGGGCTGCGGCGCGCGATGAGCCGGCAGCGCGAGGTGGTCGCCGACGCCTCCCACGACCTGCGCGGCCCGATCACCGGGCTGCAGACCCGGCTGCAGGACGCCCTGATCGACCCCGACACCGACTGGCGGCGGATCGTGCTGGCGGCCCTGCAGGACGCCGAGCGGCTCGGCGACATCGTTTCCGACCTGCTGGAACTGGCCCGTCTCGAGGCCGGCACGCCCCCGCCGCTGATCGAATCGGTCGATCTGATCCACCTGGTGGAGGACGAACTGTCGCGGCGGCATCCCCCCGCCGTCACCATCACCATGCGGGAGCGGCCCGGCCCCGTCGTCGTGCGGGGATCCGCCCTCCAGTTGGCGCGCCTGCTGGAGAACCTGATGACCAACGCCGAACGGCACGCCCGCGGCCGGATCGAGGTGTCGGTCGCCCGCGACGACGGGTGGGCGGTCCTGGAGGTCGTCGACGACGGGCCCGGCATCCCGGTCGCCGACCGCAAGGCGGTGTTCAGCCGCTTCCACCGCGGCTCCGACGCCCGCCGCGCCGACCCCGCGGGCACCGGGCTGGGCCTGCCCATCGCCCGGGAGATCGCGCACGCCCACGGCGGCACCCTCCACATCGCCGACAACCCGACGGGCGCGCGCCTCGTCCTGCGCCTGCCCCGGCTCTGACTTGGCCGAGTGTTTGGCCGCCCTTGGTCAGGGAACGGCCTGGCCGTCTTGACGAAGGGCGGCGCGACGTGGCGGGCACAGGAGTGCGGGAGGCGGTCCGCAGGACCGCGGGGCATGCGTGGTTCCACCATCTGACCCGCGTCGGGCTGGTCGGCCGCGGCGCCATCTACCTGCTGATCGGCCTGCTCGCCGGCCGGATCGGACTGGGGCGCGGGCACGGCGAGGCCGACCAGAAGGGCGCCCTGACCGCCGTGGCCGGCACGCCGGGCGGCACCGCCGCCCTCTGGCTGATCGTCGCCGGATTCGCCGGGCTCGCCCTGTGGCAGTTCGCCGAGGCGCGGTACGGCCGCCCCGTCCGGGACGGCCACCGGGCCCACAACCGGCTCATGTCCTTCGCCCGCGGCCTGCTGTACACGATGGGCTTCGCCGCCTCCCTGGCGTTCGCGGCCGGGCACGGCGGCGGCTCGTCCGACCAGCAGTCGCGGACCTTCACCGCCAGGGCGATGGCCGAGCCCGGCGGCCGCTGGGTCGTGCTGGCGGTCGGTGCCGGATTCCTGGTCGTGGGCGCGATCACGATCGTGAAGGCGGTCCGGCGCGAGTTCCTCGAGGAGCTCAAGACGGCGGGGATGCGCATCCGGACCCGCCTGACCGCCACGGTCCTCGGAACGACCGGCAACTGCGCCCGCGGCCTGGTCCTCGGCGGGGTCGGCGGCTTCCTCGTCCACGCCGCGCTCACCTTCGACCCGGGCAAGGCCAGGGGCCTGGACGGCACCCTGCGGGAGTTCGCCCGGACGCCCGCCGGCCCGTGGCTCCTGCTCGCCGTCGCCGCGGGCCTGGCCCTTTTCGGCGCCTATTCCTTCTTCGAGGCCCGCTGGCGCAAGGTCGAAGCCACCACCTGACGCCGTTCACCGCGCAAAGCGAACCCCAACCCCTGGGTAAAAGAAACATGGATGTTCCCCGTGATGCCAGGTAAGCCTGCCGTGAAGGTGACGACGACACACAGGCTTATCGCCACGGAGGTGAACGGTCATGAGTTCGGCCGTACTCGAGGGTCCCTGGAACTCCGGCCCCGGCCCTCAGCAGCGGCTCCAGATCCGCACCGGCGACCGCGGTTGCGCGGTCGTCGTCCACGTCGAGGGCGAGATCGACTACACCACCGCCGACCTGCTGCGCGAGCGCGTCCGCACGGCGGCCGAACCGCTCACCCCGCCCCGCGTGGTGCTGGACTTCGACCGCGTCACCTTCTGCGACTCCTCAGGCCTGGGCACGCTGGTGTCCATGTGGAAGACCGCCCGCGCCGCCGGCGGCGACCTCCTGGTGGCCAGACCGCCCGGCATCTTCAGACGCATACTGGAACGCACCGGCCTGGAACGCCACATCACCATGACCCCCACCCTCGACCAGGCCCTCACCCTCCTCACCCCCCACCCCCGGGGCGCGCCGGGTCGTCACAGCGCCTTCACGCGGTCCTCCATGGCGTCCAGGAAGGACGGGTCGTAGAAGTCGTCGACGTGGTCGCTGTTCCACAGCCCCGAGGTGCGGACGTTCCCGTTCTCCGCGTTCAGACCCAGCCAGCCGAGCGCGACCTGGTGAACGCCCCCGGAGTGCCGCATGGACAGCAGGGCGATCGAGTTCGCCCGGATGGCCTTCCGTTCCTCGCGGTCGGGGACGTCCAGCCAGAGCAGCGGCATTTCGGTGATGCGGCCGCTCACGGATCGCTCCAGGCGGTGTTCGGCTCCCCGCTGGAGCGGGCTCACGTTCTTCTGGTGCCAGGACTCCGAGACGCCGGCGGGCCACGGCCCGGTGTTCAGGAGGGCGGTGCCGACGTGGTGGCGGAACACGGAACCGCGGTGATTGCCCACTCCCGCGTTGGCGCCCTTCACCGGGCCCCGGTGCTGGGCGAGCCTGGACCAGAACGTCGCCCGCGATGCGGCGCGCAGGGCGTGGCTGCCCACCCGGACGACGCGGAGCCCTTCCCCTCCGGCGCGGGCCTGGCCCTCTTCGAGGAAGAACTCCACGCCGAACCGCGGCCAGCCGGTGGCCTCGGAGCAGTCCCGGAGCCGCCGGGCCCCGCCGACCCGTTCGGCCAGTTCGTCGAGAAGGGCGTAGAAGCGGTCGGTGTCCCGCCCGCGTGCGGCCGACGGACCGCTGACCTCACCGTCGAGGGGCACGGATTCCTCCTGTCTTCTCTTGTCGGCGCGTCCGGGGCGGGTCAGGGTTTGCGGCCTACGGCGCAGAAGAAGCCGAGTTCGCGGTCGGCGTAGAGGGTGTTGGGGTCGGGGCGCCAGCGGGGGAGGGAGACCAGGCCCGGTTCGAGGAGTTCGGTTTTCTCGAAGAAGCGGGCGAGCTGGGCGGCGTCGCGCAGGGCCGCGGGGGTGGCGCCGCTCTCGTTCCAGCGGCGCACGACCTCCTGCATCGCCTCGGTGTTCACCTCGCTGGTGGGGCAGGCGATCGCCAGGTGGCTGCCGGACGGGACGGCGTCCAGGAGGCGGTTCACGATGGGGTACGCCTGGTCGTCGGGGACGAACTCCAGGATGCCCAGCAGGGTGATGCCCACGGGGCGGGAGAAGTCGAGCGTGCGCGCGGCGGCGGTCAGGATCGCCTCGGGGTCGCGCAGGTCGGCGTCGATGTAGTCGGTCGCGCCGCTCGGGGAGCTGGTGAGCAGGGCGCGCGCGTGCGCCAGGACGATGGGGTCGTTGTCGACGTACACGACCCGGCTCTCGGGCGCGAGGCGCTGCGCGACCTCGTGGGTGTTGTCGGCGGTGGGGATGCCGGTGCCGATGTCGAGGAACTGCCGCACGCCCTCGGCGACCATGTGGCGGACGGCGCGGCCCAGGAACTCCCGGTCGGCGCGCGCCCAGATGACCACCTCGGGCATCGTCTCGTTGAGGTGGTCGCCGACCTCCTGGTCGGGAGGGTAGTTGTCCTTGCCGCCGAGCCAGTAGTCCCAGACGCGCGCGGGATGCGCCACGGAGGTGTCGATCTCGATCTCCGGTTCGTGCCCGGAGGGGGTCGCTTCGGTGGTCACGGCGTCACCTTTCCCACGGCTGCGTCGGCGTCGGCGGGGACAAGTCTGACCGGTGCCGGGGGATCTCGCCAACCGGGTGGTCAGGGGGTGTCGCCGATGATCCGGTCGAGGATTCCGGCCGTCTCCCGCGGCGGGGACGCGTTGACCGACAGGCGGTCCAGGCACTTCTTGTAGACGACCAGGTCGGCGGGCTTGTCAAGGTAGAGGGCGCTGGTCAGCTGCTCCAGGTAGACCACGTCGGGCAGGGTCGGCTCGGCGAACCGCAGCAGCGTGAACGGCCCGCTGAGCGCCGCGATCGCGCCGCGGTGCGGCGGGACGACCTGCAGCGTGACCGACGGCGAGCCGAGCGCCTCCCGCAGCCGCCGCAGCTGGGCCCGCATGACGGCGTCCCCGCCGACCGGGCGGCGCAGCGCCGCCTCCTCGACCACCGCCCACAGATGGGGCGGGCGGGGGCCGTCCATGATCTGCTGCCGGCGGGTCAGCACCCGGACGCGGCGCTCGATCTCGCCGGTGGTGGCCTCGGGGTGGCTGAGCGCGATCGCGGCGGCGGCGTACTCCTCGGTCTGCAGGAGTTCGGGGACGAACCGCGTCTCGTGGATCCGCAGCGCCGACGCGGCGCCCTCCAGGCCGATGTAGACCTCGAACCAGGGCGGCAGGACGTCGCCGTAGTGGTGCCACCAGCCGGGGGCGTTGGCGCGCACGGCCAGGCCGAGCAGCGCGTCCCGTTCGCCCGGGTCCCGCACGTCGTACAGGGTGAGCAGGTCGGCGACGTCGCGCTCCTTGAACCCGACGCGGCCGAGCTCCAGCCGGCTGATCTTGGACGCGGAGGCGCGGATCGTCTCGCCGGCGGCGTCCCGGGAGATGCCCCGGGCCTCCCGCAGCCGGCGCAGCTGGCCGCCGAGCAGGATGCGCAGCACCGTCGGGCCGCCGTGCGCCAGGCTGCGCACGGCGCCGGTCGTTTCCGGAGCGTCGTTCGAATCAGGTGTGCTCACTGCCGGCCCCCCGAAAAATCGCGCGAAATCAAGTGTCGCACCACGACCGGGCTGCTCGGCGGGTCTCCGGGTGACTTTCCCGCCGAATTCGGTAGCGGGATTTGTTGCTATCTGACGAGATTGAAGGACTATTCCGTCATGCGGGTTCGGAGATCGTCTGGTAGGCGGCGCGTGCCGGGCCTACCTTACAGACAGTGATGTCTGTATAATGGGGGGTCACGAAGGCGTGGCAGGGAGGGTCCTTCCGCGGACGTTCCCGCTCAGCGCGCCCACTCAGCCGTTCCCTTATGGTGGTCGGATGCCGGACTCTCCACCCCGCCGGTTGCCCCGGGGGCGCCACGCGCTGGCCCCCGAGGAGGTGCGGCGCATCCAGCGGTCGCGGCTGTGCGCCGCCATGGCCGAGGTGATGGCCGAGAAGGGGTACGTGGCCACCTCGGTCGCGGACGTCCTCCAGCGCGCGGGGGTGTCGCGGCAGAGCTTCTACGCGCTGTTCGACTCCAAGCTCGACTGCTTCATGGCCGCCTTCGAGTGCGCGGGCGAACTGCTGATGGACCGCCTGGTCGAGGTGGTCGGTGACTCCACGGGCGGGCCCTCCGCGGGCGGGCCCGGCACGGTGGACGACCGGCTGGCGCTGTGCGAGCGGGCCATCTCCGCCTACGTGGACGCGCTGGCCGAGGAGTTGCCCTACGCGCGGCTGTTCCTGGTCGAGGTGTACGCGGCCGGGCCGGAGGCGATCGCGCGGCGCAGCCGCACCCAGGAGATCATCACCGCCGCGCTGGCCGACCTGATCGGGGCCGCCGACGAGCCCGCCCGCTTCGCCTGCCGGATGATCGTGGCGGCGATGAGCGCGATGGTGACGCCGCCGGCCGCCGAGATGGACGCCGCCGCGCTGCGCGCCCTCGGGCCGTCCCTGATCGAGCATGTCCGCGTCCTGTGGCGGGCGGGCGTTCTCGGCGGGGTTCCCGCCCGGTCGCGTTCCTGACGGACCCGCCCGTTCCCGATGGCGGCGGGCCCGCATCGGCGCGGGCAACTATTCACTCAGTACATACATCGAGTGTATAGTGCGGGCATGTCGACTCCGCAGATCCTGCTGGCGCTCCTCGCCGAGCGTCCCAAGCACGGGTACGAGCTCAAGCGCGAGCACGACGAGCGGCTCCCGGGAGCCAAGCCGCTGCCCTACGGCCAGGTCTACTCGACGCTGCAGCGGCTGGAGCGCGACGGGTTCGTAGCGGTCGCCGAGGTCACCCGGGAGGGCGGGCCCGAGCGCACCGTCTACGAGCTCACCCCCGAGGGCGACGCGCGGATGCGGGCGTGGCTGGCCGAGACCGAGCCGCCCGCGCCCTACGTCACCGGCGCCCTGTTCACCCGGGTGGTCATGGCGCTGGTGGTCGGCGGCGACGCGCGCGCCGGCCTCGACCGGCAGCGCGCCGCCCACCTGGACCGGATGCGGGAGCTGACCCGGGACAAGACGGCACCCGAGACCTCCGCCGCCCGAATCTTGGCCGCCGACTACGCCCTGTTCCACCTGGACGCCGACCTGCGCTGGATGGAACTGGCCCTCCAGCGCATGGCCGACCTGACCAAGGAGATCAGCCGATGAGCCCCCTGCTGCAAGCCCGCGACGTCGCCAAGTCGTTCGGCCGGACCCTGGCGCTGCGCGGCGCGTCCGTGACCGTCGGCGCCGGGGAGGTCGTGGCGATCACCGGCCCGAGCGGCTCCGGCAAGAGCACGCTCCTGCACTGCCTGGCGGGGATCGTCGTCCCCGACGCCGGGGAGATCCACTACGGCGGGACGCGCCTGGACGAGCTGGACGAGGACACCCGGACCCGGCTGCGGCGCGAGGCGTTCGGCATCGTCTTCCAGTTCGGCGGCCTGGTCCCGGAGCTGACCGCCGCGGAGAACGTGGCCGTCGCGCTGATGTTCGGCGGGCTCGGCCGCGCTGAGGCGTCCGCCGCCGCGCTGGACTGGCTGAAGCGCGTCGGCGCCGGCGACTGCGCGCCCCTGCGGCCCGGCGACCTGTCCGGCGGGCAGGCGCAGCGGGTCGCGCTGGCCCGGGCGCTGGCGCCCGCGCCCAAGGTGGTCTTCGCCGACGAGCCCACCGGCGCGCTCGACAGCGTCGCCGGCGAGGAGGTGCTCGGTCTGCTGCTCGGCGCGGCGCGGGAGCACGGCACCACCGTCGTCCTGGTCACTCACGACAATCGGATCGCGGCCTTCGCCGACCGCGAGGTCGTCGTCCGCGACGGCGCCGTCTCCGAGGTCCCGGCGGTGACCCGGTGAACGGGGGCAGGGGGCGGGTGCTGTTCGCCGTCGCCGGGATGCTGGCGCGCGGCACCTCCCGCGCCGACCGGCGCCGCCGGCGCCTGATGACCGGCGGCGCCGCGCTGGCCACGTTCTTCCTCATGGGCGCGGTGAACCTGCTGCTGATCCGGGGCACGACCTACACCGCGTGGGCGGGCCTGGTCAGCGAGTCGGGGCTGCGGCCGGGCACCGCGCTGGCGCTGGCGCTGCTGGTCGTCCCGGTGCTGGCGCTGCTGCACCAGGTGGGACGGGTCGCGCAGGCCACCCAGGAATGGCGCCTGGCCGCGCTGCGGCTGGCCGGTGCCACGCCCGGCGACGTGCGGCTGCTCGGCGCGGCCGAGGCCGTCCGCGTCGGCGCGCTCGGGGCGGTCCTCGGGGGCATCGCCTACGTGGGCGGGCAGCGGGCGGCGATGGCCTGGTTCGGCGTGCGGGACACCGCCCGGTACGCGATCCCGGCCTGGCCGGTGCCGCTGGTGGCCGTCGCGGTGGTGGGCGCCGCCGCGGTGGTCAGCCTGCTGGTGTCGCGCCACGTCGTCACCTCGCCGCTGCACGTGGCGCGGCGCGCGGCCCGGCCCCGGCCGGCCTGGTACACGCTGCTCCCGCTCGGCATCGGCGTGGTGCTGATGGTCTCGGGCTCGTTCACCGAGAACGTGGACAAGGTCGGGGTGCCGCTGTTCTTCGCCGGGGGCACGCTCAGCGTCCTCGGCGTGGCGGCCGGGGCCAGCCGCCTGGTCCTGATGTCCGCCCGCCTGGCGGGGCGCTGGGCCCGCACGCCGGAGACGCTCCTGGCGGCACGCGCCCTGGAGGCCGACCCTCGCGCCTGGGGACGCACCATGGCCGTCGTCGGCCTGGTGGTCATGTTCGGGACGGGCACCGGCGTCGTCGAGTACGACGTCTTCCAGGGCGCCAGGGAATTCGACGGGTACATCGACGGCTTCTGGCTGGTCAGCCTGGGGCTGACCAACGCGGCGCTGCTGTTCGCGCTGCTCGTGGCGGTGTCGGCGCTGGTGGTGCACCGGGCCGAGTCGCTGCTGGAGAGCGGCCGGTCGACGGCGGTGCTGGTCGCGACGGGCGCCCCGGTCAGGTCGCTGCGCCGCTCCGCCCTGCGGCAGACGGTCATCGCGGCGGCCCCGGTCTCCCTGATCGCCGCCCTGGCCGCGCTCGTCGGCATGACGCCGGGCATCTTCGAGCTGTCGGTGAACCCGGCGATGCTCGCCTGGACGGCCGGTCGCGCGCTGCTCATGGTCGTCGTCGCGGTGGCGGTCGCTGTGCTGGTCGCGCTCCTGTCGGGACGGCTCGTGGCCCGCGCCGCCTCACCCGTCCACCTCCGGACCCAGTGACGGCGGGGCCGGACGCGTGCCGGCGGCCAGGAAGGCGCCGGCGAGGGCGACGAGGGCCAGGACGGTGAGGGCGGCGGTGTAGCCGCCGAGCAGTCCGGCGAGGAACGCCCCGGCGGCCGGCGCCAGCGCGACGGCGAGGGCCGTCGGGGCGGTGGCGAGCCCGTTCAGGGTGGCGAAGCGCCGCACGCCCCAGCGGTCGCTGACCGCGGTGGCCTGGACCAGGGTGTAGACGCCCCGGACGGCGCCCGCGAAGACGGCGGCGGCGATCAGCAGCGCCGGCGGGCCGGGGACGACCGCGAGCAACGCGATGCCTGCCGCCGCGGCGGCCAGGACGGCGACCGTGCGGGCCCGGGGGCTGCTTCTGCCGGTGAGCGCCGGGTAGCCGATCCGTCCGAGGACCTGCCCGGCGCCGCACAGCCCCAGGGCGGTGGCCGCCGCGGCGGTCCCCGTGCCCCGGTCGACCAGCAGCGGGACCAGGTTCGAGGTGGCGGCGTACAGGCCGAACCCGCCCAGGGCCATGCCGGCGGCCAGCAGGAGGAAGGCCCGACTGGAGGCCACCTCGCGGATGGACGGTCCGGGCGCCTCCCGCGGGCTCGCGGACGCGCCGGGCCAGGCCGGGGTCAGGAAGAGCAGGTGCAGCGGGAGGGTGATCGCGCACAGCAGCGCGGCGAGCACCAGGTAGGTCGTCCGCCAGCCGAGATGGGCGGCCAGCAGGGCGGTCAGCGGCGCGTAGACGGTGCTGGCCAGCCCGCCGACCAGCGACAGGGTGGTCAGCGGGCGGACGCGGTCGGGGCCGTACCAGCGGGTGAGGGCGGCGAACGCCGGCGGGTACAGCAGCGCCGACTGGGCGAGCCCGGCGAGCATCCAGGCGGCCGTGAACCAGGGCAGGCCGGGGGCGGCGGCCACGGCGAGCAGGGCCGCGGTGCCCAGCGCCGAACCCGCGGTCATCACCGGGCGGGGGCCGCGACGGTCCAGCAGCCGCCCGACCGGCGCCCCGGCGAGCGCGCTCACGACCAGGCCCGCCGAGTACGCGGTCATGGCCGTGGCCGTCGACCATCCGGTGTCCCGGGTCACCTCGATGAGGGCGACCGGGAAGGAGTAGTACAGGATTCCCCAGCTGGTGAGCTCGGTGACGCAGAGGGCGAGGAGGGCCCTGCGCAGGCCGCCCTCGTCCCGGCTCATCGGCCGTGCCCGCCGTCCTCCACCGCGCCGGACGGCAGGGCGCGCTGCATGAGGATCGTGTCGATCCAGCGGCCGTGCTTGTACCCGACGCCGGTCAGCCGCCCGGCGTGGACGAAGCCGTGGCGGCCGTGCAGCGCGGCCGACGTGCCGGACCCGGTGTCGGCGATGACCGCGATCACCTGCCGCGCGCCCGCCTGGGCGCACCCGGCCAGCAGGGCGCCCAGCAGCGCACCGCCGAGGCCCTGGCCGGTGCGGGCGGGGGCGAGGTAGATCGAGTCCTCCACGGTGTGCCGGTAGGCGGGTTTGGGACGCCAGGGGCCGGCGTAGGCGTAGCCCGCCACCTCGCCGCCCGCGTCGGCGACCAGGAAGGGCAGGCCCTTTGCGTCCAGGGCGGCGAGCCGCTCCCGCCACCGGGCGACGGTGGGCGGGGTCTGCTCGAAGGTGACCGTGGAGTGCAGGACGTAGTGGGCGAAGATCTCGGCCACGGCCTCCAGATCGGCGGGGAGCGCCGGGCGGATGCCGGTCTCAGGGAGCGTCACGGCGATGAATTCCTCTATAGCGAAAATTACCTCTATTATAGAGGAATGGTCGATCTTGCGGCACTGGGCGGCCGCGTCCAGGAACTGCGCCGCGCCAGGAGCCTGACGCTCCAGCAGCTCGCCGACGCCGCCGACGTCAGCGTGAGCATGCTGTCCTCGGTGGAGCGCGGGCAGAAGGCGCCCACCATCGTGACCCTCGCGCGCATCGCCGACGGCCTCGGCGCGCCCCTCGCCGACCTCCTCCCCAGGCCCGGCGACGACCAGGTCATCGTGCGCCGCGCCGCCGCCCAGGACACCGTCGACGAGCCGGGGGGATGGCGGCGGACGGTCCTGACCCCCGTGGTCCCCGGCGTGAACTTCGAATGGGTGCGCTCCACGCTCCCGCCGGGCTGCGACGCGGGGGAGTACCCGGCGTACGCGCCGGGCTCCCACGAGTTCGTCGCCGTCGAGTCCGGCACCCTGCGGCTCACCGCCGGGGAGCGGGTCATCGACCTGGAGGCGGGGGACTCGGTCTACTTCGCCGCCCACGTCACCCACGCCTACGCCAACCCCGGCGGCGAACCGTGCACGTACCACGTCGCCGCCCTGATCATGCGCCCCCGCACGCCCAAGCCGCGCGGCCGCTGAGCGCACTCCCCACGGAGCCCTGCCGACGGCGCAGGCCCGGCCGGAGAACCCGGCCGGGCCCACGCCGTCCTTTCCGGGGTCCTTCCTAGAAGACGCCGCCGAGGTCCTGGCGGAGGATCGCGGCCATGCTGTGCTCGGCGAGCGCGGCGATGGTCATGGACGGGTTGCAGGCCCCGGTGGAGCCGGGGATGCGCGCGCCGTCCAGGACGTACAGCCCGCGGTGGCCCAGCACCCGGCCGTGGCGGTCGACCGCGCCGCCCATGGGGACGCCGCCGAGGGCGTGCCAGGTCGAGGGCACCTGGGCGTCCCGGTCGATCATCATCCCGCCGCCGACCCGGACCATCTCGTCCATCCGCTGCTTGATCAGCGCCTGCAGGTCGGCGTCGCCCGCCGGGTTCCAGGTCAGGCGGGCGTCGTCGGCGGACGCGTCGTAGGCCCAGGTGCCGGTGGCCTTGACGATCCCGAACCCGACCACGGTCATCATCCTGGTCCCGTCGGGCGGCAGCATCGGGGACCCGGCGTGGATGATCGTGTACGGGATCGGGCTGCCGGCGACGCGCCCGCCGACGCAGGCGGGGCCGCCCTGGGGGCGTCCAGGGTCGCCGTTCATCTGCACCCAGGCGAAGATGCGGTCGCCGTTGTTGCCCCACTGGGTGCCGATGGCGTCGGGCAGGTCGGGCACGAGGTTCTTGGCCCGCGCCTTGACCATGAGCCGGGTGGTGCCGGGCGACCCGGCGTTGAGGAACACCGCGTCGGCGGTGATGCGCTTGCGCTCCTGGACGACGCCGTCGGTGTCGATGCGGTCGACGTGCAGCACCCAGCGCTTCAGCGCGTCCATCGTCAGGTCGCGGACGACGTGCAGGGGTTCCACCCGGACCCGCCGGGTGGCCTCGGCGGCGGCGAGGTAGGTGACGTCGATGGAGTGCTTGCCGCCGTTGTTGACCCCGAAGGTGAGGTCGCTGGTGGTGTAGGTCGGCTGGTACCTGCCCTGCAGTTCGCCGCGCACGAAGTTCCAGTCGACGGGCAGGGGGACCTTGAAGGTCTCCATGCCGGCCTTCGGCGCGACGTCCAGGAACAGCCGGGACGAGCGGTAGGGGTCGGTGGCCAGCACGTCGTCGGGCACCGTGGTGATCCGCAGCATGCGGGCGACGGTGGGGTAGGCGTAGCGGTCGAGCGCGTCGTAGTCGTCGGCGATCATCGGCATCGAGGCGGCGAAGGCCGCCTCGGTCGGTTGCAGCGTCATGCCGTGGTACGTCAGCGACCCGCCGCCGACCGCGGAGCCGCAGTTGATGGTCATGCCCTGGCCTTCCACGGTCTCCAGCACGCCCGTGTAGGGCTTCCAGGTGCCGGGGACGCCGGGGATCGGGCTGTGGTCGGTCAGCCAGGAGGACCGGCGGTCGACGTTGGCCATGCGGCAGAACGTGGTGGCGTTGGGCCCGGTCGGCCAGCGCAGGCCGCGTTCCAGCACGAGCGTCCGGACCCCGGCCAGGCCGAGCCTGAGGGCGGTCACGCCGCCGCCGAAGCCGGACCCGATGACGACGGCCCGCTCTCTCTGCTCGGTGACGGGGACCCTGGTCCGCCGGGTCGCGGCGTGTGCCGTCCCGGTGCCGAGTCCGGCGGCGAGGCCGAACCCGCCGAGCGCGGCGGCGCCGAGGACCTTGCGGCGGCCGACGCCGGGGCCGGGGCCGGGGTGGTGGGGAGTGGAGGCGTTGTCGGGCATGGCGTGCTCCATGTCGGGGGTGGGGGAACGGGAGCGAGATGAGCGCGCGCCGGGCAAAAGATCTGCCCTCTCCGGACCTGGAAACTACATTCTTGTAGGTCGAGAATCAACCATTCATCGCGTCCTGGGAATGGCGATGGATGCATTTCGGAAGAATTGGTTTCGGGCACAATCAAAGCCCGCCCGGGGTGTGGCCGTCCCTGGGTCGGCCCGGCCGGAACCCGGGACGGTCGCCGTCCCGATGCAACCGCCGGGCCGCTCCGCCCCGAAGTCATGAGCGACGGGCCGGATGGATCGGGCGGCGGCGACGGAGGCGACGGTGATCTTTGATGACGGCGGGGCGGGGGACCGCGTACCGGGTGAGGACCCCTGATGGGCGCGGGCGATCCGGTGGTGGTCGTCGGGGCCGGGCTGGGCGGGCTGGCGGCGGCCGTCCACCTGGCCGCGCGCGGGCGGGAGGTGCTGGTCGTCGAGGCCCGCGGCGAACCGGGCGGATGCTGCGGCTCCGCGCACCTCGGCCCCTACCGGTTCGACACCGGGCCCTCCGTGCTCACCATGCCGGAGGTGCTGGCCGACACGTTCGGCGCCGCGGGCGAGGACCTGGAGGACGTGCTGCCGCTGCGGCGGCTCGACCCCTTCTACCGGATGGCCTTCCCCGACGGCTCGCACCTGGACGTGGTGGCCGGGGCGGAGGAGATGGCCGCGAACGTCCGCGCCCTGTGCGGCCCGGCCGAGGCCGCGCGGTACCTGCGGTTCCGGCGGCGGCTCGCCGCGCTGTTCGCCGTCGAGTGGCCGTCGTTCATCGACGCCGACATGACGAGGCTGCGCGGTCTCGCGCGCCCGTACGCGCTGCTGAGGCTGGCCGCCGCAGGTGGATTCCGGCGCCTGGACCGGTTCGCCGCCGCTCACCTGACCGACGAGCGGCTCATCCGCGCGCACACCTTCCAGTCGCTGTACGTGGGGCTCGCGCCGCAGAAGGCGATGGCCGTCTACGCCGTCATCGCGCACATGGACACCGTCGGCGGCGTCTACTTCCCCTCCGACGGCGGCATGCACGCCGTCCCGCAGGCCCTCGCCCGGGTGGCGGAGAAGGCGGGAGCGTGCGTCCGGTACGGGACGCGCGCCACGCGGGTCGAGACGGACGCCTCGGGAGCGGCGGCGGCCGTCCGGCTCGACACCGGTGAACGGCTCCGCGCGAGCCACGTGGTGATCGCCTGCGACCTGCCCGCCGCGCACCGGGACCGCCTGCTGCCGGAGGCCGCGCGGGACTGGCGGCTGCGCCGGCCGCGCTTCGCGCCGTCCTGCCTCGTTATGCATCTGGGGCTGGACCGGCGGCCTGCCGGGCGGGCGCACCACACCCTGCACTTCGGCCGCGGATGGGCGAGCACGTTCTCAGCCCTGGAGGCCGGGCGCCCCCAGCCCGATCCCAGCCTGCTGGTCACCTGCCCCGGGCCGGACACCACCGCCGCCCCGGCCGGGCACGCCACCCTGAGCGTGCTGGAGCCCGCGCCGAACCTGGCGACCGGCGCCGACTGGGAGCGGCTGGCGCCGTGGCTGCGCGACCGGCTCCTGCGGCGCCTGGCGGACCTCGGGTACGGCGACCTGTCGGCGGCGCCCCGCATGACCTTCGACCCGCCCGCCTGGGCGCGGATGGGCCACTCCGCGGGGACCCCGTTCGCCCTCGACCACCGCTTCCGCCAGACCGCGTGGTTCCGGCCCTCGGGGCGGAGCCGCCGCGTTCCGGGCCTGCACTTCGCCGGGATGCACACCGCGCCGGGCGTGGGCGTTCCCCCCGTACTCATCTCCGGGCGACTGGCCGCGGCCCGGATCCTGGAGGACGGCCGATGACGCTGACCGCGAGCTACGAACGGTGCCGCCGCCTCAACGCCGACCACGGGCGCTCCTACTACCTGGCCACGCTGCTGCTCCCCGCGTGGAAGCGGCGGCACGTCCACGCGCTGTACGGGTTCGCCCGCCACGTGGACGACATCGTCGATTCCGCCGGTGCCCCCGCCGGACGGGCCGCCGCGCTCGACGACCTCACCTCGGCGCTGGCCGCGTGCCTGGCCGGGGAGCCCGCCCAGGGGCCGGTGCTGCCCGCCTTCGTGCACACCGTGCGGTCCTTCGGCATCGAGCGCGCCGACATCGACGCCTTCCTGCGGTCGATGCGCGCCGACCTGACCGTCACCCGCTACGAGACCTACGGAGACCTGCTGGAGTACATGGAAGGCTCGGCCGCGGCCATCGGCCTGATGATGCTGCCGGTGCTGGAGACGGTGCCCGGGGCCGGGCGGCTCGCCCGCGAACCCGCCCGCGAGCTGGGCCGGGCGTTCCAGCTCACCAACTTCCTCCGCGACGTCGCCGAGGACCTGGAGCGCGGCCGGGTCTACCTCCCGCGGCGCGACCTGGCCGAGTTCGGCGTGGCCGAGGACGACCTCGCCCGCGGCCGCGCGTCCCCGGAGCTGCGGGAACTGGTCGCCTACGAGGAGGACCGCGCCCGCGACCACTACCGGCGCGCCCTGGAGGGGGTGGACCTGCTGGCGCCGTCCTCGCGCCCCTGCGTCCGCGCCGCCTACGAGCTGTACGGCGGCATCCTGGACGCGATCGCCGCGCGGAACCACGACGTGCTGGCCGGGAGGGCGCGGGTGCCGCGCCGCCGCCGCGCGGTGATCTTCGCGCGGCACCTGCGGGCGGCGTCGGCGGCCCGGCGGGCCGAGCGCCGCGCCCCGGCGGGTGCGCGGTGACGGCCATGACGCCCCGGTCACGGGCCCGGAACGACGCGCTCGCCCGGCCGGGACGGGTCGTGCTGGACGCGATGGGCGGCGACCACGGCCCGGTGGAGACGGTGCCGGCCGCGGTGGCGGCGCGGCGCAGGTTCGGGGTGCCGGTGGTGCTCGTCGGCCGGTCCGAGGAGATCGGCGCCGAGCTGCGGCGGCACGGCTCGTCCGGCGAGGTCGAGGTGGTGGACGCCCGGGACGCGGTGCCCATGACCGAGCGCGGCGCGCGGGCCGCCGCCCGCCCGGAGTCGAGCGTCATGGTGGGCTGCGAGCTGGCTCAGGGGGACGGCGGCGCGTTCGTGTCGGCCGGGTCGACCGGGGCCGTCGTGACGTGCGCCGTCCGCGCGCTCGGGCGGCGGGAGGGCGTGCTGCGCCCGGCGCTGGCGGTGGCGCTGCCGTCGCTGACCGGCACGACCGTCCTGGTGGACGCGGGCGCGACCGCCGACCCGACCGCGGAGATGGTGGCGCAGTTCGCGCTGCTGGGCACCGCCTACGCTCGGCGGGTCCTGGGCGTCGCCGACCCGTCGGTGGGCCTGCTGTCGCTCGGCGCCGAGCCCGGCAAGGGCAACCGGCTCGCCCGCGAGGCCGGCCGGCTCCTGCCCGCGCTGCCGGTCCGCTTCCACGGCAACGTGGAGGGCCACGACGTGCTCGCGGGGACGGTCGACGTGGTCGTGACCGACGGCTTCACCGGCAACGTCGTGCTGAAG
Organism: Actinomadura rugatobispora; assembly: GCF_042656285.1. Lineage (GTDB taxonomy): Bacteria > Actinomycetota > Actinomycetes > Streptosporangiales > Streptosporangiaceae > Spirillospora > Spirillospora rugatobispora. The sequence continues at coordinate 2,701 of NZ_JBHSON010000141.1, read as the reverse complement.
AACATCGAGGGCAACGTCCGCACGACCCTGGAGTTGGTCGCCAGGGCCGGCATCGCCAAGCCCGCCCGGCTGCGCGAGGTCGCGCGGCTCTACGCCGCGGAGACCCACGGCGGCGCGGCGCTGCTCGGCCTGTCCGGGACGGTCGTCGTCGCGCACGGCTCGTCACGGGCCGCCGCGATCGCGCGGGCCTGCCGGGTCGCGTGCGATCTGGCGGCGGACGACACCCGCGCGTCCGGGGACGGGGCCGGCGGGTGAGGCGCTCACAGTGTCGCGGCGTCGCGCAGCGGGTCGCGGCCGTCCCAGGCGCCCTCGCTGCCGTACGGGGTGAAGCGCGCGAAGAGTTCCTCGGCGTACCAGTCCTCGTTCCGCACCCGGCCGATGACGTCGCGATGGGCGCCGTCCCGGTAGGCGAAGCGGGCGACGGCCGCCTCGTCCCGCCACAGCGAGAACGTCGCCTGGCGGGCCAGCGGCCATTCGCCGGCGCCGACCGAGGCCAGGCAGCCTTCGTGGAGCCGCAGCAGCCGGTCCACCTCCGGGACCGACCGGTAGAACGCCACCAGCCGGAACGGGCGGATCGAGGCCCTGGTCAGCACGGCCACCGGCGCCCCGTCGCGTGCCCGGTCCAGGGCGGCCGCTCCGGCGAACGGGTCCCGCCCGGCCCAGGCGCCCCGCGACGCGAGCGGCGCCAGCCGTACGTGCCAGGCTTCCACGGCCTCCCGCCGCCAGCGGTCCGCGACCGGCGACCGGCGCAGGAAGTCCGCCAGCGCGGCCTCGCCGTCCCACACCGCGAACAGCGCCCAGCGGCGCGGGTCGGCGCCCAGGCCCATGGACCGGCCGCGGCCCGTCCCCAGCAGCCGCCAGAACCGCAGGCCGGCGGTGCGGCGCAGCCGCGGCCGGTCGAAGGCCATGTGCCGCATGGCGTCCACACCCGCGTACCTGATGAGGTGGAACGAGGCGATGACTCCGGTTCTCGTGGCGGTCACCGCCGGCTACCTGCTCGGATCGGTGCCGGTCGCGGTGCTGGTCGGCCGCCTGCACGGGTTCGATCCGCGCGCCGCCGGCGACCGCAATCCCGGTTTCTGGAACGTGATGGAGCTGCTCGGGTGGCGCGCGGCCGTGCCCGTCTTCGCCGGCGACCTGCTCAAGGGGACGGCGGCCGGGCTGGTCGGGCTGGTGGCGGGCGGCACGGAGACGGGCCCGCTCTGGGTGGTGGACGGCGCTAGCGTCCTGCCCGTGTACGCGGCGGTGGCGGCCGCGATGGCCGGGCACGCGTGGCCGGTGTTCGCGGGGTGGCGGGGCGGCCGGTCGATCCTCACGTTCGCGGGCGGCTTCGCCGTGATCTGCCCGCCGGCGTTCGGGCTCGGGCTCGCGCTGCTGGTCGGGGTGAGCCTGGCCCGGGGCTCGTTCGCCTGGGGCACGCGCGTGGCGGTGTTCTCGCTGCCGGTGCTGCAACTGCTGTTCATGCCGCCCGCGCTGGTGGCGGCGACCGGCGGGCTGATGTGCCTCATCGGGCTGCGTTTCGGGCAGGCCGCGCTGGCGGGACGGCGCCGCGGACGAGCCCGGCGGCGGCGCGTCCGAGGCCCGGCGGGCTGACCGCGTCGTCGCCGTAGGTGCGGCCGCGCCAGGTGCGCACCGGCCGTACCGCGGCCTGTGTCAGGCGCACCGCCGTGGCCACGTCGAGCAGCGGCGAGAGCGCCAGGCCCAGACGGGGCCCGGCGTAGCTGCCGCGCAGCGCGGCGGCCAGCAGCAGCCGTTGCGCCAGCAGGCCGAGGTCCAGGGGCGTGGGCCGTCCCGCCGCCAGCCGCAGCACGGGCAGCGCCGTGGTCAGCCACAGCACCGCCACGTCCAGGACGAGCCGGTCGGGCGCGGTCACGTCCCGCAGCGGCAGGGAACGCCCCCACTCGCGCCACACCTGCGCCGCCGACTCGTGCATGTCGACGCCGAGCAGGGCGCCCGCGTCCACGAACCCGACCCGCCAGCCGTCCCGCGCCAGCAGCCGCGCGAGGGCGACGTCGTCGGTGAGGTGGCGGCGGACGCGGGCGAACCCGTCGGCCTCGACCATGGCGTCCTTCCGGAAGGCCATGCACTGGCCGTTGGCGAGGATCCGGTCGGGGGACGGCGCCGCCGGCCCGATCGGCCCGAACCGGTAGACCAGCCCGGCCAGGAAGGAGGCGTGCAGCGCCTGTTCGGCGACACCGCCGCAGAGGAACCGCGGCCCGGCCGTCACCAGGTCGCAGGTGCGCAGCCGCTCGGCCAGCGCGGTGCACAGGCCCGGTTCGGGACGGGTGTCGGCGTCCAGGAGGACCACGACGGGCCCGGCCGCGGCGGCGACGCCCTGGTGCAGCGCCCACTGCTTGCCGACCCAGCCGGCGGGCAGCGGGCGCCCCCGGACGACGGTGGCCCCCAGGCGCTCGGCGAGCCGCGCGGTCTCGTCGCGGGACTCGTCGTTCACCACGATGACCTCGCCGACCGCCGGATCCTTGAGCAGCGGGACGAGGCAGCCCGCGATGCGGTCCTCCTCGTTCCGCGCGGGGATCACCACGGAGATCCGCTGATCCGGGGGAGCGGCGGGCGGCGCGGGCGGCGCGGGCGGCGCGGGACGGCCGCCATAAGGACGCCAGTGTTCACTGGAGAAATCGGCACGGTCCGCGCGTCCGATAGTGGCCGTCAGGCCGACCTTCACGCCCGGGCGGCAGTTGTC
>NZ_JBHSON010000140.1:0-22456 GCF_042656285.1 Actinomadura rugatobispora | reverse complement strand
CACCGCGGCCGCCGCCACGACGGTCGCCGCCGCGGCGCTCACGGCCGCCGCCACCGCGGGCGACGCGCCGCTGCTCGGCCTGCTGCTCGCGCTCGGCGCGGGTCGCCGCGGCCTCGCCCTTGTAGATCCACACCTTGACGCCGATGCGGCCGAAGGTCGTCCGGGCCTCGTAGAAGCCGTAGTCGATGTCGGCGCGCAGCGTGTGCAGCGGGACCTGGCCCTCGCGGTAGAACTCCGAACGGGACATCTCCGCCCCGCCCAGGCGCCCGCCGCACTGGACCTTGATGCCCTTGGCACCGGACTTCATCGCCGACTGGATCGCCTTGCGCATCGCGCGGCGGAACGCCACCCGGCTGGACAGCTGCTCGGCCACGCCCTGCGCGACGAGCTGGGCGTCGATCTCGGGGTTCTTCACCTCGAGGATGTTCAGCCGCACCTGCTTGCCGGTCAGCTTCTCCAGGTCGCCCCGGAGCCGCTCGGCCTCCGCGCCGCGGCGGCCGATGACGATGCCCGGCCGGGCGGTGTGGATGTTGACCTCGACACGGTCACGGGTCCGCTCGATCTCCACCTTGGAGATGCCCGCCCGGTCCATGCCCTTCTGCAGCATGCGCCGGATCTGGACGTCTTCCTTGACGTAGTCCTTGTAGAGCTTGTCGGCGAACCACACGCTCTTGTGGTCGGTGGTGATGCCGAGCCGGAACCCGTGCGGGTTGATCTTCTGACCCACTACCGGGCCCTCCTCTGCTTCTTGCCGCCACCGCCGGAGGTCGAGGCCTCGTCCCGCGATTCCACGATCACCGTGATGTGGCTGGTGCGCTTGTTGATCCGGTACGCCCGGCCCTGCGCGCGGGGGCGGAAGCGCTTCAGCGTCGGCCCCTCGTCCACGTACGCCTTGCTGACGACGAGCGTGTCGGTGTCGAGCTTGAAGTTGTGCTCGGCGTTGGCGATGGCACTCGCCAGCACCTTGCCCACAGGCTCGCTCGCAGCCTGGGGGGCGAACCGCAGCACCGCCTGAGCCTCCGCGGCGGGCAGGCCGCGGATGAGGTCCACCACGCGGCGGGCCTTCCTGGGCGTGACGCGGATGAACCGCGCCTGGGCCCTGGCTTCCATCGCTGTTCCCTCTCTCCTACGATCTACTGCCCGCGCTTAGCCACGACGGCTGCGGCGGTCTTCCTTGACGTGGCTGCGGAAGGTGCGGGTCGGCGCGAACTCACCGAGCTTGTGACCCACCATGGCGTCGGTGATGAACACCGGCACGTGCTTGCGGCCGTCGTGCACGGCGATCGTGTGACCGATCATCTCCGGCACGATCATGGAGCGCCGCGACCACGTCTTGATGACGTTCTTGGTGCCCTTCTCGTTCTGGCCGTCCACCTTCTTCATCAGGTGGTCGTCCACGAAGGGGCCCTTCTTGAGGCTACGTGGCATGACGAGCGACTCCTACCGCTTCTTCTTGCTGCGACGACGGACGATCAGCCGGTCGCTCGACTTGTTGGCCTGGCGAGTGCGGCCTTCCTTCTTGCCCTGGGGGTTCACCGGGTGCCGGCCACCAGAGGTCTTGCCCTCACCACCACCGTGCGGGTGGTCGATCGGGTTCATGGCCACACCGCGGACGGTCGGGCGCTTGCCCTTCCAGCGCATCCGGCCGGCCTTGCCCCAGTTGATGTTCGACTGCTCGGCGTTGCCCACCTCGCCGACCGTGGCGCGGCAGCGCACGTCCACCATGCGCATCTCGCCCGAGGGCATGCGCAGCGTGGCGTACTTGCCCTCCTTGGCCAGCAGCTGGACGCCCGCGCCCGCACTGCGGGCGATCTTGGCGCCGCCGCCGGGCCGCAGCTCGATGGCGTGCACGACCGTACCGGTCGGGATGTTGCGCAGCGGCAGGCAGTTGCCCGGCTTGATGTCCGAGCCCGGCCCGTTCTCGACCCGGTCGCCCTGCTTCAGACCGCGCGGGGCGAGGATGTAGCGCTTCTCGCCGTCCACGTAGTGCAGCAGCGCGATCCGCGCGGTGCGGTTGGGGTCGTACTCGATGTGCGCGACCTTGGCCGGGACGCCGTCCTTGTCGTGCCGGCGGAAGTCGATCAGCCGGTACGCGCGCTTGTGCCCGCCGCCCTGGTGCCGGGTGGTGATGCGGCCGTGGTTGTTGCGGCCGCCCTTCTTGGGGAGCGGTCGCAGCAGCGACTTCTCGGGCTCGCGGCGCGTGACCTCGACGAAGTCGGCCACGCTGGAGCCGCGACGACCCGGAGTCGTCGGCTTGTAGTTACGGATGCCCATCTTATTCGTTCATCCCTTGTCTGCTCCGGAGGCTCCGGCGGTTAGGCCGGACCGCCGAAGATGTCGATCCGCTCGCCCTCGGCCAGGCTGACGATGGCGCGCTTGGTGTCCTTGCGCTTGCCGTAGCCGAACCGGGTGCGCTTGCGCTTGCCCGGCCGGTTGAGGGTGTTCACGCTCGTCACCTTGACGTTGAACACCGCCTCGACGGCCTGCTTGATCTGCGTCTTGTTCGCGTCGGGGCGGACGAGGAAGGTGTACTTGTTCTCGTCCAGCAGCCCGTAGCTCTTCTCCGAGACGACCGGCGCGATGATGACGTCACGGGGGTCGGCGATCTTGGTCACTTCGCCGCCTCCTTCTTCTTGCTCGCACGCGCGATGAACTCGTCGTAGGCCGCCTGCGTGAAGACGACGTCGTCGTTGATCAGCACGTCGTAGGTGTTGAGCTGGTCGGAGACGATGACGTGCACGCTCGGCTCGTTGCGCAGGCTCTTCCAGGTCACCTCGTCCTCGCGGTCCAGGACCAGGAGGACGCGCTTGGCCTGGCTGACCTCGCGCAGCGCCGTCAGCGCCGTCTTCGTCTTCGGGGTGTCGCCCTCGATGAGGTTGTCGACGACGTGCACCCGGCCGTAGCGGGCGCGGTCGGACAGGGCGCCGCGCAGCGCGGCGGCCTTCATCTTCTTGGGCGTCTTCTGCGAGTAGTCGCGCGGCTGCGGGCCGTGCACGGTGCCACCGCCGGCGAACTGCGGCGCCCGGGTGGAGCCCTGGCGGGCCCGGCCGGTGCCCTTCTGCCGGTACGGCTTCTTGCCACCGCCGCGGACGTCGCCGCGGGTCTTGGTGGCGTGCGTGCCCTGCCTCGCCGCGGCCAGCTGCGCCACCACGACCTGGTGGATCAGCGGCACGCTCGTCTTGGCGTCGAAGATCTCGGCAGGCAGGTCGATGTCCAGCTTCGAGGTCACTTGCCCGCTCCCTTCACAGCGTCGCGGACCAGCACCACGCCGCCGTTCGGACCGGGAACCGCGCCCTTGATCAGCAGCAGGTTCTTCTCGGTGTCGATGGCGTGGACGGTCAGGTTCTGGACGGTGGTGCGGGCGTTGCCGTGCCGCCCCGCCATGCGCAGGCCCTTGAAGACGCGACCCGGGGTCGCGCAGCCGCCGATCGAACCCGGCGAACGGTGCTTGCGCTGGGTGCCGTGCGAGGCGCCGAGGCCCTTGAACCCGTGGCGCTTCATGACACCCGCGGTGCCCTTGCCCTTGCTCGTGCCGGTCACGTCGATCTTCTGGCCGGCCTCGAAGAGCTCAACGGTGATCTCCTGGCCGAGTTCGTACCCGGTGGTGTCGTCGGCCCGCAGTTCGACGAGGTAGCGGCGCGGCGTGACGCCGGCCTTCTCGAAGTGACCCGTGCGCGGCTTGTTCACCTTGCGCGGGTCGATCTGCCCGTACCCGAGCTGGACGGCGCTGTAGCCGTCCTTCTCCTGGGTGCGGAGCTGGGTGACAACACACGGCCCGGCCTGGACGACGGTCACCGGAACGATCCGGCCCTCATCGTCGAAGACCTGGGTCATGCCGAGCTTCTCGCCCAGGACGCCCTTCCTCTGCGTACTCATCTCTCGGTGCGTCCCTTAGAGCTAGAGCTTGATCTCGATGTCAACGCCGGCCGGAAGGTCGAGCCGCATCAGCGAGTCGACCGTCTTGGGCGTGGGATCGATGATGTCGATCAGCCGCTTGTGCGTGCGCATCTCGAAGTGCTCGCGCGAGTCCTTGTACTTGTGCGGCGAGCGGATGACGCAGTACACGTTCTTCTCGGTCGGCAGCGGCACCGGGCCCGCGACCTTGGCGCCCGTCCGCGTCACCGTCTCAACGATCTTCTTCGCGGAGGTGTCGATGACCTCGTGGTCGTAGGCCTTGAGCCGGATGCGGATCTTCTGTCCCGCCATGGTGGCCTCGGTGTCCTTTGCTGGTAGTGCCGCTGGGTTTCTGCTGTCGTGACGCGGCGGCCCGGCCGGCCGAGCGGCCGGGCCGGAGCGTCGACGAGGGTGTTACTTGAGGATCTTGGTGACGCGACCCGCGCCCACGGTCCGGCCGCCCTCGCGGATGGCGAACTTCAGGCCCTCCTCCATGGCGATGGGCTGGATCAGCTCAACGCGCATCTCGGTGTTGTCGCCCGGCATGACCATCTCGGTGCCCTCGGGGAGGTTCACCACACCGGTCACGTCGGTGGTCCGGAAGTAGAACTGCGGACGGTAGTTGTTGAAGAACGGCGTGTGCCGGCCGCCCTCGTCCTTGGACAGGATGTAGACCTGCGCCTCGAACTCGGTGTGCGGGGTGTTGGTGCCCGGCTTGATGACGCACTGGCCGCGCTCGACGTCCTCGCGCTTGATGCCGCGCAGCAGCAGGCCGACGTTGTCACCGGCCTGGCCCTGGTCGAGCAGCTTGCGGAACATCTCGACGCCGGTGACCGTGGTCGAGGTCGACTCGGTCTTGATGCCGATGATGTCGACGGTCTCGTTGACGTTGACCACGCCGCGCTCGATCCGGCCGGTCACCACGGTGCCGCGGCCGGTGATCGAGAAGACGTCCTCGATCGGCATCAGGAACGGCTTCTCGGTGTCGCGGACCGGCTCGGGGACGTTCTCGTCGACGGCGTCCATGAGCTCGACGATCGACTGGCCCCACTTCTCGTCGCCCTGCAGCGCCTGGAAGGCGGAGACGCGCACGACCGGGACGTCGTCGCCCGGGAACTCGTACTCCGAGAGCAGCTCGCGGACCTCGAGCTCGACGAGCTCCAGGATCTCCTCGTCGTCGACCATGTCGCACTTGTTCAGCGCGACGACGATGTAGGGCACGCCGACCTGGCGGGCGAGCAGCACGTGCTCCTTGGTCTGCGGCATCGGGCCGTCGGTGGCGGCGACCACGAGGATCGCGCCGTCCATCTGCGCGGCACCGGTGATCATGTTCTTGATGTAGTCGGCGTGACCGGGGCAGTCCACGTGCGCGTAGTGCCGGGCCTCGGTCTGGTACTCCACGTGCGCGATCGAGATCGTGATACCGCGCTCGCGCTCCTCCGGCGCCTTGTCGATGTCCTCGAACGGCGTGAAGGGGTTGAGGTCGGGGTACTTGTCGTGGAGCACCTTGGTGATCGCCGCGGTAAGCGTGGTCTTACCGTGGTCGATGTGACCGATGGTGCCGATGTTCACGTGCGGCTTGGTCCGCTCGAACTTGGCCTTCGCCACTGGTTGCTCCTTGTTGCGATTCCTCGGCCGGCATCCCGACCGCTTCGTATGTTGGCTGGTGATCTGGGGCAGGCCCGGAGACTCGCCTACTCGCCCCGAGCCTTGGCGATGATCTCCTGCGCGACGTTCCCGGGAACCTCGGCGTAGGAGTCGAACTGCATGGTGAAAACAGCCCGGCCCTGGGTCTTGCTGCGCAGATCACCCACGTAGCCGAACATCTCCGAGAGGGGCACGAGGGCCTTCACGACCCGCATCCCCGAGCGCTCGTCCATCGACTGGACCTGACCGCGCCGGCTGTTGAGGTCGCCGATGACATCGCCCATGTTCTCCTCGGGCGTGGTGACCTCGACCGCCATCATGGGCTCCAGCAGCGTGGGGGACGCCTTGCGGGCGGCCTCCTTGAACGCCATGGAACCGGCGACCTTGAACGCCATCTCCGAGGAGTCCACGTCGTGGTAGGCGCCGTCCTGCAGGGTGACCTTGACGCCCACCATCGGGTACCCGGCCAGCACGCCGAACTCGGCGGCCTCCTGGCACCCGGCGTCCACCGACGGGATGTACTCCCGCGGGATGCGGCCACCGGTGACCTTGTTCTCGAACTCGTACCCGTCGTTGCCCTCGCCGAGCGGCTCCAGGTCGATGATCACGCGGCCGAACTGGCCGGAGCCACCCGTCTGCTTCTTGTGGGTGTACTCGACCTTCTCGACCTTGCGGGTCACGGTCTCGCGGTAGGCGACCTGCGGCTTGCCCACGTTGGCGTCGACCTTGAACTCGCGCTTCATCCGGTCGACGAGGATCTCCAGGTGCAGCTCGCCCATGCCGGAGATGACCGTCTGACCGGTCTCCTCCTCGGTGCGGACCTGGAAGGACGGGTCCTCCTCGGCCAGCCGCTGGATCGCGGTGCCCAGCTTCTGCTGGTCGGCCTTGGTCTTCGGCTCGATCGCGACGTGGATGACCGGCGCCGGGAAGTTCATCGACTCCAGGACGATCGGGTCCTTGTCGTCGCTCAGCGTCTCACCGGTGGTGGTCTGCTTGAGCCCCATCACCGCGACGATGTCGCCGGCGCCCGCGCGCTCGATCTCGGTGCGCTTGTTGGCGTGCATCCGGTAGATCTTGCCGATCCGCTCCTTGCGCTCCTTGACGGAGTTCATCACGGTGGCGCCGGACTCCATCACGCCCGAGTAGACGCGGACGAAGGTCAGCTTGCCGAGGTGCGGGTCGCTCATGATCTTGAACGCCAGCGCGGAGAAGGGCTCCTCCTCGCTCGGCTTGCGGGTCAGCACCTTCTCCTCGTCGCGGACGGCGTGGCCCTCGATGGCCTCGACGTCCAGCGGGGAGGGCAGGTAGCGGACGATCGCGTCCAGCAGCGGCTGCACGCCCTTGTTCTTGAAGGCGGTGCCGCAGGTGACCGGGGTCAGCTTGGCGGCGATCGTCGCGCGGCGGATGCCCGCGTAGAGCTGCTCCACGGTGGGCTCCTCGCCCTCCAGGTACAACTCCATGACCTCGTCGTCGTTCTCGGCGAGGGTCTCCACCAGCTTGTCGTGCCACTCGCGGGCGGCGTCGACGTGGGTGTCGGGGATCTCGAGCGTGTCGTACATCTCGCCGAGCTTGGCCTCTTCGTTCCAGACCAGGGCCTTCATCGTCACCAGGTCGATGACGCCCTTGAAGTCGGCCTCGGCGCCGATCGGCAGCTGCAGCACCAGCGGTGTGGCGTTGAGACGGTTCTCGATCATGTCGACGCAGCGGTGGAACTCCGCGCCGACCCGGTCGAGCTTGTTGACGAAGCACATGCGCGGCACGCTGTACCGGTCGGCCTGGCGCCACACGGTCTCGGACTGCGGTTCCACACCGGCCACGCCGTCGAACACCGCGACCGCGCCGTCGAGCACCCGCAGGTTGCGCTCCACCTCGACGGTGAAGTCCACGTGCCCGGGGGTGTCGATGATGTTGATCGTGTGCTTGACGTCCTCGACCGGCCATTCGCAGGTGGTGGCCGCGGAGGTGATGGTGATTCCCCGCTCCTGCTCCTGCTCCATCCAGTCCATGGTCGCGGCGCCGTCGTGGACCTCGCCGATCTTGTAGCTGATACCCGTGTAGTACAGGATCCGCTCGGTCGTCGTGGTCTTGCCCGCGTCGATATGGGCCATGATCCCGATGTTGCGGACCTTGGCCAGGTCTACACCGGTTTTGGTAGCCACTGTGTCCTCGCGTCGTCTCGTGTTGGGTCCTGGTCCGCCGGGGTTACCAGCGGTAGTGGGCGAAGGCCTTGTTGGACTCCGCCATCTTGTGGGTGTCCTCGCGCTTCTTCACCGAGGCGCCGAGGCCGTTGCTGGCGTCGAGCAGCTCGTTCATCAGCCGCTCGGTCATGGTCTTCTCGCGACGCTGCCGGGCGTACACCACCAGCCACCGCAACGCGAGGGTGGTGCTGCGGGCGGGCCGCACCTCCACCGGGACCTGGTAGGTCGCGCCACCGACGCGGCGGCTGCGCACCTCCAGGGTGGGCTTGACGTTGTCGAGCGCGCGCTTGAGCGTGACGACCGGGTCGTTGCCGGTCTTCTCGCGGGCGCCCTCCAGGGCGTCGTACACGATGTTCTGCGCGATGGACCGCTTGCCGTCCAGGAGAATCTTGTTCACCAGCGCGGTCACCAGCGGCGAGTTGTAGACCGGGTCAGCGATCAGCTGTCGCTTGCCCGCGGGGCCCTTGCGCGGCATGTCAGCTCTTCTCCTTCTTCGCGCCGTAGTGGCTGCGCCCTTGCTTGCGGTTACGGACGCCCTGGGTGTCCAGCGTGCCGCGAATGATCTTGTACCGGACGCCCGGGAGGTCCTTCACACGGCCGCCGCGCACGAGCACGATCGAGTGCTCCTGCAGGTTGTGACCGACGCCCGGGATGTAGGCCGTGACCTCGATCCCGCTGGACAGCCGGACACGAGCGACCTTGCGCAGCGCGGAGTTGGGCTTCTTGGGCGTCGTCGTGTAGACGCGCGTGCAGACACCCCGGCGCTGGGGGCTGCCCTTCAGCGCAGGCGTCTTGTTCTTGGTCACCTTGTCCTGGCGGCCCTTCCGGACCAGCTGCTGGATCGTGGGCACCGCGTCTCCGTCTTCCCTCGTACCGAGCCGGTAAGTCTTGTTACTGCCTGGACCACACCCGTGTGGGGCCCATATCACCACCACTCGTGTGGCTGTGACCTGCCGGTTTCCCGACTCTCTCCGACCCACGCGGTCGGGCGTGTCGCGCTCTTCCGAGACCAGACCCGCACACCACCGCCCGGCCCCCAGGGGCCGAATCAAGCCGGGGAGTTTGGCGCGGCGCGGCGGACGCCACCTGAAGTGGCCCGATCCGCGCGCACGCAGAGCGGCCCGCATACTGCGGGCACGAAGGAAGAGATTACCCAGACGCGCGCCAAAGTGCAAAGCGAGCGGCGCACTACCGTGCCCGCCCCTTCCAGCGCAAGCCCGCGACGCCCCGAGGCGCCGCTTTTCCGTCTCCAGAACGGACGAATGCCGACGAGTGTTCCCGCCGCGAGAGGCGGAAGACCCGTCGGCATTGTCACCCGGCGACCCCGGGTTGGGGAAGATCTGGCCGAGTTTTTGACCTTCCCTAGCGGAGGAAGGCGAAATAGACGACGGCGAGGATGACCAGCACGGCCACCACGCCGCCGACGATCAGGAGCAGGTTCTTGCTGCCGCCGCCGCCCTTGCCGGAGCCGCCCTCGGCGCCGCCGTAGGTGGTGGGCTGGCCGTACTGCTGGCCGTACTGTCCCTGCTGCTGCGGCTGCTGCTGGCCGTACTGCCCCTGCTGCTGGGGCTGCTGGCCGTACTGGGCCTGCTGGCCCTGCTGCTGCTCGCCCGGCTGGCCGTACTGCTGCTGGCCGTACCCCTGCTGGCCCTGCTGCTGCCCGGGCTGGCCGTAGCCCTGCTGACCGTAGGGCTGCTGGCCGTAGCCCTGCTGCTGCCCCGGCTGGCTCTGCTGGCCCTGCTGGCCGTAACCCTGCTGGGCCTGCTGGCCGTGCTGTCCCCACCCCTGCTGGCCGATGTCCATGCGGGTCTGGTCGGCGTTGGCCGGGGCGTCGCCGCCCAGCGGCCCCTGGCCCTGGGACGAGGGGTCGAACGCCTGCGTCGACTGCGCGTCCTCACCCTGGCCGCCGGCCTGCGCCGGGGCGCCGAACGCCGGGGGCTCCTGGCCGAAGGCGGGGGGCTCCTGGCCGGACGGGGCGGCGCCGAAGCCCGAGTCGGGCGGCGGCACCATCAGCGTGCGGTCGTGGTCGCCCGGCCCCTGCTGCGCGCCGCCCTGGCCCTGGGGCTCGCCCTGCCACGGCTCGGGCGTGGACGGCGGCGTCGGCGCCTGCCACGGCTCGGGCGGCGCCTCGGACGGCTGCTTGCGCTCGGGGCCCGTCGCGACCGGGATGTCGGTGCCCGGCGACCAGTGCAGCGTCGCCTGGTCGTCGATGGGCGGCCGGGCCGGGGGCTGCTGCTGGTCGGCCGCCGGGGCGCCGGTGCCCGGACCCGGGACGATCAGCGTGCGGTCGGTGGCCGCCTCGGACTCGGCCGACTGCTGCGGCAGCTGGCCGGCCTGCGGGCCCGACTCGGGAGCGCCCTGCGGCTGGCCCGCACCCGGGAAGGGCGGCTGGCCGTAGCCGGGGGCCTGCGGCTGGTCGAAGGTCGTCGGCTGGTCGAAGGTCGGGGTCACCGGAGGAGCGCCGAAGCCCTGCTGCGGCTCCTGAGGCACGCCCTGCGGGGCCTGGGGAGGCTGGGGGGCCTGACCGTACGGCTGCTGCTCGTACGGCTGCTGCTGCTGCTCATACGGCTGCTGGCCGTAGGGCTGCTGCTCGTAGGGCTGCTGAGGCTGCCCGTACCCGCCGGGAGCGGGGGCGGGAGGCTGTCCGTACTGCTGCGGCTCCTGCGGAGCCCCGAAGGGCGGCTGGGGCGGCTGCGGCGGCCCCTCCGGCTCGGGCCGCGGCACCTGGATCGGCTCGATCATCGTGGGCGGAGGGGGAGGCGGCGTGGACCGCTCCTCGCGCGGCGGTGCCTGCGGGGGATGCGGCGGCTGCGCGGCGGGCGCGGGCGGCGCGGGCGGCTGCTGGCCCCCCAGCTGGGGCGCCCCGAAGATCACCGTGCGGTCTCCGAGCGGCCGCGCGGGCGGCTCGTTCTGTTCCGGCTGCGGCTTCTGCTCGCCGGCCGGGGTGTCCTTGTCGTCAGGCAACGGCCACTGCGGACCCTGCGTGCCGTCTTGATCGGTCATCGTCGGGCTCCTTCAGCGCCGTTGTCCTGGGCGTTTCCCTCTCCCAGGCCCGTGCCCGTCCACCCGGAGACGCGTGGCGCATAACGCGGCCTCCAGTACCTGTGCCGTTCCCTGGTGTGGTGGCCTCACCACGCTGGGGACTTTCGTCCCCAAGCCTGCCCCGATCGCCGGTGGTATCGCAAATCATCGGCACGGAAAACCCGCCGGACACGCGGGCGTTCTCCGGTCCGGCCGCGGGTTCCCGGATCTTTGAACGTTCACCTGGTGGCCGTACCCCGTCTTTAAGATCACCAAGTTCTGAAACCTCCTGATTTCTACGGTTTGTCGCCATGCACGGAGATCAGGCGGACCGGACGAGAGCCCTCCCGGCGACGACCGTACGCGGCGCGCGGGACGCCGCGCACGCGCCCCACCGGCGTACACGGTGGCGGGCGCCGGTGACCTGCCTCATATCGGCGGGCCTGCTGGCCCTGGCCCCGCTCCCCGCCGCGCCGCACGCGGCCGCGGCCCCAGCGGCCCCGGCGGCCCCGGCGGTGCGGGCGGCCCACCCGTTCGGCGACCCGCAGACGCTCCAGATCAGCCGCGAGGGCGCCACGGTACGGGCGCGCTGGCGCGCCGCCGCCGACGATCTGACCGCCCTGGCGCTGGCGCTCCGCGTCCTGGGCGGCAAGCGCACCTACGTCTACAAGGACGGCGCGCTGGTGCCGGAGGAGTCGGACGAGTCCGACGCGGTCACCCTCGCGGGGTCGCCCAGGCTCAAGGAGTACCTGCTCCGCAACATCCGGGTGGGCGTCAGGGGCACGGACTGTCCCGGAAAGGTGACCTCGACCGGGAACCTCGCGACCGACGGCGCGCTGCTGGAGTTCGCCTGCCCGGCGCCGGTCGCCTCGGCCGACATCACCGTGACCATGCTCACCGACCTGCACGCGTCGTACCGGACGCTGGCGAGCACGGCGCAGGGCGAGCGGCACACCTACACCAGGAGCGCGGCGACGCGCTCGTGGTCTTTGGATCGTTCCGCGGCGGGCGCGTCCGGGCCCGGCACGGCCGCGTGGCTCGCCGTGGCGGCGGCCGTGGCCGCCGCGGCGGCGGGAGCGGTGGTGCTCCGCACCCGGCGGGTGCGCGCCCGGCGGGGCCGCTCCGGTGGACGGCGCGCGGCCTCGTGATCATCGATCTGCCCGACTTCGGGGCGGCGTTCCACGAGCGGCTGCTCGCGTTCGTCGACTCCCCCGGCTTCGCCCCGGCCGCGCTCGCGGTCGCGTTCGTCGCCGGCGCCGCGCACGCCGCCGGGCCCGGGCACGGCAAGAGCCTGGCCGCCGCCTACCTGATCGGCGCGCGCGGCCGCGTCCGGGACGCGGCGTACCTGGGCCTCAGCGTCGCGGTGATGCACACCGTCTCCGTGCTGGCCATCGCGGTGGCCTGGACCTTCCTGTCCCTCTCGGACCTGGTCCGGATGGAGGAGCTCACCGCCGGGCTGCAGCTGGCCGGCGGCGTCATGGTCGTCGTCCTCGGCGGGTGGCTGCTGCGGCGCCACCTCTCCGGCCGCGCCCACCGGCACGACCACGGACACGGACATGGCCACGGACACGGACATGGCCACGGGCACGGACACGGGCAGGAGGGGCCCGGGCGGCCCGGGCTGGTGCTGCTGGGCGTGTCCGGCGGGCTCACGCCGTCGCCCTCGGCGTTCCTGGTGCTGCTGTCCGGGCTGTTCAGCGGGCGCACCGGCTTCGCGCTCGCACTGGTCGTCATCTTCGGCTGCGGCATGGCCGTGGTGCTGTTCGCCACCGGCCTGGCCGCCCTCTACGGCAGGGCCCTGGTGCTCAGGGCCGGCCGGACCCGCTCCCACGCCGCCGTCCGCCTCGCGGCACGGCTGGCACCCCTTGTCGCCGCGACCGGCATCACGCTCGCCGGTTGCGCGATCACCGCTACCGCGGTGATGAATCTCGCCGGAATACAGGAAGGTCTGAGATGAGACATCGTCACAGGACGTGGCGAAGACTCCGGGCGCCGATCGCGGTCACGGCCGCGCTCGCCGTCGCGCTGGGCGGGGCGGGGGCCGCCATGGCCACGGGCGCCGTCGAGAACGGCATCTGGCTGTCGGTCGAGGACGGGGACATCCTCACCGGGAAGGTCGTGCTGGCGGCGACCGACCGGCAGGACCGCGAGCCGGTGTCCCTCACCGTCGACGGGCAGGACAAGGAGGTCGCGACCACCGCCCCGAAGATCGCCGTCAGCTTCGCCGCCGACGGCTTCGAGGCCGGGTCGGGTTTCAAGAACAGCATCTGGGTCAACGGCGTCAAGGTGGCCGAGCCGGCGGTGAACGCCGGCGGCTACAGCCGGGTGACGGCGCGCGTCCCTGCGACGGCGTTCAAGGCCGGTGCCAACACCGTCCGCGTGCTGACCGGCAGCACCACCATGAACAACGACCCGGTCAACAACAACGACGACTTCTCGGTCCGTGACATGCGGCTCGGTTTCGACGACGGGACCGGCGCGGCCGACCCGGCGGTGACGCCGGGCACGGTCTTCAGGATCGGGGACAGCGCCGGGATGACCCGGTACCAGGACTGGACGATCGCGATGCCGGACGAGCAGCTGCTCGCCCAGCAGACCCACACCTGGGACACCGCGGCGCTCAAGGCCGGCACCTACGAGGTGGTCGCCAAGGCAAAGGACGGCTCCCGGGTGGCGCGCGCCGAGGTCCACGTGGACCACAGCGCGCCGGTGACGATGAGCCTGGCCGACGGCGACGTGGTCGCCGGCGGGCGGGAGATCGTCGCGGGCAGCGACGGGCCGGTGTCGATCAGCGTGGGCGACGCGAAGCTGCCGGTCGAGTCGCGCGACGCGCCCGACCCCGAGTTCGTCTTCCAGGCCCACGACTACCAGACCGGCGGCTTCCGCAACAGCATCTGGCTGAACGGGGAGCTGCTGGCCGAGCCCAAGCTGGGCACGGTGACGAACTTCGCCGAGGCCAGGGTGACCGTCCCGTGGGCGAAGCTGCGGGAGGGCCAGAACACCGTCTGGGTCCGCACGGGCAGCGCGCAGGCGCCGGTCGACGAGGGCGGCGCCAACAACAACGACGACTTCCAGATCCGCGACGCGCGGCTGGAGTTCGGGGCCGGGCAGGTCCTGCGCGACCCGTCGGTGCCCCCGGACGAGGTCCTGCGCATCGGGGACAACATCACGCCCAAGGCGTACTACAAGGCGTTCACGCTGAACGTCCCGGCGTCCTACCGCACCGAGTACGTGGCGCACTGGGACTCCAGCGGGGTCGCCGACGGCACGCACAAGGTCGTCGCCTCGAAGGAGGGCAGCAGGCGCACCGCCACGGCGTCGGTGGTCGTGGACAACACCGGCCCCGAGGTGACGGTCAAGAGCCCCGAGGCGGGCAAGCGGTACAAGGAGGCGCCGTTCGTCGTCGACGTCGCCGCCGGCGACCCGCACGCCGTCGAGTCGGTCGAGATCACCCTGGACGGCAGGACCGTCGCCAACGGCACCCGGTTCACCGCCGACGAGCTGAAGGACGGCGCGCACACGCTGGTCGCCAAGGCGGTCGACAAGCTCGGCAACACCACCGAGAAGACCGTGAAGTTCGAGACGATCGGCAACTACCCGCTGACGCCGTCGGACCCGGACCCGGCCGACGGGGCCACCGACCGCTCGCCCAGCGACACCACGCTGGGCGTGAAGGTGGCCGACCCCGCCGGCGACCCGGTCGACGTGGCCGTGAAGTGGGCGTACAAGGGCGACTTCGCCGAGGGGACCGGCACCGCGACGCAGGGGTCGTCGACGGCCGCCGTCCCGGGCCGCGCCGCCGGCGACGCGCTGGACGGCACCGCGGTCGAGGCGCTGAAGGCCAAGGACGGCAAGGTGACCACGTCCAAGGGCACCGGCGCCTACCCGTTCCAGCAGTTCGAGATGGAGGTGCCCCCCGGGCTGGCGGCGCAGCGCTACACCGTGTCCTGGAACGGGAAGGTCCCGGCCGGGCAACGGGCCGCGCTGTCGGTGTGGAACTACGGCACGCAGAAGTGGCAGCTCCTCGCCGAGGGGCAGGGCGGCGCCGACCTCGCGCTCAGCGGCCAGGCCGACATCGGGCAGACCGTCCGGGACGGCAGGGCCCGCGTGATGGTGCAGGACGTCGCCGCGTCGGTGATCTCGGAGAAGGACGCCGTGTTCGCCTGGATGACCGACACCCAGCACTACTCCGAGCGGGAGCCCGAGACCTACCAGAAGATGGTGGACTGGGCGATCACCAACCGGCATGCGCGCAACATCGGCTACGGCGTGCACACCGGTGACATCGTGGAGCACGCCGGGGTCAGCCAGGAGTGGGCGAACGCGTCCAGGATCATGAAGACCTGGGACGACGCGGGCCTGCCGTACGGCATCGTCCCCGGCAACCACGACATCGGCAACGGCCACTACGAGGTCTACCGGACGCACTTCGGCGAGCAGCGCTACAAGGGCAGGCCGTGGTACGGCGGCACGGTGGACGACAACGTCCAGCACTACGACATCGTCTCCACCCCGGGCGCGGACTACCTGGTCATGTACCTGGACTGGAGCCTGGGGGCCGAGGAGATCGCCTGGGCCAACAAGGTGATCAAGGCGCATCCCGAGCACAACGTGGTGATCGCGACCCACCAGTACATCACCGTCGGCGGCGCCTACTACGGGCCCGGACAGCAGATCTTCGACGAGATCGTGCTGCCCAACAAGAACGTCGACCTGGTGCTGTCGGGTCACGTCCACGGCGTCGCGCTGAACGTCAAGCGCGACGGCGACCGCACGATCGTCGAGGTGCTCGCCGACTACCAGGAGGTCCCGACCTCCGGCGGCGGCTGGATGCGCACCGTCGGGTTCGACACCAAGGCGCAGACGATCAGCAACGAGACGTTCTCGGTGCTGAGCGACGGCGACCACTACTGGGACCGCGACCTGGAGAACTTCACGGTCAAGTCCGAGATCAAGGCGCCTGCCCGGGAGGTCAGCACCGACTACGTCGGCGTCACCGCGCTGACGTCCTCGACGGTGGGCTCCGCGGCGGACATGGCCTCCGGGACCCGGGTGAAGGTCCCGGCGGGCGAGCTGAAGCCGGACACGCGCTACAGCTGGTACGCCGAGGCCACCGACGCCGACGGGTACCGCGCCACGTCCCCGGTGTGGTCGTTCACCACGGGCAAGGCCCGGACGAAGACCACGCCGGCGGCCAAGAACGAGAACACCGAGTTCGGTGAGGAAGGGAGGCTCGGCGCGAGCGGGCTGCCGCGCGACGCGACCGGGACCGTGGAGTTCAAGGCGGGCGACAGGGTGCTGTGCGCGGCGGAGGTCTCCGGCGGCAGGGCCGAATGCGCGTCACCGCCGGACCTGCCCGCGGGGACGTACCCGGTGACCGCGCACTACGGCGGGGACTCGGTGTACGCGGGCTCGTCGGCGAACCTCACCCTGACCGTGGGCAAGGGCGACGCCGATCTGCGCGGCGACGCCGTCGTGAACGGCTCGGCCATCACGCTCAAGGCCGGGGTGGACAAGCTCGCGGGCGGCCAGGTCATCTTCAGCCTGAACGGCTCGGAGCTGTGCACCGCGACCGTCAAGGACGGCGCCGCGTCCTGCTCGCCCGCGCAGAACCCGGGTGAGGGCAGGCACAAGGTGACCGTCCAGTACGGCGGTGACGCCAACTTCAGGCCGGACACCGACACCGTGACCCTCAGGGTGCGCTGACCGTAGATCGATCCGTATCGAGTCCAATGCGGGCCGCCTCCCCACACGGGAGGCGGCCCGTCTCACTCACGAGTGGCCGAGGATCGGGTGCGGCCGGTAGGGGGCCTCCAGCCGCGCCACCTCCTCCTCGCTCAGCTTCAGCCCTACCGCGGCGGCCGCGTCCTCCACATGCCCGAGCTTGGTCGCCCCGATGATGGGCGCCGTGACCCCGGGACGTCCCAGCAGCCAGGCCAGGGCCACCTGCGCCATGGGCACGCCGCGCTCGCCGGCGATCTCCTGGACGGCGTCGACCACGGCGAAGTCGTCCTCCTGGTAGAGCTGGTCGGCCATCTTGTCGCTGTTGGCCCGTACGGTACGGCGCTCGCCGCCGCGCCCCCGGGAACCCGCCAGCAGCCCGCGCGCCAGCGGGCTCCACGGGATGACGCCCACGCCCTGGTCCAGGCAGAGCGGGATCATCTCCCGCTCCTCCTCCCGGTAGGCCAGGCTGTAGTGGTTCTGCATCGCGACGAACCTGGCCCAGCCGTTGGCCTCGGCGATGTGCTGCGCCTTGGCGAACTGCCAGGCGAACATGCTGGAGGCCCCGATGTAGCGCGCCTTGCCCGCGCGCACGATGTCGTTGAGCGCCTCCATCGTCTCCTCGATGGGCGTCTCGTAGTCCCAGCGGTGGATCTGGTAGAGATCCACGTAATCGGTGCCGAGCCGCCGGAGCGAGTCGTCCACGGCCGCCAGGACGTGCTTGCGGGACAGGCCGCGGTCGTTGGGCCCCTCCCCCATCGGGAAGTAGACCTTGGTGGCCAGGACGTAGTCGTCGCGGCGCCGGAAGAAGCGGGACAGCAGCCGTCCGGTGATCTCCTCCGACCGGCCGACCGAGTACATGTCGGCGGTGTCGAAGAAGGTGACGCCGGCGTCCACCGCGCTCCGGACGATCGGCTCGGCGTCGCCCTCCGCCAGGAACCACTCGCGGTCCTTCGGGTCCCCATAGCTCATCATCCCGAGGCAGACACGCGAGACCCGCATCCCCGTGCCGCCGAGCCTGATCTGCTCCATGTCCCTCCTCACGACGGACCCCGCCGGGCCCGTGAAGTCCATGATCTCCGACACCGCCGTCACCGCGCCCGGAGGACGGCGAAGGGGCCCGTCCCCGGCGGGACGGACCCCTTCACGCGTGCGCGGCCCCCTGCGTGCGCGAGAGGCCGCTCACTCGAAGGCGCGGCACTCGACGGCGGCTCGTCGTTCGGTCATCCCGTGCCCGACCGACCAGGTCACGCACGCCCACTGCTTCTGGTCGAGCCGCGGGTGGCCGCACTCGGTGACGCTCGAGTAGGTGCGGCAGTCCTGGCGCGCGTTCCCCCCGTGGGACGGCTGGGACGGCTGCGCGGAGGCCGCTCCCGCTCCGCCGAACCCGACGGCGGCGACGATCAGAACACCGGTCATGACCTTTTTCATATGATTCCTCCCCCGTCGTGCACATTAGCCAACGAGAGCGTTCGTCCCCGGCCCCACTGCGGCAAAACGCTGCAAAGCCTAAAGAAAGGGATGGAAAGCCCAGGTCACGGCCCCGGTCCCGCGCAGGAGGGCGGCCGCACGGGACTCCCCTGGTGCTTCCGCGATCAAGTGTCGGCCGCGCGTGGCATGCTGCGGCGACATGACCGATCGGAGGCCGCGGGAGGTGCTCGACCTTCCCGAGCCCCGCTGAGCGGGCCGCTGACGCAGGGCCGCGGGAAACGCGAGAGGCCCCTCCCGAGACTGGCTCGGAAGGGGCCTCTGTGCGCTTCACCCTCGCGGGTGCCGCCTGCTTACCGGTTGTACTGGCCGAAGTCGTACTCCTCCAGCGGCACGGCCTCGCCCGAGCCCTGGCCGAAGGCGTACTCGGCGCCGTCGTCGTACGAGCCGACGCTGTAGACGGCGGCCTTGGCCTCCTCGGTCGGCTCCACCCGGACGTTGCGGTACTGCGGCATGCCGGTACCCGCCGGGATGAGCTTACCGATGATGACGTTCTCCTTGAGGCCCAGCAGCGGGTCGCTCTTGGCGTGCATGGCCGCCTCGGTGAGGACCCGGGTGGTCTCCTGGAAGGACGCCGCCGACAGCCACGACTCGGTGGCCAGCGAGGCCTTGGTGATGCCCATCAGGACCGGGCGGCCCGCGGCGGGCACCCCGCCCTCGGCCACCACGTTGCGGTTGCGCTCCTCGAAGATCGGCCGCTCGATCAGGTCACCGGGCAGCAGGTCGGTGTCGCCCGACTCGAGGATGTTCACCCGCTTCAGCATCTGGCGGACGATGATCTCGATGTGCTTGTCGTGGATCGACACACCCTGCGACCGGTAGACCTCCTGGACCTCCTGGACCAGGTGGAGCTGCACGGCGCGGGGGCCGAGGATCCGCAGCACCTCGTGCGGGTTGATCGCACCCGCGATGAGCTGCTGGCCGACCACGACCCGCTCGCCCTCCTTGACCAGGAGGCGCGACCGCATCGGGACCTGGTAGGCGATCTCCTCCGAGCCGTCGTCCGGGACGATGACGACCTTGCGGGTCTTCTCCGTCTCGTCGATCTTGACCCGGCCGGCCACCTCGCTGATCGGGGCCACGCCCTTGGGGATACGGGCCTCGAACAGCTCCTGCACACGCGGCAGACCGTGCGTGATGTCACCGCCGGCCACACCGCCGGTGTGGAAGGTACGCATCGTCAGCTGGGTGCCGGGCTCACCGATGGACTGCGCCGCGATGATGCCGACGGCCTCACCGACGTCCACCCGCTTGCCGGTGGCCAGCGAGCGGCCGTAGCACGCCGCGCAGACGCCGATCTTGGCCTCGCAGACCAGGGCGCTGCGGGTGCGCACCTTGTCGACGCCCGCCTCGACCAGGCGGGACACCACCGTGTCGGACAGGTCGGTGTCGGCCGGGAAGATGACCGTCCCGTCGACCACGACCTCCTCGGCGATGGTCCGCCCGACCAGGCTGGTCTCCGAGGTCGCGGGCTTCACCAGCGTGCCGTCCGGCAGCCGGTCGGCGACCTCGAACGGGATGGTGCGGTCGGTGCCGCAGTCCTCCTCGCGGACGATGACGTCCTGCGCCACGTCCACCAGCCGCCGGGTCAGGTACCCGGAGTCGGCGGTCCGGAGCGCGGTGTCGGCCAGGCCCTTCCGGGCGCCGTGGGTCGAGATGAAGTACTCGACCACCGACAGGCCCTCGCGGAACGAGGACTTGATCGGCCGCGGGATGGTCTCGCCCTTGGGGTTGGAGACCAGACCGCGCATACCGGCGATCTGCCGCACCTGCAGCGGGTTGCCGCGCGCGCCGGAGTTGACCATCATCCAGACCGGGTTGGTCCGGGGGAAGGCCTTCTCCATGTCGACCGCGACCTCGGCCGTGGCCTTGTTCCAGATCTCGATGAGCTCCTGCTTGCGCTCGTCATCGGTGATCAGGCCGCGGTTGAACTCGCGCTGGACCTTGTCGGCCTGGCGCTCGTAGTCGCCGAGGATGGTGGCCTTGTTCGGCGGGACGACGACGTCCTCGATCGAGATGGTGACCCCGGACCGGGTGGCCCAGTGGAAACCGGTGCTCTTGAGGGCGTCCAGCGCGTTGGCGACCTCCACCTTGGGGTAGCTCTCGGCCAGCTCGTTCACGATCGCCGACAGCTGCTTCTTCCCGACCTCGTAGTTCACGAAGGGGAAGTCGGCGGGCAGCGTCTCGTTGAACAGCGCCCGGCCCAGGGTGGTCTCCAGCCGGTACGGCTGGCCGGGCTCGTAGCCCTCGGGGGCCGTCCAGTCGCGCGGCGGCGGGACGTCCTTCAGCCGGACCTGGACGGTGGCCTGCAGGTCGAGCTCGCCCCGGTCGTAGGCCATGACGGCCTCGGCGACCGAGCCGAACGCGCGGCCCTCGCCCTCGGCGCTCTCCTTGAGCGTGGTCAGCCAGTACAGCCCGATGACCATGTCCTGGGTGGGCATGGTGACCGGCTTGCCGTCCGACGGCTTGAGGATGTTGTTGGTGGACAGCATCAGGATCCGCGCCTCGGCCTGCGCCTCCGCCGACAGCGGCAGGTGCACCGCCATCTGGTCGCCGTCGAAGTCGGCGTTGAACGCGGTGCAGACCAGCGGGTGGATCTGGATGGCCTTGCCCTCGACCAGCTGCGGCTCGAACGCCTGGATGCCCAGCCGGTGCAGGGTCGGCGCGCGGTTCAGCAGCACGGGGTGCTCGGTGATGACCTCTTCGAGGACGTCCCACACCACCGGGCGGGCCCGCTCGACCATGCGCTTGGCGGACTTGATGTTCTGCGCGTGGTTGAGGTCGACCAGCCGCTTCATCACGAACGGCTTGAACAGCTCCAGCGCCATCTGCTTGGGCAGGCCGCACTGGTGCAGCTTCAGCTGCGGGCCGACCACGATGACCGAACGGCCGGAGTAGTCGACGCGCTTGCCCAGCAGGTTCTGCCGGAACCGGCCCTGCTTGCCCTTGAGCATGTCCGACAGCGACTTCAGCGGGCGGTTGCCCGGCCCGGTGACCGGGCGGCCGCGGCGGCCGTTGTCGAACAGCGCGTCGACGGCCTCCTGCAGCATCCGCTTCTCGTTGTTGACGATGATCTCGGGCGCGCCCAGGTCGAGCAGGCGCTTGAGCCGGTTGTTCCGGTTGATGACCCGGCGGTACAGGTCGTTCAGGTCGGAGGTCGCGAAGCGGCCACCGTCCAGCTGCACCATCGGACGCAGGTCCGGCGGGATCACCGGGATGCAGTCCAGCACCATGCCGAGCGGGCTGTTGCGGGTGTTGAGGAACGCCGAGACGACCTTGAGCCGCTTGAGGGCGCGGGCCTTCTTCTGGCCCTTGCCGGTGCGGATGATGTCGCGGAGCTTCTCGGCCTCGGCCTCGAGGTCGAAGTTCTGCAGGCGCGCCTGGATGGCGGCGGCGCCCATCCCGCCCTCGAAGTACTTGCCGAAGCGGTCGCGCATCTCGCGGTAGAGGAGCTCGTCGCCCTCAAGGTCCTGGACCTTGAGGTTCTTGAAGCGGCTCCAGACCTCGTCGAGCCGGTCCAGCTCGCGCTGGGCCCGGTCGCGGAGCTGCTTCATCTCGCGCTCGGCACCGTCGCGGATCTTGCGCTTCTGGTCGGCCTTGGCGCCGGCCTCCTCCAGCTCCGCCAGGTCGGCCTCCAGCTTCTGCTGGCGGCCCTCGACCGCGGCGTCGCGGGCCTGCTCGATCTGCTGGCGCTCCACCGAGATGTGCGCCTCCAGCGTGGGCAGGTCGCGGTCGCGCCGCTCCCCGTCCACGCTGGTGATCATGTACGCCGCGAAGTAGATGATCTTCTCGAGATCCTTCGGGGCCAGGTCCAGGAGGTAGCCGAGCCGCGACGGCACGCCCTTGAAGTACCAGATGTGGGTGACCGGGGCGGCCAGCTCGATGTGGCCCATCCGCTCACGCCGCACCTTGGCCCGGGTCACCTCGACGCCGCAGCGCTCACAGATGATGCCCTTGAAGCGGACGCGCTTGTACTTGCCGCAGTAGCACTCCCAGTCCCGGGTCGGACCGAAGATCTTCTCGCAGAAGAGCCCGTCCTTCTCCGGCTTGAGGGTCCGGTAGTTGATCGTCTCGGGCTTCTTCACCTCGCCGTGCGACCACTGGCGGATGTCGTCGGCGGTCGCCAGACCGATGCGAAGCTCGTCGAAGAAGTTGACGCGCCGGGACAGGTCGATGCCGAGCTCCTCCGCGGCGCGGAAGACGTCCTCGTCGGTGTCGCGCATCTCGATGGACATGCCGTCGCTGGAGAGCACCTCGACGTTGAGGCACAGCGACTGCATCTCCTTGATGAGCACCTTGAAGGACTCGGGAATGCCGGGCTCGGGGATGTTCTCGCCCTTGACGATGGCCTCGTAGACCTTCACGCGGCCGAGCACGTCGTCGGACTTGATGGTCAGCAGCTCCTGGAGCGCGTAGGCGGCGCCGTAGGCCTCCAGCGCCCAGACCTCCATCTCACCGAACCGCTGCCCGCCGAACTGGGCCTTACC
>NZ_JBHSON010000139.1:0-25417 GCF_042656285.1 Actinomadura rugatobispora | reverse complement strand
AGGGCGGCCAGGTCGCCTTCGCCGTGGGTGTCGACGGCTTCGTCGATCTGGTCGCGCAGGAGTTCGTCGTAGGAGGGGCGGTCGATGTCGCGGAAGATCCCGATGGGGGTGTGCTCGAAGGCGGGGGAGTCCAGCCGGGACAGTGCGAACGCCTGGGAGGGGTCGGGGTTGTGGGCGTCGTGGACCACGACTTCGCCGGGGTCGACGTCGGCGACGTTCACGACCTCGAAGGACCCTGAGGGGGTGCGGCGCAGGGCTTTGGTGCGGTCGGCGCCGAAGGTGATGGGTTCGCCGTGTTCCAACCGCACCGTGATGTCGTCGCGGACGTCGGGGTCCTTGAGGGGGTCGAAGGCGCCGTCGTTGAAGATGTTGCAGTTCTGGTAGATCTCGACCAGGGCGGTGCCGCGGTGCTGGGCGGCGGCGCGCAGGACCGACTGCAGGTGCTTGCGGTCGGAATCGATGGTGCGGGCGACGAAGGTGCCCTCGGCGCCGATGGCCAGGGAGATCGGGTTGAAGGGGGCGTCCAGGGATCCCATCGGCGTGGACTTGGTGACCTTGCCCACCTCTGAGGTGGGGGAGTACTGGCCCTTGGTGAGGCCGTAGATGCGGTTGTTGAACAGCAGGATCTTGAGGTTGACGTTGCGGCGCAGGGCGTGGATGAGGTGGTTGCCGCCGATGGACAGGGCGTCGCCGTCGCCGGTGATGACCCAGACCGACAGGTCGGGGCGGGAGGTGGCCAGGCCGGTGGCGATGGCGGGGGCGCGTCCGTGGATGGAGTGGAACCCGTAGGTGTTCATGTAGTACGGGAAGCGGGAGGAGCAGCCGATGCCCGAGACGAAGGTGATGTTCTCGCGGCGCAGGCCGAGTTCGGGCAGGAAGGACTGGACGGCGGCCAGGATGGCGTAGTCGCCGCAGCCCGGGCACCAGCGCACTTCCTGGTCGGTCTTGAAGTCCTTCATCTTCTGCGGGGTGTCGGTCTTGGGCACCAGCGACAGCGCCGACCGCCCGTTCGCCCCGTTCGCGCCGTTGCCGTTGGCCCCGTTGGTTCGGTTCATGGTGTTGTCACTCACTGTCGATCACATCCCGGATGACGCTCTCCAGTTCCTCGGCCTTGAAGGGCAGGCCGCGGACCTGGTTGTAGCCGATCACATCGATCAGGTACCGGCCGCGCAGCAGCAGCGCGAGCTGGCCGAGGTTGATCTCGGGCACGATCACCTTGTCGTAGGAGCGCAGCACCTGTTCGGTGTTGGCGGGGAAGGGGTTGAGGTGGCGCAGGTGCGCCTGGGCGACCTGGAGTCCGGCGCGGCGGACGCGGCGGACGCCGGCGGAGATGGCGCCGTAGGTGCCGCCCCAGCCCAGTACCAGCACCCGCGCCGCCCCGTCGGGGTCGTCGACGTGCAGGGGGGCGATGTCGCCGGCGATGCCGTCGACCTTGGCCTGGCGCAGCCGGACCATGGTGTCGTGGTTGGCCGGGTCGTAGGAGATGTTCCCGGTCCCGTCGGCCTTCTCCAGCCCCCCGATCCGGTGCTCCAGCCCGGGCGTGCCCGGGATCGCCCACGGGCGGGCGAGCGTCTGGGGGTCGCGGCGGAAGGGCTGGAAGTCCTCCTGCCCGGCCTCGGCGAACCCCGGCTCGATCACCGGCAGATCCGCCACATCGGGCAGCTTCCACGGTTCGGACCCGTTGGCCAGGTAGCCGTCCGAGAGCAGGATGACGGGGGTGCGGTACTTGACCGCGATCCGGGCGGCTTCCAGTGCGGCGTCGAAGCAGTCGGAGGGGGATTGGGGTGCGATGACGGGGACGGGGGCCTCGCCGTTGCGGCCGTGCATGGCCTGGAGCAGGTCGGCCTGCTCGGTCTTGGTGGGCAGGCCGGTGGAGGGCCCGGCGCGCTGGACGTCGATGACCAGCAGCGGGAGTTCGGTGGCCACGCCCAGTCCGATGGTCTCGCTCTTGAGCGCGATGCCGGGGCCGGAGGTGGTGGTCACGCCCAGTGATCCGCCGAAGGAGGCGCCCAGCGCGGCGCCGACCGCGGCGATCTCGTCCTCGGCCTGGAAGGTCCGCACCCCGAACGCCTTGTGCTTGGACAGCTCGTGCAGGATGTCGGAGGCCGGGGTGATCGGGTAGGAGCCCAGGTAGATGTTGAGGCCTGATTGGCGGCCGGCGGCGACCAGGCCGTAGGACAGGGCGGTGTTGCCGGTGATGTTGCGGTACAGGCCGGGGGCGTGCTCGGCGGGCTTGATCTCGTACTGGACCGAGAACGCCTCGGTGGTCTCGCCGTAGGACCAGCCGGCCTGGAACGCGGCGATGTTGGCCTTCATGATCTCGGGTTTGCGGCCGAACTTGCGTTCCAGGAACGCCAGGGTCCCCTCGGTCGGCCGGTGGTAGAGCCAGGACAGCAGGCCGAGGGCGAACATGTTCTTGGCGCGCTCGGCGTCCTTCTTGGTGATCTCGAAGTCGGCCAGCGCGCCCACCGTCATCGAGGTCAGGGGGAGGGCGTGGACGCGGTACTCCTCCAGGGAGCCGTCCTCGACGGGGTCGGCGGCGTAGCCGACCTTGGCCAGGTTGCGTTTGGTGAACTCGTCGGTGTTGACGATGAGGTCGGCGCCGCGGGGCAGGTCGGCCAGGTTGGCCTTGAGCGCGGCGGGGTTCATCGCGACCAGGACGTTGGGCGCGTCGCCTGGGGTGAGGATGTCGTGGTCGGCGAAGTGCAGCTGGAAGCTGGACACCCCGGGCAGGGTGCCGGCCGGGGCGCGGATCTCGGCCGGGAAGTTCGGCAGCGTCGACAAGTCGTTGCCGAACTGCATGCCGTCACCGGAGTCCCCGGCGAAACGGATGATGACGCGGTCGAGTCGCTGGACCTGTTTGGTCACAGAGGAAGACCTCCTCGACACGCAGCACCCGCCCTGGGGGAGGCACCCAGGATCGTGATGCTACTTAGGCTTACCTTCATGGTATGTCCGGGACGGACTGCTCTTCTCGGGGGGCGGGTGGCCAGGGCATGGCCCGGGGCGACCAGGGTGAGGCGGCCTCCGGACGGCCGCGCGCCCGTGGGCGGCGCGCCGTTCCCCGTCGGCTCCTGGACACCCGTCGTCCCGTGCCGGCCGACCGATCGGCAGGCACGGACGCCGTTCCGCCCGTCATGTGACATCCCTCTTCCAGGGAGTCGCGACCCCGTGACACCGTTGCTATCACTTCGGCGACGAAGATCATGCGGCTCGGCCGGATTCGGGCAGGTCCTTTACCGGTGGTACGACCTATCGGGTCCCCGGGTTCACCCGGAACACAGGCAGCTGGCCAGGCGGCACAGGTCGACATGAAGTCGCCGCACGAGCCGCGGAGGTTCGGTCGGGGAGCCGTGGCCCCCCAGTGGCACGGAGTTCACGTCCCGCACTATAGACAGGGCGAAAATGGCTCGCTCCAACCGGCCCCGGGTCCGCGCGGGCGCCGGACCGGGTGCGCGGAGCGGCGCGCCGCCGCCGCGGGCCCGCCGCACGTTGCCGCAGGCCCGCGGCCCTGTTCACGTCACGGGGACGCGGTCGGGGACGCCGGGGCCGATGGGGCCGATGGGGCTCCCGAGGTCCCCGGGGTCCCCGTTCCGGGCCGGACGCCGTGCTCGGCCCGCTCGCTGTCGACCAGCCCGAGCAGCCGCGCCACGTCCGACACCGGCACGGCCTCGCCGAGCACGCGGGCGTGCGCCTCGTACGGGTGCGGCCCGGGCACGTCCCGCGCCCGCCGCATCCAGGCGCGCCATCCGCGCGAGCTGACCTTGCAGCGCAGCGTCACCTGGCGGCTCGCCGGGACGGCCTCGGATCCGGTGCAGGCCCCCAGCGTCATGCCGTCCGCCGTGATCGACGCCCGCAGCGCGGCGCGCGCCCCCGAGGGCACCGACCCGGTCGGGAGGGTGAGGGTGGCGGAGACGTTCAGCGTGCAGCCGTCCATGTTGTCGTTGCAGTTGACGAACGTCGGCCTGCCGGGCTGGAAGCGCAGTGCCGGGTCGGCGGCGCCGCCCAGCGCGGCCACCCGCGGCCGCATCTCGGTGAACGCCAGCGCCGGGTTGGCCAGCGGCGCGGCGGTGAACCGCGGGTCGCCCTGCCCCGCCGTCTGCACCTGGAGCAGCCGGTGCGGCGCGGACACGGCCAAGAGGTAGTCGGCCTTCGCGGTCTTCACCCGGTAGGCGGGGGTGGCGCCGACGTTCTCGGTCGGCGGGGTGGCGGGCGCCTTGCCCAGCGCGCCCGCGATCGACTGCGGCGACAGGACGCCGCGTACGGCGCTGAGGCTCGGGAACGTCGACGGGAGCTTGGCCCAGCGGCCCGCGAAGGAGGTGGCGCGCGCGGCCTCGCCGCTGTAGGTGCGCCAGAAGGTCGAGCTTCCCCTGACGTAGGTGGCGCCGTCGACGGCGACCAGGTCGGCCCGTACGGCACCGGCGGTCAGGGTCCCGGTGGCGAGGCCGGACGGGGTCACCTTCAGCATCACCTGGACGGGGCGGCCGTTGGCGGTGACCGTCCCGTCGTACCGGAGCCCGGGCAGGGCGTTGAGCTGCCGTCCCGCCTCCTGGGTCCAGGCGGCGGGGGCGGGCCTGGCGGAGGTGCGCGGCTTCGCGGTCTCGTCCTCCCCGGTGGCCAGCACCCCGAACGTCACGACGGCGGCGGTGAGCGCCACCGCCGCCCCGGCCACGATGAGCAGCTTGCGCGAGGGGGATCTGCCGCCCTTGCCCGGCGAGGGCGGCGGCACGGGCGGCATCGACCGGGGCGGCACCGGCCCCGGCGGCATCGCCCCGGGAGGCATCGCCCCCGGCGGAAGGGAGCCGGGCGGCACGGAACCGCCCGGCGCAGGCCCGCCCGGCATGGGCCCGCCCGGCACCGGACGTGCGGGAAGCGGGTCCATCGGCGGCGGGTCGGAGGGAGGCTGAGGGCTCGCGAACGGCGGCCCCCCATGTTCAACGCTCACTCGGCGCTCATTCTGCAGGCAACCGGCATCACAGACATAGAGTGCCGGACGATGCGTGATCGCGCAGCGGGACCGCGCATCGTCCGGCACTCTCAGCACTCATCGGGGGCGGCCGGGCGCCGTCGCCCGGACCCGCCCCGCCTTACTCGGAGTCGAGGTTGCGCTGCATGGTCTGGACGTCGCCCGAGGTCGCGGCGATCGCCACCGGGGTCGCCGCCACCCACACGCGGCGCGCGTTCTTCCCGTGCTTCGCCCAGTCGCCGCCGGAGATCGTGCACTGGACGGAGACGTCCGAGACGCCCGTCACGGTGCCGCTCGACTCGCACTCCCCGTACACGCGTCCGCCGCCCTGCTCGGAGGTCAGCCGGAAGTTGACCCTGATGAGGACGGAGGAGGAGCCGCTCAGCGGGCTCCACACCTTCACCCGCACGGTGCACGGCTCGCCGCCGCGGTTGCACGACACGAACTCCGGCTTGTCGCGGTTGCGCGCCACGGCACTGGTGTCGAAGGAGTCGGTGAGCTCGCCCATGAACCCGCGCAGCTGGCCGATCGACGCGGAGCTGGCCGCGGTGGACTGGACGGTGACGTCCGCCGAGACCCGCGGCGAGCCGGTGGTCTCGTACCGCAGCAGCTCGGACTGGTCGTCGTCGCTCAGGTAGAAGCTGGTCAGCAGGCTGGACAGCTTGATGGCCTTGCGGCCCTGGACGGTCGTCTCGGTCTCCCGGAGGGTGGACCGGATCGCCTGCCGCAGGTCGCTCGCCAGCGCCGAGGGCGTGAGCTCGCGGTTGATGTCAAGGCTCAGGTCGCTGCTGTCGATCCGGCCCCACTGCTCGCCGTCCTTGAGGAACCGGTCGGACGACGGCGTGGTCACCTTGGACTGCCAGTAGCTCTTGGGCGCCTTCACGTACAGCTTCTGGTCGGCCGACAGCAGCGTCAGGCTGGTGCCGCCCCAGGAGACCTGGCCGCCGGCGCGCCCGCCCCGGGTCACCGTCAGCTCGCCCTGCAGGCTGTCGGAACCGGCGCTGAAGCTGCCCTTGAGCTTCAGCGAGCGCGCCGTGGTCAGCGAGTTGGCCGCGGCGGTCAGCCGCTCCTCAGGGGACTTGCCGCCGGAGGCCACCACCACGACCACCACGACGACGATCAGCAGCACCACGACCAGCCCGCCGCCGAGGAGGATCGCGATGAGCGCGCCGCTGCCGCCGCGCTTGGGCGGCGGCGCCATGCCCATCCCCATGCCGGGGCCGGGCGGGCCCATCGGCGCTCCCGGCGGCGGCGGATAGAAGGGCGGCGGGGTCCCGGGACCGCCCGGAGCACCCGGCCCACCCGGAACACCTGGACCTCCCGGATTGCCCGGTCCGCCCGGCACGCCACCTGGGACGCCTGGGTTGCCCGGTCCGCCGGGTCCGCCCGGACCCGCAGGTGGAGGTGGCGGCCACGACGATCCTCCCGGGGGTTCCCATCCCGGTGGCGGAGGGTTGCTCATCCGGTCACGTCCTTCCAGGCCAACTGCCCCCAATGCTTATCTAGTGTGACAGCAAAGACCGACACTGAGTTCGTGCGGATTCGTAACGGATGCGGCACGTACGATTTCGTGATCTCGGGGATACTTGACTCCGGCGCCGGAGGTTTCTGGGAGGCGGACATGGGCGACTACTTTCACGGCTACGCGGCCGTTGTCGCATTGGTCCTGGTCGGCGGCGCGATCGTGGCCGGAGGACTGGCCGCCAACCGCATGCTGCGCCCCCACCGTCCCACCGCCGAGAAGCTCACCACCTACGAATGCGGCGTCGACCCGGTCGGCCACGGATGGGCGCAGTCCTACGTGCGCTACTACGTGTTCGCCTACCTGTACGTCGTCTTCGCCGTCGACGCGGTGTTCCTCTTCCCCTGGGCCACGGTCTTCGCGGCGCCCGGCTACGGGATGACGACCCTCGGCGAGATGTTCCTCTTCCTGGGCTTCCTCGCCACCGGGCTGCTGTACGCGGGGAAGAAGGGCGTCCTGTCGTGGGTCTGAGACCCTGGCATACCGGGCACGGGCTGTAAGAATGCAGATGTGAGCACCAGGGGAAACCGGCCGATGAACGTGAGCGGAGCGAGGCCATGAGCACTGTGGACCTGCCCCCGCCCACCGTCGGCCCGCTGTCCCGGCTGGCGCCCAAGCCGGTCAAGTTCGTCCTGAACTGGGGCCGCCGCTACTCCCTCTGGGTCTTCAACTTCGGCCTGGCGTGCTGCGCGATCGAGTTCATCGCCACCTCGATGAGCCGGCACGACTTCATCCGGCTCGGGGTCATCCCGTTCGCGCCGGGCCCGCGGCAGGCCGACCTGATGATCGTCTCCGGGACGGTCAGCGACAAGATGGCCCCGGCCGTGCGGCGGCTGTACGAGCAGATGCCCGAGCCCAAATACGTGATC
The DNA here is from genome assembly GCF_042656285.1 of Actinomadura rugatobispora. Taxonomy (GTDB): domain Bacteria; phylum Actinomycetota; class Actinomycetes; order Streptosporangiales; family Streptosporangiaceae; genus Spirillospora; species Spirillospora rugatobispora. The sequence continues at coordinate 18,060 of NZ_JBHSON010000139.1, read as the reverse complement.
TCCTTCGGGGCCTGCTCCAACTGTGGCGGGCCGTACTGGGACTCCTACTGCGTCACCAAGGGCGTCGACCAGATCGTCCCGGTGGACGTGTACGTGCCCGGCTGCCCGCCCCGCCCGGAGGCGCTGCTGCACGGCATCGTCCGCCTCCAGGAGAAGATCGCGGGCGAGTCGCTGGGCGAGCGGTACAACGGGGGCGGAGAGCCTGTCACGCCGGCCCCGCCGCCCCGTCCGCTATCGGCCACGGTGCTGCGCAAGCCGTTGCAGCCCCCGCCCCCGCCTCCGCCGTCCCAGGACGACATCCCGACCCTCGGGCTCACCCCCGTCCCGGACGACACCGCGCCCGCCGAGCCCGAGACCGACTACGAGCAGCGTTCGGGCGACCCCTCGCACGTGACCCAGCCGGTCGCCCCGGTCGACGAGCCTCCTACCGCCGTTCCCGCCGAGGCCGAGACCGGCTACGAGCGGCGTTCGGGCGGCCCGTCGCACGTGACCCAGCCGGTGACCCCCGTCGACGAGCCTCCTCCCGCCGCTCCGGGCGACGCGACCGTCCCCGTCGAGCCCGTCCCCGAACCCCCGCCCGCCGAAGCGACGGCCCGGGACGACGGGACGGAGCAGGACGGCGGAACGCGGCCGGACATCGAGGCCCGGCCTCCGGCGGGCGGCGCCGCGCGGCGGCGGCGCAGGCCGCGCTCCGCCGACCACGACCCCTCGATCATCCCCGGCCTGGCCGACGACGAGCACGACGACGAGATCGGACGGACCGGCCCGTGAGCGAAGGAGCGGCCGCCCGCCTGGAGGCGGCTTGGCGGGAGCGTTTCGCCGACGAGGTGTCCAGCGAGGAGACCACCGGCGGCCTCGCCGTCGGCGTCCCGCCCGACCTGTGGCTGGAGGCGCTCGCCTTCGCCCGCGACGAGCTGTCCTGCGGCTTCTTCGACTGGCTGACCGGCGTGGACGAGCTCGACGAGGGCTTCGCGGTGGTCGCGCACGTCTACTCGCTGGAGGAGCGCCACCACCTGCTGATCCGTACCCGGGTGCCGCGCGCCGAGCCGGTGCTGCCGAGCGCGACCGGCGTCTACCGGGGCGCGAACTGGCACGAGCGGGAGACCTTCGAGATGTTCGGGGTGGTCTTCGAGGGCCATCCCGGCCTCAAGCCGCTGCTGCTGCCGGACGGTTTCGAGGGTCATCCGCTGCGCAAGGAGTTCGTGCTGGCCGCCCGGGTCGCCAAGGCGTGGCCGGGCGCGAAGGAGCCCGGCGAGTCGGGCGGCGGGGCGCCCAGCCGCCGCCGCGTCCGCCCGCCGGGCGTGCCCGATGACTGGGGACCGAATGCTTGAGATCGTCGTCAAGCTGGCGCTGGTCGCCGCCGCGTTCGCGGTGCTGCCGCTGCTGGTGGGGCAGGCCGAGCACAAGGTCATGGCGCACATGCAGGGGCGGCTCGGCCCGATGTACGCGGGCGCGTTCCACGGGTGGGCGCAGCTGGTCGCGGACGGGGTGAAGTTCGCGCAGAAGGAGGACGTGGTCCCGCGCGCCGCAGACCGCCGCGTCTTCAAGCTGGCCCCGGCGGTGGCGCTGGTCCCGTACCTGCTGGTGCTGATCGTGATCCCGGTCGGGCCGGGCGGCCAGGTGGCGCTCGACCTGGGCGTCGGGCTGTTCTTCGCGCTGGCGGTCATGGGCGTCGGCGTGATCGGCGCGATCATGGCGGGCTGGGCCAGCGCCAACAAGTACTCGCTGCTGGGCGGGATGCGGGTCGCGGCGCAGCTGATGTCGTACGAGCTGCCGATGGTGTTCGCGGCCTCGTCGGTCGCGATGGCGGCGGGGACGCTGTCGCTGACCGGGATCGTCGAGGAGTGGCGCTGGTGGTGGCTGCCCTGGCAGGCGGTCGGCGCGGTGGTGTTCTTCGTGGCGGGGCTGGCCGAGCTGCGCCGCCCGCCGTTCGACATGCCGGTGGCCGACTCGGAGATCATCTTCGGCCCGTACACGGAGTACGGCGGGCTGCGGTTCGCGCTGTTCATCCTGGCCGAGTACGCCGGGATCGTGGTGCTGTGCGCGCTGACCTCGGTGCTGTTCCTGGGCGGCTGGAACGGCCCGTTCCTGGACACCGAGCTGGGCTGGCTGTGGACGCTGCTGAAGACGGCCGCGCTCGCGTTCGTGGTGATCTGGCTGCGGGTCAGTTACCCGCGCCTGCGCGAGGACCAGCTGCAGAAGCTCGCGTGGTCGTGGCTGGTGCCGCTGTCGCTGGCGCAGCTGGCCCTCACCGGGGTCATCAGGGTCGCCACCGCCGGCTGACCGCCGGCGGTCAGGGCAGGAAGATCGCGTACTCGGCCAGCTGGGGGACGAGGGCGGGCGGCAGGTCGGTGTCGACGGCGAGCTCCTCGGCCGAGATGAAGCCGCCGTGCTCGTCGCGGTGCCGCACGATGCGTTCGACGATCTCCTCGCTGAGGCCGGGCAGCAGCGCGAGGGTCTGCGGCGGGGCGTGGTTGACGTCGATCAGCCCGCCGTCGTCGTAGCCGCGCGGCAGGTCGGGGCGGCCGATCCGCAGCTCGTGCGCCAGCGCCGGATCGTCGGAGGCCAGCGTCCGGGCCTCCTCCCGCAGCGTCCGCCGGTACTGGGCGAGCTTGACGGCGTGCTCGTTGCGCCGGCTGTGCGGGGCGGTGCGCGGGAACACCGTCGGCCGTACCGCGAACGCGTGCGCCGTGCCGCCCAGCCACAGCATCAGCATCATGATGACGCTCATCGCGGTGAAGAGGGCGTCGCCCATGAACGGCAGCACGAGGGTGGCCGACAGGATGACGCCGTATCCGGCGGCGGTCGCGCCCAGGCTGGCCGAGTGGTGCCGCATCGCCGCGTACAGGAAGGAGAACGGGGTGCCGTAGCCGAAGGTCAGGAGCGGCACCAGCGACCACAGGATTCCGCGCGGCACGCCCGGCGTGAAGGGCATCGCGGCCGGCGGGACGGGCGGGCCAGGGGGACCGGGCGGCATCGGCGGAACCGGGGGGCCGGGGAATGGAGGCCGCCGCCAGCCGGGGACGTTCGGGGGCCGTCCGGGACCGGCACCGGGATGGGTGTGCGGCGGGCGCCTGAACGGCCCGGTCGGGGGGCCCGCGGAGTAACCGGGCGGAGGACCCGACGGACGGCCGGGCGGGGGAGTCGGGGGGCGGCCGGGCGGAAGGCCGGCGGAGTGGCCGGGCTGCTGGTGCGGTGGCCGGCGCGGAGGTTCGCCAGGCTCGGGATCCTTGTCGAAAGGGCCGTCCACGTTGTGGTTCACGTCCCCTCCTCACGGTTGGGCGAGCGTTCGGACCGGCCGGTCACGTCTGGTCTGACGAACGCGGCCGCCGCCGCGTTCCCCCACGGCCATTAGTACGGAATCATGGTGACCCGTGGGACGGCTACCAGGAGGCGGACTGGCCAAGGGGCTGGCGGTCACGTTGCGCACGATGACACGACGCTCCATCACGCGACAGTACCCGGAGGTGCAGCCGGATCTGCCCCCGCGCAGCCGGGGGGTGATCGCACTGTTCGAGGAGAACTGCACGGTGTGCATGCTGTGCGCTCGCGAGTGTCCCGACTGGTGCATCTACATCGACTCGCACAAGGAGACGCTGCCCGCCGAGGGCGGCGGCCGGCCCCGCACCCGCAACGTGCTGGACCGGTTCGCGATCGACTTCGCGCTGTGCATGTACTGCGGCATCTGCATCGAGGTCTGCCCGTTCGACGCGCTGTTCTGGTCGCCGGAGTTCGAGTACGCCGAGTACGACATCGGCGAGCTCACCCACGAGAAGGAGCGGCTGCGCGAGTGGATGTGGACGGTGCCGCCGCCGCAGCCGCACGATCCCGGCGCCGAGCCGCCCAAGGAGCTGGCGGCCGCGGAGAAGGCCGAGGCGCGCCGGGGCGCCCGCGGTGCCCGGGGAGGGCCCGCATGACGGGCCCGGAGATCGTCTTCTCGCTGCTCGGCGTGGTGACCGTCGGCTCCGGCGTCCTGGTGGTGACGACGCGGCAGCTCGTCCACGCGGCGCTGTGGCTGGTGGTCTCGTTCGGGGCGCTGGCCGGCGGCTACCTGGTGCTCACCGCGGAGTTCGTCGCCTGGGTGCAGGTGCTGATCTACGTGGGCGCGGTGGTCGTGCTGCTGCTCTTCGGGATCATGCTGACCCGGGCGCCGATCGGCCGGTCGGACGAGCTCGACTCGGGGAACCGCTGGGCGGCGCTGGCGGTGGCCCTGGCGACCGCCGCCGTCCTGGTCACGGTGATGGTGATGGGCTTCCGCGACGCGTACACGCCGCTGGAGGCGGGCGGCGGGTCGGCGGAGTCGCTGGGCGCGGGCGTGTTCCGGACGTGGGTGCTGCCGTTCGAGGTGCTGTCGGTGCTGCTGCTGGCCTCGCTGGTCGGCGCGATCGTGCTGTCGCGCTCCGACATCGGCCCCGGCGCCCCCGACGGCGAGGACGCCGAGCAGGGGACCGCCGCGCCCGACGGCCCGGAGGGCGAGCGCTGATGCATCTCGCGTACCCGACGGTGGTGTCCGCGCTGCTGTTCTCCGTCGGCGTGTACGGCGTGCTGGCCCGCCGCAACGCCATCCTCGTCCTGATGTCGGTCGAGCTGATGCTGAACGCGGTGAACCTCAACCTGGTCGCGTTCGACGTGTGGCTGCGCGACCAGCTGCACGGCGGGCAGGTCCTGACCCTGTTCACGATCGTGATCGCGGCGGCGGAGGTCGGCCTGGGGCTGGCGATCGTGCTGCTGGTGTTCCGCAACCGCCGGACGATCGAGGTCGACCGGCTGCGCGCCCTCGCCGAGGAGGGCCTGGAGGCGCCGGAGCGTCCCGAACCGGCCCCCGGCGCACCGGACGCGTCCGGCACGTCCGGCACGCCCGACGCGGTGGCCGCGCGTCCCGAGGGGGGCGCCTCGTGATCGCGCTCGCCTCGCTGGTGATCCTGCTGCCGTTCGCGGCGGCGTTCGCCGGGATGCTGTTCGGCCCGCTGCTCTCCCGCCTGCTGCGCGCCCGCGGCACCCAGCCCGGCACGACACCCGAGCCCGCCACGTCACCCGAGCCCGTGCCCGGCGTCGAGCCCGTGCCCGGCGTCGAGCCCGTGCCCGGCGGCGGGCCGCGCGTGCCCGAGGAGGAGTGGCGGGACGCGGCGCGCGCCGCCGAGCGCTCCCCGCTGCGCAACGGCCCCGCGCTGATCGCGTGCGCGCCGGTCGCCCTCGCCACCGTGCTCGCGGCGATCGTCGCGTTCGGCGTCTGGCGCGAGCCGGGCGCCCGCACCGGCACGCTCACGCTGATCCCGACCGGCACCGTCCCGATCGAGGTCGGCCTGCTGGTGGACGGTCTCGCGGCGGTCGTCGGCCTCATGGTGTGCTGCGTGGCGCTGGCCGTCCAGCTCTACTCGGTCGCGTACATGGCCAAGGACCCGCGCTACTCCTCCTACGCGGCGTTCGTGTCGCTGTTCACCGCCGCGATGCTGCTGGTGGTGTACGCGGGCGACCTGATCTTCCTGTACGTCGGCTGGGAGGTCATGGGCGCCTGCTCGTACTTCCTGATCGGCCACCACTGGGAGGACCGGGCCAACTCGCGGGCGGCGGTCAAGGCGTTCCTCGTCACGCGGCTCGGCGACGTCGGCTTCCTGCTGGGCATCATCGTGCTGGGCCTGGGCGCCGGGACGTTCACCGTCGAGGGCGTCCTGGCCCGGATCCCGGCGATGCCGGACGCCACCGTCACCGCCGCGGCGCTGCTGCTGCTCGCCGGGGTGGCGGGCAAGAGCGCCCAGTTCCCGCTGCACACCTGGCTGCCGGACGCGATGGCGGGCCCGACGCCGATCAGCGCGCTGATCCACGCGGCCACCATGGTCGCCGCCGGGATCTTCGTCGTCGCCCGCCTGTACGGGGTGTTCCTGGCCGCCCCCGCCGCCCTGACCGTGCTCGGCCTGCTGGCGGTCGTGTCGATGGCGGGGTCGGCGCTGGCCGCGCTGGCCCAGGACGACCTCAAACGGGTGCTGGCGTACTCCACGATCAGCCAGCTCGCGGTGATGGCGGCCGGGCTGGCGGTGGGCGGGAACACCGCGGCGGTCTTCCACCTGCTCACGCACGGCGCGTTCAAGGCGCTGCTGTTCCTGGCGGCCGGGTGCGTGATCCTGGTCGCGGGGTCGACCATGCTGCGCGACTACGGCGGGCTGCGGCAGGGCATGCCGATCACGTTCTGGTCGATGACGGTCGGGCTGGCGGCGCTGGTCGGGGTGCCGCCCACCAGCGGCTGGTTCAGCAAGGACGCCGTCATCGAGGCGGCCCAGCACACGGCCCTGCACGGCGGCGAGCTGGCGACCGGCGCCGCCGCCGGGGCCGCGCCGCCGCACCTCCCGGGCGCCGTGGCCTGGACGGTCTACCTCGGGCTGCTGGTGACGGTGGCGCTGACCGCCGCGTACGCGATGCGGGCCTGGCTGATGACCTTCTTCGGGGAGCCGCGCGGCGCCTACGAGCTCCGGGAGGCGCCGAAGCTGATGGCGTGGCCGGTCGCGGCGCTCGCCGTCCCGTCCGCGATCCTCGGCTTCTTCGGTCTCGGCTCCCCCGAGCTGCGCCCCCACGTGGGGGCCGCGCTGCTGGCCCTGCTGTTCGCGGCGGCGGGGGGCGCGGCCGCGTTCCTCGTCTGGAACAAGGACCCGGCCCTCGATCCCGTGCGGGTGCTGGGCAGGCCCGTGCGCACCCTCTTCGCCCGCGGCTTCTTCGTGGACGAGGCGTACGCGTTCACGATCGTCCGTCCCGTGCGGGCACTGGCCTGGCGCGTCGCGGCGTTCGACGGCCGCGGGCTGGACACCTTCGTCGTCGGCGCCGCGCGCGGCGCGCGCCGGCTGGCCGGCCCGCTGCGCCTGCCGCAGAACGGCAACCCGCAGCTCTACCTCACCGGCCTCCTCGCCGGCATCGTCGTCATCACGGCCGGAGTGGTGATCTTCCTATGACCCTCGTGCTGATGACGGCGATCCCGCTCGCCGGGGCGCTGCTCCTGCTGCTGCCCGCCGAACGCTTCCTGCGCGGCGACACCGCCGTCCGCCGGTACGGGCTCGGCGTGTCCGGGGCCGTGCTGCTGGTCGCGCTGTGGGCGGTCGGCGCGTTCGACTTCGGCGCCACCTCGCGGATGCAGCTGGAGGTCGACCGGGCCTGGGCGCCCGCGATCGGGCTGCGCTTCCACCTCGGCGTCGACGGGATCTCGCTGCCGCTGGTCGTGCTGACCGCGCTGCTGACGTTCCTGTGCTTCGTCCACCTCACCAAGCACCCGCCGGCGGGGGGCGCGGCCCGGCTGCTCACCGCGCTGCTGCTGCTCCTGGAGGTCGGCCTGATCGGCACCTTCGTCGCCCTCGACATGGTGCTGTTCTTCGTGTTCTTCGAGGTCGTGCTGATCCCGATGTACGTGGTGATCGCGCGCTGGGGCGGGCCGGGCGGCCGCGCCGCCGCGTACAAGTTCATCCTGTACACGCTGCTCGGCTCCGGGCTGCTGCTGGCCGGGATGCTGCTGGTCGCGGTGAACGCAGGCACCCTCGACATGACCGAGCTGGCCGCGCGGCACGGCAACGGCGTCGCCCGCGGCGTCCAGATCACCGCGTTCCTCCTGATGGGGCTGGGGTTCGCGGTCAAGGCGCCGATGTGGCCGCTGCACACCTGGCTGCCCGACGCCCACACCGAGGCCCCGACGGTCGGGTCGGTGCTGCTGGCCGGGGTGCTGCTGAAGATGGGCACCTACGGCCTGGTCCGCGTCGCGCTGCCCGCCGCGCCGGACGGCGCCGAGTTCTGGGCGCCGTGGCTGGGGCTGCTCGCGGTCGCCGGGATCGTGTACGGGTCGCTGGCCTGCCTGGCCCAGCGCGACCTCAAACGGATGATCGCGTACTCGTCCGTCGGGCACATGGGCTTCGTGCTGCTGGGCATCGCCACCCTCACCCCGGTCGGCGTCAACGCGGCGCTGTTCGGCAACATCGCGCACGGCCTCATCACCGGGCTGCTGTTCTTCCTGGCGGGCGCGATCAAGGACCGGTACGGGACGGGCGACCTGGACGCCCTGGGCGGCGGCATGCTGGCGGCCGCGCCGCGCCTGGCCGCCTTCCTCACCTTCGCGTGCGTGGCGAGCCTGGGGCTGCCGGGGCTCGCCGGGTTCTGGGGCGAGATGCTGGCGCTGATCGGCGCGTACCGTCCGGCCGCCGGGCTGCCCCGCGAGACGTTCGTGACGTTCATGGCCGTGGCCGCGCTCGGCGCGGTGCTGACCGCCGCGTACTTCCTGCGCCTGCTTGCCAAGATCACCCATGGCCGTCCGGCGGAAGGCGGCCGGGGACGGGCCGCGGTCGCCGCGATCTCCCCGTACGAGTACGCCGCCTGGACCCCGCTGATCGCGCTCACCCTGCTGGTCGGCCTGTGGCCCAAGACGCTGCTGGACGTGACCACCGCCCCGGTCCGCGCACTCCTGGGAGGCGGCTGACCATGCGCACCACGCACCCGCGCGAGCCTCGGGAAGGGCGATCGGCATGATCCAGGGCATCGACTACGCGGCGATCGCGCCGCCGCTGATCCTGGCGGTGGCCGCGGTCGGGCTGCTGCTCGCCGACGCCTTCGACGTCCCGCGCCGCCTGCTCGGACCGCTGTGCGGAGCGGCGCTCGCGATCGCGCTGGGCGCGGTCGCGGCGCTGGCCGCCGGCGACCGCCGCGCCACCTTCTGCCTGACCGGCGACCTGCGCGGGAACGGCCCGCCGTCCTGCTCGTACGTCGCCGACGACTTCACGCTGCTGTTCCAGGGGATCGTGCTGGCCGCCGCGCTGGTCGTCGTGCTGCTGTCGCTGCGCGAGATCACCGCGTCCCGGATGCCCGCCGGCGAGTACCACTTCCTGCTGCTGGCCGCGATCATCGGCGCGCTGACCCTGGTCGCCGCCCGCGACCTGATCCTGCTGGTGGTGGCGCTGGAGACGCTGTCGCTGCCGGTGTTCGCGCTGGTCGCGCTGCGCCGCTACGACGGCGCCGCCTCCGAGGCCGCGCTCAAGCTGTTCCTGGTGTCGGTGGTCTCCGCCGCGATCATGCTGTTCGGGATCAGCCTGGTGTACGGCGCGACCGGCGCCATGCACCTGGACCGGATCGCGCCCGCCCTGGAGCGGCTGCCCGCCCACCTCGACCCGGTCGCCTCCGTCGGCGTGGTGCTGGTCCTGGCCGGATTCGGGTTCAAGGTCGCCGCCGTCCCGTTCCACTTCTGGGCTCCGGACGTCTACCAGGGCGCGCCGCTGCCGGTCGCGGCGTTCCTGTCGGTGGTGTCCAAGGCCGCCGGGTTCGCCGGGCTGGCGATCGTGCTGGCGCTGGGCTTCCCCGCCTACGGGCACGTCTGGGGGCCGCTGGTCGCCGTGCTGGCGGCGCTCACCATGACCCTGGGCAACCTGCTGGCGCTGCGCCAGCGGACCGCGATCCGGCTGCTGGCCTGGTCGTCGATCGCCCAGTCCGGCTACATGATCGCCCCGCTGGCGGTCGGCGCCCGCCGGCTCCCCGAGGCGGTCGCCGCGACCACCGCCTACGTCGCGCTGTACGCCGTCATGAACCTGGGCGCGTTCGCCGTCGTCGTCGCCGTCCACCGGCGGTCCGCGGGCCGGGGCCGCTGGGTCACCCTGGACGACTTCCGCGGCCTGGCCCGCAGCAGCCCCGCGTCCGCCGCGGCGCTCGCGTTCTTCCTGATCTGCCTGGCCGGGCTGCCGCCGGGTGTGATGGGGCTGTTCGCCAAGGTGGTCGTCTTCCGCGCCACCGTCGCCGGCGGAGTGACGTGGCTGGCCGTCGTCATGGCGGTCAACACGGTGATCGGGCTCTACTACTACCTGACCTGGGCCGCGAGCCTGTTCGCCGCGCCCGCGGACCGTCCCGGCGGGGCCCCCGCGGCGGACGCGGGCCCGGCCGTGCGGGCCGCGATCGCCGCCACCGCCGCCGGCGCGATCGTGCTCAGCGCGGCCCCGCAGCTGGTGCTGCAGACCGTCTCGACGGTCACCTGACCAGCGCCGACGCGGGAACGTTCCGCCAGGTCAACCCGTTTAAGCGTTAGCGTCGGACAAACGGGGAGGCAGGCGGACGTGCGGTTCAACGGCGTCAGGACGGCGGTGCTGATCGGCGCGCTGTCGGCATTGATGCTCGCCGCGGGGTGGACCCTCGGCGGCGGCGCCGGGCTGGCGATCGCCGTGGTCCTCGCGTTCGGCACCAACGGCGTCGCCTACTTCTTCAGCGACCGGATCGCGCTGCGCTCCATGCGCGCCCACCCGGTCGGCGAGGTCGAGGCGCCGATGCTCTACCGGCTGGTCCGCGAACTCGCCACCTCCGCCCGCCAGCCGATGCCCCGGCTGTACATCTCCGAGACGATGCAGCCCAACGCGTTCGCCACCGGCCGCAACCCGCGCAACGCCGCCGTGTGCTGCACGCGCGGAATCCTGCGGACGCTGGACGAGCGCGAACTGCGCGCCGTCCTCGGCCACGAGCTCTCCCACGTCTACAACCGCGACATCCTCATCTCCTCCGTCGCCGCCGCCATCGCCACACTGGTCACCTACCTGTCCTACCTGGCGATCTTCCTGCCGGTGGGCCGCGACGACGACGAGGACGGCCCCGGCCTGCTCGGCGCGCTGATGCTGCTGGTGCTGGGCCCCGTCGCCGCCGCCGTCGTCCAGATGGCCATCAGCCGCACCCGCGAGTTCCAGGCCGACGCCGCCGGCGCCCGCCTCACCGGCGACCCGCTGGCGCTGGCGTCCGCGCTGCGCAAGATCGAGGCCGGGACGCGGGCGCTGCCGCTGCCGCAGGACCCGGAGCTGGCCACCACCAGCTCCCTGATGATCTCCAACCCGTTCCGCGGCGTCGGGATCGGCCGGCTGTTCTCCACCCACCCGCCCGTCGAGGAGCGCATCGCCCGCCTGGAACGCATGGCGGGCCGCCGCCGCTGAGCTACGGCAGCGTCAGGATCACCGGCCCGTCCGCGGTGACCGCGATCGTGTGCTCGAAGTGGGCCGCGCGGCTGCCGTCCGCCGTGGCGATCGACCAGCCGTCCCGGAGCCCCACCGCGTCGTCGCGCCCGCCCTCCTCGAACATCGGCTCGATCGCGATCGTCAGGCCCTCCCGGAGGACGAGCCCGGTGCCGGGACGCCCGATGTTGGGCACCTCCGGGTCCTCGTGCATGGCCGTGCCGATGCCGTGCCCGGTGCAGCCCTCCAGGATCCCGTAGCCGGCCTCCCGCGCCGTCCGCTCGACCGCGTGGCCGAGATCGCCCATCCGCGCGCCGGGCCGGGCCGCCTCGATCGCCCGCTCCAGGGCCAGCCGCGTCACGTCCATCAGCCGCCGCCCCGCCTCGTCGGCCTCACCGACCGCGAACGTGACCGCCGCGTCCCCGTGGTAGCCGCCCAGCTCGGCGCCGCAGTCGACGGACACCAGATCGCCCGCGCGCAGCACCCGCCCGTCCGGGATCCCGTGCACGATCACCTCGTTGACCGACACGCACACCGTCCCCGGGTACGGCGTGGGCGACCAGTTCGGGTGGTAGTGCAGGAACGACGGCCGGGCGTCCAGCTCCTTGATCGTGCGCGCGGCCACGGCGTCCAGCTCGGCCAGGCTGACACCCGGCTCGGCCGCGCCCTCCACCGCGTCGAGTGTGCGGGCCACGACCCGGCCCGCCTCGCGCATGATCTCCAGCTCGCGGGGGTCTCGATAGGTCACCATGGGAAGATTCTAATACTCGTATTACTATCTCCATCATGGTGCGGACCCCACTGACCGAAGAGCAGCGCGACCGGGGCCGGGCCCTCGGCCAGATACTGCGCGCCGCCCGCGGCCCCCGCGGCGCCGCCGCCGTCGCCCACGAGGCCGGCATCTCCATCGACACCCTCCGCAAGATCGAACGCGGTGCCATCGCCGCCCCGGCCTTCTTCACCGTCGCCGCCCTCGCCCGCGTCCTCGACCTCGACCTCACCGACCTGGCCGGCACCCTCCAGCCGTTCGACGAGCGCCGCACCGCCTAACGGTCGAAATCCGCCTTCCGGATCAGCGCGTGGATCCCGGTGGTACGGTCCACGACCTGCGACACCTCGAAATCGGCCGCCGCCGACAGGTAGGCGTACGCCACCGCCTTCGCCATCCCCAGCTCCTCGTGCAGGAACGCGATCGCGTTGCGCACCGCCACCTTCATCGCCACGTCCAGCGACGTGACCTGCCCGCCGGCCCCGCCGTCCGGGTCCGACAGCCCGATCGGGATCCAGTGCTCGTCCGTCTCGGCGAACGGATACGAGAACGCCACCTCCGGAGCCCGCCCGCCCGGCCTGACCACCGTCAGCCGGAACGTTCCGCGCAGCGACCCCTCCAGCGCCGTCAACGCCACCTCGCCGTCCCCCTGCGCGAAATGCGGGTCGCCCACGAAGAACAGCGCGTCCGGCACCTGGACGGGCAGGTACAGCGTCGACCCCACCCCGAGCTCGTTGATGTCGAGATTCCCGCCCGCGACCGTCGGCGGCACCGAATGGACCGGCTCCGCCGTGTCGACCGCCACCCCCATGACCCCCATGAACGGCGCCAGCGGGAACCGCACGTTCCCCGGCAGCACCCCGTGCCCCCGCTCCACCCGCGTGAACACCGAGATGTTGCCGAACTCGTTCAGGTACGGCCGCGTCTGCGGGTCGTCCTTGATGCTCTCCGGATACTCGCCGGGCAGCGCGCCCTTGCCGTGCCGGTTGGACACCACCCCGTACGGCACCCGCATCGACAGGTCCAGCACATCGATCCTCAGCACATCACCGGGCCGCGCGCCCCGTACCGCCACCGGGCCCGTCACGATGTGCGGGCCGTCCGCCGCGAAGTCGTGCTCCATCCTCGACGCCGCGATCTGCCGCGCGTCCTCCAGCACCCGCCCCCGCGGCACCCCGTGATCACCGAAGAACGCCACGGGATCGCGCCCCTGATCCTCCAGGATCCCCTCGTGCGACACCGTGTCGACCGTCACCAGCCCCCCGGAGGCCACGCTCACCACGGGCTTGGCCGTACGGTTCGGCAGATACCCCCACCGCACCGTCTCCGGCGACGACTTCAGGTAGACGCCCCGCGGCCGGCCCCGCTCCGGCTGCAGCACCTCCGCCTTCGCCGTCCCCGCGATCCCGGCCACCCCGAGGGCCGCCGCCGCCATGAGCATCCCGCGCCGCCCGAGCCCGCTCCTGAGCACCTCGGCCGCCCGCGCACCATCGTGAATCATGCCGCGGACGCTAGGGCCACGCTGTTACCGCGACATTCCGGACATGTTCCCTCAAGATCTCACGCGAACAACCCGGCCGCCCGCCCCGTCATACACACTGAGCGCGCCGGACTTCCTCAGCGGGGGAGGGGGACCGGCGCGCTCACCAGCGTCACCGGTAGTTGGTGAACTGCAGCGCCACGTCCAGGTCCTTGCCCTTCAGCAGCGCGATGACGTCCTGCAGGTCGTCCTTCTTCTTCGAGCTGACCCGCAGCTCCTCACCCTGGATCTGGGCCTTGATCCCCTTGGGCCCCTCATCCCGGATGATCTTGCTGATCTTCTTGGCGTTCTCCTGGGAGATGCCCTCCTTGAGCGCCACCCCGATCTTGTAGACCTTCCCGGACGCCTTCGGCTCCCCCGGCTCGATCGCCTTCAGCGAGATCGCCCGCTTGACGAGCTTGTCCTTGAGCACGTCCAGCACCGCCAGCGCCCGCTCCTCGGTGTTCGCCTGGATCTCGATGGCCTCCCCGGACCACTTGATCCCCGCGTCCACGTTCCGGAAGTCGAACCGGTTGGCGACCTCCTTGGCCGCCTGGTTCAGCGCGTTGTCGACCTCCTGCCGGTCGAGCTTGCTCACGATGTCAAAAGAAGAGTCCGCCACCGGACACCCAGCCCTTCTACCGAGAAGCCGGCCCTCGCACACCCCTGCCGCCGGCGCGTATCGCCTCAGCGTAGCGACCCGCCCGCCACCCCGCCGCCCACCGCTCCCCGATGTCACGACCACTCCCACCGTCCGCTATTCTTTCCAGTGCCGTCGCAGAAGCGACACCACGGCGGGTTGCCCGAGTGGCCAATGGGAGCGGACTGTAAATCCGTCGGCTTAGCCTACGCAGGTTCGAACCCTGCACCCGCCACCATCACGTAGAACGGCCCCTCACCAGGGAAGACATGGGTGAGGGGCCGTTCGCTACTGTCCGGCTGTGCCCGGCGATCAACGGACTTCTACAGGCGGCTGTGCCGAATACGTGCCGAAGATTCTCGGGGCTAGGCAGCGTCTTCCGTGTCGCCTTGGCCCGTGCTCTGACGGGGTTCCAATCGCCTCCTCGTCCATCGCGTCGCCTCGGTGATCCGGCGCTTGGCTTCCTCCTCTTGGCTGGCGATGCACTTCGCGTAGACGCGGAGAAGGGCGGCGACGCTGTGTCCGGCCCACTCGCCGACCTGGGCGGGCGGGACACCGGCGCTCAGCCACGTGGACACAGCGGCGTGCCGCAGCGCGTACGGCGTCTCGGCGAGTGGCGAAGCGGCCTCCTCGGCCGTCAGCGCCTTCCCGCGGGCCTTCCGCCACACCCCTAGGTACGTCCGGTCGGTCATGATCCCGCCACGCGGGCCGACGAACAGCCGGGCGCCGGGTCGGATGTGGAACTGGGCGATGTGTTCGCGGAGGATCCGGACGAGATCGGGATGCAGCGGGACGGGGCGCGTCTCGCCGGGCGCCCGATGCTTGAGTGGTTGCCTGTCACGCGGCTTCCCCTCGTTCGTCCAGCGGGAACCGCTGCGAGGCTCAGCATGGGTGAGGCGCATCTCGCCCCATCCCTCCTCGGGGAGCGAGATCAGGTTCTCGGGGCGAAGGTCTACGGTCTCTTCCGGGCGGAGTGCCGCGTAGTACATGACGGCGAAGAACGCCACCATGCGCCGGCCGCGCTCGCCCTGCTGCCGGACACCGTCCAGGAGCCGCGCGGCTTGCTCCGGATTGACCACGACGCGCATGTCGAGGGTGTGAGCCTTGCGGGGGCGAGTCCACTGGACCCGCTTGAGCGGGTTACCGGTCAAGATCCGGCGCTCACAGGCGTACTCAAGCGCGTTGTTGAACGTGACGCGCTTGCGGTAGACCGTGCTGCCAGCGGCGGCCTTTCCGTCTTGCTTGACGCTCAAGCGGTCCAGGACGGCGCGGGCGAGTTCTGGTCCCTTGCCCTCCGGGTCCAGGTCCGCCATGTCGATGGTGTTGCGCTCAAGCCATCGGAGGGCGGGGACGAGATCCTCGGGTGGCTCTCCGCCCTTCTGGAGACGTTCGCTGTACGCCCAGCTTCGCAGCGCGGCGCGCAGCTCCTTACGGCTCGGGGCGCCCTGCTGCGTGGACAGCAGGGCCTCTGTCGCGTCCGTGAGCGCCTCGGCGATGCCCCGTCGATGGTTGGGGGAGACATGAGGCCACTTGGCTGCCGTGTAGTCGAGTGAGAAGGCGTACCACGTGATCGCGTTCTCTGCGCGCTGCCACGACACAGGGCGGCCGGTTCGGGCGTCGAAAGCCTGCCCTTTGTTGGCTGCGCTGCGCAACTCGGCAAGGAAGCTGTCGGCTTGGGCCTTCCGGCGGAACGGCTCTTTCCAGGTTCGGCGACCAACCTTCCATCGGACGGTGTAGGTCGTGACGCGCTTCCCCTTGTAGACCTCGGTCTTGTAGATGCGCACGTCGTAGGTGATGGTGCTCATGGGGTGGCGTCCTCCAGGTCGGTGAACCATGCGTCAAGGTCCGAGCGCCGGATTCGGAGATCTCCGTTAGGCATCCGGGTGCATTTGGGGCCCAACCCCTTGGCGCGCCAGTCGTAGAAGGTGGACCGGGCGATCTTGAGTTCGGCGCAGACCTCGCGGACGGTCAACTTCTCGTCAGGGCGCGTCAGGGTCGGCAAGTCGCTACCTCGGTTCTCCGCTGAGCGTGATCGGTAGGGGCGTGGTCGGTGCTGTGCTTGGTGGCTGTGGACAGACGGCGGCCGGCGTCGAAGACTCGCCGAGGTGGGAGGCGACAGCGGTGAAGCACGTCAGCGGAATTCAGCAGAATCCTTTGTGCTGGTTTCTGCTGACGCGCTGCGCCGCTGACGGGCGGGATCATCGGGCGCCCTCGGTCGCGCTGGGGTGGGTCTCGTAGGTGGGTCCTGCTTTGCGGCCTCGGCCGGTCTTGGGCGGGGCGGGGAGACGGCGGATCCAACCGTGCGACTCCAGGACGCGGAGCGCGGGGTCAAGGTCGGTGACCTTCTTGAAGCGCCGGAGCGAGGACAGCACGTCACGGGCGCTGAATTGGGTGGTGCCGGTGCGTTCGATCCAGTCGAGGAGGGCGCGGGCATCGGCGATGGCGGGGTCTGCGCCGATGGCGTCGTAGGCGGCTTGGGCGTGGACGGTGAAGTACTCGCCGATCTCGTGGGCGTTGAGGAGCGTGCCGAGGTCGATGGGGCGGTTCCATCCGGTGCGGAAGTGCTCGGCGAGGTGGAGCAGGGCGGCGATGCGCACCACGGCGCCCACGTACTTGCCGCCCCAGTCGGTCATGTGTGCCAGGTCGCCGGTACCGGGGCGGAATCGGGCCTCGGTGTCGTCGAGGAGTGCGCGGACGGCGGCCTCGGCCTCGGGGGTGAGTTCCAGCGTGACCGGCTCGTCGAGGGCGTCCACGGAAAGGATGAGCGCGGTGAGGTTGGTGTTGTAGGTGGTGCGGGTGTATTCGGGTATCGGGGCAGGGTCGGACTTGCGGTAGCCGAGCAGGGACTTGGGCACCGAGTACAGGAGCCGGCCGAGTAGTCCTTGTTCTTGGAACTGGGGCGTCTCGCCGAGGCGTGCCAGCACTCCCGGTTGGGTGCAGATGCCGAGGGTGATGGTTGCAGCGGGGATGCGTTCGGAGGGGCGTCCCATGCGGTCGATGCGCATTTCCTCGCCCGCGTGGCCGGACTTGAGGACGGCGAAGTTGGGCGCGCCGGAGTAGCGCCCGGCGGCGATGGAGAAGACCTCTCCCTCGGGCGAGAGGATCGCGAATCGCCCGCCCTGCTCGGCCAGGTGAGTGGTCAGTCGCTCAACGGTGGCGTCGTCGGAGAACAGGCACGGCTCGGCCGGGACGGTGATCTCTTCCAGGGCGAGGCGTGCGGCGGCGGCCTCGTCGAGGGCGGCGGCTTGCTGGGTCGGGTCGGGCGTTGTGGCGGCGGCCTTCTCGGTTTTCTCGGCGCGGGCCTCGGCGACGCGGCGGGAGATTGCGGCCTCGGCGATGAGGGGGCGGGCCTGGTCGATGAGGACGCGTTCGGCCTCGCGGATGGGGGCCGTCATGTGCTTGTAGACCTCGGACTTGCGGTTGCCCGGAGGCAGGACGACCAGCGTGAAAAGGTTGGTTGGTTCGGTCCAGGTGGTGGCCTTGGCCCAGACCTTTCCGCCGGCGGCGACGGCCAGGACGGCGAGGGCGAGGCTTCCGGCGAGGTCGGGCGGAGTCTGAGTGACCTCGGCGAGAGCGGCGGCATAGTCGCCGAGCCAGCCAGGAAGCGCCCGGAGGGGGAAGGGCGGTAGGTCTGGGGCCGACGAGAGCGGGGCGGGGTCGGGCCACCCCTTGGCGTTGTGGGCGGCGACAGCGGCCAACTCGGCGGCGACGGCGGTACGGAGTTCGGCGATGTCGTCGCCGGAGGCGCCGTAGCCAAGCTGCATGAGGCGCGTTCCGGCGGTCACCACGCGGCGGGCATAGGCCAAATCCCGGACGAGGTAGGCGTAGTAGGTGACGTTCGCGGCTGTAGGAACGCCGCTCATAAGTGTGTGCAGGTACGGGGCGCCCCCGATCTTGGTGAGGTCGCGCGGATTGATGGTCGAGGCGACGGCGACCGGTTCGTAGGGCGCTCCGCGGTCGGCGAGGGCGACGATGGTGTCCCAGATGAGGCCGTGTGCGGGGCGGTAGAACTCGCTGCCGTCCAGGAGCGTGCGGGCCTGGTCGAGGGCGGGCGGGGAGAGCATGACGGCGCCTAGAAGACTGCTGAAGATCTTGTTAGAGGGGCTGTCCGGCCGTGGGCCGGACAGCCCCTCTGTGGTCATGCGTTGGCCGAGGACAGATGCCAGGTGCTGTTGGTCCGGGTGAGTCCGAGGTT
>NZ_JBHSON010000138.1:0-23246 GCF_042656285.1 Actinomadura rugatobispora | reverse complement strand
CGGCCAGGTCGAACCGGTCGGCGACCGCCGCCGCGGTGATGGCCGCGGCCGCCTCGGCGGGCGCGACGCCCAGCCGGGCCAGCGCCCCGGCGAGCGCCGCCTCGTCGTCCAGCAGCGCCGCCAGCTCGGCGCGGTGGCCGGTGGCCGCCTCGGCCTCGGTCCCGGCGCGGACCGGCGACAGCAGGCCCGCGTCGGGCGACACGCCCTCGCCGGGCGCCCCGTCACCGGGCGCTGCGTCATCGGGCACTGCGCCGTCCGGCGCGGCCTCAGATCCCAAGGAAGACCGTCTCCCGCTCGCCCTGGAGGCGGACGTCGAAACGGTACGACCCGTCCGCCTCACGCTCCGCGATCAGGGTAGCGCGGCGGTCCTCCGGGACCTGGGACAGCAGCGGGTCGGTGGCGTGCGCGGCGGCGTCCTCGGGGAAGTACAGGCGGGTGAACACCGGCTTGAGCAGGCCGCGGGCGAAGACCAGCACCGAGATGCAGGGGGCGTCGCCGCCGGCCGCGCCGGGCCGGAGCGTGCTGAACCAGTAGCCGCCCGCCGCGTCGGTGCCGCAGCGGCCGAAGCCGGAGAAGCCGTGCCCGGCCCGCCTGAGCCCGCCCGTGCGGCGCGGGACCTCGCCCGAGCCGTCGGCCTGCCAGATCTCGACCAGCGCGTCGGGCACCGGGTCGCCGGCGCCGTCCAGGATCCGGCCGCGCACCGTGATCGCGCCCTCCCGCCCGGCGGGGGCCACCTCGGGGCCTCCCTCGTAGGGCAGCGCGTAGCCGAAGAAGGGGCCCACGGTCTGGGAGGGCGTCGGGGAAAGCTCGGTCATCACGCCTCCATCGGGGTGTCGCCCAGGACGATGTCCCACTGGTAGCCCAGCGCCCACTCCGGCTCGGTGGTGTCCAGGTCGAACCGGCAGACCAGGAGGTCGCGGTCCTTCTGGTCCGGGACGGACTGCATGATCGGGTCGTGGGCGAACAGCGGGTCGCCCGGGAAGTACATCTGCGTGACCAGCCGCTGGGTGAAGGCCGTGCCGAACACCGAGAAGTGGATGTGCGCGGGGCGCCAGGCGTTGGGGTGGTTGCGCCACGGGTAGGCGCCCGGCCTGATCGAGACGAACCGGTAGCGGCCCTCGTCGTCGGTCAGGCAGCGGCCGGCACCGGTGAAGTTGGGGTCCAGCGGCGCCGGATGCCGGTCGACGGCGTGCGCGTACCGGCCCGCCGCGTTGGCCTGCCAGACCTCCACCAGCGCGCCGCGGACGGGACGGCCCGCGCGGTCCAGCACCCGGCCGGCCACGATGATGCGCTCGCCGAGCGGCTCGCCCGCGTGCCGCCTGGTGAGGTCGGCGTCCATGGGGTGCAGTTCCTCGTGCCCGAAGACGGGCGAGGTCAGCTCGATGCCGTCCGGCCCCAGCTTGGGCATCACCGGCTCCCGGGAGGGCGCCCGCAGCAGGGTGCTCTTGTAGCCGGGGTACAGGTACGGAGGGTGTGTCATGCCCGGGCCCCTTCTTCCTCGCTCTTCGGCCCGGCCCCGAGACCGGGCGCGGTCCTCACGTCGGGTTCGGTGCGGGCGCGGATCTCCTCGACGCCGACGCCGGGCGCGGTCTCCACCAGCACCAGGCCGTCCGGGGTCACCTCGAGCACGCCCAGCTCGGTGATGATCAGGTCGACGCAGCCGGCCCCGGTCAGCGGGAGATCGCACTCGTCGACGATCTTGGGCGCGCCGTCCCGGCTGGTGTGGTTCATCACCACGATCACCCGGCCGGCGCCGTGCACCAGGTCCATCGCCCCGCCCATGCCCTTGATCATCTTGCCGGGCACCGACCAGTTGGCCAGGTCGCCGCGGGCCGAGACCTGCATGGCGCCCAGCACGGCGATGTCGATGTGGCCGCCGCGGATCATCCCGAACGACAGCGAGGAGTCGAAGTAGGCGGCCCCGGGCAGGACGGTCACCGTCTCCTTGCCCGCGTTGATCAGATCGGGGTCGACCTCGTCCTCCGCCGGGTACGGTCCCACGCCGAGCACGCCGTTCTCGGCGTGCAGGACGACCTCGCGCCCCGCGGGGACATGGCCCGGGATCAGGGTCGGCAGGCCGATCCCGAGGTTGACGTAGGCGCCGTCGGGCAGCTCCGCCGCCGCCCGCGCCGCGATCTCGTCCCTGGACCAGGCCATCAGCCCTCCCCCGTTCCGGCGTCGCGGGGCGCGGACACCGTGCGCCGCTCGATCGGCTTGTCGGCGGCCTGCTCCGGTGTCAGCCGCACCACCCGCTGCACGAAGACCCCGGGCAGGTGCACCGCGTCCGGGTCGAGCTCGCCGGGCTCCACCAGCTCCTCGACCTCGGCCAGGGTGATCCGGCCGGCCATGGCGCACAGCGGGTTGAAGTTGCGGGCGGCCTTGTCGAACACCAGGTTGCCGTGCCGGTCGCCCCTGGCCGCGCGCACCAGCGCGAAGTCGGTGGTGATGCTCTCCTCCAGGACGTACTCGCGGCCGCCGAACTCCCGCACCTCCTTGGCGGGCGAGGCCACCGCGACGCCGCCGCCCGGCGCGTACCGCCAGGGCAGCCCGCCCTCCGCGACCAGGGTGCCGACGCCGGCCGGGGTGTAGAAGGCGGGGATCCCGGCGCCGCCGGCCCGCATCCGCTCGGCCAGCGTGCCCTGCGGCATCAGCTCGACCTCGATCTCACCCGCCATGTACTGGCGGGCGAACTCCTTGTTGTCCCCGATGTAGGAGCCCCTCGCGCGCGCGATCCGCCCGGCGCCCAGCAGCCGCCCCAGCCCGCGGCCGTCCAGGCCGCAGTTGTTGGAGACGACGGTCAGCCCGCCCGATCCGCGGTCGTACAGCGCGTTGATGAGCACCGCGGGAACGCCGCAGAGCCCGAATCCGCCGACGGCCAGCGACGCTCCCTCGCCGATGTCGGCGACCGCCTCCGCCGCGGAGGCCACGACCTTGTCCATGCCCATACCCCGGTGCGCCCTCCCAGTCCGCGTGCGTCAGCCCCGCGCCTCGGCGGTGCCGCCGGGCCGCGGGATCTCCCCCACACTCGCATCCGTCACCGGTGCTGAAGTCCCCGACTTTCCGCCCAGCGGAAACTTCCACGGCCGCGCACCACCCGACGGGGGGCCGCACCGCACCGGAGCACAGCCCCTGAGCAGGGCGGACGGGTCAGGCGATGGGGAGGGCGGTCAGGAAGCGGGGAGGACCTCGGGAAGGCCGAACGTGGCGAACAGGGTGGTGTCGAAGAAGACCGACGCCTGGGTGATGCCCTCGCCGGTGATGCTGAGGACCTGGATCTGGTACGGCCGGTGCACGCCGTCCTCGTCGCGCCTGTACATGGCGAAGGCGGGCTGGCCGTTGGCCGCGGTCGGGACCAGCCGCAGCTCGCCGGGCTCGGGATCGCACTGGGCGAGGATGAGGCGGGCGATCACGTCGCGGCCGACGAACCACTGGGGGAACGGCGGCATCTCCCAGACCGCGTCCTCCTTGAACAGCTCGACCAGGCCCTTGATGTCGGCGTTCTCGAACAGCGAGGCGTAGCGGTCGAGCAGCTCGCGCTGGCCGGGGTCGGTCGGCTCGACCAGCTCGTCCTCTCTGGGGGCGACCTGCTGGAGCTGGGCGCGGGCGCGCTGCAGCGCGCTGTTGGCCGAGGCCGTGGAGACCGCCACCCGCTCGGCGGCCTCGGCCGCCTTCCACTTCAGGACGTCCCGCAGGATCAGCACGACGCGCTGGTTGGGCGGCAGGTGCTGGAGCGCGGCCACGAAGGCCAGCCGGGTGGTCTCGCGGGAGGCCACGATGGTCGCCGGGTCGACCGCGTCGGCGCCGAGCACGCTGTCGGGCACGGGCTCCAGCCAGGGCACCTCGGGCGAGGCCACGACGGGGCGCTCGGGGTCGTCGCTGGGCGCGCCCAGACCGGAGGGCATCGGCCGGTTGCCGCGCTGGTCGATCGCGGTCAGGCAGCAGTTGGTCGCGATCCGGTAGAGCCAGGTGCGCAGCGACGACCGTCCCTCGAAGTTGCCGTAGGAGCGCCAGGCGCGCAGGTAGGTCTCCTGCACCAGGTCCTCGGCGTCGTGGATGGAGCCGAGCATGCGGTAGCAGTGCGCCAGCAGCTCGCGACGGTAGGGGTCGGCGAGGCGCTGGAAGTCCTGATCCTGCTCGATGGTGCTGTTGGTCATGGGTCGTCACCTTCGCTCGGGCGGCGGGCCGGGGCCGTCGGAGAGACCGTAGGCGATGCCACCGACAGAACGTCCGCGCAACCACATCATAGGCACTGACCTGCGAAGGAACGGAAGCCTCCGGAGGGCCGAGGAGTTGCGGACGGGCGCACGGTCGGTATCGGCGACTCACGTGAGAACGCTGATCGAACGGAGAACCCCCCGTGAAGACGGACACGGACGCGAGCACGGCCGGGCTGGCCGTGCTGGCGCTGCCCACGCTGCTGATCTCACTGGACATGAGCGTGCTGTACCTGGCGCTCCCGCTGCTGAGCGCGGATCTGGGCGCGGACGCCGCGGAGCAGCTGTGGATCATGGACGTGCACGGCTTCATGATCGCCGGTTTCCCTGTGACGATGGGCACGCTGGGCGACCGGATCGGCCGCCGCCGGCTCCTGATGTACGGCGCCGCCGCGTTCGGCGTGGTCTCGGTGCCGGCGGCCTGCTCCACCAGCGCGGAGATGCTGATCGCCACGCGCGCGGTGCTGTGATCGCGGCGGGGCTGGGCACCGCGGCGACCGGCTACGCGATCCTCACCACGATCGACGGCGGGGGCGCGCTGACGCCGCTGGTGACCGGCATCGTGACCATCAACGTCGGGAGCGGGCTCGCGGCGGCGCCGGGCACCGACCTGATCGTGGGCTCGGTCCCGCCGGAGCGGGCCGGGGCGGCGTCGGCGCTCTCGGAGACCGGCGCCGAGCTGGGCATCGCGCTGGGCGTGGCCACCGCGCTCTACCGCGGCGGGCTGACGGGCGCGCTGCCGGACGGGCTGCCCGGCGGAGCGGCGGAGCGGCCGAGGCGGCGCGCGAGGCGTTCGGCTCGGGGCTCGCCACCCTGATGGGGCTCAGCACGCTGCTGTTCGTGGCGCTGGCGGTGCTGGCCGCGCGGACTGACGCTCAGCCCGGAGCGATCATCGTCATCCCGGCGGCGCCGGCGGTCCGCAGGGCCGCCCGCGCCGCCGGCGCGTCCTCCAGCCCGATGACCCGCGCCACCAGCGCGTCCGGGCGCAGCGTCCCGGCGCTCACCAGTTCCAGCATGGGGGCGTAGGCGTGGGCGGCCATCCCGTGGCTGCCGAGGATCTCCAGCTCCAGCGCGATCACCTGGTCCATCGGCAGCGGGGCGGGTCCGGCGGCGGGCGGCAGCAGGCCGACCTGCACGTGCCGTCCGCGGCGGCGCAGGCCCTCGACCGAGGCGCGGGCGGTGGCCGGGCTGCCGAGGGCGTCCAGGGAGACGTGCGCGCCGCCGCCGGTGATCTCCCGTACGGCGGCGGCCGGGTCCCCGGCGGACCCGTCGACGGCCTCGGCGGCGCCCAGCTCGCGGGCCAGGGCGAGCGCGTCCGCGGACACGTCGACGGCGACCACCCTGGCCCCGGCGGCGGCCGCGATCATCACGGCCGACAGCCCGACGCCGCCGCATCCGTGGACGGCGACCCACTCCCCCGGCGCGGTCCGGCCCCGGGCCAGGACGGCGCGGTAGGCGGTGGCGAACCGGCAGCCCAGCGCCGCGGCGGTCGTGTACGGCATCTCCTCCGGGAGGCCGACCAGGTTGACGTCGGCGGCGCCGAGCGCCACCAGTTCGGCGAACGACCCCCAGTGGCTGAAACCGGGCTGGGTCTGGTTCTCGCAGACCTGCTGGTCGCCCGCGGCGCAGGACGCGCACCGCCCGCACGCGCACACGAAGGGGACGGTCACCCGGTCGCCCGGCCGCCACCGCGCGACCCCGCCGCCCACGGCCTCGACGACCCCGGCGAGCTCGTGCCCGGGCACGTGCGGGAACGCCCGGATGTCGGGGTCGTGGCCCTGCCAGCCGTGCCAGTCGCTGCGGCACACGCCCGTCGCCAGGACCCGGACGACCGCGCCGCCCGGCGGCACGGGCGGATCGGGCACCTCCCGGACCTCCATCGGCCCGCCGAACGCCTCGTACACCACGGCCCGCATGATCACGCTCCTTCCGGCACGACGACGCCGGCGCAGCCGCGGGTCAGAAGGCGAAGCCGCCCGGGCGCCCGTTGCGGTCGGCCAGCAGCCCGGCGAGGGTGGCGAGGGCGATCTCGGCGGGGGTGCGGGAGCCGATGTTGAGCCCGATGGGGCGGTGCACCCGCGCGATGTCCCCGGCCGGGACGCCCAGCTCCTCCAGCGCGGGCACGTGCGGGGCCGGGTGGCGCGGGTTGCCCATGACGCCCACCCAGCGGACCCGGCGGGCCAGCACGTCGCGCAGCACCGGGCCCAGTTCGGGGCGGTGGTGGTCGGTGACCACCACGTCCGCCGTGCCGTCCAGCCAGGCGGGCGGTTCGGCCACCACGTCGATCGCCGGGCCCGCCGGGGCGTCCGGGCCGTCCGCGCGCTCCTTGTCGGGTTCCAGGAGGACTCCGCGGAAGCCGAGGTCGGCGCCGTACCGCAGCAGGAACGCCGCGACCGGCGAGGCGAACACCGCGACGAGGGCGCGGTCGGAGTGATCGGGCTGGACGGCGCCGTGCGCGACGTCGCACGACGGGTCGGTTGCGCTCATGACGGCAGTCTCCCGCGCCGCGGGGACGGGGTCCACCCTGCCCCCTCTGCCGCCCCTTTTGTCCCGCCTGTCTCCCCGCGCGGACGGCTTCCCGTGAGAAGACGGCCCCAACCTGGCCCGAACAGCGGTGAAACTCTTCCGCCAGAGCGGGTATACCTGCACCCTGGAGTGCACACATCCGTGCGTCCGGCTCGGGAGGGACAGTGAACGCGAGACCGGAGGGCGGCCCGCGCGTGGTGGTGGGAGTCGACGACTCCCCCGGGGCGCGGTGCGCACTCTCCTGGGCCATCGGCGAGGCGCGACTGCGCGGGCTGCCGCTCATGGTCGTGCACGCCGCGCCGCTCCCGCCGCACGTGTCCGCGGCGGGCCAGCTCGGCTGCGGCGTGACCGAGGCGCTGCGCTGCGCGGGGGCCGAGCTGATCGCCCGGCTGCTGGACGAGGTCGCGGGCGGCGCGCCGCACGGCCTGGAGATGACCGCCCTGGCACTGGTCGGGGAGCCGGGGGCCACGCTGGTGCGGCTGTCCCGCGAGGACGACATCCTGGTGGTGGGACGCGGGTCGCGGGGCCCGCTGTCGCGGCTGATGAGGCCCTCGGTGCGGCTGCACTGCGCGCGGCGCGCCAAGGCGACGTTCGTGTGCGTGCGCCCGCCCGCGCTCGACACGCTCCTGGAGTCGCTGGCGGCGCGGGAGGAGCCGCCCGCCCACGCCTCCGACCGCTCCAGGCTGCGCCGCCTCGTGCGCCGCCCCCGTCACATCTGACGCGCGCGCCCGGGACGGCCGGGCCGCCGTCAGGGCTCGCGAGGCTACGCGCCCTGGCCCACCCCTTGATCGGAGTCATGGCCCGGGCCGGACCCCGTACCGGGACCGGGCCCCGCGGTGGCGGCGTTCCCGTCGCCGGCGGGCGCCTCGGCGATCCGTTTGATCGCCGCGAGGCGGGCGTCCCACTCGGCGGCCACCCCGGCCATCCAGCGGGCCATGGCGGTCAGCCGTTCGGGACGGACCGTGTACCGGACCTCGCGGCCCCGCCGGTGCGCCGTCACCAGGCCCGCCGCGTCCAGGACGGCCAGGTGCTTGACCACCGCCTGCCGGGAGACCGGGAGGCCGGCCGCGAGCGTGGTGGCGCTCGCCTCGCCGCGCGCGGCCAGGACCTCCAGGATCGCCCGGCGGGTCGGATCGGCCAGCGCGGTCAGCACCTCGCCGGCGGTGTCGCGGTCGACGGTCATGCCGTCAGTGTCTCGATCTTCTTCCCCTCGGTGTGGTCGCGCACCCGCTCGGCCATGTCGGTCCAGCCCCCGCTGTGGTCCTGGAACGAGCGTGCGCGCTCCTCCTCGGAGATGGGCAGGGCGTCGAAGCCGCTCTCCACGATGCGCAGCAGGGTCCCGTCGCCGTCGGGCCTCAGGGTGAACTCGACCAGCGTGGAGTTGTCGTCGGTCGCCTCCTTGCCGGGCAGCAGGCTCGCCCAGCGGTAGGAGAAGACGCGCGGCGGCTCCACCGTCACGATCTTCATCGGGAAGACCCCCTGCTCGCCGTGGTCGACCACCATCCGCCCGCCGGGCTCCAGCCGGTCGATCTCGGCGGGCTTGCCGGCGACGGCGAACCAGGCGCCGACCTGCCCGGGCTCGGTGATCACCGCCCAGACCCGCTCCACCGGCGCCGCGATGGCGATCTCCCGCTCGATCCTGTCCTGGCCCATGACGTGCTCCCCTCTCGAAGTTCCCGGTGGGGTTCGCCCCGCCGGCCATCCTTGTGCAACTCCAGGGTTGCACCTCGCGAACGGAAGCGCAACCCTCGGGTTGCACGAGCATGCCCGGTTCCCCGGCCGGCCGCCGGGCGTGCGAAGGTTTCGGTCATGCGCAAGTACGTCATCGTCGGCGTGCAGGGAAGCGGCAAGGGCACGCAGTCGCTGCTGCTCGCCCGCGACCTGGACCTGGTCCACATCAGCGTGGGCGACATCTTCCGCTGGCACGTCCAGCACCACACCAAGCTGGGCGCCCAGGTCCGCCGGATCATGGCGGCGGGTGAGCTGGTCGGGGACGACCTGGTGGAGAAGGTCGTCCGGGACCGCCTGGAGCTGCACGACTGGAACTTCGGGTTCGTCGTCGAGGGCTTCCCGCGCAACCGCAGGCAGGCCGAGTTCTTCCTGGAGAGCTACGACCTGGACGGGGTCATCCACCTCGACCTGCCCGACGTGGAGGTGCGCCGCCGGGTGCTGGCGCGGCGGCTGTGCGCCGGCTGCGGGATGGACTACAACCTCATCGCCGACCGGCCCGAGGTCGAGGGCCGCTGCGACGTGTGCGGCGGCGAGCTGTTCAGCCGCGAGGACGACACCGAGGAGGCCCTGGCCGAACGGCTCCGCATCTACCACGAGAAGACCGACCCGGTCCTGGAGCTGTTCCGGCGCAAGGAGTACGTGGTGACGGTCGACGCCCGCGCGGGCATCGACGAGGTCCAGAGGAACCTGCGGCTGAAGCTGGGCCTCCCCCTCCCCAGGGCCTCCTGACGCGGAAAAGGGGTTGCGGACCGCGGACGGCGCCTGCCACCATCGCCGCATGATCGTACGAAAGGACCACGGCGAAGTCGCTCGGTGAGCCGGGCCACAGCCGTCGAGCGGTTCCGGCGGGCGCTTCCGATCCGGGACGAATGGCTCGACCACGCACTGTCCACCCTCCCCTCCGACCGGGTGGCGGCCGAGGCCGCCGTCACCGAGCTGTACCGGCTGATCGGCAAGGACGCGCCCCGCTTCTGCTGGGTCGAGTCGCCCGCCGCCGCCCTCTCCGGATTCCCCCCGGGAGAACCCCCGCGCCTGAGATCGGACGAGCTCCCCGCGCGGGAGGCCGACTGGCCGACCGTCTCCCGCCTCGCCTCCCTGATGTCGGCCCTGCGCGGCCGCCTGGACGCGCTGCTCAACACCCCGCGCGGTCACCTCTGGCGGCAGCGCCCCACGGGCCTCACGAGCGCCGGCGAGGATCCCGAGGAGGCCCTGCGCGAAGGGGCCGACCTCCAGCCCCTGCTCGACCTCACCGTCCGGGACTCCCTCACCGGCTCTGTCCGGGACGGCCTGACCGGCCATGTCCGGACGGCCCTGAGAGAGACCGCCGGTAACGCCACCGGCCTGCCCTGGTACGGGCAGCACGACGCGTACTGGATCGCGCACCACGACGTGCCCAGGCGTCTCGGCATGGCGTCCTACGGCCCGGCCGACGACCACCAGCTCGATCTGTGGGCCGCCCTGGCCCGCTCCTGCGGCTGGTGGTGGCCGGACGACGGCGTGTGCGTCATGGCGGAGCGCACCACGGCCGTCCACACCGAGCCGGTGCCCGGCTCCACCACCGGCGAGGTACGGCTCCACAACGCCTCAGGGCCGGCGCTGCGGTACGCCGACGGCTGGTCCCTGTACGCCTGGCACGGCACCCGCGTACCCGCTTGGGTCGTCGAAGATCCCAACGTCCGGCGCATCGACCTGGAGCTCAACGTCGAGGTGCGGCGCTGCGCCATCGAGCACCTGGGCTGGGACACCTACATCGAGCAGGCCGGGCTCGCCCTGGTCGCCTCCTCCCCCGATCCGGGCAATCCCGGCTGCGCGCTGCACCTGTACGAGATGCCGCTCGCGGCCTGGGGCGGGCCGGCGCGGGTGCTGCTGGCCGTCAACGGCTCGGTGGAACGCGACGGGCACCGCCGCCGGTACGGGCTGAGCGTCCCGGCCGCCCTCGACGATCCCGTCGCCGCCGCGGGCTGGTCCTACGGGCTGACCGGCGACCAGTACGCGCGGCTCGTCCGGCGCACCTGACCCGGCGCCCTCCCCCTCCTTCCGATACCGCACAAGGTGATCTTCATGAGCATGAACATGACCGGCACCACGCTCTCCGACCTCACCCGCCGCACCGGCCTCGACGTCCTCGACCATCTGGAGCGGGAGGCGGCCGTCCCGGTCGTCGACGGCCTCCAGGCGCAGGGCGACCTGATCGTCATCCCGTTCGCCATGGTCGAGGACGCGGTGCGGCTCCCCGACCCGAAGCGCTGGCGCCGCGTGCCCGCCGCCGGCGTGGAACTGCTGCGCGGCGCGGCCGGCGGCAACGCGCACACCCTGGTCGCCGACCCTGGCGCCTGCACGTGGACGACCGACCTGTACGACCGGGAGGCGCTGGCGCTGGGCGCGTTCCGCGCCACCGAGGTCGTCTACCTGCTGCATCCCGAGCACGGCGGCAGCGGGGTCGCGCCGGGGACCTACGTGGTCCGCCGCCAGCGCGAGGCCGGTGCCCCGCCGCGGCAGGGCACCGGCCGGCTCCCCGCCGGCAACCGCTACGTGGCCGACTGATCCGCGTCCGCCGAGTAGGGGCGCGCAGGCCCCCTGGGGGACCACGGGCGTTCATCTCACGGCCGTCTCGGGCTGTTACCTCTGGCGCCGTGAGATGCGCCCTCCCCCGTCCCCACCGGCCGGCCGCCCGGATCGCCGCCGCCTGCCCGCTCCTCGTACCGCTCCTCGTCCTGGTGCTGGTCCTCCCCGGCTGCGGCACGGCGACCGGCTCGGACTCGATCGCCGGGCGGGACGCCCTGGTGGTCGGGGTCAAGGCCGACCAGCCCGGACTGGGCCTGAGGGGCCCCGACGGGACGTTCAGCGGCTTCGAGGTCGAGGTCGGCCGGTACATCGCGCGGCGCGTGGGCGCCGCCCGCGTCGGCTTCCGGGCGGTCACCTCGGAGAACCGGGAGCGGATGCTGGAGGAGGGCCAGGTCGACCTGGTGCTGGCCTCGTACTCGATCACCGCCGACCGGTCCCGGCAGGTGACCTTCGGCGGCCCGTACTACGTGGCCCACCAGGACATCATGGTGCGCCGGAGCGACACCGCGATCCGCACGATCCGGGACCTGACCGGGCGGCGGATGTGCCAGGCCGCCGGCTCGGTGTCCACCGAGCGCGTGGTCGAGGGGCTGGGGGTGCGCCCCCGGCTCGTCCCGGCGCCGTCCTACGCCGCGTGCGTGGACAGGCTCCTGAGCGGGGACCTCGACGCGGTGTCGACCGGGGACCTGGTGCTGGCCGGGTTCGCCGCGCGGGCGCGGGCCTCGCTGCGGATCGTGAACGCGCCGTTCACCGAGGAGCGGTACGGCGTCGGGCTGCGCAAGGGCGACCTCGACGGGTGCGAGGCGGTCAACACGGCGATCACCCAGATGTACCAGTCGGGCGAGGCGGCGCGCCTGCTGCGCGTGTGGTTCGGCTCGACCGGGCTGAAGCTCACCGAGTCCGTCCCCGAGTTCGAGGGCTGTTCCTAAGGCCGCCTCAGAGCAGCCTCGGTGTCCGCGGGCGCGGCGGGCGGCAGGGCCGGGGAGGCGTCGACGACCTCGCGCAGCGCCCGCAGCCCGTGCCGGACGAGGGGGTGGTCGCGGCCGCCGCGCCGGACGCAGACCTGCACCCGCCGCACCGGCAGCGGGTCGCCGTCCAGGGGGACGCGCACCACGGGCCGCCCGGACGACACCTCGGCCAGCCTGGGCATCAGGGAGACGCCGAGGCCGTGCCCGACCAGCGCGGAGATCGTCGGCCACTCGGTCGCGTAGTGCGCCACCCGCGGGTTGTAGCCGGCCGCGGCGCAGTAGGTCAGGATGCGCTCGTGGTGGTGGCAGGTGCCGCGGGCGGGGATGATCCACGGCTCGGCGGCGGCCTCGGCGAGCCGGACGGCGGGCCGCCCGGCCAGCGGGTGCCCGGCCGGGACGAGCAGGTCGTGCGGCTCCTCCACCAGCAGGTGCTGGTCGAAGCGGCCGTCGCCGGGCGGCGGGGCGTCCTCGTTGGGGTCGATCAGGGCGATGTCGGCGTCGGTGGCCAGCAGCAGGTCGAAGCCGCCGGCGGTGCCGCACTCGCTCACCTGGACGGTCAGGCCGGGGTGCCGCTCGCGCAGCAGGGCGGCGGCCGGGGCCAGCAGCCCGACGACGGCGGTGGCGAAGCCGCACATGCGCAGCAGCCCCGCCTCTCCCGCGCGGTAGGACTCCAGTGCCGTCTCGGCCTCCTCCCAGCGGGCCAGGAGGGCGTCGGCGTGCTCGACGACCAGGTGCGCGGCCGAGGTCAGCCGGATGCCGCGCCCGCGCGGCTCCACCAGCGGGACGCGCAGTTCCCGGGAGAGCTCGCGCAGGTGGTGGGAGACCGCCGAGGGGGTCAGGTGCAGGACCCCCGCGGCGGCGGTGACCGTCCCGTGCCGGTGGACGGCGCGCAGCACCTGGAGGCGGCGCAAATCGATCATGCAATATCTTTTCACATATCACCGCGGAAATGTGAAATGGACCGCAACGCTCGGCGGGGCGCAGACTGCTGTCCATGAGTTCCACCGAGAAGATCGTCTCCCGGCACGCGACCAGTGACGGCATCGTCGTCTGGAGCCGCTGCGCCTGCGGCCGGCTCCGCATGACGCTGATCCCCTACGACCCGTCCCCCTGCGGGCAGGAGCGGCGGCTCACGGCCGGGGGCCGCTGCCCCGAGTGCGGCTGAACGGTCAGGCGGGCGGCAGGTCCACCAGGGCGGCCAGGGCCGCGCGGTGGCGGTCGGGCGTGCCCAGCGCCAGCGCGGCGCTCTTGGCCCGCTTGAGGTAGAGGTGCGCGGGGTGCTCCCAGGTGAACCCGATGCCGCCGTGCATCTGGACGCACTCCTCGGCGGCCTTCACGGCGACGGCCGAGCAGTGCGCCTGCGCGACCGCCACCGCGACCGGGGTGCCGGCGTCGCCGGTCGCGGCGCACACGGCGGCGTTGCGGGCGACGGCGCGGGCCTGGGTGATCGAGGTCCACAGGTCGGCGAGGCGGTGCTTGAGCCCCTGGTACGAACCGACCGGGCGGCCGAACTGGTAGCGGGTCTTCAGGTACTCCACCGTGGTGTCCAGGCAGCGTTCGGCCAGGCCGAGCTGCTCGGAGGCCAGCATCGCGGCTCCGGTCGTCAGCGCGGCCCGTACCGCGGCCTCCCCGTCGGCGCCGCCCGCGACCAGGCGCGCCGGGGCGTCGGCGAGGGCCACGTCGCACAGCCGCCGGGTCATGTCCAGGGACGTGACCGGGGTGCGCACGGCGTCGCCGGCGTCCACCGCGTACAGGCCGTCGGAGGCGGGGACCAGCAGGACCTCGGCTGCCTCCCCTCCGGCCACGCGCGCTATCTCGCCGGTGAGCCGGCCGCCGGCGGCCCGTACCGTCCCGCCCAGGGGCGCGTCCGGCGCGGTGCCGAGCGGCACGGCCAGGACCGCGATCCGCTCGCCCGCGGCCACGCCCGGCAGCAGTTCGCGGTCGCCCGCCGCGCCGAGCGCGGCGATGGCGAACACCGCGGCGCCGAGGAACGGCACCGGCGCGACGGCCCGGCCCAGCTCCTCCATGACCACGGCGGTCTCGCGCCAGGTCGCGCCCGCGCCGCCGAGGTCCTCGGCGACGGGCAGCCCGGTGACGCCCATCCGGGCCAGCGCCTGCCAGAGCGCGGCGTCGTAGGGGTCGTCCTTCTCCGTCCCGGCGAGCACGTCGGCCCACCCGGCCTTGTCGTCGAGGAGCTCCCGGACGCCGGCGCGCAGGTCGTTCTCGATCTCGCTGTAGAGGAGGTCGTTCACTTGGGCAGGTCCTTCCACGCCACGTCCTTGTCCACCCGGATCTCGCCGGGCAGGCCCAGCACCCGCTCGGCGATGATGTTGCGCAGGATCTCCGAGGTGCCGCCCTCGATGGAGTTGCCCTTGGCGCGCAGGTAGCGGTAGCCGGGCGAGCGGCGGGTGAAGTCGACCTCGTTGGGGCGGCGCATGGTCCAGTCGTCGTAGCGCAGCCCCTCATCGCCGAGGATCTCCAGCTCCAGCCCGGAGATCTCCTGGTTGAGGCGGGCGAAGGCGAGCTTGGCGGCCGAGCCCTCCGGGCCGGGGTCGCCGGCGGCCAGCGCCTGCCGCAGCCGGGCGCCGGTGAGCCGGGCGGCCTCGGCCTCCACCCACAGCCGCAGCAGCGCGTCGTGCAGGCCGGGGGTGCGCAGCTCGGGACGGTCCCGCCACAGCCCCGCGACCACGCCGATCATGCCGCCCTCGCGCGGGGCGGCGGCGCCGCCGATGGCGACCCGCTCGTTCATCAGGGTGGTGGTGGAGACCTTCCAGCCGTCGCCGACCGCGCCGAGCCGGTGCTCGTCGGGGATCCGCACGTCGGTGAGGAAGACCTCGTTGAACTCGGCCTCCCCGGTGATCTGCCGCAGCGGCCGCACCTCGACGCCGGGCGCGCGCATGTCGCAGACGAAGTAGGTCATGCCGCGGTGCTTGGGCACGTCGGGGTCGGTCCGGGTGACCAGCAGCGCCCAGCGCGCCTCGTGCGCCATCGACGTCCAGACCTTCTGGCCGTTGACGATCCAGGCGTCGCCGTCGCGGACGGCGCGGGTGCCGAGCGCGGCGAGGTCGGAGCCGGCGCCGGGCTCGCTGAACAGCTGGCACCAGATCTCCTCGCCCGTCCACAGCGGGCGCAGGAACCGCTCGCGCTGCTCCCGGGTGCCCGCGGCGAGGATGGTGGGCGCGGCCATGCCCAGGCCGATGCCGTTGCGCTCGGGGTTGTTGCGCGGCGCGCCCGCCGCGGCGAACGCGGCGTCCACGCCCGGCTGCAGTTCCCGCGGCGCGCCGAGGCCGCCGAGGCCCTCGGGGTAGTGCACCCACGCGAGCCCGGCGTCGAACCTGGCGCGCAGGAACTCCAGGGGCTCCAGGGCGGCCGGATCGTGACCGGCCAGGAACTCCCGGACCCGCCGGTCCAGCTCGTCGGCGCCGGGCGGTGCTGTGCTCACAGGGCGAAACCTCCGCTGGACGGGGCGGGACGGCGGCGGGGTGGCGCCGCCGCCGGGACATACCAACCGGTCGGTATGGCCTCACCCTAGAAATTCGGAAGGGTGGCCGTCAACGTGCCGGGCCCCGGGTTTGGAACGGTCACAATCTGAGGGCCCGCCGCCCTCGACCGCGCACACCGTCACGCGGCGCCACGCATCCGGGCGCGGCGGGACGGGCGCGGCGGGACGGGCGCGGTCAGGGCAGCCGGGGCAGCGGGGCCCGGTTGAGCCACGCGTCCAGCAGCTCCCGCACGGGCACGTGGGCGTGCGCCTGGGCGAACAGGACGAAGCGTCCGGTGGTGACCGAGCCGTGCCGGTTCTGGTCCGTCCAGGCGCGCAGCATCGCGAAGAAGCGGGCGTCGCCCATCGTGCGCCGCAGCGCGTGCAGCGCGAGCGCCCCGCGCTTGTAGACCCGGTCGTCGAAGATGCGTTCCGCGCCGGGATCGGACAGCACCAGGTCCTGGGGCCGCCGGGAGACCCGGCCGTGCCAGCGCACCGCGTGCTCGTCGGCGGGCTCACCCCCGGAGAACTCCGACCACAGCCACTCGGCGTAGGTGGCGAACCCCTCGTGCAGCCAGATGTCGCGCCAGTCCGCCAGCGTCAGACTGTTGCCGAACCACTGGTGCGCCAGCTCGTGCGCGACCAGCCGCTCCTCGCCGCGCGCGCCGTCGGCGTGGTTGGTGCCGAAGACCGACATGCCCTGCGCCTCGACCGGGATCTCCAGCTCGTCGTCGGCGACCACGACGGTGTAGGCGCCGAACGGGTACGGCCCGAACAGCTCCGCGAACCGCTCGATCATCTCGCCCTGGCGGCCGAAGTCGTGCCGGACGCGGCCCTCGGCCTCGGCCGGGTACACCAGCCGCTGCGGCACCGGCGCGCCCGTCACCTCCACGCTGCGGTACCGGCCGATCTGGACGCTGGCCAGGTAGGGCGCCATCGGCTCGGGCTGCTCGTACACCCAGGTGGTGGTGGCCCCCGACGAGCGCCGGCCGGCCAGCCGCCCGTTGGCGACGACGTGGTACGCGGACGCGGTCGTCACCGAGATCCGGTGCCGCGCCTTGTCCTGGACGCGGTCGTTGCACGGGAACCACGACGGCGCCCCGGTCGGCTGCGCGGCGACCAGCGACCCGTCGGTGAGCTGCTCCCAGCCGAGCCCGCCCCACGGGCTGGACAGCGGGCGCGGGTTGCCCGAGTAGCGGACCTCGACGGTGCAGGGCTCCCCTTCCGGCAGGCGCCGCGGCAGGGTGAGGTGCAGCTTGTCGCGGCGCTGCCTGAAGCGGGCGGCCCGCCCGTCCACCAGCGCCTTCCCGATCCGGAACGGTCCCAGGTCCAGCGCGAGGCGGTCGAGCGGGACGCGCGGGATGACCTCCAGCCGCGCCACGCCGGTCAGCCGGTTGGGCCCGACGCGGTAGTCCAGTTCCAGGTCGTAGGAGGCGACGCGGTACTCGGCGCTGCCGCGTTCGGGGAAGTAGGGGGGCCGGGCGCCGCTCGCGCCGGTGCTCCGGGCGCGGGCTCCGGTCATGCGGGTGCCTTGGTCACGCGGGGTCAGGTCCTCTTTCTCGTCCAGGCGGCGACCGGGTTGCCGAGCCAGGCGGTGCGGGCGGGCAGCTGCTCGCCGCGCATCACCAGCGAGGCGGGGCCGACGGTGGCGTCCGCCCCGATCGCGGCGGCGGGCAGGACGACCCCGTTAGACCCTAGCGTCGCGCCGCGCTCCAGCACGACCGTGTCGACGCTCATGATCCGGTCGTGGAAGAGGTGGGTCTGCAGCACGCAGCCCGCGTTGACGGTCGCTCCGTCGCCGAGCCGCACCAGGTCGGCCTCGGGCAGCCAGTACGTCGCGCACCACACCCCGCGCCCGACGCGGGCGCCCAGCGAGCGCAGCCACAGGTTGAACGGCGCGGTGCCCAGCCACGCGTCGGCGAACCAGGGCGCGGCGAGGACCTCGACGAAGTTGTCGGCCAGCTCGTTGCGCCAGATGAACGCGCTCCACAGCGGCCGCTCTCCGGCGCGGATCCGGCCGACCAGCGCCCACTTGGCCGCGGTCGTGACCGCGGCGGCGACCACGCCCGCGCCCGCCAGGACGGCGCCGCCCAGCAGCGCCGCCGCGGCGAAGCCGCGGGCGGCGGCCAGCCACTCCACGGCGGCGACGGCCAGGACGCCGACCGCGACCGTGGCCATGGCGGGAACGGCCCGGCATGCCTCGACGGCGGCGCGAGCGGCCTTCAGCC
The DNA here is from genome assembly GCF_042656285.1 of Actinomadura rugatobispora. Classification (GTDB taxonomy): domain Bacteria; phylum Actinomycetota; class Actinomycetes; order Streptosporangiales; family Streptosporangiaceae; genus Spirillospora; species Spirillospora rugatobispora. The sequence goes on along the minus strand of NZ_JBHSON010000138.1, from coordinate 5,533 downwards.
TGCGCGGCGGCCGGTACGTGCGAGATTGGTCGCCGGCCTCGGCGGCCCGGTGCAGGCGGACCGGGGGCATGCCCAGGTAGGACGCCCCGGCCTTGGCCTTCTTCGGCGCGGCCGACAGCACCCCGATCAGGCCGCCCTTGGGCACCTTGCGTCCCGGCCCGGCCATGCCGGAGTTGCCGAGGAAGGCGCGCTTGCCGATGCGGGCGCGGGCGATCCGCATCCGGCCGCCGCCGAGCTCGTAGGGGGCGACCATCGTGTCGTCGGCGAGGAAGGCCCCGTCGGCGACCGAGGTCATGGCGGGCAGGGCCAGGACGGTGGACGCCTCCACGTCCCGGCCGATCCGCATGCCCAGCGCGCGCAGCCAGGCGGGCGTGAGGATGCTCGCGTACAGCGGGAACAGCCACACGCGGGCCATCGACATCAGGCGGCTGGTGGCCCACGCCTGCCAGGCCTGCCGGCCGTGCACGGGGTGGTCGCCCTCCACCAGGCCGGCCGACAGCAGCCGCACGCACGCCCACGTCACCGCGGCGAACGACAGCATCGCGGCGAGGGTGGCCGGGGGCACGGCGAGCAGCGCGGCGCCGAGGGCCTGCGGCAGGGTGGCGGTGCCGTCCAGGAAGAAGGCCAGGACGGCGAGGCCGGGCAGGGCGGCGACCAGCGGGAGGGCGCTGAGCAGCAGGGCCGAGGCCGCGTAGGCCACGGACCAGCGGCGCCTGCGCGGCGGCCGTCCCGCGGGGTGGACGCGGGTCCGGCCGCAGCGCACCGCGGGCGCCCCGGCCCAGCGCTGCCCGGCGGGCACCCGGCCGGTGACGGCGGCGCCCGGGGCGACCTGCGCGTTCTTGCCGACGCGGGCGCCGGGGAACAGGACGGCGCGGGCGCCGACGGTGGCCCCGGCGCCGACCCGGATGCCGCCGATGCGCAGCACGTCGCCGTCCAGCCAGTGCCCGGACAGGTCCACCTCGGGTTCGACGGCGGCGGCGCGGCCGAGCCGGAGCATGCCGGTGACCGGTGGCGGGGAGTGCAGGTCCACGTCCCTGTCGACGCGGGCGCCCAGCGCGCGGGCGTACAGCGCGAACCACGGCGCGCCCGACAGCTCGGCGGCACCGAGCCGCAGCGCGATCTGCTCGGCCGTCCACAGCCGCAGGTGCACGGCGCCGCCGCGCGGATAGGACCCGGGGCGCACGCCGCGCAGCAGCAGGCGCGCGGCGACGGCCGACAGGCTCATCCGCCCGGCGGGGGTGACGAACAGCAGCGCGCCCGCCAGCACCCACCACCAGGAGACGGTGGGCGCCCACGGCAGGCCGGCGACGTTGTTGAACGCGGCGACGCCCACGACCCAGCGCATCGCGCCCAGCGTGAGCAGCGGCGCCATGAGGACGGTCTGCGCGAGGGCGGCCCGGCGCGGCAGCGGCGCGACCTCGCGGCCCGTGCCCTCGTCCTCGGCGGCCTGGTCGTTCGCGGGCGCGCCCAGGTGCGCGGCGAGGTCGCGCAGCGTCGGATGCTCGTAGACGTCGCCGACCGCGACGGACGGGAAGCGCGGGCGCAGCGCCGAGACCAGCCGGGCGGCCCCGAGGCTGCTGCCGCCGAGAGCGAAGAAGTCGGCGCCGGGGCCGTCCGGTTCCTCGCCGAGGATCTCGGCCCAGCGCCCGGCCAGCCACTCCTCCGCCTCGGTCAGCGGCTGGGCCGGCGTCCCGTCGCCCTCGTGGTCGCCGGCGGGCAGCGGCCAGGGGAGCGCGTCGCGGTCGACCTTGCCGGAGATCCGGGTCGGCAGCGTGTCCACGACGGCGAGCCTGGGGACCAGCGCGGCGGGCAGCGTCCGGCCGAGGCGCTCGCGCGCCGCGTCCCGGTCGAATCCCTCGCCGGCGACGACGTACCCGACGAGCAGCCGGTGCCCCGCCGGGGTGGACTTCACCGCGGCGGCCGCACCGGTCACCCCGGGCAGCGCCTGCAGGGCCGCGTCGACCTCGCCCAGCTCGATCCGGCGCCCGCCGAGCTTGACCTGCTCGTCGGCCCGGCCGACGAAGACCAGGCCCGCGGGGTCGGCGCGGACCAGGTCGCCGCTGCGGTACGCGCGGCCCCAGCCGAGCGCGGGCAGCGGCGCGTACTTCTCGGCGTCCTTGGCCGGGTCGAGGTAGCGGGCCAGGCCGACGCCGCCGATGACCAGTTCGCCGGTCTCCCCGGGGGCGACGGGCTCCCCGGCGGCGTCGACGACGGCCAGGTCCCAGCCGTCCAGCGGCAGGCCGATGCGGACGGGCCCGTCCCCGCCCAGCGGCGCGGCGCAGGCGACGACGGTGGCCTCGGTGGGCCCGTAGGTGTTCCACACGGCCCGGCCGGGGACGGCGAGGCGGGCGGCCAGCTCGGGCGGGCACGCCTCCCCGCCGAAGATCAGCAGCCGGACCCCGGACAGGGTCTCCACGGGCCACAGCGCCGCCAGCGTCGGGACGGTGGAGACCACCGTGATGCCGCGCGCGGCCAGCCACGGGCCCAGGTCCATGCCGGTGCGCACCAGCGACCGCGGCGCGGGGACCAGGCAGGCGCCGCCGCGCCAGGCCAGCCACATCTCCTCGCACGAGGCGTCGAACGCCACCGACAGCCCCGCCAGCACCCGGTCGGAGGGGCGCGCGGGGAACAGCCGCGCCTCGGCGTCCGCGAACGCCGCCGCGCTGCGGTGCGTCACCGCCACGCCCTTGGGACGTCCCGTCGAGCCCGAGGTGAAGATGATCCACGCGTCGTCGTCGGGGCCGGGCCATCCGGCGGCGCCGCCGGGCTCGCCCCGCAGCTCGATCTCGCGGCCCTCCCCGATGACCGCGCACACCCCCGCCTCGCCGAACACCAGCGCGGCGCGCTCCTCGGGGTCGTCGGCGTCCACGGGCACGTACGCGGCGCCCGCGGTGAGCACGCCCAGGATCGCCACGTACAGGTCCACGGTGCCCGAGGGCACGCGGACCCCGACCCGGTCGCCGCGTCCGATCCCGGCCTGCTCCAGCTCCTTGGCCAGGCTTTCGGCCTCCGCGCGCAGGGCGGTGTAGTCCAGGCACACGGTGCCGTCGTCGAGGGCGGGCGCGCAGGGGTGGCGTAGCGCGGTGGCGTCCAGGACGTCCAGCAGGGTCCGCGGCGGTGGCGGTCCGCCCGATCGGAACACCGCCCGCTCCGTAGCGGCCGGATTCGGACACACCTCGTCACGCAAGCCCTGGCGCAAGCTCTCCCCCGGGTCCGGGCGATCGGGCGGCCCCCTGCCGTCGCCGCACCGTCCGCCCCGGTCCCCTCACCACGGGAAACCCTCGGGGCCGGTGCCCGCGTGCCGCTCGAAGGCGCGCGCTGCGCGCCACAAGCGCGACACTCTACTTGATGCGGGAGAACGCGGGAGCCGCCCGGCGACCGCGACGGTCGCCGGGCGGCTCCGTTCCGGGCCGCCGCCGGAACGCTGTTCCGGGACTGTTCGGGGGCTACCTGTGCCGCGCCACCTCGTAGGCGGCGCAGCCGATCAGCTCCAGGGACACCTGCAGCCGCTGCAGGCTGACGTTCTTGGCGATGGTGTCCTCGGGCGTGTGGTAGATCGGCTCGAGCTGGCTGGGCGCCTCACCGCCGCGCCAGCTGAAGTTGCCGGCCGCGATGCCGCGCTCGTAGAACGCCTCGTGGTCGCTGGAGCCGCGGGCGGTCGGGCCCTTGGTCTGGCCGACGTAGCCGAGCCGTTCGGCGGCGGCGCCGACGGCCGCGGTGGTGGTGTTCTGGGCGCCGTCCACCGACAGCAGCCAGTACGTGCCCGCCGGCGGGTGGCTGGTGGCGACCATGTCGTTCTGGAAGCAGCCGGAGATCTGCGCGACGCCGGCGTCGTCGAGCTGCTTGACGTAGTGCCGGGCGCCGATCAGGCCGTACTCCTCCGAGCCCCACAGGCAGATGCGGATGTCCTGCTGGGTCGGCAGCCTCTTGAGCACGCGGGCCAGCTCCAGGCACAGCACGGTGCCGCTGCCGTCGTCGTTGGCGCCGGGCGAGCCGGGCACGCTGTCGTAGTGCGCGCTGATGATGACGGCCTTGCCGCTCGGGTTGGGCAGCGTCGCCTTCCGCGTGGCGAGCACGTTGTACGAGGTCAGCCCGGCGTGGTGGGCGACCTTGAACGACAGCTTGCGGGCGCCCGCGCGGATCCGCTCGCCGTGGTACTCGGCCAGGCCCAGCACCGGGATGGAGACGGGCTCCTTCAGCGAGGGCGTGAAGGAGGCGGCCTTGCGCTCGGGGAAGCTCGCCGTGCGCACGTTGGCGATGAGCACCGCCGTGGCGCCGCGGGCGGCGGCGGCCTTGACCTGCTCGGTCTCCATTCCGGTGACGCGGTCGAACAGCGCCAGCCGGCCCTTGAGGTCGGCGGTGACCTCGGTGACGGCGCCCAGGTCGACGACCTCGCCGTCGGCGCCCTTGACGGGCGCCTGCGGGGAGGCGCTGCACTGCCAGCGCGGCTCGCCCTTGGCGCGGATCTCGGCGAGGTACTTGTCGGCGACCGGGAACGGCTGCAGTTCGACCTTGTAGCCGAGGTCGCGCAGCTCACCGGCGATGTAGCGGGCGGCGCGGTGCTCGGACTCGGTGCCGGCGATGCGCCAGCCGATCTCGTCGCTGAGGACCTTCAGGTGCCGCAGCGCGCGCCGGGCGTCGACCCGGGCCACCACGGCCTTGTCGCCGGTGGACAGCGACGGGGGACGCAGCGCGCCGGGCCGCTGCCGGGTCGCGGCGGCGGCGGTGCCGGGCAGCAGGCCGACGGTCGCGAACCCGGCGAAGGCCGCTGCTCCGGCCAGCAGGTCGCGGCGTTTGACCTCGGACATGGACGTCTCCTCGAGGAGGTTGGGCGGGTGTCCGCGACCGCCCGGCCCGGATCGCGAGCCCGGCGGCGGACGTCGGCCACCGCGGTGTGCTGGGCCCCCGTTCGCCGCGAACCTACGAAATAGCCTCATATCCGGGCAAGATTCCCGTACCGCAACGCAACCGAACCGTGATCATCAGAACGGACGGTGAACAGCCGTTGATCGCCGACCTGCGGATCGGTATCGTGAGCGCCCCGGTGATCCAGATCACAGCGATCGCCGCTCCGGCGGAGGAGGTCGACGCGGCATGGGCGGCACCGACGGGCTCCTCGCGACCGGCCTCACGGCCGGGCGGCGCGCCGCGGGCGCCCGGCCCTCCGGCCCGCTCCTGGACGGCGTCACGCTGGCGGCCCCGCCCGGCACCGTCACCGGGATCGTCGGCCCCGCCGGCGCGGGCAAGACCACGCTCCTCGACGTCGTCTGCGGGCTGCGCCGACCCGACGGCGGCACCGTCCGGCTCGACGGGGAGGACCTCGCCGGACGACCGGCGCACGCGCGCGTCCGGCTCGGCGTCGCCCGCACCTTCCAGCGGCCGCGCGCGTTCGGGGCGCTGAGCGTCCACCAGAACGTCCGGCTGGCCGCCGAGACCCATGCGATGACGTGCGCGATCGCGGGCCGGGACGTGCGCGACCGGCACCGGCGGCGCCGGGCAGCGCGGCGGGAGGCGGGCCGCGCCGCCGGCGCGC
>NZ_JBHSON010000137.1:0-23913 GCF_042656285.1 Actinomadura rugatobispora | reverse complement strand
AGGTCAGACGGACGATGGTAGAAGATCACCCGTTCTACTGGATCTCCGTTCCCACGTCTCCAAGATCCACCAAACCCCTGGACAACCAGCCCACAGGCCTAACTACCCGGCATTGGGGCTAGGGGGTCTTGATGGTGTAGGGCTTGGGCTCGGTGACCACGGGCTTGCCGTTCTGGTACTCGCCCCTGGTCGCCGAGGTGTTCTTGATCCGCGGCATGGCGGGCACCGGCGTCGCGGTGAAGTCGATCGGAGCCGTCGCGCCCATGGTGTCGAAGGCCTTCTGCTTGTCCAGCCATGCCTTGATCTTCTCCGCGTCCGGCCCGCCCGCCGCCGGGACGACCTTCGTGAGCAGCTTCACTCCGAGCCAGGCGTTGATCACGCCGTCGGCGATGGGGTTGGTGAGGCCGCCCACCTTCGGCCCGTACTTGGCGACGTCGGCCTCGAAGTCCTTGCGTACGGTCCCGCCGTAGGCCAGGACGCCGAGGTTCGGCTGCCGCAACTGCATCAGCGTCTTCGTCAGCTGCGGCGACACCTCGATGCTGGGGATCGCCCAGCGCAGCCCGGTCAGCCCGATCTGGTGGCAGGTCTGGATCAGCATGGGGCTCTGGCCCGCGCTGATCGCGAGCACGGCGGTGTCCGCGCCGGACTCTTTGATCTTCAGGCAGGCGGGCTGGAAGTCGGCGGTGGTCGCCGGCAGCGTCACCGAGCTGATCGAGATCGACTTGGGGTAGTAGGTGGTCGCCCGCTTCTGGCTCTCCCGGGCGATGACGCTGTCCGAGGAGACGTAGGCGACCTTCTTGGTGGCCGGCGGGAGCATCTGCGGCAGGATCCAGTACTGCACCAGCACCGGCTGCAGCACGTAGACCCGGTCGTTCTTCAGCGAATCCAGGCTCGACCCCAGGCTGGCCCACGAGATGCTCTTGGTCGCCTTGAGCGTCGGGACGAGGCCCGCCTCCATGTTGCCGTCGTTGCCGACCATCATCAGGACCTTGTCCTGCCTCAGCAGCTTCTGCGCGCACAGCGCGGCGCCCTGCGGGGTGCCCTTGTCGTCGCAGACGACGATCTCCACCTTGCGGCCGCCGATCCCGCCCGCGTCGTTGACCGCCGCCGCCGCGATCTTGGCCCCCTGCGGCACCCAGGGATGGGAGTAGGAGTTGGTCTGCAGCCCCGCCATGATGCCCAGCTTGATCGGGCCGTCGCCGTCCGCCGCGCTCCCCCCGGCCGGGCCGCACCCCGTCGCGCCCAGCGAAACCGCGGCGAGCGTGGCCATGGACCGATGACGAATGCGCATGTCACTCCCACAGTGCGAGTGGCCCCGATGTTGTGACCGGCACCACACCCGACCTGAGCCGAAGCGTAGTCAGTAATCACTCACTCCGCAATCCCTCCAGCGCCGGCCCGTACCACACGTCCGGCGGCCGAACGGCTTCGTGCCGGTGACCACGAGCCTGCCCGTTCTGGATCTCGCTCTTGAACGCAGAGGCGTTCTTGGCGCGACGTCCACCGGCGCGGTGAAGTTGTTCGGGGCCGTCACGCCGCCGGTGTCGAACGCCTTCTCCTCGTCCAGCCACGCCTTGCCCGGGCCGCCCGCCGCCGGGATCACCGTGGTCAGAAGCTTCACCCCGAGCCAGGCATTGACCTTGCCGTCGGCCCTCGCGTTGGTGATGCCGCCGGCCTTCCGCCCGTACCCGGCGACGTCGAATTCGCGCTGGCTCCCCGCCGAAGTTCGGCTGCCGCAGTTCCGTCAGCCTCTTCATCACCTGCGGCGCCGGCACGATGCCAGCTCGATCTGGTTGCAGGCCTGGATCAGCGACGGGCTCTGCCCGATCTGATCGCGTTACCGCGGTGTCCGCGTTCCCCGCGTGCGCGTGGAACGGGTCGTCTGACCTGGTGACCTAGCGCCGCAATGTGGCTTGAGCGGGGTGGTGGCACACTCGATCGTCATCGGTCACCTCGTACAGCTCGATCCGCAGCATGCGCCGTACGTGGGCTGGGACGCGCCTGGCCGCCTGCAGTGAAGACGATGGGAAGATGAGCACGTAACTCACGGATACTGATTCATCGGTCATGCGACGCAGCAACTGCCCGTAGGCGATGTCGGTGTCGATGCCTCTTTCGCCGGTACGCCCCTTGGCTTCGCAGACCAGCCGCTCCTGGCCGCGGGTGGCCTCCAGATCGGTCCACCGGTCGGTCGGCGTCACCGGTCTCCAGCCCTGAGCGACCAGCCACGTGCGAAAGACGTGGACGACCCGGTCCTCGTCGCTGTCGTAGGCGAGGAGTGCGCGTACCGTCGCCAGGTCGGATGCCCGGGCGCGGCGCAGTCGGCCCCGGCTGTCGGCGTCCAGATCCGACGGGCGGATCACCACCAGCCGAAGGCCGTGCGCCGGGATCCCGGTGTCGCGCCGGGAATCGTAGATCGCCCGCTGCCGGCCACGGTGCACTCCGCTGATGGTCAACCTGTCGGGCTTGTCGAAGTGCGGTACGGGCCGGTCATGCTGAAGCTCCCGGTACTCGACCACGAGCCCGCGGCCCGGCCAGTAGCCATCGACAGGGAGCCTGGCCCTTCGACCGTCAGCGGTCGGGTCGCCCAGCAGCCAATCGAACCGGTGCTGGGTCACGGCCTGCTCACCCAGGACCTCGCTGCACAGACCGATGACGTACGCCTCGTCGCTGTCGGCTCTGCCCATGCCGGAATGATGCCACCACGGCAGCGTCGGCGCGGTGAAGCCATCGCCATCCGGAAGAAGTCCTTCCTGGTCAGGGACGGAAGAAGTCGAGGATGGCCGCGTTCACGGCTTCGGGTTGCTCCAGCTGGCCGTAGTGGCCGCAGTGTGCGATCTCCCGGTACGTGCCGCCCGGGATGTGGTCGGCCACCTCGCGGGCCAGGTGGGGCGGGGCCATGAGGTCGTCGGTGAAGCCCATGACCAGGCAGGCGGACTCGATCGTCCGGTAGCGCTCCAGGCGGTTGGGGATGGTGTCGATCGAGAGCTGTGAACGGCTGAGCATGGTGCTGATCGGGGACATCTCGAAGATGTCCAGCCAGTCGCGGACGAGGCGCTCGTCGTTCAGGGTGCGGCGGGAGAAGCCGCGGACCACGTTGACGACCGCCTCGTAGCGAGGGGGCAGCTTGACGCCGCTGTCCAGGAGTTCCAGTTCGGCGTGGGAGGCGGCGGCGCTGAGGGCGTCGGTCCGGCCTCGGGTGGCCATCAGGACCGCCTGGCTCACCAGGTCGGAACGGGTGGTCAGGAGTTCCTGGGCGATGATCGCGCCCATGGAGAAGCCGACCAGGCGGCAGGGGGACGGGCGGAGGTGCTCGATCAGGCCGATGGTGTCGGCGACCATGTCGGCCAGGGTGAAGCCCTCCGCGGAGATCTCGGACGGCGGGATGCCGCGGTTGTCCACGGTGATCGCGCGGAAGCCGGCCTTGATCAGGGCGGGGACCTGGTGGGTGCGCCAGACCCGGCCCGGGGCTCCGGTGCCGGCGAGGAGCACGACGGGGTCGCCGGCGCCGTACTCTTCGTAGTTGATGCCGTTGACGATGGGCATGGTGCTCCCTCAGACCGTTCGCAGGGCTTCGGTGGGCTGCATCCGGGCCGCGCGCAGGGCGGGCAGGAGGCCGGCGACGCCGCCGATCGCCACGGCCGCCGCCACTCCGCCGCCCCAGGCCGTGGGCGGGATCACCACGGCCCAGTCCTTGGCGGAGGCGTAGACGACCGTGGCCAGCACCCCGCAGGCGACGCCGACCGCGCCGCCGAGGCCGGCCAGGAGGATGGACTCGCTCAGGAACTGGGTGCGGATATGTCCTCGGGTGGCGCCGAGCGCGCGGCGCAGGCCGATCTCGGAGCGGCGTTCCAGGACCGAGATGATCATCGTGTTGGCGACGCCGACTCCGCCGACCAGCAGGGCGACCGCGCCGAGCCCCAGGAACAGGCCGTTGAGGGCCGACTCGGCGGCGGCCCGGGCGACGAGCGCCTCCGAGGGGTTGCTGACCGTGACCTGGCCGGGGAACTGCGGGTTGGCGGTCGCCGCCAGGACGGCGTGCACGTTGTCCACCTGGTCGGTCTGCGACCGTGCGTAGATGGTGGTCGGATGACCGTCGAAGCCGAGGTACTGCTCGGCCGCCTTGAAGCCGACCAGCACGGAGGAGTCGATCTCGGGTGCCAGCTTGGCCGGTCCGAGGATGCCCGCGACATAGAACCACTGGTCGCCGAGCCAGATCCGCTGCCCGGCGCGGACACGGTCGATGCCGAGCCGCTGCGCCGCGCTGGATCCGAGCACGGCCACCGGCTGCGTCGCGGTGGCGGCGTTCAGGTAGCGGCCGCGCAGCACGGTCGTGCGTACGGCCTCGGGCAGTTGCAGGGTCGCCGCCCGTACGGTGAGCGCGTTGGTGTTGACGGCGGGCACCAGCGGCGAACGGTAGACCTTGGCCTTCGTCGCCCCGGTGCTCTGCACCTGCTCCACCGGCCCGATCCGGGCGATCATGCCGGGTGCGGTCTTGGGCAGCGGGACCTCCTTGCCCGACAGGTCCTTGCCGGTGCTGACGGTCAGCATGTTGGTGCCCAGCCGGTCGATCTCGGCCAGCAGCCCCGCCTGGGACGAGGCGGACAGGCCGAGCACGGCGACGATGGACGCCACGCCGATGGCGATGCCGAGGGCCGACAAAGCCGCGCGCATCCGCCGGGTGCGCAACCCGACGCTGGCGACCCGGGCCAGGTCGGCCGGCTGCATCCGGCGCGGAGCGATGACGGTCACGGGTGCGGCCTTTCGGTGCGGTCGGCCCGGAGCGCCGTGGGCGCGTCCGCTCGGGCCTCGTTGTCAGGTGCCGCGGGGTGGCGGACGTCGTTGACGATGCGGCCGTCCAGGACCTCGATGCGGCGGGGCAGCCGGGCGGCCAGGTCGCGGTCGTGCGTGATCACGACGATGGTGGCGCCCTCGGCGTTGAGGTCGGTCAGCAGCCCGTAGATGGACTCGGCGGTCTTGCTGTCGAGGTTGCCGGTGGGCTCGTCGGCCAGGACCAGGGCGGGCCGTCCGACCAGGGCGCGGGCGATCGCCACCCGCTGCCGTTCGCCACCGGACAGCTTGGACGGCAGGAAGTCGGCCCGGTGCGACAGCCCCACGCGGTGGAGCGCCTCGGCGGCCGCCGCGCGGCGCGCCGCGCGGTTCACGCCCGCGTAGAGGAGGCCGTCCGCCACGTTCTCCAGCGCCGTGGAATGCTGCGCCAGGAAGAACTGCTGGAACACGAAGCCGATCGTGGTCGCCCGCAGCGAGGCCAGGTCGCGGTCGCTCATCCGCGCGACGTCCATGCCGGTGATGCGCACGACGCCGGAGGTGGGGCGGTCGAGCGTGCCCATCACGTGCAGCAGGGTCGACTTGCCCGAACCCGAGGGGCCCACGATCGCGATGAGTTCGCCGCGCTGGATGGTGAAGCTCACCCCGGCCAGGGCCACCACGGGCTCCGCCGCCGGATACAGCTTGCTCACCGAGTCCAGTTGCAGGACCGCCCGGTCGTCGCCGCCGCCGGTCACGCCGGCCGGGTCCGGCATCGTCGGCGCCGCGGCCTTCCCGCCGATCATGACGCAGGCACCACGACGCGCCGGCCGGCGGCCAGGTCCTTGCCGCTGACCTGGACCGTGCCGCTGGTGTTGTCGAACAGGCCCAGCGTCACCGGGACGATGCGGCGCGCGCCGTTCGCCTCGACCAGTTCGACGCCGTAGCCGCCGTTGAGCAGGGCGAGCAGGGCGTTCACCGGGACCGCCAGGACGTCCTCGACGCTCTCGGTGACGATCGACACCCCCACCGGGGCCTGGTCGAGCGTGCCGGTGGCCTTCTCGTCCGTCGGCCTGATGCGCACGGTGATGGTGGCGCCGCCGGTCGAGGTCTTCTTGGCGACCGTGCCCACCGACGTGACCACGCCGGGGGTGCTCTTCATGTTCGGCAGCGTGATCGTCACGTTGTCGCCTTCCTTGACCTGCGACTGCATGGCCGCGTCCACCGCGACGGTCACCGTGCGCTCGGTCGAGCCGGCCTTGACCACGACCTCGCCCGCCTTGGCGGCGGTGCCGGAGGTCACGGGCACCGAGGTGATCCTGACCTTGTCCTTGGGCAGGAACACCGCCTGCCTCCTGGTCAGCGTCCCGGTGTCGTCGAGGCCGAGGTCGTCCTGAAGATCCTGCAGCGCGTCCTCGGTGGCCCAGCCGAAGTACTTGGAGCGCGGGTCGAGATAGCCGCCCGCGGTGTGGCCCAGCGCGACCAGCGCCGCGTTGAGCTGGCGCACGTCGGTGCCCGACAGGCCGCGCTTCAGGTCCCGGTAGAACGGGGAGGACGCGCCCTCGAGGAAGATCACCGGCTTGCCGTCGACCCGGTACAGCACCTCGCCCTGCCGGTACACCCTGCCGGTCTTCGGCAGCTTGGTGTACGTCCCGGACCCCTGGTTGATCGCCTGGTAGGAGCCGGCGAAGGACAGCGTGCCGTTCACCGAGGTACGGGCGGACAGCCGGCCCTTCGTGATCGTCGCCGTGCCGGTGGGGGCCACGCTGCCGGTGTCCCCGGCCTTGCCGTCGTCGAGCGGACCGGTGATCACGTAGGCGATGCCCAGCCCGGCCACGACGACCACCACGGCGGGCAGCACGACCCGGCGGCGCCGGCGGCGCTGCGCGGCCGACGGTTCGACCGGTTTGTCGGCGTCATTCTGCAATGATGTGGGAAGTGCGTTCACGACTCACCACCGCTTTCCATGGCAACTCCTCATCCGCATGCCGGGTCGTGCTCGAAGTCGCACTGAGGCGCTCTAAGTAGGTTTTACGGGACCGGCGGTTTCGGAACAGTTTCGTTCCGCTCGGCTTCGCCGCGAACTGCCCGCGCAGGTATCGGACATGAGGAAACGCCGCCACGGCGGCACGGAGCGAACCCTCCCCAGCCTGGCGGTGCCGGTCCGCCGCCTGCCAGGCTGGAAAGGGTTCAAGATCGCGGTTCGTCGCGCGGCACACGGCGCGGTTCGCTCACCGGGCCCGGGGTCGATTCGTTCCACGAACCTTCGGGCCGGGGTGCCCGGCGAATCTCGGAGAGGGGCCGTCGTCCACCATCAGGGGCCGCCGGGGCCGCTGCCCTGCGTGTCGCCCTTTCCGCCGCCGGCGAGGTGCTGCTGGCACTTCTTCTCGGCGTTCTTGAACACCGGTCCGGCCGGGTCGACGCCGAGCTTGTCGCCATCGATGCCGATGCCGCCGCCGGGCTTGGGGTCCGGGAACTTCGGGACACCGTTCTCCCGCATGCACTTGGCGTACTTGAGGCCCGCGGCACGGTTCTCGGGGACGCCGCCGGCCGGGGGCGCGGGCAGCAGCGACTTGCACGCCGCGTCGGCCTTCTTGAACTGCGGCGAGAACTGCTGGACCTTCTGCGCGTCGATCGAGAGCCCGCCGTTGGAGTCGGGGTCGGGGAACTCGGTGATGCCGTTCTTGCGCATGCACTGGGAGTAGGCCAGCGCCATCTTCTTGACCTCGTCCTTGGACACCCCGGGGCCCGCGCCCTGGTTGGCCGGCGCGGACGATCCGCCGCTGGGGCCGACGTTCGCCACTTCCTTGCCCTCGCCCTCCGGGTCTCCCCCGCAACCGCCCACCAGCAGGGCGAGGGCCGCCGCCCCGGTGACCAGCGAGCCGGTCACCGGCCAGGCACGGCGCCGACGTGCGCGCGGCCGGGCCTCCCGGCCGCCGTCGTGTTCTGTGCTCGCGTCCATGTGCAGCTCCTTTTCCATGCCCTCGGCCAAGGCTGAACCTCGATGGGGCCCGTTCTACGGGCCAGGGGGTTTCGGCGAGGTATCAGAGCGGAACCCGTCGGCGGGTGGCTTTGACACCGTGATGTGTGCTATCCGGCGACCCCGCGAAGCGGCGCCGCGTGACCGAAACTTCTTTTTCCGCCCAGCCCACCATGCATGAACGCGCCTCTTTCCGCGACTGTCCAAATTCGCCATTCGCGGCGGCGCGGGCACTCCCTTGAGAACGCGAAACCGGTCCGGTACGGTGAAAAATCGGATGGACCCCGCCGGTTTGCGCTGATCAGCCGCAGTAAGTGACCGCGGCGAATGGCACTCCGCGCCCATGCCGTTCGCACATTGTCTCCGCGCGTCGATTCGCGCGTCCCGCCCGCAGCCGAAGGAGTTGGTTCTCGCATGACTGCCCAGCAGATCGCGGTCCCGGACCTGGTGGACCCGAAGAGCCATCTGGACCACGACATGATCGAGGTCTGGCGGCGGCTCCGGGCCGAGGAGCCGGTGTACCGGCATCCGGCGGCCGCCGGGCGGCCGGGCTTCTGGGTGATCAGCCGCCACGACGACGTCGCGCGGATCCTCCGCGACGACGAGCGCTTCACCTCCGAGCGCGGGAACGTGCTGGCCACGATGCTGCAGGGCGGCGACACCGGGGCCGGCCGGATGCTCGCGGTCACCGACGGCCGGCACCACACCGACCTGCGCAGCCTTCTCCTGCAGGCCTTCGCGCCCCGCGCCCTGAAGGACGTGACGCTGCGGGTCCGCGGGCTGGTCAGGACGCTGCTGACCGAGGCCGCCGAGCGCGGCGAATGCGACTTCGCCAAGGACATCGCGTCCGTCATCCCGCTGGAGACGATCTGCGACCTGCTCGCCGTCCCCGTCTCCGACCGGCGGGAGGTGCTCCGCCTCACCAAGTCCGCGCTGGCCTCGGACTACGAGTCGCCCGGATCCGACGTCGACCGGATGGCGCGCGGCGAGATCCTGCTGTACTTCACCGACCTGCTCCGGCAGCGCCGCCGCCGCCCCGGCACCGACCCGATCAGCCTCATGGCGACCGCCGAGGTGGGGGGCCGGCGGCTCGGCGACGACGACATCGTCCTCAACTGCTACAGCCTGATCATGGGCGGGGACGAGACCAGCCGGCTGTCGATGATCGGCGCCGTGCGGGCCCTGGTCGAGAACCCCGACCAGTGGCGGGCCCTGAAGAACCGCGAGGTGACCGTGGAGAGCGCGGGGGAGGAGGTGCTCCGCTGGACCACGCCGACCATGCATTTCGGGCGTTCGGCCCTCGTCGACGTCCCCGTGGGCGAGCGCACGATCGCCTCCGGAGACCTCGTCACCCTGTGGTTCACCTCCGCCAACCGGGATGAAAGAGCCTTTTCCGAACCCGACCGGTTCGACCTGTCCCGCTCCCCCAACAAGCATCTGTCCCTCGGCTACGGCCGCCATTTCTGCCTGGGCGCCCATCTCGGCCGCGTCGAGATCAACGCGATGCTGGACGGTCTGCGCACCTTTGTGGACGACATCGAACAAACCGGGCCCGGCCGTCACATCTATTCCAACTTCCTGTCCGGAATGAGCAGCCTGCCGGTGACCTTGAAGGCCGCCCCGGCCAGGGGAGCCGACTGGCAGGAATAACCTGCGGGGTCTGACCGAAACCGCGCTGAAACCCATCGCCGGGCATCATGGGAGAGGCGGGACAGCGCGGGGCGCCGTGGGCACGCGGGCGCCTGTGGCTGTGGGCCCGCGGCGCCGTGGGGCTTTCCGTCCAACTGCGCGAATTGTTCAGACGGGGGCCCTCGATCCCCATCGGGAGGAGCGGCAGTGCGTGTTCTTGTGATCGAAGACGACGAGGAGATGGGCCGGGCGGTCGCCACCGGCCTGCGCCGGGCCCGGATGGCCGTCGACCTCGCCCTCGACGGCCCCGCCGGGCTCGAACGCGCCCTGCTCAACGACTACGACGTGGTCGTGCTCGACCGCGACCTGCCCGGCCTGCACGGCGACGAGATCTGCGGCGAGCTGATCGCCGCCCAGTGCCGCAGCCGGGTGCTCATGCTCACCGCGGCCGCCACCGCCGAGGACATGGTCGACGGGCTGGGCATCGGCGCCGACGACTACCTGCCCAAGCCCTTCGACTTCCCGGTGCTGGTCGCGCGGATCGGCGCGCTCGCGCGCCGCGCCCACCCGATGGTCCCGCCGGTGCTCGAGCACGGCGACATCGTCGTGGACACGGCCCGGCGCCGCGCCCACCGCGGGTCGCGGCCGCTCGAGCTGGCCCCCAAGGAGTTCGGCGTCCTGGAGCTGCTGATCGCCTCCAAGGGCCGTACCGTCTCCTCCGAGGAGCTGCTGGAACGGGTCTGGGACGAGGCCGCCGATCCGTTCACCAAGACCGTCAAGGTCACCATGAGCCGGCTGCGCGCCAAGCTGGGCGACCCGCCGGTCATCGAGACCGTCGCCAAGTCCGGATACCGGATCTGAGGCCGCCATGCGCTCGCACCAGCCCGCCGCCCGGGAAGAACCCCCCGCCCAGGAGCGGCCCGCCGCCCAGGGACGGCCGTCCGCTCGGCACGCGGCACGGGCCGCCGCGCGCACGTCGCGGCTCCGCCTGCCCAACCGCACCGTCCGGCTCCGCCTCACCCTGCTGTACGGCGCCCTGTTCCTCGTCTGCGGGACCGCGCTGCTGGCGATCACGTACGTGCTGATGGACCACGCCACGGCCGACGGCTACATCTACAAGGGCAAGGACAACAGCGTCAACGCGATGGTCGGCTCCCCCGAGCCGCCGCAGGGGTACCCGCCGGTCCCGGAGGGCCGCCAGAGCCAGAGCGGGCAGCTCGAGGGCGTCGACCCGAACCCGGCCGCCGAGCAGCCGATGGCCGACGCCAGGACGGCCGAGCTCCTCGCCAAACGGCAGCACGAGGAGCAGATGCACCAGCTGATCATCCAGTCCGGCATCGCCCTGGGGATCATGACGGTGATCTCGATCGGGCTGGGCTGGATCGTGGCGGGACGCATCCTGCACCGGCTGCGGACGATCACCGCGGCGGCGCGCGACATCTCGGCGACCAACCTGCACGAACGGCTCGCCCTCGACGGCCCGCGCGACGAGCTCAAGGAGCTCGGCGACACCTTCGACGAGCTGCTCGCCCGGCTGGAGTCCTCGTTCCTGACGCAGCGCCAGTTCATCGCCAACGCCTCGCACGAGCTGCGCACGCCGCTGGCCCGGCAGCGCACCGTCGCGCAGGTCGCGCTGTCCGACCCCGGGGCCACCGCCGACACGCTCCGGGAGGCCCACGAGCGGGTGCTCGCCGCGGGCGCGCAGCAGGAACGGCTCATCGCGGCGCTGCTCACCCTGGCCCGAGGGCAGGCCGGGCTCAGCGCCCGCGAGCCGTTCGACCTGGCGCGGCTGACCGAGGAGGTCGTCATCATCCGGCAGGAAGACGCCGAGCAGCGCGGCCTGCGGATCGGCACGCGGTTCTCGCCCGCGACGGCGGTGGGCGACCCCCGGCTGGCCGAACGCCTGATCGTCAACCTCGTCGACAACGCGCTGCGCCACAACGTCCCGGACGGCCACGTCCGGGTCGGCACCGGGGTCCGGGACGGCCGCCCCGTCCTGACGGTGGTCAACACCGGCCCCGTCGTGCCCGCCGACGCCGTCGACAGGCTCTTCCGCCCGTTCGAGCGGCTCGGCGCCGAGCGCACCCGCAAGGACGGCCTCGGCCTGGGCATGCCGATCGTGCGGGCCGTCGCCGACGCCCACGACGCCGGCATCACCGTGGAGCCGCGCCCCGGCGGGGGCCTGGAGATCACCGTGAGCTTCCAGGCCCCGGACCCGCCCGCCCCCGCCCACCGGCGCGCCCCCTCCCTCGCGAACGGCGCGGGACCCGCCCGGCCGCGCGCTTGACCTGCTCCCGCTCTTGTCCGGAGTCGAGCGACGTCCGGAGGACATCCCCCGCTGAAGGAGGCGGAAAGTGCTCGAGACCACGACCGTGCGCGACAAGAACGTCGTCGACGACGACGACCCGCGCGCGCAGATCTGGGAAGTGCTGCGCGGCCAGTGGAGATTCTCCGCGCTGTACGCGTTCGTCGACCTCGAACTCGCGGACCGGTTAGGTTCGGGCCCGCTGACGGTCGACACGCTCGCCGAACGCTGCGGCGGCGACCGCCTGGCCCTGAGCCGTCTGCTGCGCACCGCCGCGGGTCTCGGCATCGTACGCAGCGTCCCGGGTGAGGACGGCCTGGGCAGGTACGCCCTGACCCCGGCGGGCGAGACCCTGCGCACCGACGTGCCGCGCTCGATGCGTTCGGTCGTCATCCCGCAGGGGGCGCCGGACTTCCTGGAGGCGATGGGTTCCCTGGCCGAGGCGGTCCGCGATGGCAGGTCCCCGTTCGCCACCCGCTTCGGAACGATGTACGGCTATCTGGAGCAGCACCCCGAGGCCCGGCACCACTTCGACGCCCACATGTCGACCCGGTCCCGTTCCATCGCCGAGGCCGTCGTCGCCGAGTACGACTTCTCCGGGATCGGCGTCATCGCCGACCTGGGCGGCGGCGTGGGCACCGTGCTCGCGACGATCCTGCGGGCCGCTCCGAACCTGCGCGGTCTCCTGTTCGAACTCGAACCGGTCGTCGCCCGGGCCGCCGGCTTCCTCGCCGACCAGGGCGTCGCCGACCGCTGCGAGCTGGTCGCCGGCGACTTCTTCACCTCGGTCCCCGCGGCGGACGCCTACATCCTCTCCAACATCGTCCACAACTGGGACGACGACGGCGCCCTGCGCATCCTGACCAACATGCGCGAGGTCATGCCCGACCACGGCCGGGCGCTGCTGCTGGACATCCTCCTGCCCGAGGACGACCGTCCCCACCTGGGCAAGGACCTGGACATGCGGATGCTGGCGCTCTACGACGGCGCCCGCGAACGCGGCGAGGACGAGTACCTCGCCCTGCTCGGCAAGGCGGGACTGCGCCCCAACCGGGTGATCGAGCTGCCGTACGCCCTCAGCCTGATCGAAGCCCTGCCGGACTTCTGAGCGGGAGGAACCATGCGCAAGCCCGCGATGGTCTACCGCACCCCCGAGGACGACAGCACCCGGTGGCTCGGCTTCCCGTTCCGCCCGGGCGACATCGTCGTCAGCACGGCGCACAAGAGCGGCACGACCTGGACCCAGATGATCTGTGCGCTCCTGGTCTTCCAGACCCCCGAGCTGCCGGCCCCGCTCGCGGAGCTGTCCCCCTGGCTGGACCAGCTCGTCACCCCGGCCGACGAGGTGTACGCCTCGCTGGCCGCCCAGGAGCACCGCCGCTTCATCAAGACCCACACCCCGCTCGACGGGCTGCCGCTGGCCCCCGAGGTCACCTACATCGTCGTCGCCCGGCACCCGCTCGACGTGGCGGTCTCCCGCTACCACCACTTCGAGGGGCTGCCGGCCGGCGAGCGCCCCCGGATCCCGCCCGTGCGCGAATGGGTGCTGTCCTGGGTCGACCGCGACGACTGGCAGCCCGACTCGCTCCAGCGCCTCGTCTGGCACCTCTCCGACGCCTGGGAGCGCCGCGACGAACCCAACGTGGTGCTCGTCCACTACGAAGACCTGTCCCTCGACCTCGACCACGAGATGCGCCGCCTGGCCGGCCGCCTGGGAATCAGCGTCCCCGACCGAACCTGGCCCGCCCTCGTGGAGGCGGCCACGTTCAAGCACATGCGCGCCCGCGCCGACCTGCTGGTCCCCAAGGCGGCCAAGGCCCTGACCGACAACCGCGCGTTCTTCCGCAAGGGCACCTCCGGCTCGGGCCGCGCCCTGCTGGCTGGCGAAGAACTGGCCCACTACCGCGAACGCGTGGAGACCATGGCCTCCCCCGACCTCCTGTCCTGGCTCCACCGCCCGTGCTCTATTTAGTCCCGGCCTACGGCGCTCGCCTGGCGGCTGTGTCTCTAGTCCCGGCCCACGGCACTCGCCTGGCGGCTCGCACCTAACCGGGCCTTGGCGAGCGCGACATCGCTTCGCGATCTGCCCGGTGAGGCTCGCCTTCGGCTTCGCCTCACCGGGCAGGTAGCGCGCTCGCGCGGTACTTGAGGCCACTTCGAGACATGCTCGAGAAGACAAGAGAACGCCGAGGCCCCACCGCGGGGCCTCGGCGTTCGTTCGTCAGGAGTTGCCGCAGTCGTACAGGAGCTCCTGGGGGTTGGGCTGGGCGGCGCCCGCGCCCGCATAGGACGATTCGGGCACCGGGGTGCAGGCGGAGCGCGTCCACTGGATGACGTCGTTGACGGTCGGGGTGATGGGCGTACCGGAGTAGCCGATGTCGGCCGAGCCGCCGACGAGGATGAAGCGCAGGTCGCCGTCGGCCACCAGCTCCTTGATCCGTGACAGCGTCGGTGCGGGTACGGAGCCGCGGAAGCCGCCGATCGGCAGCACCTTCGCGCCGGCACCGGCGATGAAGGTGCTGGCCGTGTCGAAGGACGTCGTGGCGAAGAGGTGGTCGGCGCCCCTGGCGTGGGCTCGGGTGTAGCGGAGCAGCGCGCGCTGGTGGCCGGTCAGTTCGTAGTGCGAACCCGGCTCGCGGTGGTTGCCCGGTCCGGCGCCGGCTTCGAAGGAGTCGCCCGCGTAGCGGGAGTCGAGTACGGAGGCGGCCCAGACGGTGGGCGTGAGCAGGACCGCGCCGACTCCGGCGACCAGCGCGGCCGTGACCATGCGGGGGCGCGCCCAGGGCTTGACGAGGGCCACCACCAGGACCACCAGCGCCGCCCCGCCGACCGCCGAGACGAGCGGGACCAGCCACGGCAGGAAGCTCGGGTAGTCCCTGGAGAGGTGGATCGTCCACGCCAGTTCGGCGGCCACCAGCACCGGAAGGGCCCAGGCACGCCTGCCGCCCGCGCGGTGGGCGCGGCAGATCGCGACGATTCCCGCCGCGGCCAGGGCCGCGATCGAGACGCTCAGGGTCGCGAGGTAGGCCTTGTGGGACACATCGATCTTGGAGAAGACGAGCGCGGATAGCGCGAACCACGTGCCCCACATCAGGTACCCGCCACGGGTCCGGTCGGTGCGGCCGGCCCGGCGGTGCCACACCAGGCCGAGGCCCAGCGACAGGAGCGCCGCGGGATACAGCCAGCCGGTCTGCGTGGCGATGTCGGGCCTCAGGAGCTTGGTCCAGCCTCCCGAGCTCTCCGACGTCCCGGCCCGGGGGGCGGCGCCGTCCGGTCCTGTGCCGGGTGCGGTGTCGGGTCCGCTGTCGGCCGTTCCGCTCGTGGTGCCCGGGCCCCGATCGTCCTTGCCGCCGGGTCCCCCGCCTTCATGGGTTCCCGGGCCGCCGGTGTCCTCGTTGCCGGGCCCTCCGCCCTGGCTCGTACCACCGTCCTGGCCGCTCGGGGCACCGGGTGCGTTCGGGTCGGTGCCCTTGCTCTGGGTCGCCGGGCCGTTGCCGCCGTCCTGGGATCCGGCGCCGCGGAGCGTCCCCGGCACCATGATCCCGAGGCGGTCCAGGCCGTTGTAGCCGAACACCATCGACAGCGCTTTGTCGTTGGTGGTGCCGTCGACGTAGGGACGGTCCGCGGCCGGCGTCAGCACGAAGAGCATGGTCCAGGACGCCGACACGACGATCAGGGCGGCCCCCGCGATCAGCAGGTGCCGGATCCGGCGGCGCAGGGCGACGTCGGCCACCAGCAGGTACCCCAGGGCCAGCGCCGGGACGACCATCCACGCCTGCAGCATCTTGCACTGGAACCCGAGGCCGATCCAGACGCCGGCCAGCACCAGGGAACGCGGGCGCGCCTCGTTGACCGCCCGCTGGTAGCAGTCGGCGGCCAGCACGAGGAACATCGTCAGCGCCCCGTCCTCCATGGAATGGCCGAACATCGACGTCACGATCGGCGTCAGCCCGAGCAGGCCGGCGGCGAGCAGCCCCGCCGCCGGGCCCTGCCAGCGGCGTACCACCCGGTACATGACCAGGACCGTGATGACGCCCTCGATCGCCTGCGGCAGCGCGAGCGACCACTCGTGGAACCCGAAGATCCGGACGGACAGGGCCTGGAACACGAAGGACCCGGCCAGCTTGTCGACCGTGGACGTGGCGGCCGGGTCGACGGCGCCGAAGAGGAACGCCTTCCAACTCATCGACATGCTCTTGGCGACCACGGAGTACAGCGGGGCGTACCCGGCATCGTGCAGATTCCAGGAGAACAGCAGGCCGGCGACCGCCGCGACGGCCAGCAGCGCCGGACGGGCCCAGGGCGGCTGCCCGTCCGGCGAGCGCCACACCTCCCAGCGGCGGCGCGGCCTCGGCGCGGCTCCGGCGGGGGGCGCGGGAGCGTCGGAACGATCTTCCTTCGTCGTCGGTAACGGACCGTGCGACGTGGACACGCAGAACCTCCGTACGGGGAGCGGGCCGGTGGAGAAGCGGGCCCGGTACGGGGGTCGGTACGGGAGCCCGGCCGGGCCGTCGATGCGTCGACGCCGGTCAGCCGGCGGAGCTTCCGTGGGTGTCGCCGCCGGCGTACTTCTGGCAGGCCTTCTCCGCCGCCTGGTAGACCGGGTGGTCCGGCGCCATGCCGATCTTGTCGCCGTCGAGGGCGGCCCCGCCGTTGGGGTTGGGGTCCGGGAACCTGGTCACGCCGTGGTCGCGCATGCACTTCGAGTGCTTCAGCGCCCTGGCCCGGTCCTGCGCGGGGTTGTCGCCGCTTCCGCCGGCGGGCATCAGCGACTGGCACGCCTTTTCGGCGGCCTTGGTGGTCGCGGAGTTGGCCCCGACGGCATTGCCATTCACCTGGAGGCCCTTGCCGGGTACCGGGTCGGGGAAATTGCTGACCCCGTGCGACCGCATGCACTGGGAGTATTTGAGGAGGCCGGCGTAGATCTCCTTATCGCTCGGCATCTTCTCGCCGCCGTTGCCGCTCTGCGAGGGCGCGGCGCTCCCGCCGGGCGCCACCGCCACGGACTTGGGCTTGTCGTCTCCGGACGAGCCGCAGGCGCTCGTCAGCAGCGCGAACGCGCTCAGCCCCACGGCGAACGGAACTGCGACACCCCTGAACCTTCCGGTATTTCCGGTCATTGCTTTTTCTCCCTCTGACGACTTGTCTGTTCCTGAACAGTTCTATCGCCGCAAGGGTTTCGGGGCGGTTTCAGAAGGCGCGGAGGGCGGTGGAGATCAGCTGGGCGATTTCCTGGAGGGGTTCGCCCTCCAGCATCCGGTGGTGGTCGGAGGCGATGTCGTGACTGCGGACGGTGCCCTCGATGTAGGGCTTCCAGGCTTCCGGGGCCTCGGTGGCGGGTGTGTCGTCGGGCCGGTTGAACTTGGCGACGAACAGGAGGAGGTCGCCTGGGAACGGGGCCGGCACGTGCTCCATGAGGAGGCGCGTGTTGTTCTCCGCGACCTTGTGCAGGGCCGAGAGCGACGCGTCGGGTTCGGCCGCGACCGGCCGGAGGCGGGCTCGGGGAGCGACGCCCGCCCCTTCCGTCTCGCGGTAGGGGTAGCCGTCGATGACGGCCAGCATCGCGACCTCGTCCGGGATGCGGGCCGCGATCGCCTGGGCCACCACGCCGCCGAAGGACCAGCCCACGAGGTGGTACGGGCCGGTCGGCCGGATGGCGCGGATCCGGGACAGGTAGTGGTCGGCCATCTCCTCGACGGTGTCGGGGAGGTCTCCTTCGCCGTCGAGTCCACTCGCCTGGAGGCCGTACACCGGGTGGTCCGGGAAGTGGTCGGCCAGTCCGGCGTAGCTCCAGCCGAGGCCGCCGCCGGGGTGGACGCAGAAGATCGGGGGCTTGTCGCCCTCGGTACGGAAGGCCACCACCGGCGCGAAGTCGCCGGTGCGGTCGTGCTCGTGGAGCGACGCGGCGATCTCGGCGACGGTCGGGGTGCCGATCAGCGTGCGGATGCTCACCTCGACGTCCAGGACCGCGCGGATCCGGGAGATCAGGCGGATCGCGAGGAGGGAGTCGCCGCCCAGCTCGAAGAAGGAGTCCTCCGCGCCGACCCGGTCCAGGCCGAGGACCTCGGCGAACAGGTCGCAGAGGATCTCCTCGGCCGGGGTGGCCGGGGGGCGGCCGGCCGCGGCGGAGTCCGGCGCCGGGAGGGCCGCGCGATCGAGCTTGCCGTTCACCGTGACGGGCAGTTCGGGCAGCAGCACGACCGCGGCCGGGACCATGTGGTCCGGCAGCCTGATCGCCACGAACTCCCGCAGCATGTCGGCGGGCACCCCGTCCTCGGTGGGGACGACGTAGGCGACCAGGCGCTGGACGCCCGGCCGGTCCTCGCGGGCGATGACCGCGGCCTGGGCGACCTGGGCGTGGGCCGACAGGACCGCCTCGATCTCGCCCGGCTCCACGCGGAAGCCGCGGATCTTGATCTGGTCGTCGGCGCGGCCGGCGAAGACGAGTTCGCCGGCCGGTGTCCAGCTGACGAGGTCGCCGGTGCGGTACATGCGTCCGGGGGCGAAGGGGCAGGCGACGAAGCGTTCGGCCGTGAGCGCGGGGCGGCCGACGTAGCCGCGGGCCAGGGCGGGGCCGGCGATGTAGAGCTCGCCGGTGACGCCGGGCGGGACGGGGCGCAGGAACTCGTCCAGGACGTAGACCCGGGTGTTCCAGATGGGGCCGCCGACGGAGATGCCGCCTCCGGGGGTCAGGGGCGCGCTCATCGTGGCGCACACCGTGGACTCGGTGGGGCCGTAGGCGTTGAACATCCGGTGGCCGGCCGACCACGTGGCCGCGAGGGCGGGCGGGCATGCCTCTCCGGCCACGATGATGCTCAGGGATTCGGGCAGGTCCTCCACCGTCGCGAGCATCGAGGGCGGCAGCGTCACGTGGGTGACACCGGCGTCCGTCACCACGGCTTCCAGGCTGTCCTGCATGCCGTCGGGGTCGGCCAGGACGAGCGCGCCGCCCGACAGCAGGGCCATGCAGAGTTCCCAGAACGCCGCGTCGAAGCCCAGCGCGGCGAACTGCAGCACCCGTGAGCCCTCGCCCAGCCCGAACCGGTCGATCTGCCAGTCCGCGAGGCCGCCGATACCGCCGTGCGTGACTGCCACGCCCTTGGGGCGGCCGGTGGAGCCGGAGGTGTAGATGACGTACGCGGGGTGTTCGGGCCGGAGGGACGTCCGGTGGGGGGCGTCCGAGGGCGCCGCGGCCAGTGCCGACGCGGTCGCCGGGTCGTCCCAGACGAGGCGTTCCCGGTCGGTCACCAGGTGCGCGGTCGCGCTGGTGCAGACCACCACGGCCGGACGGGCGTCACCCAGCATGAAGGCGATCCGCTCCGGCGGATACTCCGGGTCGATCGGCAGGTAGGCGGACCCGGCCTTGGCCACGCCCAGAACCACGACGGGCAGGTCCTCCGAACGATCCATGAGCACGCCGACCAGGCCCTCGGGGCCCGCTCCGCGATCGATCAGGGTGTGCGCCAGCCGGTTCGCGCGGGCGTCCAGCTCGGCGTAGGTCAGCTCCGCCTCGCCGTACGTCACCGCGAGCGCGTCCGGAACGCGCGCGGCCTGCGCCTCGAACAGCTCGGGCAGCGTTCCCCCGCGCACCGGGCGGGACGTGTCGTTCCAGCCTTCGAGCACGCGGTCCCGCTCGTCGTCGAACAGGACGTCCAGCCCGCTGACCTTCCGGTCCGGGTGGGCGGCCACCAGCTCGAACACGCGGACCAGCCGATCGGCTAGCAGCCGCGCTGTGCCCTCGTCGAACAGGTCGACGGCGTACTGGACACCGCCGTCGATCCCGGCCGGGACGCCGCGCTCGTCGCGGACCTCGGCGAACGTGACCGCCAGGTCGAACCTGGCCGTCTCCGTCTCGTCCGGCGGCTGCAGCGGCCGGACGCGCAGTCCGGGCAGTTCCCAGGGGGTGTCGGCCTGCGGGATGTTCTGGAAGGTCATCCAGATCTGGAACAGCGGGTGCCGGGCCAGGGACCGGACCGGGTTGAGGTCCTCGACCAGGCGCTCGAACGGCAGGTCCTGGTTGGCGTACGCCGCCAGGTCCGCCTCCCGCACCCGCGCCAGGAGTTCGTCGAACGACGGGTCGCCGCTCACGTCCGTCCGCAGGACCAGCGTGTTCAGGAAGAACCCGGCCAGGTCCTCCAGGGCCGCGTCGCCCCGGCCCGCGACGGCGGTGCCGAACGCCATGTCGGTTCCGGCGCCCGTCCGCGCCAGCAGCACCGCGAGCGCCGCCTGCGCCAGCATGAACATGGTGACGCCGTTCCGCCGGGCGACCTCGACGAGGCGGGCGTGCACGTCGGGGTCGACGCGCAACGGCACCGAGCCGCCCTTGAAGGACGCCTCCGCCGGGCGGGGACGGTCCGCGGGGAGCGCGAGCTCCTCCGGCAGGCCGGCGAGGGTCTCGCGCCAGTAGCCGAGCTGTCCGGAGATCAGGCTGTCCGGGTCGTCGAGTTCGCCGAGGACCTCGCGCTGCCAGAGCGAGTAGTCGGCGTACTGGACGGGCAGCGGCTCCCAGCCGGGCGCGCCGCCCGCGCTTCGAGCCGCGTAGGCGATCCCGAGGTCGCGGGCCAGCAGGCCCATCGACCAGCCGTCCGCCGCGATGTGGTGCGCGACCACGACCAGCACGTGGTCCGCCTCCGAGAGCTCCAGCAGCCGGGTCCGCCACGGCAGCTCGTGCTCCACGTCGAACCCGCGCGCCATCTCGCCGCCGAGCACCCCGTCCAGGTCGCGCTCGTCGACCCGGGTCACCGTCAGCCGGGGCCGTCCGGCCTCGCCTTCCAGGACCTGCTGCCGGGGCGTCCCGCCGTCGCCCGGGAAGACCGTGCGGAGGCTCTCGTGCCGGTCCGCCACGTCGCCGAGCGCGGCTTCGAGGGCGCCGATGTCCAGGTCGCCTGAAAGGCGCAGCGCGAGCGGCATGTTGTACGCGGCGCCCGCGCCGGCCTCCTCCAGCCGGTTGAGGAACCACATGCGCTGCTGGGCGTACGACAGCGGCACGGCCTCCGGACGCTCTCGCACCGCCAGTTCCGTCCGGAGGGCGCCGCCACGATCACCGTCGGCCAGTTCGGCCAGGCCCGCGACGGTCGGGGCGCCGAACAGCTCACGGACGCTGATCTCGGCGTCCATCACCGCCCGCACGCGGGCGATCAGCCGCATCGCCAGCAGCGAGTCACCGCCCAGCTCGAAGAACGAGTCCTCCGCGCCCACCGTCTCCCGGCCGAGAACCTCGGCGAACAGCCCGCACAGCACCTCTTCGGTCGGCGTCGCCGGGCCACGGCTCGTCACCGGCCCGGCGAGGGCGGGCGCGGGGAGCGCGGCACGGTCGAGCTTGCCGTTGACCGTCACCGGGAGCGCGTCCAGCGAGACCACGGCGGCCGGGACCATGTAGTCGGGCAGCCGCGCCGCGGCATGCGCCCGCAGCGCCGCCTCGCCCGCGCCGGTGCCCCCATCGGCGGGAACGACGTAGGCGACGAGCCGCCTGACGCCCGGCCGGTCCTCGCGAGCGATCACCGCCGCCTGGCGGACGCCGTCGTGGGCGGCGAGGACGGCCTCGACTTCGGCGGGCTCGATCCGGAACCCGCGGATCTTCACCTGCTCGTCGGCCCTGCCCGCGAACTCCAGGACGCCGGCGGACGTCCAGCGGGCCAGGTCGCCCGTGCGGTACATCCGTCCACCGGTGAACGGGCACGCCACGAACCGCTCCGCCGTCAGACCGGGACGGCCGGCGTATCCACGCGCCAGCCCGGCACCCGCCAGGTAGAGCTCGCCGACCACGCCCGGCGCCACCGGGCGCAGGAACCCGTCCAGCACGTACGCCCGGGTGTTGTCCATCGGCACACCGATCGGCACCGAGGCCGGGACGGCGCCCGCCTCGGTGAACGCGAGCTGCGTGGTGAACGCGGTGTTCTCGGTCGGCCCGTACGTCGTCCGCACGACCATGCCCGGGTGCTCTTCCAGCAGCGCCCGGACGGCGTTGGCCGACACCACGTCACCGCCCGTCGACACCTCCCGCACCCCGGCGAAGATCTCCGGTGACTGCTCGGCCAGCACCCGGAACAGCCCGGCGGTCGCGTGCACGTTGGTCACCTTGTGCTCGGCGATGAGCCGGCCGCGCTCGGCGATGTCCACCTCGCCGCCCGCGGGGACGATGACCAGCCGGCCGCCGCGCAGCAGCGGGACCCACACCTCGTACGTGGAGGCGTCGAAGGCGTGGTTGGCCTGGACGAGAACCCGCTCGACCACCTCGTCGGCCCAGCTGCCGTCCAGGCAGAACGCGACCACGTTGCCGTGCGTGACCGCCACACCCTTCGGCACGCCGGTCGACCCCGACGTGTACATCACATAGGCGAGTTGCTGCGCCGACACCCGCACGTCCGGGTCGTCCGCCCGCGACCCCTCGACCAGATCCTCGGCGGTCAGCACCACCGAGACGCCCGCCTCGGCCGCGATCGCCCGGCGCCGCTCGGCCGGATGACCGGCGTCCAGCGGGACGTACGCCGCACCCGCCTTCACGACGGCGAGCAACGCGATGATCAGGTCGGCCGACCGGTCCATCAGCACACCGACCAGATCCCCGGGACGCACTCCACGATCGATCAGCGAGTGCGCCAGCCGGTTGGCCCGCCCGCCGAGCTCGGCGTAGGTCAGCTCCACATCACCGGACACGACCGCGACCGCGTCCGGGGTCTCGGCCACGCGGCGCCGGAACAGCTCCGGCAGCGAGGCGGCCGGCAGCGGCCGGTCGGTGGCGTTCCAGTCGCGGACGACCTGGCGCCGCTCGTCCGCGTCCAGCACCTCGATCTCGCGCAGGCGCAGTCCCGGATCGGCGGCGACCTGTCCCAGCACCCGCACCAGCCGGCCTGCCAGGACCTCCGCGGTCCGCTCGTCGAACAGGTCGGTGGCGTAGTGGACGCCGCCCGCCATTCCGGCCGGGGCACCCTGCCGGTCACGCTGCTCGGCCAGGATGACCGACAGGTCGAACCGCGCCGCCAGCTTGTCCTCGGTGTCCAGCGGCCGGACGTCCAGGCCCGGCAGTTCCCAGGGTTCCTGGGCCTCGGGCAGGTTGTGGAGGGTCAGCATCACCTGGAACAGCGGGTGCCGTGCCAGCGAGCGGGCGGGGTTGAGGTCCTCGACCAGCCGCTCGAACGGCAGGTCCTGGTGCGCGAAAGCCGCC
Source organism: Actinomadura rugatobispora (assembly GCF_042656285.1). GTDB lineage: Bacteria > Actinomycetota > Actinomycetes > Streptosporangiales > Streptosporangiaceae > Spirillospora > Spirillospora rugatobispora. Next base: position 1,068 of record NZ_JBHSON010000137.1, on the reverse strand, counting down.
AGGTCGGTCTCGCGCACCCGCTCCAGCACCTCGCTGAACGACGGGTCGCCGCTCACGTCCGTCCGCAGCACCAGCGTGTTCACGAAGAAGCCGGCAAGGCCCTCGAGCGCGGCGTCCCCGCGTCCGGCGACGGCCGTCCCCACCGGGATGTCGGTGCCCGCGCCGACCCGGGCCAGCAGCATCGCCAGCGCCGCCTGCGCCACCATGAACATCGTGACGCCGTGCTGTTGCGCCACCTCCAGCAGGCGTTCGTGAACGTCGGCCCCCACCCACAGCGGCACCGACTCGCCCTGGAAGGACGCCTCCGCCGGGCGGGAACGATCCGCGGGGAGCGCGAGCTCCTCGGGAATGCCCACGAGGGCCTCACGCCAATAGCCGAGCTGCGCCGAGATCACGCTGTCCGGGTCGTCGAGGTCGCCCAGGACCTCGCGCTGCCAGAGCGCGTAGTCGGCGTACTGGACGGGCAGCGGCTCCCAGCCCGGTGCGCCGTGGGCGCGGCGGGCCGCGTAGGCGGTACCGAGGTCGCGGGCCAGGACGCCCATCGACCAGCCGTCCACCGCGATGTGGTGCGCGACCACGACCAGCACGTACTCCGGTTCCGCCGCCGGTGCGGAGCGCGCGGCCAGGAGCCGGGCGCGGAACGGCAGTTCGCGGGCGAGGTCGAAGCCGCGGTCCATCTCGGTGACCGCGGCCTCGTCCAGGCCGTCGGGAGCGACCTCGCTGATCACCAGTTCAGGACGGCCGCCGGCGCCGTGCACGATCTCCTGGCGCGGCACCCCGCCCTCGTCGGGGAACCGCGTGCGCAGGCTCTCGTGCCGGTCGGCGACGTCTCCGAGGGCGGCCTCCAGGGCCGCGATGTCCAGGTCGCCCGACAGGCGCAGTGCGAGCGGGACGTTGTAGGCGGCGCCCGCGCCGGCTTCTTCGAGTCGGTTGAGGAACCACATCCGCTGCTGGGCGTAGGACAGTGGCACGTTCTGGGGGCGTTGGCGTGCGGTGAGCGCGACGCCGGTGTTGCCGGGCCGGTCGTTGTCGAGGATTCGGGCCAGTTCGGCGACGGTCGGGGCGCCG
>NZ_JBHSON010000136.1:0-24345 GCF_042656285.1 Actinomadura rugatobispora | reverse complement strand
CTTTCCGGCGCGTCTGGCGTATCGGTCATCAGCGCGGCAAAGTCGTTAGTAAACACGAAGGTGCCTTGGTAGTCCGGGTTTTTATCGCCCGTCACGCGCGTATTGCCCGGGCAGAGGAAACAGTCCGGATCATGCTGCGGCAGCGTCTGTTTGGCAGGCGTCTCTTGCGCCCCCTGCCAGGGGCGCTTGGCGCGATGCGGTGAAACTAAAATCCATTGCCCGCTGAGCGGGTTAAAACGACGATGCGGGTGATCGACGGGGGCATGGGGCGATCGCGACGGCGGCGAGTGCAGCCCTCGGGGCGGCGCGGCACGTTGGTTATCGCAAGCCTTGGTGTTGCGCGGCGGCCACACCCGTGCGTGCATGGGTGGTCGGCTGGGTCACTGCGTACGTTCCGGGGGCTCCTCGTAGCTCGAAGGCTCTGCCAGTGTGAAGTGCGGATTGGCAAGCCAGATGCGGGAGGGACGGCTGGGCGCAGGACGCGCTGAGGTAGTGGGTCGTTAGCGAGTAGAAGTTTGAGGCTGGCTGGGTGGTTGGGGAGTCCGCGGCCCATCGACTCCAGACGGTGGCTCGAAGTGAACAGCAGGGTCCGCTGGCCGGGGCGGACGTTGTCGTGCAAGGTGGCGTACGCCCGGAGCGGGAGCCAGTTCCCAGCGCCGGTCGAGTTGCGGGGATGTCCTGGGAGCGCCTCAGCAGCGGAGGGTGTCTGGGGGCGAAGAGAGCTTGATCGTGGACCGGGCTTGTTGCTGTGCTTGGAGTCGGACGTTGGGCGGAGCCGTATGGGGGCGTTGTGACCGAGGGGCTGCAAGAGGCGCTGGAAGGGTTTCGTCGGCATCTACGGGCTGAGAGGGATGTGTCGCCGCATACCTTGCGCGCCTACGAAGGCGACCTCCGGGATCTGTGCCGTTACGCGGTTGATGTCGGCGTGGAGGGACCTGCCGGTCTGGACGTCAACGTCCTGCGGGCGTGGTTGGCTCAACAGCATGCGGAGGGTCGGTCCAGGGCCACACTGGCTCGCCGTACGGCGGCTGTGCGTACCTTCACGGCGTACCTGCATCGGCGCGGGCTGATCGAGAAGGATCCGGGGCAACTGCTGGGGACGCCCAAGCGGCATCGCGATCTGCCCAATGTTCTGGGGCAGGATGAGGCCGCGCGGCTACTGGACCAGATGGACGTGGAAGGCCCCTTGGGGCTGCGGGATCTGGCCGTGCTCGAGGTGCTGTACGGCACGGGCGTGCGTGTCAGCGAACTGTGCGGCTTGGATGTCGATGACATCGATGTCGAGCGGGGTACCGCGAGGGTCCTGGGCAAGGGCAACAAGGAACGGACCGTGCCCGTCGGAGAACCTGCGACCAGAGCTGTGGGGGATTGGCTGCGAGCCGGACGGCCGGCGATCGCGACTGAGCACAGCGGCCCGGCCCTGTTCCTGGGCGCCCGCGGTGGGCGCCTGCACCCCACCAGTGCGCGACGCATCGTCCATGCCCGTATCGCTGAGGTGGGGGAGGTGCCTGACGTGAGTCCTCACGGGCTCAGGCACAGCGCCGCCACACATCTGCTCGAAGGCGGAGCGGATCTACGCAGCGTCCAAGAGATCCTCGGGCATGCGTCGCTGCAGACCACGCAGATCTACACCCATGTCTCGCCCGAACGCCTCAGACAGGTGCACCGCCAGGCGCACCCCCGTGGGGCCGAGTAGTCCCGTCCAGTTGTTCCCAGCCTCCGGTTTCACCGGGGAGTTTGGCTGAGGGGGCCTCGGTGACTCGGGGATACCGGCATGTGCGAGGGTGCCCCGCCTTGGCCACAGGCCCTGCGACATGGTGGCGTGGCGTTGCGGCATGAACTAGGCGTGTGGGACTTGCGGGGGCGTGTCGGGCTTTGGGTGTGGTTCAAGTGGCCGTCTGGGGCTTGTGGGCCTTTCCGTGGGTTGATTGGGCAGGTGGGCAGGTGGGCAGGTGGGCAGGTGGGCTGTTGGTCATGAGGCATGCGTGGGTTGTTAGGTCGCGCCCCTGTGCTGGCGCTGGTCGCAGCGGGCACTCGTGGGTGGCCAGCGGGTGGCGCGCCCGCTGGCTGGGCGCTCCCGACGTCTCGAGTGGGGTGGTGCCGTCAGCGGGCGTGGGGTGTCGGGCGTGGGTTGTGGAGTGGTTTTGGGGTTTGCGTGGGCTGGGGGCGGCTTGGGGGCCGTCGGCGGCGTGACGGCCGTTTTGGGGTGGCCACCCCTCCGAGGTGGGGTGGTGCCTCGGAGGGGTGGGGGTTAGCGGGCTCTTCGTAGGCGGCGTTCTCGGCGTTCGCGGGTCAGGTCGATCACACCGGGTGGGAGAGGGCGTCTGGGGCGGCCGTGTCGCCAAAGCGACATCAGGGTGAATGCGAACAGCATCCCTGCGAGTGCGCCGCTGCCTGCCGTTGTGGCGTCGCGCAGGCCCATCTCCGTGCTGGACGAGGTGGGCCGCGGGGTTTCGGGCTGAGGGCTCGGGGTTGGCCAGTGCGGGAGCAGGCGGACCTCCGGTCGGACGAGGTTGATCGGGTCGAGGTAGGCGTGGCCCCGTAGGAGGCCCCAGTGGAGGCAGGGGGCGGGGCAGTGGGCGGACGGCTCCACCGTGCCTATGCGGGAGCCCGCCCGGACGTCGTGGCCCGCTTGGACGATGGGACGCACGGGGAGGTAGGTCGTGCGCAGCGCGCCGTGGGTGATGGCGACGACGCCGCGTCCCGCCAAGTGACCCGCGTACGAGACGCGTCCCGCCCCCGCGGCGTACACCGGCTGGCCCGGACGGGCGGCGAGGTCCACGCCCCGGTGGCCGGGGCCCCAGGGCTGGGGCGGCGGCGAGAACGTTCTCACGACCTGGGGCGCGGGCGGCCCTAACGGCCAGCGCCACGCGTCGGACTGGGCTGGGATCCAGGCGGGCAGCGCGAAGGTGAGCAGCAATGTGAGGAGCGTCATGAGCGCAGTGTGCCGGGGCCGCGGGGCGGCGGAACAGAGGGTTCGCGAACTGTGGATAACCCTGCGGATCCGGCGTTCCCCGGCGCCCTCCGGGCCCTGATAACCTAGGGTCCGTGCCCGAATGGTCACCGGTCAGGGCTTGGCCGTCGCTCGACCGGCCACCGCGGCCGGCAGAACGAGAAGCCGCTCCATCGTCGAGCGGACAGGTCACAGGCCCGGGCGGCGATCCCGGGCCGACGGTCGTGTACGCGGCCGAATTCATGCGTCCGCCAGCCACTTGCTTCGCATGGTGGGGCGCGACCCCTCGGTCCGTCATCTCGGTGACGGCGGGGTTGTGTCCGGACGCAGGCAATCAACCAAACGTGGCCCGGTAACGGGCCGGAGAAGGAGAGTACGGGACATGGCACCCGTCGTCACCATGCGGCAGCTGCTCGAGAGCGGCGTTCACTTCGGCCACCAGACCCGCCGGTGGAACCCGAAGATGAAGCGGTTCATCCTCACTGACCGCAACGGCATCTACATCATCGACCTGCAGCAGTCGCTGTCCTACATCGACCGCGCCTTCGAGTTCGTCAAGGCCACGGTCGCGCACGGCGGCACGATCCTGTTCGTCGGCACCAAGAAGCAGGCCCAGGAGACCATCTCCGAGCAGGCCACCCGCGTCGGCATGCCCTACGTCAACCAGCGCTGGCTGGGCGGCATGCTCACCAACTTCTCGACCGTCCACAAGCGGCTCACCCGGCTCAAGGAGCTGGAGGAGATCAACTACGACGATGTCGCCGGCTCCGGCATGACCAAGAAGGAGCTCCTGGGGCTGCGCCGCGAGAAGGACAAGCTGGAGCGCACCCTCGGCGGTATCCGCGACATGGCCAAGGTGCCCAGCGCCGTCTGGATCGTGGACACCAAGAAGGAGCACATCGCGGTCAACGAGGCCAAGAAGCTCGGCATCCCGGTCGTGGCGATCCTCGACACCAACTGCGACCCGGACGAGGTCGACTACCCGATCCCGGGCAACGACGACGCGATCCGCAGTGTCAGCCTGCTGACCCGGGTGGTCGCGGACGCGGTCGCCGACGGGCTCATCGCCCGCGCCGGCGCCGCGACCGGCGGCGAGGAGAAGCCGGCCGAGGGCGTGGCCGCCGCCGAGCCGCTGGCCGAGTGGGAGCGCGCGCTGCTGGAGAACAAGGAGCAGGCAGGCGCCGAGGCCGCCGAGGCTGCCAAGCCCGCCGAGGGCGAGGCTCCCGCCGCGCCCGAGGCCGAGGCTGCGCCCGAGGCCGCGCCCGAAGCCGAGGTCGCGCCCGAGGCCGAGGCCGCCACGGAGGCCCCCGCCGACGCTCCGGCCGAGGTCAAGGAGGACCAGGCCGAGCTCGGGAGCACCGGGCAGAGCTGACGATGCGGACCCCGGGGCGCCGTCCGCGCCCCGGGGCCGCTCCGCCGGGACGTCGCGGTTGATGCCGGGATTGTCCTGAGCGACCATTTCGTTGGCGCGACGGTCCGGGCAACGGGACGGCGTCCTGTCCCGCGGGTTCGAGCCGGGACGACGCTCCGGGCCCTACGGCGACCCAGATCTTCCAATCTCCACCAGACGTTCACCACCACAGAGACGAAGAGAGCGATGGCGAACTTCACCGCCGCTGACGTGAAGCGGCTCCGGGAGCTGACCGGCTCCGGCATGATGGCCTGTAAGAACGCGCTGACCGAGGCCGAGGGCGACTTCGACAAGGCGGTCGAGCTGCTGCGCCTCAAGGGCGCCAAGGACGTGGGCAAGCGCGCCGAGCGCACCGCCGGCAACGGCCTGGTCGCCCAGCACTTCGCCGGCGACGGCGACGGCGCGATCCTCGAGCTCAACTGCGAGACCGACTTCGTCGCCAAGAACGAGCAGTTCATCGAGCTCGCCGACCGGCTGGTCAAGTTCGCGGTCTCCAGCGGCGCCGCCGACGCGCAGGCCCTGCAGTCCAGCGAGATCGAGCCGGGCAAGACCGTCCAAGCCCTGATCGAGGAGAACAGCGCCAAGATCGGCGAGAAGCTGGAGCTGCGCCGCTTCGCCCACTTCACCGGCGAGTACGTGGCCAGCTACCTGCACAAGTCCGACCCGTCGCTGCCGCCGACCACCGGCGTGCTCGTCGAGCTGGACTCCCAGAACGCCGAGGTAGCCAAGGACATCGCGCAGCAGATCGCCGCGATGGCCCCCAAGTACCTCACCCGCGACGAGATCCCCGCCGAGGCGATCGAGAAGGAGCGGGCGCTGGCCGAGCAGCTGACCCGCGACGAGGGCAAGCCCGAGAAGGCCATCCCGAAAATCGTGGAGGGGCGCGTCAACGCGTACTTCCGCGACTTCGTGCTGCTGGAGCAGGCGTTCGTCAAGGAGAACAAGAAGACGATCGCCAAGGTGCTGGACGAGGCGGGCGTGAAGGTCGTCCGCTTCGCGCGCTTCAAGGTCGGCCAGGCCTGATCTCGGGAGGGCGGGGCCGGTCTCCCGAGACCAGGCCCCGTTTCGACCGTCCGGATCCGGGACGGTCTGCCGGGCCGCCCTGGAAGCATCGGGCCGATCCGTTACGGATCGGCCCGTTTTCGGGAGGACGCCGTCCCAGGCGGACGATCGTCCGGCGCGGCGTCCACCGTGAGTAACGGCCCCGTTCACCGAACGGGGCCTTTCGGTGAGCGGACGGTGACGGCCGGGGTCCGGACAGGGTCGGAGTTTTCCGGTCGGTGATCTTTGCCGAGGGCGTAGGGTCTAGTCAGCGGGTGAGAGTGACCGGGCTCATGCCGGGCAAGGTTCAAGGACCGGGGTCGGCCGCGATTCGCCCCCGTACCGCCGGAGCTTGGGCGGTGTGGGGCGGGCGCCCACGCCGGCGCGGCGGGTTCGGCCCTATACCGTCGAACGAGGGTCGCGAACCGAGGAAACACGAGTTGAGCGGGAATCCTGGAAACAGGACCCCGACGAGTCACCAGACGCCGTAACGAGGAGGCCGCCGACGTGCCGGAGCCAACGACCAGTGACCCTACGGCGGCGTCGTCGTCGCCGGCGCCGGACGAGCGGCGCGCCGAGCCCGCCGAGCACGAGGCGCGCGCGCAGCACGGGCCCCGAGCGGGCTGGAAACGGGTGCTCCTGAAGCTCTCGGGCGAGGCCTTCGCCGGGCGCGACCCGCTGGGCATCGACCCCGAGGTGGTCCAGCACGTCGCGGAGGCGATCGCCGAGGCGGTGCGCGACGGCGTGCAGGTCGCGGTGGTCTGCGGCGGCGGCAACATGTTCCGCGGCGCGGCCCTGGCCGAGCGCGGCATGGACCGCGGACGCGGCGACTACATGGGCATGATCGGCACGGTGATCAACTGCCTGGCGCTGCAGGACTTCCTGGAGAAGCTCGGCCTCGACACCCGGGTCCAGACCGCGATCACCATGAGCCAGGTGGCCGAGCCGTACATCCCGCGCCGCGCCATGCGGCACCTGGAGAAGGGCCGCGTGGTGATCTTCGGGGCCGGGCTGGGCCAGCCGTTCTTCTCCACCGACACCACCGCCGCCCAGCGCGCGCTGGAGATCGGCGCGGAGGCCGTCCTGAAGGCCACCCAGGTGGACGGAGTGTACGACGCGGACCCCCGTAAGAATTCGGACGCGGTGAAGTTCGACCGTTTGGATTACGGTGAGGTTCTACAGCGGGGCCTGAAGGTCATGGACGCCACGGCCATCAGCCTCTGCATGGACAACGCGCTTCCCATCGTGGTCTTCGACCTCATGGGACAGGGCAACATCGTCCGGGCCGTCCGGGGTGAGAAGATCGGCACGCTGGTCAGTCCGGCGGACAGCTGATCCGCTCCACCCGCGGTACGGACCGGCACGGACAAGGGCCGACCTGATGACATGGGAGTCGAAGTGATCGACGAGACCCTCCTCGAGGCAGAGGAGAAGATGGAGAAGGCGGTCGCGGTCGCCAAGGAGGACTTCCAGGCCATCCGCACCGGCCGGGTCACCCCCGCCATGTTCAACAAGATCACCGCCGAGTACTACGGGACGCCGACGCCGATCAACCAGCTGGCGTCGTTCACCCTGCCCGAGCCCCGGATGGTGATCGTCCAGGTCTTCGACAAGTCGTCCATGCAGGCGGTGGAGAAGGCCATCCGCGACAGCGACCTCGGGGTGAACCCCACCAACGACGGCAACGTGATCCGGGTCGTGTTCCCGGACCTGTCGGAGGAGCGCCGCAGGGAGTTCATCAAGGTGGCGGGCGGCAAGGCGGAGGACAGCCGGATCTCCATCCGCAACATCCGGCGGCGGGCCAAGGAGGCCCTCGACAAGCTGGCCAAGGACGGCGAGGCCGGCGAGGACGACGTCCGGCGCGCCGAGAAGGAGCTCGACGACACGACGCATCGTTACGTCGCGCAGATCGACGAGCTCCTCGAGCACAAGAAGGCCGAACTGCTCGAGGTTTGATGAGACTCGACCGAACCGGGGAGCCCGCGGGCTCCCCGGGTGAGCCGCAGGCTCCCGGCCCCGCCCTCGTCGGGGCCGCCGAGCCCGGCCTGCCCCCCGTGCCGCCCGTCGTGTCTTCCGCCGCGGGTTCTGAGGACATCGCCTCCAGGACCGTGGAGGCCGTGCCCGAGACCGGTGTCGCCGCCGTGGTGCCGCCGGACGACGCCTCTGGTCGTCCGAGCGGTTCCGGTTCGGGTCGGCCGGTTCCCGCGCCGGGGGCGGAGTCGGATTCCGGCGCGGAGCGGAAGCGGGAGCCTGATCCGGAGCTCGAAAGGCTCGACGCGGTCGAAGGGCGGCCTGAGGAGCCCCTTGGGCGGGGGGAGCGGCCCTCTCCCGGTGCTTCGGATGCCGCTTCGACGCCCTCGGCCGTCCCAGAGTCCGACGTCACGACCGGGGGCGGCTCAGGTGAGTCTGAGCCCGTCGGCGAGGCGGATGCGAACGCGGGAGGTCCCCTGAGCGGCGATCGTCCGGCGACCGACCGGACCGCCGATGAGGGCGCCGGTGCCGAAACCGCTGGGGCCGTCCCAGAGGGGCCGGACGACGGAGTCGCCGTCACGGCTGATCCACCCAAGAGACGGTCCGGACGCAATCTGCCCATCGCGGTCGGCGTCGGCCTCGGACTGGGCGCGCTCGTCCTGCTCTCCCTGTACTACGTCAAGGAACTCTTCCTTGCGGTCATGATCGTCTTCCTCCTGCTCGGCCTGCGCGAGCTTGCGGGAGCGTTCAAGACCCGGGACATCCGCGTGCCCATGCTCCCGCTCGGCGTGGGGCTCGTCGCGGCCCCGGTCGCCGCGTACACGTGGGGGCCCGAGGCGCTCGTCGCCTCCCTGGCGCTGATCGTCCTGACCGTGCTGGTGTGGCGGATGGCCGACGGGCCCGCCGACGGGTACGTGCGGGACGTCACCGCGGCGGTGTTCGTCACCGGCTACCTGATCCTGATGGGCGGGATCGTCGCGCTGCTGATGGCGCCGGACGACGGCCACCACCGGATCGTGATCTTCATTTCGGTGACGGTGGCCAGCGATATCGGCGGTTTCTTCGCGGGAACGTTCTTCGGCCGCCACAAACTGGCGCCGACCATCAGCCCCAAGAAGACGTGGGAGGGCGTGACCGGGTCCGCGCTGGCCTGCATGCTGGTGGGCGCGTGGCTCATGTGGTGGCTGCTGCACGACGGCGCATGGTGGCACGGTGTTCTGATCGGCGCCGCGGCCGTGGTCACCGCCACCGTGGGCGACCTGATCGAGTCGATGCTGAAGCGCGACCTCGGCATCAAGGACATGGGGTCCCTGCTCCCCGAGCACGGAGGCGTCATGGACCGCCTGGACTCGCTCCTTGCCGCGGCCCCCGTGGTGTGGCTGCTTCTGGAGCTGTTCACGCCCTCCAGCTAGCCGCTGGTCAGCCGCGCCGCGCGACGGCCGTCCGCCCCTTGGAGCATGTGCTTCAAGGGGCGGTTCTCTTCGTCCCCGGCTTGGAGCGCGGAAGGGTCAGGAGACGACCCAGGAGCGGTTCTGCTGGGCGAGGCGGCGGATCAGGGCGTCCGAGCCCTCGTTCTTGGCGTAGCGGTGTTCCTCGTCCGTGATGGGCACCAGCCAGAGCCAGCGCACCGGATCCCCCTCCGTGGACAGTCCCGCCAGGCCAGGGGCCACGGGTCCGGCCAACCGGCTCGGGTCGTCCAGGAGCAGGACCCCCTCCCACGAGGTCTCTCCCGTGTTGAGGGGGAAGGTGTGCGCCTCGTGGTACCACTTGACCACGTCGCCGGCCGCGAACCACGTCACCGCGCGCCACGGGTACTGGGCGAGCCAGGGGAAGATGCTTCCGGCCCGCTGGCTGGGCAGCGTGGTGGCCACCGCGAGTTCGATCCGGCTGTAGGGGGAGACGTCGTCCTCGTACAACTCGACCGTGGGCATGCGCTGGCGGCTCATACCGACAGTGCTCAGCACGGTGAACTCGCGGTCGCCGCGTACGGGACGTTCGGTCACCCCCACCGTGGGCAGGACGCCGGGGTTGCCGCCGGGGAGCTGCCGTCCCACGTCGTGCCAGTAGTGGCCCCCCGGCCCCAGGCGCTGCAGCAGATGGCCCAGCACCGACTGCTGGAAGTCGGCCCAGGACCCCTCGGCCTCACAGATCTTCCAGTGGTCACGGGCACGGCCGATGCGCGGGCCGAACTCCTCGATCTCGTCGTCCAGAGGGAACGCGAAAGGGCTCTGACCCGTCACGTCACGGCTGTAACCGGGGATCCCACGGGCCATGTCGGACCACCCAGGGATGACGCAGAGCGGCTCGCCCTCCTCCAGGACGGCCACCCCGTCGCCCTCCTCGAACCACACGACTTCGAGCGCGTCGCGTTTGAGCTGGGGGCGCCCTTGGGCGTGGCGTACATGGGAGGCGGGCAGCATGGGCGTCTGGCCGTCGTCCAGCCGCGTCTGGTCCACCGCCGCGGGGGCGGCGTCATGGTTGGTGATCCAGACGGCGCCGACGACCGCGTCCCGGGAATCCTTGAGGTACGCCGCGCTGACGACCCCGTCGGTCTCGACGACGAGCCGGCGGCTCCCGTAGGGGCTGTCCTCGGTGTGGACGACCGTGACGGCCGGTCCCTTGCCCGCGGCGGAACCCCTTCGCAATACCGACATGATCGAGACTGTACAGCTTGTCCACGAGCCACGATGGCGTGTTCGCACGCCCTTCCGGACCCGGCCTGTCAAGCGTCATCCAAGGCGATCGGTTCCCGCCCCTGAACGGCCCGCCGGCTCCGTGCTCCTCTTCTGAGCTGAGGGCGTCCTCGGAGCCGGGGAGTCTGAGGCGACCGGGCCTGTAGCGTTCCTCGCCAGGCGCTCTGGAGGCTTGAAACGACGCGCAGGGCACGGGGCACATGCGTCCTCCCAACAGCCCTCCGCCCAGACGGGACCGTTCGGATGCGACCTAGGCATGCCCGAGCGTTTGCCACACTGGAAGGACCATGTCTTCAACCGCCGATCAGGCCGCCGACGCCCCGGCCGCCACTGAACCGCGTCCCGACACCGAACCTGGGGGCGCGTCCAGTGGCACGTCCGCCACACAGACGTCCAAGGGCGCCGCCTCGGGGAAGACCCCGCCGAAGCTGGTCTTCGCCGCGCCGCGGCGGGCCAAACCGCCCCGCCACCTGGCCGACCTCACGACCGCCGAGCGCCGCGCGGCCGTGGCCGAACTGGGCGAGAAGCCGTTCCGGGCCGATCAGCTCTCCCGCCACTACTTCTCCCGCCTGGCCGACGACCCGGCGCAGATGACCGACCTCCCCGCCGCGATCCGTGAACGCCTGGCCGCCGACCTCCTCCCCACGCTGCTCACCCCCGTCCGCGAACTGGACTGCGACGGCGGCACCACGCTGAAGACGGTCTGGAAGGCCTTCGACGGCGTGCTGTTCGAATCGGTCCTGATGCGCTATCCGGACCGGGCCACGATGTGCGTGTCCTCGCAGGCGGGCTGCGGTATGAACTGCCCGTTCTGCGCCACCGGGCAGGCCGGGCTGACCCGCAACCTTTCCACCGCCGAGATCGTCGAGCAGGTCGCCGCCGGGGCCCGCGCGATGGCGCGGGGACGGATCCCGGGCGGGCCGGGCCGCGTCTCCAACATCGTCTTCATGGGCATGGGGGAGCCCCTGGCCAACTACAAGGCCGTGCTCGGCGGGGTGCGCAGGATCACCGACCCCGCCCCGGCGGGGCTGGGCATCTCGCAGCGCTCGGTCACCGTCTCCACCGTGGGCCTGGTCCCGGCGATCGAGAAGCTGGCCGCCGAGGACCTCTCGGTGCGGCTCGCGGTGTCCCTGCACGCCCCCGACGACGAACTGCGCGACGAGCTCGTGCCGATCAACAACCGCTGGAAGGTCGACGAGGTCCTCGACGCCGCCTGGGCGTACGCCGACCGCAGCGGCCGCCGCGTCTCGATCGAGTACGCGCTGATCAAGGACGTCAACGATCAGTCATGGCGGGCGGATCTTCTCGGCAGGCTCTTGCGCGGCCACCTCGTACACGTCAATCTGATCCCGTTGAACCCCACGCCGGGGTCCCGGTGGACCGCGTCCCGGCCCCAGGACGAGCGGGAGTTCGTCCGCAGGCTGGAGGCCCACGGGGTGCCGGTCACGGTTCGCGATACTCGGGGGAGGGAGATCGACGGCGCCTGCGGCCAGCTGGCCGCCGCCACCAAGGAGTGAGCGAGCCGTGGGCCGCGCGGGACGCCGTGCCCCGCGAGCGAGCGGGGAGCGGAGGAACCGGTGAAGACGGACACGCGCCTGCCGGTGGCGCTGCGCGGGTACGACCGAGCCCAGGTCGACGCCCTGCTCGAACGGGTCACCGCGACGTTACGCTACGGCCGCTGGGGACTGACCGCCGACGACGTGCGCCGGACCCGTTTCGACATCGTGCTGCGGGGCTACGAGCAGCGCGCGGTGGACGAACTGCTGCAGGAGGCCATCCGCGAACTGCAGTCGGCCGCGCCGATGGGGGTGCGCCCCGGACGGCCCAAGGTCCACCCCGGCTGGCTCATCAGCTGGATCCAGAACGCCCGTTTCTCCGGGGCGGGGGTGCGCGCCGGATACGACGTCCGTGACGTCGACGCCTTCCTCGACCGCGTCGTCGCAGGCCTGCGCGGGGTCGCGCCGCCGATGACAGCCCGCGACGTACGGGACAGCGCGTTCCGCATCGTCCGGCTCGGCCCGGGCTACGACGAGGGCGAGGTCGACCGGTTCCTGGTGCAACTGGCCGGCGCCCTGGAACGCCGCTGACCCCGCCCTCCCGGTCGTCGTTCAGCCGGCACTGCGTGACGCGGAAATCCCGAAGGCGTTTGGCCGCCGCTGCGATTCGCCACCGGCATCTCTCCGCCTTTTTGAGAGCTGCTTCGCCCGGAAGCCGGCCGACCTCGTGACCGCCCGAGTACGTGGAGCCAGTACACCGCGGCCTCGACGTACCTTCCGGCCGTGACCCGTCCAGAGTTACGCTTCTGCCGGCGGTCACGACCATGAGGGCAATGACCACGCTGGGCCTGGCCGCGGGTCATCCCCGGGCTATTGACCATCGCATGGACGATGCGGCGCGTCAGTATCATCATCGCGCTGTGTCCGCCGACCACGTGCAGAGAGTGACGTTGATCCCGCGCATTCCAGGGTCAAAGGAGCACCTGTGTCCGAAGGCGAATCCGAGGCACCGCGGCGGTCCCGCATCTGGCGCATTATCACCACCCAGCCCCTCGCGGTGCAGCTCGTCGGCGGTGCCACCGCCACGCTCATCGCCGGATTGATCACGGCCGGAGCCGCAGTAGCGGTCAACGAGGTGCGAGCGGGGTCGGGGAATGAGAGCAGCCCACCCGGAGCTCCCGTGCCGCGGTCGCCCCGCCTGGGACTGGAGATCTGGCAGAGTGGCAGGCAAGCACCCATGTCGGTGAGCGGCGACGAAAACCGCCACGTCACGGTCCAGATGAAGCGGGCTCCGTTCGAACTTCGCCTCCCGCATCAGCCCAAGGGCATGGCGGTGCAGATCTGCGCCTGGACGGATAGCTCGATCTTCTCATTGCAGGAGGACGGGCTGGTCAGGGACGTTCCCTTCTTCCGCCCGGGCACGGGAATGCCGGACTCCGAGTACGGCTCGGGCAGGCTCCGGCTCGAGAACGAGGCTCACAACCATTTCGTCGACGAACGCATTGCACCCCTGTCCTCCGCCATGGACAAAGTGAGTTTCACCACGATGGTGCTGGGCCATGCATCCACCGTGCTGCAACGTCAGCGCGCCGATGTGTTCCTCACCGTGTTCATCGATAAGAACCGTGACGGCAGGATCGGGCCGAATCGCGGTATCGGGGTACAGCGGCTGAGCGAGTTCGAGTACGTTGTTCTGGACTTTCCGAAATGAGGCATGCTTTCGCGTCGAAACCGGGCCACAGGGCTGATCGAACCGGCTCGGGTGGCGCCGGCGGGCCCTGGACGGATGTGGATCTTGTCTGCCCGCTCGGCAAGGTCTGAGTTGAGACTGGTCTTGGGCGTCCCGTCCCCGCGGATCCCCGTGGCGGGGACCGAAATCGGCATCTAGCCGGGCGAAGGGCGCTGTCGCGAATAAGGCGACACTGCACCAAGAAGTCTCTTGAGTTATCCACAGATCTTGTTAGGGGCTGGCGCACCGGGCCTCGGCGGGGAACGCTAAGTGACATGGATCACTTCGAGGCGCAGCGTCAGCGGCTGCGTTCACTGTTCGGTGTCTTCTTCGCTCCCGAGGTCACCGGGGCGCTGCTCCCCCTGGCCCGTCCCGCCGTCCGGCTCGGCGCCGAGGGCGAGGCGACGGTCCGGCTCGGCGGGGCCCCGCTGCTGCCGCCCGGCGAGACCTGGCCGACCTGGCGCGACCGTCCGCTCGACTACCTCGGCTCGGTCGACTTCGACCAACTACCCGAGGTGGCGGACCTGCCCGCGAAGGGTACGGTCGCCTTCTACTACGCCAGCGGCCTGCCGCGTCCATGGGGAGACGACCTGGGCCAGCGCGACGCCTGGCGCCTCTTCAGCGGCGACCTCCAGGAGGTGCAGCCCCCGCCCGCGGCATCATCCTTCCCGGAATGCTCGTTGAAGGCGGCGCCCTTCCTGTCCCTGCCCGCGCCCCAGGAGCCGTTCCTCGAGCGCCTCGAAGGCCTCTACAGCGGTGTCCTGCCCGTGTACGAGCAGTTGCACGTGGCCTGGCAGCAGCACATCTGGCCGGACGACACCCCCGCCCACCAGATCGGTGGCTGGCCGCTGGTCGTACAACGACCGGTCGCCCACGACTGCCACTACGCCTCCACGGGACTTGATCCCGACACGACGCCCCTCTCTCCGGAAGAGGTCTCCGCCCTGGCCGATGACTGGCAACTGGTGCTGCAACTCGACTCCGACCCGAGCCTCGGCTGGCACTGGGGCGAGCCGGGCCGGATCTACTTCTGTACACGCCGGGACACACCGCTGGAGACGGCCTGGCTCACTCTCCAAGCGACATAGGCATCCGCCCGCCCATTCACGGGCGGTTGCGGCTCGCCACGAGGTAGGACGTGCCGACCACGAGGATCCAGAGCGCCAGGTGCAGCGCGATCGCAGGGAAGGCACCCGTGAACGCGGCGGGGCCGTCGTGGGCGGCCCGCAACCAGTCGACCATGGGCACCGCGACCCAGGAGAGGGGGCTGAGGCTGAGAAGGAGCGCGGCGACGACTCCGCCCAGCAGCGCCAGCAGGGAGAAGCCCGGGTCCGTGATGATGGCCCGGCTGGTCCAAGCGCCCAGGACCGTCGCCGCCAGCGCGACCAGCAGGCACAACCCGAGACCGTTCAACACCGCGCCCGATCCCACCCCCGCGAGGTAGGCCTGGACCACCGGAACCACCAGAACCAGCACGGCGATACCCGCATTGACCACGTACGCCGCGATCAAGCCCGCCAAAGCCCGTGAATGCGCCGCCATAAGGCGCGAGCGAATACCACCCGCGCGGCCGTCCGCGCCTGCAGCCGTATCCGTGGCTCCGCGCGTGCGGTCGGTCGCCCGTACTCGGTGCGCCCGGACCGCGAGGGCCGACAGGCAACGCTGCTCGTCCGGCTGGGTGTTTAGCAGCGCCCGCGCCGTCCACGCCCATACCGGGAACAGGAAGGCCGCCACATCACCCAACGTCCCCACGGCCAGTTCGGCGTCGTCGGCCGAGCCCTGCAAGATCACGAGCGAGAGGAGGAGCAGCACCACGACCAGCGGCTGCAGGACACGCAGCGAACGCACGTACCCCGCCACCTGGAAACGCGCGAGCGCGATCACCGCTCCGGCTCCCTGACCTCAAGACCGGCCGCCCGCAACTTGCCGACCACCTCGTCCAACTCGTCCGCCCGGACGACCACCTCCACAACCCTCCAGGTCACCAAGCCCTGCGGAGCCCCGTCCTCATGCCCGCTCCCCCCGGCTTCTGCTGGGCCAGCCACCACCGAGCGCCCCTGCCCTAGCCCCTCACCGCCGCCCCCCACGAAACCACCCACCCCACCGACACCGACCCCGGCTGCACCCGGCCCACCCGCGGCGGGGCCACTGGCACTGGGCCCGGTTGTGCCAGACCCGCCGGCACCGGGCCCGCCGGCACTGGGCCCGCCGGCACTGGGCCCGCCGGCACTGGGCCCGCCGGCACTGGGCCCGCTCGCGCCGGGGCCACCGGCATCGGGCCTCGCTGCGCCGGGCTCACCGGCACCTGGGCCGCCCGCGTCGGGGCCGACGGCACTGGGCCCGGCTGGATCGGGCTCGCTGGCGCCGGGGCCGCCCGCGTCGGGTCCGGCTGGGTTTGGCGCGGCTGTGTCGGGGTTGTTCGTGCTGGGCCCATTTACGTCAGGGGCTTTCTTGGCGGGCTCACTCGTGCTCCGCTGGTCCGTGCCAGGGCTGTGCGGGTCGGGATCGTTTGCTTCAGGGGCGCTTGTGCCTGGCACGTTCATGTTGGGCTCGCTGGCGCAAGGGCCAGTTGCGTCGCGGTTACGCGTGTCGGACGCATGTGTGCTTGGCCCATGCACGTTGTGTCCAGATGCAACCGGCTCACCGCTTGGGGTGGCGGTTTGGTCGGCTATGTGGATGCGGCTGATGTCAGGTAGCGGGGCTAGGCAGCGTTGGTGGTCGCTGACTACGACGGTGGTGCCTTGAGAGGCCAGTTCGGAGATCAGGGCGGGGAGGGCGTCGCGTGTGGGGGCGTCGAGGCCCGCGAAGGGTTCGTCCAGGATCAGGAGGTCAGGGGAGGCGAGCAGGGCTTGGGCCATGCCCACTTTGTGGGCGCTGCCCTTGGAGAGTTCGGGGAGGCGTGTCTCAAGGAGATGGTCGAAGGTGAGGCGTTCCGCCCAGGTGTCGATGGCCGTGCGGGGTGCCCGCTGTATGGCGGCCATGTGGGTCAGATAGCTGCGCACCGTGAACGGCTGGTCGGTCGGGAAGCGTTCGGGGGCGTAGCCGATGTTGACGGGGCGTCCGGTGACGGTGCCGCGGCTTGGTGTGCGCAGGCCTGCGAGCAGGCGGAGGAAGGTGGATTTGCCCGCGCCGTTGCGGCCCGTTACCTCGATCACCTCGCCGGGGGCGAGGAGGAGCGTGACGTCCCGCAGAACCCAGGGCGCGCGCCGGTGATAGCGGAAGGCAACGCGGTCCAGTCGCACAAGCACGGCAAGGTAGTGGCCGAGCCGTAAGCACGCCGTAAGCGGGGTGGGAGAATGCGGCGCATGGGTGAGGTGGCGTGCATCTTCTGCGAGATCATCAAAGGGCGGCGGCAGGCGCACATGGTCGTGGAGGCCGAGGACGCGGTGGCGTTCCTGGACGCCCGGCCGCTCTTCAAGGGGCACACGCTGCTCGTCCCGCGCGAGCACTACGAGACCCTGACCGACCTCCCCGAGGAGATGCTCGGGTCGTACTTCGGGCACGCGCGGAGGCTCGCGGGCGCGATGGAGTCGGTGCTGGGCGCGGCGGGGTCGTTCGTGGCGATGAACAACCGCGTCAGCCAGAGCGTGCCGCACCTCCACGTGCACGTCGTGCCGCGCAACCGCAAGGACGGCCTGCGAGGCTTCTTCTGGCCGCGCCAGAAGTACGCCTCGGACGAGGAGGCCGCGGACTACGCGGAGCGCCTGCGCACGGCCGTCACGGGGGCCAGCCGAGGGCGGTGACGACGGCCACGAAGGGGTCGGCGGCGGTTCTTTCCGTGCCGTCGCTCGACGGTGCTCGCCTGGTGGCCTGTGCCTCCAGGGCGGCCTGTTCGTACAGGTCTCGTTCGGCCCGGTCCAGGGCAGCCGACAGAACGTATTGAGGGACCGTCCAGCCCACCAGGTCGGCCGCCTTGCGGATCGCGAGGGCCTGCTCCTCGGTGGTCTGGAGTTCGATGCGTTCGGCGGGTTGGGAGTCGGGAAGGTCCTGGCGAACCGACATGGCCGGTCTCCTTCCTGCAGCATTCAAAAGTACGCCGGGCCAGGCCGCGGTTGCATCCTCATTAAGAACGAGAAATCGGCCGGCCGAAGAAACTCGGTGCCGCCGAGCAGGGGTTTCGGTCACGGTGAAGGCCGTTCCTGGACGTGGGTGGCGTCGTCCCTGGTGCGAGCACGGTTTCTAAGGTACGGCAACGAACCGGCAGTGGCCTCGTCCGCGTCGTACGGAAGATGTGCGGAGAATGGCTTTGCCCGTGAAGTTCGGGTCGCGCGAAGCTTTCCGTGGAAACGGCACGATGGGCGGTGTCGAAACGGCTTATGCGGAGATGAGTGGTGCAAGTTGCATTCTGGCGGGGCTCCGTCCGGTTTGGTGGGGCGTGGGGGGAACCGCGAACATGGTGGGGCGGCACGGGTGACCGGCGTGCCGAAGCCCCCGTGCAAAGGATCCTGCCCATGGCCCAGAGCGAGCCTCGCCCCGACGAGATCGAGCTGGCCGGGGTGGCCAAGACGTACCGGGCGCGGGGGGATATGGTCGGCGCCGTCCGGGGCGTGGACCTGGCGATCGCCTCGGGGGAGTTCTTCTCGCTGCTGGGGCCGTCGGGGTGCGGGAAGACGACCACGCTGCGGATGATCGCGGGATTCGAGGAGCCGACGGACGGGCGGGTCCTGCTGCACGGTCGGGACGTGACCGGAGTGCCCGCCCACCGGCGTGACGTGAACATGGTGTTCCAGTCCTACGCTCTGTTTCCGCACATGGACGTCTTCGAGAACGTCGCGTTCGGCCTGCGGCGCAGGCGCGTACCGAAGGGCGAGATCCGTGCGCGGGTCGGCGCGATGCTGGAGATCGTGGACCTGGCCGGAGGGGAGCGGAGGCGGCGGCCGGCGGAGCTGTCGGGCGGGCAGCAGCAGCGGGTGGCGCTGGCGCGGGCCCTGGTGAACCGGCCGCGTGCGCTCCTCCTGGACGAGCCGCTCGGCGCGCTGGACCTGCGGTTGCGGCAGGCGATGCAGGGGGAGCTGAAGCGGATCCAGCGGGAGGTCGGGGTCACGTTCGTGTACGTCACGCACGACCAGGGCGAGGCGCTGACGATGTCGGACCGCATCGCCGTCATGAACGAGGGCCGGATCGAGCAGCTCGGCACGCCCCGGGAGATCTACGAGCGTCCCGCGACCCGGTTCGCGGCGGAGTTCATCGGGACCTCCAACCTGCTCGGCGGGGAGGTCGCGGAGGTCTCCGGGGGGCGGGCGGTGATCTCGCACGGCCCGGACGGGCACGTGATCGTGCCGCTGCGCCCGGAACTGCCGGTGGGCGCGGGGGACAGGCTGGAGCTGGCGGTGCGGCCGGAGAAGATCGGGATCGTTCCAGAACGTCCGGGCGCGGCGCTGTGCGGCGTCCGCGGCACCGTCTCCGAGGTGGTCTACCTGGGCACCTCGACCAACTACACCATCAGTACCGCCACCGGGTCCGACATGGTGGTCTTCGCGCAGAACGCGGCGTCGGCCGACGGCGTCGCGGTGCGCGGCGACACCGTGTGGCTGTCGTGGGACCCGCGGCACTCGTACGCCATTGGAGCGCTCAAGTGAGTTCGATACCCCCTCCGCTGCTGCGCGGGCTGACCCTGCCCCGCAGGCGCGACTTCCTCCGTCTCGCGGGCGCCTCCGGCGCCGGGCTGGCCCTCGCCGCGTGCGGCGTGGAAGGGCAGGGCGGCAAGGAGAAGGCCGGTCCGTCGGACGTCCAGAAGTACTGGGCCGGGAAGGCGAGGAACGGCGCGCTGCGGTGGGCGAACTGGCCGGGTTACGTCGAGGACGACCGGGCCACGGTGCGGGCGTTCGAGAAGGAGACCGGGATCAAGGTGACCTACCAGGAGGTCATCCAGGAGACCGCGCAGTGGTTCGGGAAGATCCAGGCGCCGCTGGCGGCGGGGCAGTCGATCGGGTTCGACCTGATGGTCATGACGAACGGCATCCAGCTGGAGAAGCTCCGGCAGCTGGGCTATCTGGCGCCGCTGGACCATTCCAGGCTGAAGACGTTCGCCGCCAACGCCGGACCGCAGTTCAAGAATCCCTCCTACGATCCGGGGAACGCGTTCACGATTCCCTATGTCTCCGGCATCACCGGGATCGCGTACAACACCAGGTACGTCAAGGAGGAGATCACCAGCATCGCGCAGCTCTTCGATCCCCGGTACAAGGGGCGGGTCGGGATGATGAGCGACTCGCAGGAGCTGGGCAATTTCGGCATGTTCCTGCTGGGGGTCGATCCGGAGAAGTCGACTCCGGCGGACTGGCGGCGGGCGGCGGAGAGACTGCGCGGGCAGCGGGACGCGGGGATCGTCCGGAAGTACTACGAGCAGGATTACGCGGACGCGGTCAGCAAGGGCGACGTGTGGCTGACGATGGCCTGGTCGGGGGACGTCTACAGCCTGACCTCGCCCGAGGTGAAGTTCGTGGTGCCCAAGGAGGGCGGCACGCTCTGGACCGACAACCTGTGCATTCCGAAGACCGCCGAGAACCCGGTCGACGCGCTCATGCTCATGGACTGGCTGTACGACGCGGAGAACAACGCCCGGCTGACCGAGTTCATCAACTACATCACGCCCGTTCCGGCGGCGCGGCCCGTCATCGAGGCGGACGCGCGGAAGGCCGAGGGCGAGGACAAGGCCGACCTGGAGCGCCTGGCCACCAGCCCGCTGGTGTTCCCGTCGCCGTCCGATCTGGCGCGGCTGCGCGATTACCGGCGGCTGACGCAGGCGGAGGAGACCGAATACCAGCGGATCTTCGAGCCCATTCCCAAGGGTTCCTGATGGCGGCGGGGCCCGGGAGACGGTCTTCCGGAGGGTTCACGCCGTATGTGATGATCCTGCCTGGCGGGCTCTGGCTGCTGGCGTTCTTCGCGATTCCCCTGGCGATGATGGTCTCCCTGTCGTTGCAGACCGGGAATCTGGTCGACGGGTTCCGGCAGACCCTGCACTGGCAGAACTACACCGACGGCCTGCAGACGTACGGGGACGCTTTCGTCCGGTCGCTGTGGTACGGACTCCTGGCGACGCTGCTGTGCATCGCCCTGTCCTATCCGGCCGCCTACTGGATCGCCTTTCACGGAGGTCGCAGGAAGACGACGTATTTGCTGCTCCTGTTGCTGCCCTACTTCGTCTCCTACATTCTGCGGACGGTCTCCTGGAAACTCGTCCTGACCGACAACGGGCCCGTGCTCGGGCCGCTGCGCGGCTGGGGCCTGCTCCCGGACGACTTCCACGTGCTGGACACCGGGGTCGCGGTCGTGTCCGGGCTCGCCTACAACTTCCTGCCGTTCATGGCGCTGCCCATCTACGTGGCGCTGGAACGGATCGATCCGCGCGTGGTGGAGGCGGCGCGCGACCTGTACGCGTCGCGGGTCCAGACGTTCCTGCGGGTGGTCCTGCCCCTGTCGCTGCCGGGCGTGTTCGCGGGCGTGATCATGACGTTCGTGCCGGTGGCGTCCGACTACGTCAACGCCGAGGTCCTCGGCGGCCCCGGAGACACCATGATCGGGAACGTGATCCAGTCCGAGTACTTCGACAGCGGCGCCTACCCGACGGCGTCGGCGCTGTCGTTCACCCTGATGGCGATCCTGCTGCTGGGGATCTTCGCGTACGCGCGGGCGGCGGGCACCCGGGACGTGCTGGAGGCGGCGCGCCGATGAGCCGGGGGCACGGGCTGCGGATCTACACCTGGGCGCTGATCGGCTGGCTGGCGCTGCCGGTCGCGATCATGATCCTGTTCGGGTTCAACGACACCCGGAGCAAGCAGAACTTCCGCTGGGAGGGCTTCACGCTGCGCTGGTACGCGGACCTGCTGGACCGTCCCGACCTGACCGCCGCGCTGCTGAACTCCCTGTCGATCGCGCTGCTCAGCACGGCGATCAGCACCGTGCTGGGGACGCTGGCGGGGCTGGCGCTGGCCCGGTTCCGGTTCCGCGGGCGCGGCGCGTCCACGCTCGTGCTGTTCCTGGCGATCAGCTGCCCGGAGCTGGTGATGGGCGCGTCGCTGCTGTCGATGTTCGTGACGTTCGGGCTGCCGCGCGGGTACGGGACGATCCTGGTCGCGCACGTGATGTTCTCGATCGCGTTCGTCGCGGTGACGGTGCGGGCGCGGGCGAGCCTGCTGGACCCGGCCGTGGAGGAGGCGGCGCGGGACCTGGGGGCGGGCCCGTGGGCCCGGTTCCGGCTGGTCACGCTGCCGATGATCCGGCCGGGCGTGGTGGCGGGCGCGCTGCTGGCCTTCGTGCTGTCGATCGACGACTTCGTCATCACCGGCTTCACCGGCGGCGCGACGGTCACCTTCCCGCTGTGGATCTACGGTTCCACCCGTACCGGGACGCCGCCGCAGGTGAACGTGATGGGCACGCTGATCTTCGCGGTGGGCGTCCTGATCGCGGTGGTCTCCGCGCGCCGCACGCTGACCGCGAGAGGCTCCCGGTGAGCCCGGGGCGGGGCCGCGCGGACGGGGCGATCGCGGACGCCGAGCCCCGGGCCTTCTGGCTGGCGGGCGGCGGGTGGCCGGAGGCCGCGCCCGTGCTCGCGGGGGCGCGCGACTGCGACCTCGCGGTCGTCGGCGGCGGGTACAGCGGATTGTGGACGGCGTTGCGCGCGAAGGAGCGCGACCCGTCCCTGGACGTCGTGCTGGTCGAGGCCGAGCGGATCGGCGCCGCGGCGTCCGGGCGGAACGGAGGGTTCTGCGCGGCCAGCCTCACCCACGGCGTGCTCAACGGGATGGCCCGCTGGCCCGACGACATGCACGAACTGGAACGTCTCGGCTGGGAGAACCTCCAGGCCATCGGGGAGACCCTGGTCCGGTACGGCATTGACGCCGAATGGGAGCTCACGGGGGAACTCTCGGTCGCCACAGAGGAATGGCAACTGGCCGAGATGAACGAGGAGGCGGAGGTCGCCTTCGAGCTGGGTTGGCAGCCCGTCCTGTTGAGCGCCGAGGCCGTCCGCGCCCAAGTGGACTCGCCCACCTACGTCGGCGGCCTCTGGGACCGGGAGGGCGTGGCCATGCTCCACCCCGCCAAACTCGCCTGGGGCCTGGCCGGGGCATGCCGTGCCCTGGGCGTCCGCTTCTACGAGGGCACGCGGGTCTCGAACATCCGGCACAACGAGAACGGCTCGGTGACCCTGGGGACGCCCCGCGGTTCCCTGACGGCGCGCCACGTCGCCCTGGGGACGGGTGCCTTCCCGCCCCTCCTGAAGCGTGCCCGCCGGTACGTGGCGCCGGTGTACGACTACGCGATGGCCACCGAGCCGCTCAGCGCCGCGCGGCTCGATTCCCTGGGCTGGCGCCACCGCCAGGGGCTGGGCGACTACCGCAACCAGTTCCACTACTACCGGCTGACGGCCGACGACCGGATCGTGTGGGGCGGTCATGACGCCGTCTACCATTTCGGCAACCGCGTCCGCCCGGAACTGGAACAGCGGCGGGCCGCGTTCGCGGCATTGGCGGAGAACTTCTTCACCACGTTCCCGCAACTGGAAGGGCTCCGTTTCACCCATGCGTGGGGCGGTGTCGTGGACACCTCGACGCGCTTCTGCGCGTTCTTCGAATCCGCCTGCGAGGGCCGCCTGGCGTACGCCGCCGGGTACACCGGCCTGGGCGTGGGAGCGACCCGTTTCGGCGCCGAGGTGATGCTCGATCTGCTCGGGCTGCCCGGTGCGGATCCCGCGCGTACCGGCCTGGCCATGGTGGGCTCCAAGCCTTTCCCGTTCCCGCCGGAGCCGCTGCGGTACGGCGCGATCGGCCTGACGCGGCGCGGCATGGCGAGGGCCGACCGGCGAGGGGGCCGCCGGGGCGCGTGGCTGCGCCTCCTCGACCGCCTGAAGCTGGGCTTCTCCGCCTGACCCGGGAACCTGGCGCTGCTGGCGATGGCCGCCGACATCGCCGGGACGCGGGAGGGCGCCGAGATGCTGGCCGAGTGCGCCGAGGCACTGCTCGCGCAGGGGGACGTGGCCGACGCCGTCGACTGGTTCGCCCGGATCGTGGAGGGCGGCGAGCCCGAGCTCGGCCCGCACGCGGCGCTGCGGATCGGCGCCGCCCTGGTCGACGCCGACCCCGAGGCGACGCAGGCCGCGTTCCGCTACGCCGCCGACCACGGCCTGGGACGGGTCGCCGAGGCCGCCGCGGGCAACCTGCGGACGCTGGCCCGGCACGACGTCCCGGCCCGTACCGCGCCCGCCACCGCCGGTGAGGTGGCCGGGCGGGCGGCGCTGGGACGCGGCCGGCTGTGGGCCTCCGACGGTGATCTGGAGGCCGCCCGCGCCGCGTTCGAGCAGGCGGCCGGGTGCCCGGTCGCCGAGGTGGCCGCCGCGGGGCTGGCCTACCTCGGCTCCACCCTCACCATGCTCGGCGACCAGGACGCCGCGGCCGCGGTGCTGGAGCGCGCGATGGCCACGGGGCATCCCCGCTACGGCGCGATGGCGGCGACCGACCTGTCGACCGTTCTCGCCGCCCGCGGCGAGCACCGCCGGGCCCTGGAGGTGCTGCGGTGGGCGCGGGGCGGCGAGGGACCGGCCGCGTCGATGGCGGCCGTCCACCTCGGGCTGCTGCTGGCGAAGGAGTTCGGCGACCTGGACGGCGGCCTCGCCGAGCCGCGCCGGGTGGCCGCCGCCGGGCCGGAGGCGATCGCCCAGGCGCAGGGACCGGACGGCGTGGGCAGCGCGTCGCTGCGGCTGGCCGAGCCCGCCCTGGAGGAGAGCGACCTCCAGGGCGCCATCCGCCTGTACGAGCGGGCCATGGACACGGGCCACCGTTCCTAAGGACTGTGCATGAGTCGCTCAGCCGCGCGCCCCGAACGGTCTTGGACGCACTGGTCCCCGGCGTACTCGACCCCGGGGCGGCGACACGCATCGCGTGCGTGGTCCGTTCCCGGGAGGCCGGTTCCCTGCGCGACCTGGCCATGTGGGCTCGACCAGAGGCGACGGGGAGGCCCCAGACCATCACTCCGGTGGAAAGGGGGCCCCGCACGCTGACATCGAACCCGGCGTCCCAGATCGCGCTACCGAAAGTACAGAGACGAACACA
>NZ_JBHSON010000135.1:0-25119 GCF_042656285.1 Actinomadura rugatobispora | reverse complement strand
GCTCCTGCTCGACCGCGGCCGTGGTCGGCTTGTCGGACTCGGCCACCACAGCCTCCGTGCTCGTTCCGGTTGTCATGTGTCACTCCATGATCAGGAGTTACACCGAAAACCGTACAGTCCCCGCGGCGGCGACGATCCGGCGCGCATGAGCGGCGCGGCTTTCGGGTCGGGACACTTGTAACGCCGCGCGGCGTTCTTACCGCTTTGGTCTATCTGGCTCCCACGATCTGTAATTCAACGGTGGCTGACCCAACCCATGTACGGCCCCGCAGCCCGACGCCCCCGGCAACCTCGCCCCCACCGGCGGCGTCCCCCGCCGCATCCCCGGCTCGGACGACAGCGCTGACGGGGTGGCGGTGGTTGCTGCATCGTTTGTGAGGGCATTTTTGGACTTGGTCGCGGGCTGGGGTCGTTGCGGGCGCATGATCGGGTTGGACAGGAGTCGGGGACGGCGGCTGGCCGATGAGCATCGGCGGGCAGCGTTGCGGGCGGTGTTCTGTGCGTTGGTCCGCTCGGCTGCGGGCTGTGGCGCTACTGGTGCTCGGCGTCGGGTTCAGTTATCACCTCCGAGATGGGAGCCCGCTGCGACGAGGGCGTCCGGGAGGCCGTGGCGGGCAGCGACGGGGGCCGTCCCACCGCCTGCTCTCCGGGGTGCTTCCGCAGAAGGTGCCGTCCATGGTCGCCGGCATGCTGGTCCGGCTGGATGCAGCGTCGCCTGCAAGCTCGTTGGCGACACGGGTGTCCGGGCGGCGTGGTTCGTAAGGGTTCCGGGCGGCGCTGGGTGGAATCTGGGTGAAGCGCATTGCGTCCGGAGCGAAGGATGGTGCTGGGGGCTACGCGGCTTGCGCGTTGACTGTGGAGCGGGCGGTTGTGAGGGCGCGTAGTGCGCGGGTGGCGGTTGCGGGGTTGGGCGGCGTCTCGGCGGCCCGGTCGAGGTAGGCGCTGCAGTGCAGCATCCATTTGCGCAGGGTGTCTGCGTAGCGCTGCTCGTTGCGGCGGGCCTGGGCCACCGCCTGGTCGTGCCACTCGGCGTGGACTCGCGCGGTCAGGTCGGTGTCGGCGGCCAGGGCGCGTACATCGGCCAGGGCATAGCGGGAGAGCTGGTCGGTGGGCAGGGCCCGTTCGGCCGCGATGCGGCCGAAGACGCCTTTCGGCCAGCCGAGGACGAGCGCGGCTCCCTTGGCCTCGACGCGGTCGAGCAGTGGGCCCTTGCGTGCGGCGACGACCTCGGCGACCCGGTCGGCGAGCGCCTCCACCTCGTGGACCAGGTAGACGGGATACTGCTGGTAGCGGCCGACCACCCTGAGCTCGCCCCGGGCGACCAGGACCTCGACGTCGGCGCGCTCGACGTCCAGGCGCACCCGCACCGCCAGCAGTTCGGCGGCCTTGCCGGCGCCGATCGGCGGCTGGTCTCCGAAGGCCGCGATGATCCGCGCTTTGTCGCCCTGGCATCGCTCGACCAGCTCTGCCGACCACCGGCCGTTCATGTCGGGCTCGGGGATCAGGCCGTGCCCGCGGGCCAGCCGCAGCTGCCAGTCGGCGAGTCCCAGGCGGGCGGCCAGCTGGCGAACGCCCAGATCGACCCGGAGATTGCTGTCGGTTTCCATGATCATGCCTTTCTGCTCGCGGATACGTACGGCAATATCGTTCTCGACGCAGCGTGACCGCGATAGTAGAACGGGATTCTGTGGAAAACCCGCGTGCGAGAGTGGGGGCATGACTGCTGTTCGACGTCTGGGGCTGGGGCTGGCCGCGTTGGGACGGCCCGCGTACATCAATGTTGGCCGTGCGGAGGACTTGCCGCCGGAGCGCGGGGTGGACGACCTCCGGAAGGCGACCTGGGACGTCCTGGACGCGGCCTACCGGGCCGGAGTCCGCTGGGTGGACGCGGCGCGCTCCTACGGGAAGTCCGAGGAGTTCCTGGGCGGCTGGCTGGCTGAGCGCGGCCACGACGACGTCACCGTGTCCAGCAAGTGGGGTTACGCGTACGTGGGCGGATGGCGGTTGGACGCCGACGTCCACGAGGTCAAGGAGCACAGCCTCAAACGCTTCCGCGAACAGTACGCGGAGACCAGGCGGTTCCTGGGGGACGGCGTGGCCGTCTACCAGGTGCACTCCCTCACGGCTGACAGCCCGTTGTTCGGCGACAAGGCGTTGCAGAACGCGCTCTCGGAGATCGCCGGGGACGGTGTGAGGCTCGGGTTCTCGACGTCTGGGCCGCGCCAGGCCGACGCCGTTCGGCAGGCCCTGGAACTGGAAGTGGACGGGCGGCGCCTGTTCAGCACGGTTCAGTCCACGTGGAACCTACTGGAGCCTTCAGTGGGCGACGCCCTCCGTGAGGCCCACGATGCCGGCGCCCACGTGCTCGTGAAAGAGGCCCTGGCCAATGGCCGTCTTGCCGTTGACCCGGCCGAGCCCGTGCGGCGGGTCGCGAGCAGGTATGGCGCCGGGCCGGATGCCGTCGCTCTGGCGGCGGCACTGAGCCGGCCTTGGGCCGACACCGTTCTGATCGGAGCGGTGAGCACTGCCCAACTGGCCTCCAATCTGGAAGCGCTCGACCTTGCACTGGACGCCTCCGATCAGGAGGCCCTGGCGTCCCTCGTCGTCGCGCCGGAGCGCTACTGGGAGGAACGGGCCGCTCTTCCCTGGACTTGAGGGCTCGGAAAGGGTTCGGAGCGGGTGTGAAGCCTGGTACGTGGCACCATTAGACGGCCTCCCTGTCGCGATCGGAATCGGTGCCCATGCAGCCTCTGCCCCCAGACGCCCCTCAGATGATCGGCCCTTACCGGGTCGCGGCCAAACTGGGCGAGGGCGGTATGGGGCAGGTGTTTCTCGCGAGCTCTCCCAGCCGAAGGCTCGTGGCCGTGAAGGTGATCAGGTCCGAGCTGCTGGACGATCCCCACTGGAGGGAGCGTTTCCGGCGCGAGGTGGTGTCCGCACAGTCGGTCAGCGGCTTCTACACCGCGCCCGTGGTGGATGCCGATCCGGACGCCGATCACCCTTGGCTGGCGACGCAGTACATCAACGGCGTCAGCCTCTCCGCGGCCGTAACGGAAAAGGGGCCGCTTCCAGAGCAGGCGGCGTGCCGTCTTGGGGCCGGCCTGGCGGAAGCGCTCATCGCCATTCACCGGGTCGGGATCGTTCATAGGGACCTGAAACCGTCCAACGTGCTGCTGGCTGCGGACGGTCCTCGCGTCATCGACTTCGGCATCGCCCGTCCCCTCGACGCCGTGCCTCTGTCGCGGTCCCAGATCCTGGGCACGCCCGCGTACATGTCCCCGGAGCAGGCATTGGGCGAAACCGTCACACCCTCAAGCGATGTCTTCTCCCTCGGTGCCACGCTGGTGTACGCGGCGATCGGCAGGGCTCCGTTCGGTTCCGGCCGGAAGGTGCGCGGCCGCATCGTGTACGGGGAGCCCGACCTCACCGACCTGCCCGATCCGATGCGGGGCCTGGTGACCCGGTGCCTTTCCAAGGAGGCCAACGAGCGGCCTTCCCCAGAACAGGTCCTCACGGCCCTGTCGACGTTGCTCGATGCGCATTACGGCGAGGAGTGGCTGCCTGCGGCCGTGGCGACCCTGATCGGGGAACATGAACAGACCGTGACCGAGGCCACAGCCATACTGCCCTCGACGTACTGACCCCTGGAGGGCCGCGGTGCGCGTCCTTCGTGAACCCTGGAACTCGGGCTCCCGTCAGGAAAGCCCCTCCGCGAGGGTGTCCCAGAAGGCCGTCTCGTAAGCGTGGAGGAGCCGCGCGGCTCGCACCATCTCTTCCGGGTCTTCGCCTGAGGTGAGCCCTGCGGCGATGACGGCGACGGCCCGTTCAGGGAAGCCGGGTGGAGATTCGGCGAAGAAGCTGAAGAAGCCCACGGCGGCCTCGTCCAGGCCGTACCGAGCACGCAGCGCCGCGGCGGCCCGGCCGCAGTAAGCGCCCCACTCTTCAAGGTTGGCCAGCATCGCCAGGGCGACCTCGCCCGCGGTGCCGAATGCGGCACGTTGTGCGAGAAAGGCCGGGTAGGCCTGCGCCATGGGGCGGGGCTCGTACGTGTTGAGATCCTTCTCACTCAGCCCCAGCGCGGCCGCGAAGTCCTGGAGGAGGGTGAGCGCCTGCGTCTCGCCCTGAGCCAGCGACAGGAACATCTCGCCGGCGGGGGCTTCCGGGTAGCGGGAGGCGAGCAGCGCGAAACTGCGCCGGTCGCTCCCGACGATGCGGTACTCCTCCCCCGCGAGCCAGGCGAGGCGTTCACGCGGCACGGCACCCGCCTCGAGCAGGTCCAGGAACCGGTTGCCGGTGGCCGCGGCCGAGATCTCCTCACGCGCGCGCGTCGCCAGTTCCCTGGCCGGTCGGTCTCCCATCCACCCACCGCAGCATCTGCCCCGCCCCGCCGTCAAGCACCCCTGTCAACCTCGGGCAACCCCAGGATCAAGCTGCATGATCGCGTGGATACGATGAGGATCGGAACGTCTACGCGGGTGTGGACGGAGTTGGGAGCGAGAGAGAGTATGTCCGATTTCGAGCTCAACCATGCGAGCGGCCGAATGCCCCTCGAGGTGACGCAGGCCACCGAGGGCCCCTCGGGCCTCGGCATTGGCAGCCTGCTCAAGGAGACGGGCCATGTCACCCTGGACACAGGGTTCACCAACACCGCGTCCACCACATCGGAGATCACCTATATCGACGGTGACGCGGGGATCCTGCGCTACCGCGGCTACCCCATCCACGAACTGGCGGAGAAGTCGTCCTTCCTGGAGGTCGCCTACCTCCTGATCTACGGGGAGCTTCCGACCGCCGACGAGCTCTGGTCGTTCAGCGACGCCGTCCGCAACCACACGCTCCTGGACGAGAAGTTCCGGGCCTTCTTCTCCGCCTTCCCCCGTCGTGCCCACCCGATGGCGGTGCTCTCCTCGGCCGTGAGCGCGCTGTCCACCTTCTACCAGGACAGCCTGGACCCCTTCGACGCCGAGCAGGTCGACCGGTCCAGCATCCGGCTCATCGCCAAGCTCCCGACGATCGCCGCCTACGCGTACAAGACCTCCATCGGGCAGCCTCTCCTCTACCCGGACAACTCCCTCGGGTACGTGGAGAACTTCCTCCGGATGACCTTCGGGCTGCCCACCCAGCCGTACGAGGTCGACCCGGAGATCGTGCGGATCCTGGACATGCTGTTCATCCTGCACGCCGACCACGAGCAGAACTGCTCCACGTCCACCGTGCGGCTGGTGGGCTCCAGCCACGCCAACCTGTTCTCGTCCATCTCGGCGGGGGTCGACGCGCTGTTCGGCCCGCTGCACGGAGGCGCCAACCAGGCCGTCCTGGAGATGCTGGAGCGCATCCACGAGAGCGACGACAACGTCGACTCCTTCGTGGAGCGGGTCAAGAAGAAGGAGCCCGGCGTCAAGCTGATGGGCTTCGGCCACCGGGTGTACCGCAACTACGACCCGCGCGCCGCCGTGGTGAAACAGGCCACCCGCCAGGTCCTCGACACGCTCGGGAAGTCCGACCCCCTGCTCGACCTGGCGATGCGCCTGGAGGAGGTCGCGCTCAACGACGACTACTTCATCGAGCGCAAGCTGTACCCGAACGTCGACTTCTACACCGGCGTCATCTACAAGGCGATGGGTTTCCCCACCAACGCCTTCACGGTCCTGTTCGCCCTGGGCCGGCTCCCCGGGTGGATCGCCCAGTGGCGCGAGATGATGAACGACCCCAACACGAAGATCGGCCGCCCGCGTCAGGTGTACGTGGGCCCGAGCGAGCGCCACTACGTGGATCTGGGCTCGCGCTAAGGAACGCGCCCCACGCCCACCGAGCGAACCGCCGCCGAACCGGGCGCGGGGGCGAACGTCACGCCGTCGGGGCCGGATGCAGAGGAACTCCTCCGCATCCGGTCCCGATCGCATTTTCCAGGGCGCCAGACGAACCCCTCAGAGGCAACGGCCCCCAGCACTGGTCTCGCGTACCGCCGGGCGGTCGGCCCTCGCGTGGCCGCCCGCCGCCTTCTGATCATCCGCGCCGGGTTTTCCACAGAATCCGGTTCTACTACTTCTGCCCGCCTCCCCCGGCCAGCCTGGACGAGTCGTCCCGCAACGGCCCGAGGAGACCCTGTCATGTCCGAGTCCATCAGCTTCACCGTGCCCGACCAGACCACCTCGTGCTTCGTCATCGCCGCCGATCAGGCTCCCGGCGAGCTGCCCCTGCCCGCCCTCCGCCGGCTGGCGGCCCCGTTCGCGCTGGAGGCGATCGAGCGGCTCGGCACTCCGCAGCTCGCCATCACCTCCTATCCCGCCGCCCACTCCCCCTGGCGCCTCGACCACGCCCTCGTCGTCGGCGACGAGGACGACCCCGGGCTTGAGGGCCTCGCGCTCGACGCCGCCCACCACATCGGCGTCACCGCGGCTCTACCGTCCACGGACCGGCCGTACGGCATGCGTCTCGCGCGTGCCGTCGCCAGGTGCATCGCCGAATATCTCGCCGGCGTCCCGGTCGACCTCGACACTGGGCAGATCCTGTCCGCGCGTTCCCGCGAACCGTCCTCCTTCCGCCTCGCGGACGACTGGCTGGGGGCCTGGCTCCCGCCGTACCGCGACGACGGCCGCTGCACGACCTCCGATGACGAGGTCGACGGCTGCGCCTGCGTCGGGCTCACCACCCGGGGCCTGACCCGTTTCGGCCTTCCCGAGCTGCAGATGACACAGGTCTCCTGCCCCCACGACCTCGCCGCCCTCAACATCCTGCGGACGACGGCGCAACGGTTACTGCCCATGGCCAACCAGCCGGGCGGTCACACCTTCCCCCGGGTGCTGTCCCTCACCGGGGGCGACTTCGGCGGCTACTGGGGTGTGCGCGACCCCATCTGGGCCGACGAGCCCGTACCCGTCCAGCTCACTCCCAGCGGCCCCTGCCTTCTGGGCGTGGGTCCCCCGGAGGATTTCCCGGGCACCCTGAACGAATGGCTCTGGGACGACCTGCCGCCCGTCCTGTACGACCTGCTCAGTTGCGGCCGGGACGCCGTCCGCTCCGACGCGGGCTGATCGGGGACTCCGATGGGCTCAGGCCGGATCCGCGACGGTGGCGTCGCGCGACTTGCGCAGGGCGTTGAGGCGCTCTGCCGAAAGGTCGTACTGCAACGTGCAGGCGATGGCGATGGACAGCAGCAGCGCCGGGGCGAGGGCACCACCGAAGAGGATGGCGTCGATCGCGCTGTCGGGCTGGGAGACCGGCTCGTCCGGCTGGGAGGAGACGAAGCCGGACGCGGCCAGGATCCAGCCCAGCACCAGCGCGCCGAAGGCCATCATCACGGTCTCGGCGGCCGTCCAGAGCCCGGTGAAGACCCCGGCGCGGCGCTTGCCCGAACGCAGCTCGTCGTAGATGAGGGTGTCGGCCAGCATCGAGAACTGCAGCAACTGCAGACCGGCGTAGCCGATCCCCGTGAGCATGACGCAGCCGTGCGCGTACACCTCCCCGAACGCCGGGGTGGCCGACAGCGACATCCCGCCGATCATGAACAGGAGGCTGGCGGCCAGCATGCCGCCGCGCTTGTCGAACCTGCGGGACACCCGCACCCAGACGGGCATGATCACGATCATCGGGCCGATGAGCGCCAGGAACATCGTGGTGATCGCGCCCGTGTCCTCCAGGATGTAGGACGCGAAGTAGGGGGAGCCGGCGAGCATGATCCCCACGGCCAGCATCTGCGCGCAACTGAGTCCCAGCAGCAGCATGAAGGGGCGGTTGCCGCGCGCCGCGGCCAGTTGGGCGCGCACGGTGACGTGCTCGGTCTCGGCCCGGTCGATGTGGGGTGCCCTGGCGGTCCCGAAGAAGGTGGCCACCATCGCGAGCAGCACCACCGTCCCGATGACCATGGCCATCAACCGGTAGCCGCCGAGCGTCGGCTCCCCGCCGTCGATGTTCACCAGGGCGGGCGCCAGCCCGCCCGCCAGCAGGATCGCCAGTCCCAGGAAGCCCATCCGCCAGGTCAGCAGCGTCGACTGCTCGTGGTAGTCGTCGGTCATCTCCGCCGGCATCGCCTTGTACGGCACCTCGAACAGCGCGTAGGCCGTGGCGGCGAGCAGAAACCATCCGCCCACGTAGAGCGCCGCCGTCGCCCCGGTCACCGGGCTGCCCGCGAAGGTCATGACGAACGTGGGCGGAAGCACCACCGCGCCCGCGAGCAGCCACGGCCTGCGGGCGCCCATACGGGAGACCGTGCGATCCGACCAGCGCCCCACGACCGGGTTGACCACCAGATCCCATGCCTTGGGCAGGAAGACCGCCAGCCCCGCCAGCCCGGCGGGCACGCCGAGGGAGTTGGTCATGTAGTAGAGGAGCAGCAGTCCCGGAACGGTGCTGAACGTTCCGGCGCAGAACGATCCGAGGCCGTAGCCGATGCGCAAGGAGCGGGGAAGGGGGGCGGTGGGCATGCGTTATTAGAACCTGTTTCGGCCCGGTGGCGGAAGATGCGAGGGGCTACCGTCGTGCGCCATGGAGAACGACGAGACAGCCGCTTCGCTGCAGCGTGTGCTGGACGATGTCGCCGCCGAGCGCGCGGCGCAGGATCGGCTCTGGGGCGTGCAGGAGTTCTCCGACGGGACCGGGGCGGCGTATGCACCCAGGGCGCGGGAGGCCAAGGAGGAGTGCGCCGCGGCCGCACAACGCGGCGAGCTGACCTGGCGGCACATCCTGGCCGAGGAGTTCTTCGAGGCCCTGGCCGAATCCGACGCCGTCCACCTGCGCACCGAACTGGTCCAGACGGCCGCCGTGGCGGTGAAGTGGATCCAGTCCCTCGATCGCCGCGCCGGGATGCCTCCCCACCGGACGAAGGAGGCCGGTGGATCCTTCGAGAAACTGGTCCGCGATCGGATCCCCGAGATCATCCAGAAGCACGGCGGAGTCCCGCGGGCCCGCACCGCCCGCGACGGGGAGTACGGCGCCCTGCTCCGCACGAAGCTGTACGAGGAAGTCGGCGAGTACGTGGCGGCCGGGGATCCGTCCGAACTGGCCGACATCCTGGAAGTCGTCCACGCGCTCGCCGCGCTGCACGGCCTCACCCCGGCGGACCTGGAACGCCTCCGTGCGGGCAAGGCGGTCGAACGGGGCGGATTCACCAGGCGCCTGGTCCTCACGCTTGGCGACCCGGCCGAGAGCACGTAAAGGTCCTAGGGCCTGCCTCGAAGTGCCCTCAGGTCCCGCGCGAGCGCGTTACCTGGGCGGTGGCGCGATGCCGGAGGCGAGCGTCACCCGCCAGATCGCGGAGCGATGCCGCGCCCTCACAGGACCGGTTAGGGGTGAGCTGCCAGGCAAGCGCCATGGGCCGGGGCTTTGAACAAAGCCCTAGGCCTTCCGAGGGTCCGCATGGTGGCCGCCTGGTGCGGGAGCATCGGCGGCCACCGTACGGGCCAGATGTAGAGAAAGGGGGTACGGGCGTTCGGGTGGAAGAAGGTGCTTGGCCTTGGCGGTCTGCCCGTCTTGGAGGAGCCGATGGATCCTTCGGACCAGCGGGGTCCGGTCCTCGATGGCGAGGGTCCACTCGTCGACGTAGCGATCGACGATGTGGCGGCTCAACCCGATCTGGATGCTTCTGGCCTCGAGTTTCTGCCCGCGCAGCGTGCGTTCCGGATCCCACTGGACATGGACCAGGGCCTCGGCGAAGCGGGCCCGCCACTCGTCACTGCCCGCGAAGATCTTCCGGTCGGGATCCGTCGGAACGGCCTCGGCCAGGGCCTCCTCCCAGCCCGCACGCGTGATCCGGACCGCCAAGATCATCTCCTGCCCGGGCTTGCGGGCCCAGTTGCTGCGCGCCATCAACCACAGGAAGGAGGGTTTGATCCAGGTCATCCGGCCACGCGAGAACGGGGGCACGAAACGGCCGTGCTCCACAGCGGGCACGCCGATCTGGGGGCTGTACGCCTGGTAGACCGTGATCGAGTCGCGATCGAACTCGGCGCGGATCTGCCTCATCGGGCTCCTCGTCCGGGAAGTGGGCGGTACCCACCGTCGGGCGTCGAGCGGCAGACGATCAAGTGGTTTTCCGGCGGGGATGCGCTTGATCGTCGATGTCGGGCGATGTCGCCGGGTCTCAGGGGCGGGGGCGGACCAGGCCGGTTTCGTAGGCGACGATGACCAGCTGGGCTCGGTCCCGGGCGTGGAGTTTGGCCAGGAGATGACCGATGTGGGTCTTCACGGTCGCGACGCTCAACTGGAGGTGGGCGGCCAGTTCGGTATTGGAGAGGCCGCGTGCGATGAGGGCGAGGACCTCGCGTTCGCGGCTGGTCAGGGCCTCCAGCTCGCGGACGGGCGGGGCGGAGGTTTCGGGACGGCTCGCGAACTCGGCGATCAGGCGGCGGGTCACGGTCGGGGCCAGGAGCGCCTCGCCGGACGCGACGACCCGGACGGCCGCCAGGAGGTCGGCGGGAAGGGTGTCCTTCAGCAGGAACCCGCTGGCCCCCGCGCGCAGTGCGGCGTAGACGTAGGCGTCCAGGTCGAAGGTGGTGAGGATGAGCACGCGGACGGCGGGGGCGTCGGAGCACACGCGGCGGGTCGCCTCGATGCCGTCCATTTCCGGCATGCGCACGTCCATCAGGATGACGTCGGGCTTGGTGCGGGCTGCCAGGTCGACCGCCTCGGCGCCATCGCCCGCCTCGCCCGCGACCTCGAATCCCGGGGTCGTCTCGAGCAGCACGCGGAGGCTGCCGCGCAGAAGCACCTGGTCATCGGCGATAAGAACACGGACGGGTTCGGTCACGAAGCACTCCGGTCGTACGGCAGGCGGGCCCGCACCGCGAAGCCCCCCTCGGGACGAGGGCCGGCAGTGAGCTCTCCGCCGTACATCATCGCCCGCTCCCGCATGCCGATCACGCCGTGGCCGGGCGTCGCCCCCGGCAGCACCCGGACGCCGGGCCCGTCATCGGTCACCTCGATCCGCACCTCCCGCTCGTCCTGCTCGACGACGACGCGGCTGCGCGCCGGGGCCGCGTGCTTGACGACATTGGTCAGCGCCTCCTGGACGATCCGGTAGACCGCGAGCGCCACCCCTTCGGGCAGCTCGCCCGCGCGGAGCCGAAGGTCGACCCGTACACCGGCCATCGCGGCGGTGTCCGCCAGCCTGGGGATTCCGGCCAGTCCCGGGACGGGTGCAAGCTCGTTCTCGGTCAGTCCGGAGAGCGCCTGTAGACCCACCGCATGAGCGTGGCCAAGGTCGGCCCCTGGGACATGGCCACGCTCCGCCCCCTGAGCATGGCCGCGGACGGCCCCTCGAACATGGCCACGGTCAGCCCCTTGGAAGCGGCCACGCTCGGGCTCGGGCTCCTGAGCGTGGCCGCGCTCGGCACCTTGGACGTGGCCGCGCTCGGCCTCTTGAGCATGGCCGCGGGCAACCCCTTGGACGCGGCCGCATGCGGGCTCCCGAGCGTGGCCGCAGTCAGCACCTTGAGCGTGGTCGCGGGCGGGGGCTTGGACGTGGCCGCAGGCGGGCTCCTGAGCGTGGCTGCGGGCGGGGCCTTGGACGTGCCCGCAGCCGGGCTCCTGAGCGTGGTCGCGGGCGGGGGCTTGGACGTGGCCGCAGGCGGGCTCCTGAGCGTGGCTGCGGGCGGGGCCTTGGACGTGGCCGCAGGCGGGCTCCTGAGCGTGGCTGCGGGCGGGGCCTTGGACGTGCCCGCAGCCGGGCTCCTGAGCGTGGCTGCGGGCGGGGCCTTGGACGTGCCCGCAGCCGGGCTCCTGAGCGTGGTCGCGGGCGGGGGCTTGGACGTGGCCGCGGGCGGGCTCCTGAGCGTGGCTGCGGGCGGGGCCTTGGAGGTGGCCGCAGCCGGGGTCTTGAGCGTGGTCGCGGGCGGGGCCTTGGAGGTGGCCGCAGCCGGGGTCTTGAGCGTGGTCGCGGGCGGGGCCTTGGAGGTGGCCGCAGCCGGGGTCTTGAGCGTGGTCGCGGGCGGGGCCTTGGAGGTGGTTGCGGGTGGGGTTTTGAGCGTGGCTGTGGGGGGTGGACGGTTGGAATGCTTTGCTCTCGGGGTTCTGCCCGGGCGGGGGGTTGTCGGCGGGGACCTGGTGGGCGGTCGGGAAAGGGGGATAGGGAGGATCCGACGGGGCGGTGCGTAGGACGCCCAGGAGGTGACGCATTTCGGTGAGGGCGCTCCGGCTCGTGGTCTCGATGACGCGCAGGGCGTCCAAGGCCTCCTGGGGGCGGGCCTCCGCCACGTGGACGGCGACACCCGCCTTGACCGCGATGAGGCTCATGCTGTGCGCGACGACATCGTGCAGCTCGCGGGCTATGCGGAGGCGTTCGTCGGCGACGGCCTGGTCGGTGAGCTGGCGGGCTGACTGGGCGGCGTACTTGCGGCGTTCGCGGACGGCGCGGCCGATCGTCCAGGAGGCGCCGAGCACGGCCAGGCTGAACAGCAGGCCGCCGATCAGGCCGATGACCGCGTCCCGGGGCCCCGCCAAGGGGCCGAGGATGATGACGAAACCGCTGAACGTGCCGATCAAGGGGGTGGGGATCCAGCGGCGCGGGCGGCTCGCCAGGGCCACCGGGTAGAGGGCATACGCCGCGGCGAGGAAGGAGTCGCCGGGGAGCCGCAGCACGAACGTCGCCACGATCGACATGGTCAGCACCAGGGCCAGCACCCGGGACGGCCATCGGCGCCTGACCGCGAGCGGCGGCCCGACCAGGAGCACCGCCAGGAACTCCACGGGCGGCGGCACCACGTGGGTGTCGCGCCGGGCGGTCAGCACCAGCATCAGGAAGGTGTACGCCAGTGCGGCGCAGGCGTCCAGGCCCATCAGCTGGTGCCGGTCGAGCCGCCGGACCAGCAGGGGGCGCAGCTCGGGATCGTCCACGTTCAGACGGTATATGCCCAGGCCGGGTGGCGCCTCCGGCCGTGGCATGTCATCCCTGGGTAGGAGAACGGTCCCGGCGGCCGGGCGCGGTCGGACCGAGGGCGTAGGGGGAGGTCCCGTCCCCGCTCCGATGTGCCGGACGGGCCGGGCCGGGACCGTTGACGACATGATCGAAATACACGAGCTGACCAAGCGGTACGGGCGTTCCGTCGCGGTCGACGGCCTGTCGTTCGGGGTGCGGCCGGGGACGGTCACCGGGTTCCTCGGCCCGAACGGGGCCGGGAAGTCCACGACCATGCGGGTCCTGCTGGGCTTGGACGCGCCCACGTCCGGTACGGCGCTGGTGAACGGCCGCCGCTACCGCGAGCTGCGCCGTCCAATGCACGAGGTCGGCGCGCTGCTGGACGCGAACGCCGCGCACGGCGGGCGCAGCGCGTTCGACCATCTGCGGTGGATGGCGCGCAGCAACCGGATCCCGGTGAGCCGGGTGACGGCGGTGCTGGAGCATGTCGGGCTGGCCGGTGTGGCCCGGAAACGGGTCGGCGGGTTCTCCCTGGGGATGCGGCAGCGGCTCGGGATCGCGGCGGCGCTCCTCGGCGATCCCGGGGTGCTGATGTTCGACGAGCCGGTGAACGGCCTGGACCCCGACGGCGTCCGCTGGATCCGCGAGCTGATGCGGTCGCTGGCCGCCGAGGGCCGCACGGTGCTGATCTCCAGCCATCTCATGAGCGAGATGGCGCTCACCGCGGACCGGCTGGTCGTGATCGGCCGGGGCAGGCTGATCGCGGACACGTCGGTGCGGGAGCTCGCGGACCGGTTCCGGCAGGGCGTGCTCGTGCGGTCGCCGCGCGCACCGGAACTGTCGGCGGTCCTGGTCGCGGCCGGGGCGACGGTGGACGCGGGCGCGGGCGGGGAGCTGTCGGTGCACGGCCTGGAGGTGGACGCGATCGGCGACCTGGCGGCGGCCGAGGGCATCCCGCTGTACGAGGTGACGCCGCGCAGCGCCTCGCTCGAGGACGCGTACATGGAACTGACCGCCGGAAGCACGGAGTACCGCGCCTCATGAACGCACTCCCTATTCATGTGTTCGCGTCGGAGTGGCTGAAGCTGCGCTCCGTCCGGTCGACGTTCCGCACCCTCGGGGTGGTCGTCCTTTTCGTACTGCTCTGCGGCCTCTGGTCGTGGTTCGCGGCGAGCTCCTGGGATGAGATGACGTCCGAAGAGCAGGCCATCGCCACGATGGCACCCGCCGTCCAGCCGCTGGTGCTGGCGCTGCCGATCTGCGCGGCGGTCATCGGCGGCCTCGCGATGACCTCGGAGTACGCGACCGGGATGATCCGTACCAGCCTGGCCGTGGTGCCCCGCCGGGGGCTGCTGTTCGCGGCCAAGGCGGCGGTGGCCGCCACGGTCACGCTGGTGACCGCGCTGGTGGGCTTGTCGGTCGCCCTGGCGTTGGGACGGTTGATCGTCGGGGATCGGCCGATCTCCACGTTCGAGCCGTCCGTGGGCGAGCAGGTGCCGCACCTCCTCACGCTGAGCGCGGCGGCGGCGGTGATCGCGCTGGTGACGTGCGGGACGGGCGCAGTGCTGCGGTCCACCGCCGGGACGCTGACGGTCGTGATCGTGCTCGTAGCCGTCCTGCCCCAGGTCGCCAACCTGGTGCCGGCTCCGTGGGGCGAACGGCTCCTGTCGGTGCTGCCGCTCATGCTCCCCTTCCAGATCGTGGCGGCGCCGGGTGCGTCCCAGGATCTGGGCGTGCTGTCACCTGCGGCGGCCTCCGCCGTCCTGGCCGCGTACGCGATCGTCGCGCTCGCGATCGGCGCCTTCTCATTCGTACGGAGGGACTCATGACCGTCACGACGGAGGCGCATGCGCCGCGCACGAGCAAGGGACTCGCACTGCCGGACGCGGCGGCGGCCGAATGGCTCAAGCTCCGATCGGTCCGCTCGACCCAGGTGGTGCTGGGTGTCGTCCTGGTGTTCCTGCTGCTGGGAGTGCTGCTGGCGTGGCAGACGACCGCGATCTGGGACGGCCTCTCCCCCGAGCGCCGTACCCGCTTCGCGTTCACCGGGCCCGCGGCCCTGGTGTCCTGGGCGGCCGCACTGTGCCTGGGCGTGCTCGGGGTGCTGCAGGTCACCTCCGAGTACCGGACGGGGATGATCCGTACGACGCTGGCCGTCATGCCGCGCCGTCCCGCCATACTCGCCGCCAAGGCCGGGGTCCTCGCGGCGCTCGCGCTGGCCGTCGGCAACGCGGTCACGCTGGCGTCCTTCTTCACCGAACGCCTGATCGTCGGCGACCGGCCGATCCCCGGTCACCGGACGGCCGTCGCGCAGGAACTCCCGGAACTGCTGGCCAGGGGCTCGATGGTCGTGGTGTACGCGCTGCTGGGGCTCGGGCTGGCGGCCCTCCTCCGCTCAACGGCGGGCGCGATCGTCGGGCTCGTGCTCCCCTGGTACATGCTGCCGATCTTCACCGGGTTCCTGCCCGCCC
This sequence comes from Actinomadura rugatobispora, assembly GCF_042656285.1. Taxonomy (GTDB): domain Bacteria; phylum Actinomycetota; class Actinomycetes; order Streptosporangiales; family Streptosporangiaceae; genus Spirillospora; species Spirillospora rugatobispora. The sequence goes on along the minus strand of NZ_JBHSON010000135.1, from coordinate 9,798 downwards.
CGTGGGACAAGCGGGTCTCGTCGTTCATGCCGGACGCACTGCCGGAGCAGATCGTGGGTGGAGGCAACACCCATTCCGTCTACGGCGACCTGCTCCCTCCGGTCGCCGCCGTGGCGGTGGCGGTGGCGTACGCGGTCCTGCCGGTCTGCGCAGCCGCCTTCGTCCTGAACCGCCGCGACGCCTGACCAGCGGGCCGCGCTCCGCACAACGCCCCACCCCAGCCGCCTGGGCAGGCGGGCCTCTCCCCCGTCTGCCCAGGCGCAGCCAACGCGCCCGAAGGGACCACTCCCGCCTCACGATGCCGCGACCTGGCCGCCTTGCCGCCGAGTACGCGGACGCAGCCCAACTACCCGGCAGTCTGAGCCGCGCGGCCTCGGACGAACGACAGCCCGAGTCGTCCCCCGCACACGGGCACACCCCAGTTGCCCAGCGAGCCCGGCCCGTCTGCCACGTTCAGGCTGCCGCCAGCAGGGCAGTCCAAGCCGCCGAGCACGCGAGTCCGGCCTGCACACCGCGTGCAGGACGCCCGGACCTCTATCGGAACGGGTGCCTCCAACCGCCTTACAGGGGCCACAGTTGCTCGGCGTGCCGGCCATACCGCCGTCGGAACGGCGGTGCGCCTGCTCCGGGCTTATCCCAACGGTCTGCGGGTCGTTCGGGGCCTTGGCTGGACGAAATTCGGCCTGATCCGTTCGGGGTTAAGGACGTCCGCCTGTGGCCATATTTCCCGTCCAGGCAGTGGCGCGGGAGTCTTGGTCACGGAACCGCGTGGGTCAGGTGGTTCGTAGATGCGAGGTTCGGACGGTGAGGCGGTCGCGTAGCAGGGCGATCGCCTCAGGGAGGGTACGGGCCGCGGCCTGGGCGCGGACCTTCCGGCCGTCGATCTCGACGACGGTCTGGACGAGCGCGGGACGTGGCAGCGCCTCGTCGGCGACGACGCTCAGCGTCAGCCCGGCCGAGGCGATCGAGCCGCGCACACCTTGGAGGGCCGTGCGGAGGGCGTGCTCCGCTGCGGCGCGCTCGTCCTCGGTGACGCGACCGGACGTGAGGAAACGGACTTCTGGCAGTTCATGAACGGTCGAATGCATGATTCCCCCAATCTGCGATCTCTTCACCGGAGGGCCCCGCACGGAGCGGCGCGCCGCGCGGTGGCCGCCCCGTCGCGCGTGCGGAAGGAGCGCGACGGGCGGACTGAGCCCTCCGTAGATAAAGACTTGGTAGCGGTTCGCGGCGTTTGCCGGTTCCGGCGAGAGCTTCATCACGCGTCACTCCGCGTGCCCGTTCGCGCGTTGTCTGGCAAACTACCTGCGGAGCCACAGTCGACCCCATAGACTGCGGACGTCGACCTCGGCCCCACGCAGCACAGGTGACCAGGCGTGACCGCCCGCTCTTTACCACGGCTCGCCGCCCTCGCCGAGGCTGAAATTTTCACACTTCCCAAATACGGGCCCCGATCCTCTAGCATGTTGCAGTGCCGTTCCGCCCTGTGAACGGTCCCGTCGACTGGCTGGTGACCCCTTGCCCCAGGATTCAGCTGCACAGATGTCGTCGGCCGAGAGTATTTCGGCCGGAGGCCGGCTCCTCGATTACCCGCGCCATGGCGGGCCGACCGTCCTGCTCGGCGCTCAGCTTCGCCGGCTGCGCGAGGCGCGCGGGTTGTCGACCGAGGAGGCCGGTTACGAGATCCGCGGCTCGCACTCGAAGATCAGCCGGATGGAGCTGGGTCGGGTCGGGTTCAAGGAGCGGGACGTCGCCGACCTGCTGACGATCTACGGCGTCACCGACCCCGAGGAGCGCGAGGCGCTGCTGCAGCTGGCCAAGGAGGCCAACACTCCTGGCTGGTGGCACCAGTACGGCGACGTGCTGCCCGGCTGGTTCGAGACCTACCTCGGCCTGGAGGGCGCCGCGTCCCTCCTGCGCACCTACGAGGTGCAGTTCATCCCGGGGCTGATGCAGACCGAGGACTACGCCCGCGCGGTCGTACGGCTCGGCTACACCGACGCCGCCGATGAGGACGTGCAGCGCCGCGTCGGCCTGCGGATGACGCGGCAGGAGCGCTTCAGCCGGCCCAACGCCCCGACGCTGTGGGCGGTGCTGGACGAGGCGGTGCTGCGCCGCCCGCTGGGCGGCCGCGAGGTGATGCGGGGGCAGATCCGGCATCTGATCGAGATGACCGCGCTGCCGAACGTCACCCTGCAGATCGTGCCGTTCGGGGCGCTGGAGCACGCGGCGGTGGGCGGCCCGTTCACCATCCTGCGGTTCGCCGAGCCCGGCCTGTCGGACGTGGTGTTCATGGAGCAGCTGACCAGCGCGCTCTACCTGGACAAGCCCACGGACGTCGACACCTACATGCGGGCGATGAACAACCTCTGCATCGCGGCCACGCGTCCGGACGACACCGTGAACTTCCTGGAGCGGGTGCTCGCCGACTTCTGACCGCCGGACGGACGCGCCGGTGCGTGATCATGGGCCCGTCGCGGGCGGAACGCTGTTGGGCGATACAGAGCATGAGGTTCTCGCGCTGACGCGAATGCCCAGGTAGAGGGAATGCCTGGGATCTGACCGCCGCATCCGGCCAAGCGAATTCACGTTGTCAGAATTCGTCACGCTCCGTGAAACGGCGGCCCGGTGGCCTTGACCGCCCGGCGCCCGGTCGCCCGTGCGGGGCGACAAGATCGGGGGCCGCGTTCACATTCCATCGCCATGGGCCATCCCCCGGGGCATGCCTTGCAAGGCATGCCCCGGGGAAGCCTGCCCGGGGGTCCAGTCTCGTCCCTTAGTTCTTGGCCAGTGGGGCCAGTTCGCGCCACTGGGGCAGCGGGACGTCCTGGGGGGTGGAGGTGATCACCTGGAGGGGGAGGTGGTCGGCGCCCGCGTCGAAGTGCTCGGTGACGCGGCGGGCTATGGCGTCCAGGTCGCCCCAGGCGAACACGGAGTCGATGAGGTGGTCGCTGCCGCCGCCGGTCAGGTCGTTCTCGGAGAAGCCGAGCCGCAGCAGGTTCTTGGTGTAGTTGGGCAGGCGCAGGTACATCTCCAGGTGGGCGCGGGCCGTCGCGCGGGCGCGGTCGGGGTCGCGTTCGAGCACGACCTTGACCTCCGGGGCCAGCAGCTTGCCCTCCCCCAGGACCTCGCGGGCCTTCTGCGTGTGCTCGGGGGTGATGAGGTACGGGTGGGCCCCGGCGGCGCGGTCGCGTGAGGCGGCCAGCATCTTCGGGCCGAGCGCGGCCAGGACGCGCCTGTCGGCCGGGGAGCCCGCGGTGTCCAGCCGGTCCAGGTAGTCGATCATGGCGCTGTACGGGCGGGTGTAGCGCTCCCCCACCAGCGCCCCGTGGCTGGCGCCGAGGCCGAGGACGAACCGGCCAGGATGGGCCTTCTCCAGCGCGGCGGTCTGCTCGGCGACCGCCTCGGGCTCGTGGTCCCAGATGCTGAGGATGCCGGTGGCCACGGCCAGCCGCGAGGTCGCCTCCAGCAGCGGGGCCGCCTCCTGGACGGCCGGGCTGCCGCCCAGCCACACCGCGCCGTAGCCGAGTTCCTCCAGTTCGGCGGCCGCCTCCCTGTTGCGCCCGGCGTCCCCCGCGCGGATGCCGATGTTCCACACGCCCAACCGGCCGAGATCCATGCGTGCCTCCTGTTGATCGATTTCCGTCCCCCGCGACAACCCGGCGGCTCCCGCGCGTCATTCCCTTCCCCGGGGGGCGGGTTCAATCCGGCAGGACGCGACGGTCGCGGCTGCGGCCGGTGCCTCGGAACTCGGCGATGACGGTGCCGTCGGAGACTCTCCGCACCGTGACGTCGTAGACGCCTCCGCGGCCGAAGCGGAGGCGTTCGGCGGCGGAGGCCTCCAGTACGTCGCCGTCGTGGGCGGGGGCGGCGAAGACGATGTCGGCGGCCGCGGCGACGGTGACGCGGTCGTGGGTGTTGCAGGCGTAGGCGAAGGCGGAGTCGGCCAGCAGGAACAGGTAGCCGCCGTGGGCGAGGCCGTGGCCGTTGACCATCGCGGGGGTGACGGTCATGCGGACCCGCGCCCGTCCCGGGGCCACGCCGGTGACCTCCATGCCGAGGTCGGCCGCCACCCGGTCGCGTTCGCGCAGGGTCTCGGCGCAGCGTCGCGCCACCTCGTCGGCAGAGCTCATCGGTTCAGCGTAGTGATCGTTCCGTATTGATCGTTGCGAACGCGGGAAGGTCCTCGCAGGGGCCGCGGTTGATGTGGAGACCCGTGGACGTTTGATACATCGGAGAAGAGGGATCTCGATGCTGTTTGGGCAAGAGCACGTCAAGCGCTACCGCGAGACGGACGGAGCGGAGGGCCACGACTGGCAGGGCACCACGACGCTGCTGCTCACGACGACGGGCCGGCGCAGCGGCAAGCAGTACACCATGCCGCTCATCTACCAGTGGGACGACGAGAACCCCGTCGTGGTGGCGTCCAAGGGGGGCGATGACGCGCACCCCGACTGGTACCTCAACCTGCAGGCGAGCCCGGATGTCGAGGTGCAGGTGCGCGCCGAGAAGTTCCGCGCCCGCGCGCGCACGGCGACCCCGGAGGAGAAGGCGCGCCTCTGGCAGAAGATGACCGCGACCTGGCCGGCGTACGACGAGTACCAGACCAAGACCGAGCGGGAGATCCCGGTCGTCATCCTCGAGCGGGTCTGACCGCCCGCGGCGCTCCCGCCTCTGTTCGCGTGGTTCTCTTTCACGGGAAGGGCGGGGGCGTGTAGCGTCGGTGGGAACACGCGTTCGACCGTCCAGAAGCCACCGGGGTGCTGAGGTGCCGACGTCACGGAGCGCCGACGGCGGGGATCCGCCGCCGCGCCTGCTGAAGCGCTGGGGTATCGCCGATCCGGCGCCGCCGGCGCCGATCGCGCCCCGCCGCTGGCGGGCCGACACCGGTTCGGGGTCGTTCTTCCTGAAGGAGTACGGGGAGGGCGGCCGCCGCCGCGCGGCGTTCCAGCACGAGGTGACCGCGGCGCTGGACGCGGCGGGGCTTCCGGTGCTGGCGCCCGTTCCGGCGGTGCGCGGGGGCCGGACGCTGGTCACGGCGGGCGGGCGCGGGTTCGCGCTGTTCCCGTGGGTGGAGGGACGGCGGCGCGGCGGCCTGGAGCTCACCTTCGGCCAGTGCGAACGGCTCGGCGGGCTCCTCGGTGAGCTGCACGCGGCGATGGACCGGCTGACCGCGCCCGTCCAGCAGAGCCTGCTGGTGCCGACGCCGCGCGCCGCCGACGCGGTGGCGGCGATCGACGGGATGCTCGCCGGGCTGCCCGGCGACGGCAACGACTTCGCCGCGCTCTCCGAGCGGCGCCTGCGCGAGCGGCGGGCGCTGCTCACCGAGCTGGCCGACCACCAGCCGCCGGAGATCGAGGTGAGCACGGTCGGCCATCTGCACGGCGCGTTCCACGAGGGCAACCTGCGGTACGGGGGTTCGGGGAACGTGACGGCGGTGCTCGGCTGGGGCGCGATGACGACGGGTCCGGTGGCCGGGGAACTGGTGCGCTCGGCGGCGGCGCTGTTCGCGTGCGAGGACGAGCCCGGCCTCGACCTCGACCGGGTGATGGCGTTCATCCGGGGGCATCGCGCGGCGTTCCCGCTGGACGCGGGGCAGATCCAGGCCGCGGTGCATCGGGAGTGGTGGGAGCGGCTCTGCGACGTCGCTCCGCTGCGGCACCGCTACGTGGGCGACGAGGGCTCGGGCGAGGAGCCGGCGACGGGCGTCCGGGCGGCGGCCCTGGTGGGCTGGTGGTCGGCGAATCTGGAGCGCACGCTGGACGTGTTCGCCGCGCCGTACACCGAGGCGCCGGTCGAGGCGCCCGAGGAGAGCCCCGCCTACGGCTGACGGTCCTCGCCGGCGCGTTTCGCCTCCTCTTCAAGGGAGCACGACCGGAGGAGCAGGTTCGTTCCGCAATTTGGACTAATCAGTACATAACCGTTCTGCACGGAAGGACCGATCATGACCGCAGTCGCGCTGCTGGGAACCGGGATCATGGGCACGGCGATGGCCCGCAACCTGCTCCGGCACGGGTTCGAGCTCCGGGTCTGGAACCGTACGCGCTCGCGCGCCGAGCCGCTCGCGGCCGACGGCGCCACGGTGGCGGGGTCACCGGCCGAGGCCGCCGACGACCCCGAGGTGGTCTCCGGCGGCCCAGGACAGCGTCTACCTGCAGGCCAAGTTGACCTCCTCCCCTCGTGAACGAGGGGATTCCAACCCGTGACCTCAGGGGAGGACAACAGGTTGAGGTTCGCGGTTCGTCCGCCCCGGCAACCCGGAGCGTCCCCGCGCAGCAACGGCCGGTCCGGCCGCCGTGCACACGAGCCCAGGCCCGCGTGCGATCTTGCGTGCCGCGTTCACATCAGCATTGCAGGCGAAACCGCAGGACCCGCACCCGGAAACGCGCTTGGCTCTCGCGCGCCTCCACGTCCCGGGTCCCGCACGCCAAGCAGCGCTGCAAGGTGAACGCGGGATCGATCTTGTACTCCAGCCGCTCGACCAGCATGACCCGGCCAGCTCGGTCTCCACCGGCCAGGCATCACAGACGGTAGCACCGAGACCGCAGACCGCGCCCGGGGTTCCTGAAATCCGCCGTGGGCGGCAGATTGAAGCCGGGGGTTTCGTCGGAGTACCCGATGAAGGCGATCCGGGACGGCGACTTCGAGCCGAGTTTCACCCTGCGCAACGCGGAGAAGGACACCCGCCTCATCGGTGAGGCGGCGCGTTCGGCGGGGATCCGGGTGGACATGACCGACGCCGCGAACCAACGCTTCCGCCGCGCGATCGACCAGGGGCACGGCGACGAGGACATGGCCGCCACCTACTTCGCCGGCTTCTCCGCCCAGGCCACCGCGCCCGGCTCGTCTTGAGGCGCGGTCGACGGGGTTCAGCCGACGGCTTCGGTGGACGGCGCGTCGGCGGGTGGGGTGTCGGTGAGGGGGGCTTCGAGCAGGTGGGTGAAGGAGCCCGCGAGCTGGCGGAGTCCGTCCGGGGCGGAGGGGTCCGCGCGGAGTTCGACGATGGCGCCGTTGGGGACGGAGCAGCCCCTCAGGAAATGGCGGAACATGCCCATCGCCGCGGCGTCCGGGGCGGTGACGCCCGTGGACAGCGACCAGATGAGCGCGCGCATGTAGAGGCCGTGCGTGAAGACCGCCACGAGACCGTCGCCGGTCCGGCGGTTGAGGCGTTCGACGAGGTCGCGCGTGCGGGCGATGAGGTCCTTGAACGACTCGCCGTCGCCGCCGTTGACGTATCCGGGGTCGCAGCGCTCCCAGTAGGCGAGGCTGTGGGGACGGCGTTCGGCGTTGGTCGTGCGCGGGCCGTGCAGGCTTCCCAGGAACGTGAACTCCTGGACGGGCCACTCCTCGTAGGGCACCTCGGGGAAGCGTTCCCTGGTGAGCCGCGCGGTCTCGCGGGCCCGGACGAACGAGGAGCTCACGATCAGCGCGGGCGGTTCGGTGAAGGCGGCGGCGACGCGCTCGGCCTGGGCGCGGCCGAGTGGGGTGAGCGGCGCGGCGCCGGGTCCGTCGGTGGGCAGTCCCGCGTTCGACTCGCTCTGCCCGTGCCTGATCAGCCATGTCCTCGCGCCCGCCGTTTCGATCATGGGCACCAGGCTGGCACGTGCGGGCCGTCCCGCGGAACCCCCGGTCCGCACCGCGCGGGAGGGCGGGGCCGGACGCCGTAGAAAGATGGGGCGCATGGAGATTCTGAGCAGCCGGATCCTGCTGCGGCCCGCCGACGCGGGCCGCGCCCAACGCTTCTACCGCGACGTGCTGGGCCTGGCGGTGTACCGGGAGTTCGGCCCGGAGGACGCCCCGGGCATGGTGTTCTTCATCGGCACGGGGTTCCTGGAGGTCTCCGGTCACGGTTCGGGCGAGACCGGCGGGACGATGATCTGGCTGCAGGTGCGCGATGTCCGGGCCGAGCACGACCGGCTGTCGGCGGCGGGCGTCACCGTCCTGCGGGAGCCGCGGGTGGAGCCGTGGGGGCTGGTGGAGATGTGGATCGAGGACCCGGACGGCGTGAAGATCGTTATCGTGGAGATCCCGGTGGACCACCCCCTCCGCCGCGACCGGCGCCGGTGACGGCGCAGAGGAGGGACCCCATGGCGGCGACGGCCTCCGATCCCGCGGCCGGCGGCTACTGGAACCACAACACGCACTACCACGGCCTGGTGCTGCGGGCCGTGCCGCGCGGTTGCCGGGACGCGCTGGACGCCGGGTGCGGCGACGGGCTGCTCGTGCGGCGGCTGGCGGCGCGGTCCGGGCAGGTCACGGGGCTGGACAGGTCCGCCGGGATGGTCGCCGCGGCGCGGGAGGCGAGCGGGCACCTGGCGAACGTCGGCTTCGTCGAGGCCGACCTGCTCTCGCACGATCTGCCGCGGGAGGGGTACGACTTCGTCTGCAGCGTCGCGACGGTCCATCACATGGATTTCGGCGCGGCGCTCACCAGGATGCGCGAACTGCTGCGTCCACGTGGGACCCTGGTCGTCATCGGCCTGGCCCGGACGGGGTCGGCGGGTGACCTGCTGTACTCGCTCGCGGGCGTGCCGGTGCACCACTACCACCGGCTTCGCCATCGCAGGCGCGCGGGCGAGCCGGGTGCGCCGCTGGCCGAGCCGGGCATGACGTGGGGGCAGGTCCGGCAGGAGTCCCAGCGCCTGCTTCCGGGCGCGCGTTTCCAACGGCACGCGCTCTGGCGCTACTCGGTCACCTGGCGCAAGCCGCCGGGCGAGGATCCCGCGGCCTGACACGCGCCACGCGCGAAACTGGAAAACACTGGAAGTGTCTGGAAGCTCCTGTACTCTCACCCGCATGTCCCCGTCACCCGGCGTACCGAGCCCCGAGGCGCTGGAGGCGCGCATCGCGGAACTGCGCGCCTCGGTACGCCGGGCGATGGCGCGGGGCGACCGCGCCGCCGCCCGGACGCTGCGCGCCGAGCTGCGCCGCGCCGAGGACGCCTGGGACGACGCGGTCCTCGGCGAGGGCCCCGCGCAGCCCGCCGAGGCCGATGACGAGCCCGCAGCGGATCGACCCGCCGCGGAGCGCCGCGCCGCTGAGCGCGCCGTCACGGGACGGGGCGCCGAGCGCGAACGCGGGCTGGTCCCCGTTCGCGAGCAGGTGCACCAGGCGCTGACGCTGCTGAGCGTCCCGGCCGCGCCGAAGCTGATCGGGTCGGTGTACGCGGCGTTCTTCCCCGGCGAGATCGCGGGGAGCCGGCTCACCAGCCTGCGCCGCGACGAGGAGCGCTCGTTCCGCACCTCGCCCTACTCGCGCCCCTACTACCTGTGCGCGGCCCTTACCGCCGACATGCTCGCGCCCGCCCGCGGCCTGATCACCGTGAGCACCTGGCCGCTGGAGCAGCGGGTGGTCGGGCCGCTGAGCGCGCGCACCGACTTCCTCACCGCCGCGCTCCGGATCGCCGAGCACGCCGGTCGCGGCGGCGCCTCGCCCTCGCCCGCCGTGCAGCGGCTGCTGTGGCGGTTCGCCGCCAACATCCCGGGCACGACCGGGGGCTCGGTGGGCACCGTCGAGCCGGCCGCGCTGGCCGAGGCCGCCGCGGCGGAGCTGGAGGTGCACCGCGCGGCCGACGGCGGGCAGCGGCGCGAGGCCGCCGAGCGTGCGCTGAGCCGCCTGGACGACGCCGAACGCCTCTTCGGCAGCCGGCTGCGCGCCATGCGCACCGCCGCCGCCACGGGCACCAACGGACCGGCGGGCCCGCCGGGCGCCGTCCCGGGCGCCTCCGTGCGAGGGTCCGCCTCACCGGCGAGCGCGCAGCCCGCGGCCCCGGCGCGCATCCGCCCGGCCGGCACGCCC
>NZ_JBHSON010000134.1:0-25141 GCF_042656285.1 Actinomadura rugatobispora | reverse complement strand
GGAGGCGCTCGCCGGCGTCCACCGGCACCTGGCCGGGTTCGGCGTCCGCGCGCTCACCAGCAACCCGCCCACCCTGGAAGAGCTGTTCATGCGGCACTACGGCGACCGGACCGGCGCCGCCGAGCCGGCGAAGGCCGCCCGATGAAGAAGCGCGCCGGCACGTTCACCGGCACCCTCCGCCTCGCCCGGCTCGCGCTGCGCCGCGACCGGGTCCAGCTGCCGCTGTGGCTGCTCGGGACGACCGCCGTCGTCGGCGCGACGGCCTCCAGCATCTCCGGCCTCTACCCGACCGCGCAGGAGCAGGCCGCCTACGCCCGGTCCAACGTCACCAGCGCCGTCTCCCGCGTCTTCAACGGCGTCGTGCCCGACGCCAGCGAGGGCGGCGTCGTCGTCAACGAGACCTTCGTCATCGTCGTCGTGGCCGCCGTGCTGATGAGCATCATGGCGGTCGTCCGGCACACCCGGCAGAACGAGGAGACCGGACGCTCGGAGATGATCGGCTCGGCGGTCGTGGGACGGCACGCGGCCCTCGCCGCCGCCCTGGCCGTGACCATCGGCGCCGATCTGCTGCTGGCCGGGCTGGTGGCGGTCGTGCTGGTCGCCGGCGGGCTCCCGGTGGCCGGGTCGCTGGCCGCCGGCGCGGCGGTCGGCGCGATCGGCGCGGTGTTCGCCGGGGTCGCCGCCGTGACCGCGCAGATCACCGAGAGCGCGCGGGCCGCCTCCGGGCTGGCCTCGGCAGTCCTCGGCGCGGCCTTCCTGCTGCGCGCCGCCGGGGACGGCCTCGCCCCGGTCGAGGACGACATGACCGTCACCAGCCTCTGGCCGTCCTGGCTCTCGCCGATCGGCTGGGGGCAGCGGGTCCGCCCGTTCGGCGACGAGGACTGGTGGCCGCTGGCGCTGCACGCCGTGCTGCTGGCCGCCCTGGTGCTGATCGCGTTCCGGCTCACCGACCACCGCGACGTGGGAACCGGGATGCTCCCCACCCGCCGCGGCCCCGTCCGGGCGCCGCGCGCGCTGCTCAGCCCCCTCGGGCTGGCCTGGCGGCTGCAGCGCGGCGTGCTGTACGGCTGGGCCGCGGGCATGCTGGTCATGGGCGTGGCGCTGGGCGCCGTCGGGAACGAGGCCGAGGAGGTGCTCGGCAGCAGCGACGGGCTGGCCGACATGATCGGGCGCATGGGCGGGGCGGGCGACGTGGTCGACGTCTTCTTCGCCGCGATGATGAGCCTCACCGGGGTGATCGTCGCCGGGTACACCGTCCAGGCGCTGCTGCGCACCCGCGCCGAGGAGAGCGGGCCGCTGGAGGCGGTGCTGGCCACGGCGGTGAGCCGCCCGCGGTGGCTGCTCTCGCACGTCACCTGCGCCGTGCTCGGCACCGCCGCCGTGCTGCTGGTGACCGGGCTCGCCAACGGGCTGGCCTACGCCGCCGCGTCCGGCTCGATGGAGAAGGTGCCCTCGCTGCTGGGGGCCGCCATGGTGCAGCTGCCCGCGACACTGGCGCTGGCCGGGTTCGTGGTCGCGGTGATCGGCCTGCTGCCGCACCGGTCGGTCGCGATCTCCTGGGCGGCGCTGGGCGCCTGCCTGCTGATCGGGCAGATCGGGCCGATCCTGGAGCTGCCGCAGGCGGTCACCAACCTCTCGCCGTTCAGCCACACCCCGTCGCTGCCGGCCGCCGACCTGGCGCTGACGCCCGTGGCGGTGCTGGCGGGCGCCGCGCTCGCCCTCACCGCCGCCGGCGTGGCCCTGTTCCGCCGCCGCGACCTGGCCTTCTGAGGCCCGGCGCGCACCGGCTCCCGGCGGCACTCCACCGCCGGGAGCCGCCCCGGACCGCTTCCGGCCACTTCAGGAGGCCCGGCGCGCCGGTGCGGACGAACCTGTAAGCGATTGGTAAGGCCCCCTCCGGCAGAATGACCGGGTAGCTCCCACCAAGAGCACCGCCAGAGAAAAGCCCTGGTGGGGGCCGACGGCCGGGCGGAGCGGGGACTCGCCGGTTGTTCGAACGTCATTGGGGGCACGCTCGACCACCGGACGACGACGATCCCGCCGCCGAGGAGCAGGGGGCTCCCGGGGAACCGCCCGGCCGCGTGCGAGCGCGGGCCGGGCCGTGCTCACCGCGCGTTGAGGAGGGCGCCGACGCCCGCCGCCGCCTCCTGATCGCCCAACTGCTCATAGACGCTGACCGCCTCACTCCAGTTCTTCCTGGCCGCCTCCTCGTCGCCGTTCGTCCGGTAGGCAGTACCCAGGACGCGGAGCGTGCCGGCCAGGAACGCGAGCCAGCCGCGGTCGCGCCAGAGGCGGACCGACTCCTCCAAATGCGTCGTCGCCGAGGCGCTCCGGCCGGCCCCCAGCTCCAGTTCCCCGAGCACCTTCAGAGAGTCCGCGAGATGGTGCTCCATGCCGTGCCGACGGCTGAGGAAGACCACCGAGTGCGCCGTCGGCAGCGCCCGCTCGTCGCCGAGCGCGGCATACAGCTTGGCCAGGTAGAGCAGGGAGAACGCCTCCGCGTAGCGGTCCTTGAGCGCGTGGCAGACGCGCAGCGAGTCCACCAGCAGCTCGTGCCCGATGTCGATGCGTCCCGCCAGGCAGTGCGCGGCCCCCAGGAACTGCATGGCCGTGGCCTCGAAACGCGGGTTGCCGTGCAACCGCGCCAGCTCCAGGCAGCGCTGCAGGTGCTCGGCGGCCTCCTCCGGGCGCCGCTCGCCGTAGGCGACGCCCATCACCTGGTGCGCGCGGGCCTCGCCGCCCAGGTGGCCGGTCTCCTCGGCCATCCGCAGCGCGCGCCGCGCCGTCTCCAGCGCCAGCTCCTCCTCGCCGCGGGCCACCAGCCCCCAGCACTGGGCCACCAGGGCGTCGGCCATCCCGCGCCGCTCGCCCTCCTCCTCGAACAGCCGCAGCAGCCGCCGCGAGTCCTCGTACGAGGTGCCCATGGCGTCGCCGGCCCGGTCGTTGGCGATCCAGGTCGCCACGTCGACGAGGCCGCGCAGCATGACCGCCTCGCCCAGCCGGTTGCCCGCCGACGCGCACAGCTCCATGGCCCGCTCGTGCGTCCGCATCAGGTCCTGGGTCAGGCTCCTGACGTCCAGGTACTTGGCCATCGACGCCGCGAGCTCCCAGGCGTGCTCGTCGAGCCCGAGCGCGCAGGACTGGTCGACCGCCGCCGTCAGCGCGGCGCGCTCAGTGTCGAACCACCCCATCGGGTCGGCCAGCAGGTCCTCGGCCACCGCGGCGGGGAGCCGGTGCCGGGGCGCCGAGCCGCCGATGGTGGCGAAGCAGGGGCCCGGCACGCGCTCGGCGGCCCGCTCGGCCAGCCCCAGCCAGGCGCCCAGCGCGCGTCGCACGGCCGCGTTCCGCGTCCCGGCGTCGTCCTCGGCCAGGGCGAGCTCGCGGGCGTAGATGCGGACCAGGTCGTGGTAGCGCAGGCGCGGCCGGCCCTGGGGGTCGGCCCCGGTCACCGTGAGGAGCTGCGCGTCGACCAGGGCCTCCAGGTGCGCCCGGCCGGCCCGGTACGGGACGTCCAGCAGCGCCGCCGCGATCCACTCCCCGAAGTCGGGCGCCTCCAGCAGCCCGAGCAGCCGGAAGAGCCGCCGCGTGCCGTCGGGCAGCCGCAGGTAGCTGAGCCGGAACGAGGCGCGCACGGCCAGGTCGCCGGCGGCCAGCTCGTCCAGCCGGTGCCGCTCGTCGCCGAGCGTCTCGGCCAGCCAGCCGAGCGTGCGGTGCCGCCGGTGCGCGAGCCGCGCCCCGGCGATCCGCACCGCCAGCGGGACGTACCCGCACAACCGGGCGATCTCGGCGGCGGCCTCGGGCTCGGCGCCCACCCGGGCCGGTCCGGTGATGCGGCCCAGCAGCGCGACGGCCTGGCCGGGCTCGAAGACCCCGAGCTCGATCCGGCCGGCGCCCTCCAGCCCGGCGAGCGGGAGCCGGCTGGTGACGACGGCGGCGCAGCCGGGCGCGGCGGGCAGCAGCGGGCGCACCTCGCCCTCGGCCGAGGCGTCGTCCAGCACGATCAGCACCCGGCGGCCGGTCAGGACGGTCCGGAACAGCGCCGACCGGTCCTCCAGCGACGGCGGCACGTCCTGCCCGGTGATCCCGAACGCGCCCAGGAACCCGCCGAGGACCCGCGCCGGGTCCACCGGGGCGCCGTCGGGGCCGCGCAGCCGGGTGTAGAGCCGCCCGTCGGGGAACCGGGCGGCGAGCCGGTGCGCCACGTGCAGGGCCAGCGTGGTCTTCCCGACCCCGCCCATGCCCGTGATCAGCGCGAGCGGGGAGTGGTCGCGGGCGCCCAGCAGGCCGGTGAGGGCCTCCACCTGCTCGTCGCGGCCGGTGAAGTCGGGCACGCCGGGCGGCAGCTGCGCCGGCACGGGCGGCCCCGGCACCCGCGCGGGGCCCGACCGCCGGCCCGACTCCTGCGACAGCACGGAGAGGTAGGCGGCCTGGACCCGCTCCCCGGGGTCCACGCCCAGCTCCTCGGCGACGCTCTCGCGGTACGCCTGGTACCGGCGCAGCGCCTCGGCGCTGCGCCCGTCGGCGGCCAGCAGCTCGATCACCCCGGCCTCCAGCCGCTCGTCCAGCGGATGCGCCTCGGCCAGCGCGTGCAGCCGGTCCAGGGCCGGGCCGGCGCGGCCGGTGGCGGCGGCCGCGGCGGCCAGGCCCGCGGCGGCCGCGTGGACCTCCTCGGCGACCGAGCGGAGCAGCGGGTCGGAGAAGTCCAGGACGGACAGGTCGGCCAGGAGGGGACCCCGCCACAGCTCGAGCGCGGACTCCAGGAGCGCGGCCCGTTCCTCGGCGTGCCCGGCGGCCTCCGCCCCGTCCACGAGGGCGCGGAAGCGGCCGAGGTCCACGGTGTGGGCGGGCACCGCGAGGCGGTAGCCGGCGCCGTCGTGGTCGAGGCTCCAGCGGGGCTCGGGCGCGGGGTCGATTCGCCGCAGCCACTGCCGCAGCCGGGAGACCCCCACCTGCACCGAGCCCGGGCCCACCTCGTCGGACCGTCCCGGCCAGACCAGCTCGACCAGCCGGAGCGAGGGGACCGAGTGGTCCCCGGCGGCCAGCAGGACGCCCAGCAGGCCCCGGAGGATGGGGGAGCGCGGCGGCGTGACCGGGGCGCCGTCCACCTGCACGAGCAGCGGCCCCAGCACGCCGAAGGCCAGCCTCTCAGCGTTCACCGAGTTCACCCGGACGCCGCCTCCGTCGTGACGCGGCTCCATCGCCGGCCGGCGGGCGTCGCACGGCATCCCGCCCGTATCGACACCACCCACATATAACATGACTTATCAGTAGTTGAACCGTGAGCGGGACGGGAGCGATGCAGGCAGCCGCCACGCCCGCACCCGTCCTGGAACCGCCGATACGGCGCGTGCGCACGGCGATCTACCTCTGCTACGCGGGCGAGGCGCTGGTCTTCTCCACCGTCATGGCGCGGGTGCCGCAGATCCAGCACGCGCACCGGCTCGGCGACGCGGCGATCAACGTCCTGGTGGCGCTGGTCCCGGTCCTGGCGATCGCGGGCGGCCTGCTGGCGGCGCGGCTGAGCGGCCGGTGGGGCTCCGGCCCGGTGCTGCGGTACGCGCAGCCGGCGTTCTTCGCGGCGGTCATGGCGGTCGGCCTGGTCGGCGGGACGGCCCCGCTGGTGGCCGCGGTGGCGCTGGCCGGCCTGACGATGGGCATGGCGGAGGCGGCGATGAACGCCCAGGCCGTCGCCATCGAACGGCACGCCGGCCGGTCCCTGGTCAACGGGTTCTTCGCGGTCTGGAGCGGGGCCGGCATCGCCGGCTCGCTGTGGGCCTCGTTCGCCAACCAGGCCGGCCTCTCGGTGGCGAAGGGCTTCCTGGTGCCGGTCGCGGTGGGCCTGCTGATCGCCGTGGCCACCGCGCGGACGGCGCTGGGCAGGGACCAGGAGGCGCGGATCGGGGAGCGCGCCGCGGCGGCGCTGGAGCGGCGGGGACCGCCCGTCGCGGTGCCGTGGCGGCCGCTGCTGGTCCTCGGCGCGGCACTGGCCTGCGCCTACGTCGCCGAGGGCGCGATCGCGGGATTCGCCGTCAAGTACGTCCGCGACGAGCTGCACGCCCCCGAGGCGGTGGCGCCGCTGGCCATCACCGCGTTCGCGGCGGCGACGGTGACCGGCCGGGCGCTGGCCGACCTGGCCGTGCGCCGCCGCGGCGCCGCCTGGATCGTCCGCGGGGGCGCGGTCCTGGCCGCCCTCGGGCTGACGGCGGCCGTCCTGGCCCCGGTCCCGTGGGTGGCCATCGCCGGTTTCGCGATGGCCGGGTTCGGGCTGTGCTCGGTCGCCCCGAGCGCGTACGCGGCGGCGGCCCGCCACGACCCGGTCGGGCAGGGCGTCGCCGTGGCGCGGGTCGGGATCTTCAACTACCTCGGGGCGGTCGCGGGGACCGGGCTGGTCGCCGCCCTGCAGCCGTCGTCCGGGTACTGGGCGGGCTACCTGGTCGCGGCCGTGCTCGTCCTGGTGGTCGTGCCGCTGGCCGGCCGGTTCGACGCGCGGCCGCCGGCGAGGGACCGGGCCCGGCCGAACTCCGCGGTCCCCGCGTAGGGGGCCGGCTCACGGCGGTTCAACGCCCGGCGGTGCGCGCCGCGGCGGCGAGGTCGTCGAGGTGGCGTGACACCGGGCCTGCGGTGAGCAGGCCGCTGCCCGCCCCGGCCAGTTCCCCCGCCGCGGGGGCGAGCGCCTCGTGCGCGCGCCGGATCGTTCCCGCGTCGCCGAGGGCTACGGCGGCCTGCGCGATGAGGCACCACAGGGCCTCGAACAACAGGTCGGGGGGCGGATCCGGGACGTCGCGCAGCGCCGCGGCGGCCTCGGTACGGCGATCCCGGGCCAGCAGCACCAGGGGACGGGCCCACGGCGCGTACGGGCCCCAGTCGATGTCCTCGCCGGTGGGCGCGGGCCGCGCGTGCTGCACGCGCAGGCACAGCAGTGCCAGCGGCAGCAGGCCGTGCTCCAGCCCCGGCATCCCGGCGCCGTGCAGCCAGGCGGCGGCGTCCCGGTAGGCGGCCTCGGTCTCGGTGTCCGGCGCCCGCCCGGCCGCGGCCAGCCGCAGCGCCGCGTACCAGCGGGTGAACACGCCCACCAGCGGCAGCTCGTGGCGCGCGGCCAGCCGGTCGGCGGCGGCCGCGTGCCGGTCGGCCCCCGGGAAGTCGCCGAGCGCGCCGCGGGCCTGGAGCCGGACCAGATGGCCGAGCACCTCGAAGGTGGTCAGGCCGTGCCGGGCCGACAGCTCCACCAGCTCCGCGCCGATCGCGTCGCGCCGCGGGGCCAGGCCCGCGCGCTCGAAGGTCTGCATGAACGCGCCGTTGAGGGCGAACGCCAGCAGCGCGGGATCGTCCAGGCGGCGGGCGATCTCCTCGGCCAGGCGGGCGGCCTCGGGCCCGCGGGCCGCCCGGCCGCCGCGCGACTCCAGGGCGATCGTGGCCAGCAGCCGGGCCCGCACCGCCTCGGGCGCGCCGGGCGGGAGGCCGGCCAGGGCGCGTTCGGCGGCGGCCACGACCTGCGCCGCCTGGCGCGGGTCGTCCGAACGGGTCCAGATCGCGGGCACGTCATAGGCGCCGATCACGCGGGCGGCCAGCTCGGCGTCCCCCAGCTCCTCGGCCGCGGCGACGGCGGCCAGGCGGTTGGTGCGGGCCGCCTCCAGGCCGCTGCCCCCGGTCACCGCGAGGTTGCGCAGCAGGCCCACCGACGACTCCAGCCTGGCCCGGGCGCCGGTGGTCACGGCCCGGTCGTACACGGCGGCCGTCCGCGCCCAGACCCGGGCCGCCGCCTCGCCCGGCCCGGCCGGGGGATCGAGGTGGCGCGCCTGCCGGAGGATGTCGGACTCCAGGCGGCGCAGCGGCGCGCCCGGGTCCATGCCCAGCTGCTCGGCCAGCAGCGTCCGGGCCCGGCGCAGCACCGCCAGCGCGTCGGCCTGGCGGCCGGTGCGGTACAGCGCGAGGGCCAGCAGCCGCCAGGCGTCCTCGCGCCAGGGATGCTCGGCCACGTGCGCGTCCAGGTCCGGGACCGTCTCGGCGGCCAGTCCGAGGGCCAGCCGGTTCTCGGCCCGCCGCTCGACGGCGTTCAACCGGATCTCCGCCAGCCGGGACCGCTCCGCGCGGGCCCAGTGTTCGTCGGCGAACTCGGCGTAGGCGGGGCCGCGCCACCGCCCCAGCGCCTCGTCCAGCCGTTCGAGGGCCTGCCTCGGCGGCAGCGCCGCGGCGGCGGCCGCCTCGCGTTCGAAGCACCAGGCGTCCACCGTGTCCGGCTCGGCGCGCAGCGCGTACCCGGGGCCCTCGGTGACCAGCAGCCGGGACGGGGCGCGCGGCGGGCGGCCGGGCTCCAGGGCGCGGCGCAGCGCGGCCACGAAGGTGCGCACCGCGCCCACCGCTCCGGCGGGCGGGTCGTCCCACAGGTCGTCGACCAGCCGGTCGACCGGGACGACCCGGCGGCGGGCGATGATCAGCCGGGCCAGCACCGCCCGGTGCCGCGGCCCCTTCAGGGCGACCGCCTCCCCGGAGGCGTCCCAGGCCGTCACCGGCCCCAGCACACCGAACACGACCCGCACCGCCCGACCGTCCCTTCCCCGCATCACTCCTGGTCACGGTAGCGCGCTCATCGGATGCTCATTCCCGCCCGCGAGGCTGGAGGCGTCTTCAGAGAAAGGACCGGACCTTGACCCCAACGATTACCGGCTTCGGCTACCAGCGCGTCCCCGTCGCCGACGGCGTGTCCCTGAACGCGGCCGTCGGCGGTTCGGGCAGCCCCATCGTGCTCCTGCACGGCTTCCCCCAGACCCACCTGATGTGGCGGCACGTCGCCGCGGACCTGGCGGCCGACCACACCGTGATCTGCCCCGACCTGCGCGGCTACGGCGCCAGCGACAAGCCCGCCGCCACCGACGACCGCGCCTACTCCAAGCGCACCATGGCCGCCGACATCGTCGCCCTCGCCCGCGCCCTGGGACACGAGCGCTTCGCGCTGGCCGGGCACGACCGCGGCGCCCTGGTCGCCTTCCGCGCCGGCCTCGACCACCCTGGGACGATCACCCGGCTGGCCTGCCTCGACGTGCTGCCCACGCTGGACATGTGGGACGCGATGCGCGGCCTCGGCGGCGCCGTCGGCTTCCACCTGTACCTGATGGCCCAGCCCCCCGGGCTGCCCGAGCGGATGATCAACGCGAGCGCGGACGCCTTCTTCGGCCACTTCCTCGACATCTGGGCGGGCGACCCGCGGGCGATCCCCGCCGACGTGCGGACCGCCTACCTGGACGCCTGCCGCGCGGCCGTCCCCTCGATCGTCGCCGACTACCGCGCCTCCGCGGGTGTCGACGTCGTCCACGACCGGGCCGACCGGGACGCCGGGAACCGGCTGCGGATGCCCGTCACCGTCCTCCAGCAGGACTGGGGCGCCGCCCTCGGCTTCGACGCCCGGGAGCTCTGGAGCGCCTGGGCGCCCGACCTGGTCCACGCGACGGTCGACCACGGCCACTTCATGGCCGAGGAGGCCCCCGCCGAGATCGCCCGGACGCTCCGCGCGCTCCTCTCCCGCGCCCCCGGGCCCGCGACGCCCGCGCCGGGAGCCGCCTAGAGCGTCCTGGTCATGTACGTGCTGTTCGGGTCGTGCGTGTAGTCGGCGAACGGCTCGCAGTAGTCGAACCCGAACTTCTCGTACAGCCTCCGCGCGGGCAGGAAGAAGTCGTCCGAGCCGGTCTCCAGGCTCAGCCGGGAGAACCCCATCCGCCCGGCCTCGGCGATGATGTGCTCCAGCAGCATGGAGGCGATCCCGCTCCGCTTGCGCGCCGACGTCGTGCGCATCGCCTTCAGCTCCGCGTGGTGCGCGTCCAGCCTCTTGAGCGCGCCGCAGCCCACCGGCGTCCGGCCGTCCAGGACGGACCAGAAGGTGATCTCCGGCCTGCGCAGCCCTTCGATGTCGAGGGCGTGCTTGCTCTCGAGCGGCGTGATCGACCGCATCTCCCGGACGTGCTCGTCGAGGAACCCGGCGATCTCGGGGCCGGTCAGGTCGTCGACCACGATCTCCATGCGCACCCGCCTTTCATGACGTCCCCCCGGGGACGGGACGCGATTGTAGATCCATTCGTGCGGAAGTAGGGTTCTCGCATGCTGGCGGTCGGGGGTGATCGGTCGCAGGAGTCCGCCGAGGCGGAGTTGCTGGCGGCGGCGCGGGCCGGCGACCAGGACGCCTTCGGCCGGCTGGTCGGCCCGTTCCGCGACGAGCTGCGCGCGCACTGCTACCGGATGCTGGGGTCGGTCCACGACGCGGAGGACGCCGTCCAGGACGCCCTCGACCGGGCCTGGCGCGGCCTGGAGCGGTACCGGCACCGGGGATCGATCCGGCCCTGGCTCTACAAGATCGCGACGAACCGGGCGCTGACGCTCATCGAGCGGCGCGGGCGGCGCGAGCTGCCCGCCGACCTGGGCCCCGGGGGCGCGCCGCTGGCCGAGGCCGCCTGGATCGAGCCGTACCCGGACCGGATGATGGCCTGGACGGCGGAGCCGGGGCCGGAGGCGCGCGTCCTGGCGCGGGAGAGCGTGGAGCTCGCGTTCGTCGCCGCCCTGCAGCACCTGTCGGCCCCGCAGCGGGCCGCCCTGCTGCTGTGCGACGTCCTCGGCTACCCCGCCAGGGAGGCCGCCGACCTGCTGGAGACGACGACGGCGGCGGTCAACAGCGCCCTGCAACGGGCCCGGAAGACACTGGCCGGGCTGCTGCCGGAGAGCAGCCAGCGGCGGACCCTGGACGCCCTGGGCGAGACGGCGCAGCGGGAGCTGGGCCGCAGGTACGTCATCGCCTGGGAGGCGGGCGACATCGACGCGATCGTCGCGATGCTCGCCGAGGACGCCAAGTACTCGATGCCGCCGCTGGCCGCCTGGTACGAGGGCCACGCGGGCATCCGCCGCTTCCTGGCCGAAGGCCCGATGCGGGAACGCTGGCGCCTCCTGCCCGCGCGCGCCAACGGGCAGCTGGCCTTCGGCACGTACAGGTGGAACGGGTACGCCTACGTCCCCGCGGGCCTGGACCTGCTCGCCCTGCGCGGCGCCCGGGTCGCCGAGGTGGTGTCCTTTCTGGACGCCGACTTCCCCGCCTTCGGCCTGCCGGCGGAACTCCCCGAGAACGGCCCGCCGCGCCGCGATGATTTCGCGGACCCGCCCGGGTTGTAGTCCTGACGGAAGCACCGAACCGGAAGGACGCACCGATGCCCACCGACGAAGAGCAGATCCGCACCCTGATCGAGCGCTGGGCCGGGGCGGTCCGCGACGGCGACATC
This sequence comes from Actinomadura rugatobispora, assembly GCF_042656285.1. Taxonomy (GTDB): domain Bacteria; phylum Actinomycetota; class Actinomycetes; order Streptosporangiales; family Streptosporangiaceae; genus Spirillospora; species Spirillospora rugatobispora. The sequence continues at coordinate 13,886 of NZ_JBHSON010000134.1, read as the reverse complement.
GACGCGGTCGTCGACGGCCACGCCGAGGACATCGTGATGTTCGACGTGCCGCCGCCGCACCAGGGCGTGCGCGGGCTCGACGCCTACCGCGCCACGTGGCCGCCCTTCTTCCAGTGGCTGGCGTCGGGCGCCCTGTTCGAGATCGAGTCGCTGGACGTCGTCGCCGGTGGCGGCGTCGCCTTCGCCCACGCCCTGCTGCGCTGCGGCACCCCCGAGGAGCTCGCCGCCGACCCGGGCAACCGCCTGCGGCTGACGCTGGGGCTGCGCAGGGACGACGGCCGGTGGGTCGTCGTCCACGAGCACCACTCGTTCCCGCTCGCCGACCCCACCGGCGCCGAGGAGGAGGTGCGCCGCGTGCACCGGGAGTGGTCCAGGGGCACCGCGGAGAAGGACCTGGACGCGATGATGGCCCACATCGCCGAGGACGTCGTCTCCTACGAGCACGAGGAGCCGCTCCAGTACGTCGGCGTCGAGGCCGTGCGGGAGGTCTGCGAGCGCAACCTCGACGCGGGCGGGGCCGAGGTCGGCCTGGACATTCCAGATCTCAAGGTCCTCGTGCGGGACGATCTCGCGGTCGCGTGGGGGCTCAACCACGTGCGCGTGGCGCGGCCCGGCGGCGGAAGCACCGACTCGTGGTCTCGCGGCACTCGGGTGTTCCAGCGGAGGAACGGAGCGTGGGCGATGGTCCACCAGCACCTCTCCGTCCCCTTCTCGCCGGCCACCGGGGAGGCGAGGACCGGCCTGCGCCCCTGACCCAGCCCGCCCAGCCCGCCCAGCCCGCCCGGCACGGCCGACAACGGAGGTTATCCATGACCGCAGTGATGCAGGGAGTCCGCGTCCTCGAGGTCGCCGAGCACACGTTCGTGCCCGCGGCCTCGGCGCTCCTGGCCGACTGGGGCGCCGAGGTCGTCAAGATCGAGCATGTCGAGCGCGGCGACGCCATGCGCGGTCTGGCCTCCACCGGGACGGCGTCGGTCTCCTCCGACGTCCACGTCCTGTTCGAGCACTCCAACCGGGGGAAGCGGAGCCTGGCCCTCGACCTGGCGTCGCCGGAGGGGCTCGACATCCTGTACGCGCTCGCGGCGAAGTCGGACATCTTCGTCACCAACAAGCTGGCGGGCGTCCGCCGGAAGCTGAAGATCGACGTCGAGGACATCCGGGCGCACAACCCGCGCATCATCTACGTCCGCGGCTCGGGTCAGGGGGAGCGGGGGCCCGACGGCGACCGCGGCTCCTACGACATGCTCGGGTTCTGGGCGCGGGCGGGCATCGGCGCGGGCGTCCAGGGGGCGGAGCCCGGCCCCGTGCCGAGCCCGCCGGGCCCCGGCTTCGGCGACTCGATCGGCGCGATGGCGATCGCGGGCGGGATGATGGGCGCGCTGTTCCACCGGGAGCGCACCGGCGAGGGGACGGTCGTGGACGTGTCGCTGCTCGGCACGGGCCTGTGGTCGATGGGCCACGCGCTGGCCCTCTCGCTCCAGCTGGGGGTGCCCTTCACGGCCCCGTCGGCGTCGTCGCTGTGGGCCAATCCGCTGGTCGGCAACTACCGGACCAGGGACGGGCGGTGGCTGGCGTTCTGCTGCCTCCAGGCGGGCCGGTACTGGGCGTCGCTGTGCGAGGCGATCGGACGGCCCGGGGCGGCGGCCGATCCCCGCTTCGCCGACCACCATTCGATCATGGCGAACAACGAGGACGCCATCGAGCTGCTGCGCGAGGCGTTCGAGGAGCGGACGGTCGACGAGTGGCGCGCGCGGCTCGAGGGCTTCACCGGCCCCTGGTCGGTCGTCCAGAACATCGCCGAGGCGGGGGCGGATCCGCAGACGGCCCCGAACGGCTACGTACAGACGTGCCGGACGGCGGCGGGCGTCCCGTTCCAGGTGGCCGCCGCGCCCGTCCAGTTCGACGGGGAACCGGCCGCCCCGGAGCGGGCGCCCGAGTTCAACGAGCACGGCGACGCCATCCTGGCCGGTCTCGGGTTCGGCTGGGACGCCATCACCGACCTGAAGCTCCGCGGCATCGTCGCCTGATCAGAACACCCGCCCGACGTCCTGCCGGACGATGGCGGCCATGCTGTGCTCGGCCAGGGCGGCGATGGTCATGGACGGGTTGCAGGCGCCGGTGGAGCCGGGGATGCGGGCGCCGTCCAGGACGTACAGCCCGCGCTGCCCCAGCATCCGGCCGAACCGGTCGACCGCACCGCCCATGGGCACGCCACCCAGCGCGTGCCAGGTCGAGGCCTCCTGGGCGTTGGTGTCGACCATCTGGCCGCCGCCCACACGTGCGATCTCGTCGACGCGGTCGCGGATGAGCGCCTGCAGCTCGGCGTCGCCGGAGGAGGGCCAGGTCAGACGGGCGTCGTCGGCGGAGGCGTCGTAGGCCCAGGTGCCGGCCGCCTTGACGATGCCGAAGCCGACCACCGTCATCATCTTGGTGCCCTGCGGGGGAGGCAGCGGCGAACCCGCGTGGATGATCGTGTACGGGATGGCGCTGCCGGGGTCGCGTCCGCCGACGCAGGCGGGGCCGCCCTGCCGCGTCCCAGGGTCGCCGTTCATCTGGACCCAGGCGAAGATGCGGTCGCCGTTGTTGCCCCACTGGGTGCCGATGGCGTCGGGCAGGCCGGGGATCAGGCCCTTGGCGCGCGCCTTCACCATGAGGCGTGTCGTGCCGGGAGAACCCGCGTTGAGGAACACCGCGTCGGCGATGATGCGCTTCTGCTCCTGGACGACACCGTCGGTGTTGATGCGGTCCACGTGCAGCACCCAGCGCTTCTGGGCGTCCAGCGACACGTCCCGCACGACGTGCAGCGTCGCCACGCGGACGCGGCCGGTGGCCTGGGCGGCGGCGAGGTAGGTGACGTCGATGGAGTGCTTGCCGCCGTTGTTGACGCCGAAGACGACGTCGCTGGTGGTGTAGGTGGGGGTGTACCGGCCGTCCAGTTCCCCGCGCACGAAGCTCCAGTCGATGGGCAGGGGCACCTTGAACCTGTCCAGTCCTGCCTGGGGTGCGACGTCCCAGAACAGCCGGGAGGACCGGTACGGATCGGTGGCGATCACGTCGTCGGGAACGGTGGTGATCTTCAGCATGCGCGCGACGGTGGGATAGGCCCATCGGTCGAGTTCGGCGTAGTCGCCGGCCGCGACCGGCATGGACGCGGCGAAGTACTCCTCGGTCGGCTGCAGCGTCATCCCGTGGTACATCAGTGATCCGCCACCGACACCGGCGCCGCAGTTGATCGTCATGCCCTGCTCTTTGAGGACCTCGATCAGCCCCGTGTAGGGCTCCCAGGTGCCGGGCAGGCCGGGGACCGGGCTTCCGCCGCTCAGCCAGGCGGAGCGGCGGTCGATGTTGGCGACGCGGGGGAAGGTCGTGGCGTTGGGCCCGGTCGGCCAGCGCAGGCCGCGTTCCAGGACGAGGGTCCCCACCCCGGCCTGGGCCAGCCTGAGGGCGGTCACGCCGCCGCCGAAGCCGGTCCCGACGACGACGGCCCGCTCGCGCTGCTCGGTCACCGGGACCCTTCGGCCGCGCGCGGCGGCCCAAGCCGGCCCGGCGCCGGTGGCGGCCGCGATGCCGAGTCCGCCGAGTCCGCCGAGTGCGGCGGCGCCGAGCAGCCGGCGGCGGGTGACGTCCGGAGCGGGGGACGGGGTGGTGGAGGCGTTGTCAGGCATGGCGGCTCCCGATCGTTCGTCGTGCTGGACGAGGTGTCCGAGCAGCGATTATGGGAAGCGGCCTGGCCGGGCCTTAGTCACCGAAGAGAGTAAACAGTCACTTATTTATTGGCAGCCGGGGACAGTTCGGGGGATCGGCGGGGTGCGACGGGGCGTCCCGGGGGAGGGGCGGCCAGCAGGCCGCAGCGGATCGTGAGGACGTGCCTGATCGCGCGCGCCGCGCCCGCGACGTCGGTCGCCAGCCCGATCCGGTCGCCCCACGACCAGGTGAACCACCAGGAGCCCGCGCCCGCGACGCAGTGGATCCGCTCCGTGAGGCCGGTGCCGTGCGGGCCTGCGACCCGGAGGAAGGCGGCGCCGAGCGAGGCCGGGCCGACGAGGTCGACGCCGAAGTCGCTGATCGTCCGCATCTCGGAGGCCAGTGCCTCCAGGTGGAGCAGCGCGTTGTCGCCAGGGAGACGGCCGGACATCATCCACTCTCCTTCGCGCCGGGCGCTGCCCGCGGGGGACGCCGCCTACGAAGCATGCTTTCTCATTACGAGAATGTTGTAATCGTATAACGAGAACCAGGTTAGTCAAGGCGATTCCGCCGATGCGCGCGGCCGGAACGGCCCGATGCGGCGCCCGGCGCGGGGCGGTGCCCGATGTCACAGGCGGTTTCCACTTGCCGGTGGTGTGGAATGGCATGATCGTATATGTAGAGCGATGTTGTTCTTCACAGCCGTGGCCATGGCCGTACTTGGGAGGCCCGCTGGCATTCGGGTGGAGCGGCGTTGTCCCGGGCGGCGGGTGAGGGGAGAGCATGGTGCGGCAGGAGCCGGACGAGGCGGAGCGCGTGGACGGCGGGCCGGCGACGGAGCCGCTGGGCGAGGAACTGCCGAGCTGGCAGCGGCGCAGCGTGGAACGATCCCTGGAGGGCGCCCGCACGCGCGCGCGCCAGCGGAGCGACCGCTTCGTCAACGCCGCCCTCGAGTTCATCCTCGAGGAGGGCAGCGTCGACTTCACCATCCAGGACGTCGTCGACCGCTCCGGGATGTCCGTCCGGACGTTCTACTCGTTCTTCGACGGCAAGGACAGCCTGCTCCTGGCCATCTACGAGACGATCCTGCGCAAGACGGCGGTGCCGATCCTGCGGGAGCTGTGCGACAAGGAGACCGAGCCGGTGCTGCGCCTGCGGGCGCTGCTGTCGGGGCTCACCGAGCGCACGGCCACGACGAACCCGACCTACCGGGCGCTGAGCGTCTTCCACCTCCGGCTCGCCGAGTCCCGGTCGCGCGACCTCGCGCACGCCCTGAATCCGCTCCGCGGCTTCATCGTCGAGCTGCTGAGCGAGGTCGAGGCGGCCGGGAAGCTGCGCGGCGACCTCGACATCACCGCGCAGGCGGAACTGCTGCTGGAGCTCCTGCTGGCCAACGCGCACACCTCGATCCTGTCGGGGGTCCGCAGGGCGGGCCCGGAGGACATGTGGGCGTTCTGCTCGGCGGCGGTCCTGCGCACCACGTCGTGACGGGCCGCCGGGCCGGCGCGATCAGAGATTCTCATACTTCTCTAGAGAGAACCTGAGCTGCTCTTCTGGGAAACCCTATTCACATGTGCGGCCCATGGGGTTACAGTGCTCCGCGTCACACGTGCTCCACACGGTCGGTGAAGGGGACGGTCAGGATGCATGGTCCCGCGGTCCCCCGCCCCCCGGTCCACCGGCCCACATGACCGGATCGCCCCCTTGGGGGCCGGGCTCCCACGGTCCCCGCGCACAACGAGGAAGTCCGTACATGGCTCAGGCCACGATGATCCCGCTCCCGCTCCCGGACGACCGGCCCCCCGCCCGCCGCGGCGCCGCCCCGCCCCCCGACGTCGTCGCCGTCCTGCGGCCCGAACTCCCGTCGCTGGCGGCGGAGATCGTCGAGGAGATCAGGTACTCGGTCACCGAGTTCGGCGGTCCCCTCCAGGACGGCCCTCCCACCGTGATCCGCCCGGCGGTCGAGCGGGCGCTGCGGCAGTTCGTCGACCGGCTCGCCGATCCGGCGGCCGCGGCGGACGGCGGAACCAGGATCTGCCGGGGGTTCGGGCGCCACGAGTACCGGGCGGGCCGGAGCCTGGACGCCCTCCAGGCCGCCTACCGCGTCGGCGCCCGGGTCGCCTGGCGCCGCATCGCCGACGTCGGGCGCCGCGCCGGATGGCCCGCCGAGACGATGTCGCTGCTCGCCGAGGCGGTCTTCACCTACGTCGAGGAGATCGCGGCGTACACGGTCGAGGGCCACCTCCAGGCGCGGCAGAGCGCCTCCGACCGGCTCCAGGCACTGCGCCGCAGGCTGGTCGAACTGGTGCTGACCAGGGGCCACGCGATGTCCGGGGAGGCGCTGGCGGACCTGGCCCGGGAGGCGCGGTGGCGGCTTCCGGCGACGGTGGCGTGCGTGGCCGTCGCCGAGCGTCCCCCCGACGGGCGGCTGGCGCCGGCGGTCGGGCCCGACGTGCTCGTGGACCTCCAGCGCCCCGACCCCTGCCTGATCGTCCCGGACCCGGACGCGCCCGGACGCGAGGACATGCTGGCCCGCGCCCTGCGCGGGACCGAGTTCGCCATCGGCCCGAGCGTGCCCCTCGACGACGCCGCCCTCTCCCTCCGGCTGGCCGTCCAGGCCCTCTCGCTCGTCCAGCGCGGCGTCGTCGGATGCGACCGCTACGTCCGCTGCTCCGACGAGCTCTCCACGCTGCTGCTGTTCCACAACGAGGACGTGATCCAGCTGATGACCAGGCGGCGCTACGGGCCGCTGGCCGCCCTCAAGCCGCTCCAGCAGGTCCGCCTGGGGGAGACGCTGCTGACCTGGCTCGTGACCGGGGGGAAGGCCCCCGAGATGGCGGCCCGGCTGCACGTCCACGCGCAGACGGTGCGCTACCGGATGCGCCAGCTGCAGGATCTCTTCGGCGCCGAGATGGAGGACGCCGACTGGAGGTTCGAGATGGAGATCATCCTCCGGACGAGGCTCCTGCGGGACGACCGGAGCAGGCAGTCCCTCCGCAGGGCGGGAGAGGGCACCGGTACCCTGGCCTGACCCGATTTGAACAGCGATTCACGCTATTGATTCATTGCTCATTCTGATGAGTGTGGTTAGCATCGCTGTGATCTGAATCTCTTCAAGGAGTTGCGATGCGCCTCGGTTTCATCGGCGCCGGGAGGATGGGGCGGCCCATGGTGCGCCGCCTCACCGCGGCGGGCCACGAGGTCCGCGTCCTGGGAAGGACGCCCGAGGCGCGGGAGGCCCTGGCCGGGGACGGCGCGCAGGCCGTCGCCGACACGGCCGGGGTCGCCGACGGCGCCGAGGCCGTCCTGGTGTGCGTCTTCAACGACGAGCAGGTCCGCGACATCTGCCTCGACGGCCCGCTGCTCGACCGGATGCCGGCCGGGTCCGCGCTGGTCGTGCACACCACCGGCAGCCCGCGGACGGCCGAGGCCATCGCCGCCCGGGCCGCGGCGGGCGGCGTCGACGTGATCGACTGCCCGGTCAGCGGCGGCCCGCACGACATCGAGGCCGGCCGCCTGACGCTCTTCGCCGGCGGCGCCGACGACGCCGTCGCGCGGGTGCGGCCCGCGCTGGAGAGCTACGGCGACCCGCTGCTGCACGTCGGCCCGACGGGCGCCGGCCAGCGGGTGAAGCTCGTCAACAACGCGCTGTTCGCCTCGCACATCGGGCTGCTGGCCGACGCGGTCCGGCTCTGGAACCGGTGGGGCCTGGACGAGACCGCGCTCCTCGACGCGCTCCAGCACGGCAGCTCCGCCAGCCGGGCGCTGGCGGGCGTCCACCACAGGGGGTCGGTCGCGGCGTTCGCCGAGGCGACGGGCGCCTTCGTCGGCAAGGACGTGGAGGTCGTCCGGAAGGTCGCCGCCGAGGACGGCGGTGACCTCGGCGCCCTGGAGGCGGCCCTCGACAGCCTGGCGCGCGTGCTGCGGCCCGCCGACTGACCCCGCGCCCGCGTGACGGCCACCCGGCCGGGACCGGGTGGCCACCGACGCCGGCGCGCGCGCCGGCGCTGCGATCTAGCGGGCGGCCTGCTCCTCGAGGAGGAGCTTGCGGAAGGGCAGGATCAGCTTGGGCGCGTTCCAGGCGAGCACTCCCATGAGCCGCCCCTCAGAGCGGTAGGAGGCCACGAACTTCCCGTCCGCCGGCGTGCCCTCCTCGATCGTCACCTCGGCGTCCGCCGGGAGCACGCCGTGGGCCTGGATCTTGACGTCGTACTGGTCGGTCCAGAAGTACGGCAGCGGCGAGAACGGCTTGTCGTCGCCGTGCAGCAGGTTGCGCGCCGCGGCGGTGCCCTGCTCGGTGGCGTTCATCCGGTGCTCCAGCCGCATCCGGCGCCCGTACCGCGGGTTGAACCAGGACGCGACGTCGCCCGCCGCGTAGACGCCCGGCGCGGCCTTGCAGAACTCGTCGCACTCGATGCCGTCGCCGAGCGGCAGCCCCGAACCGCGCAGCCAGTCCACCTCGGGCACGGCGCCGATGGACACCAGGACGCAGTCGGCGGGGAGGGAGGTGCCGTCGGTCAGCTCGACCGTCGTGACCCGGCCGTCCTCGTCGCGGATGTCGCCGACGCCGACGCCGAGGCGCAGCTTCACGCCGCGCTCGCGGTGCAGGCCCGCGACGACGGGGGCGATCTCGGGGCCGACCTGGCGGAGCATGGGGTGCTCGAGGGGTTCCACGACGGTGACGTCGAGGCCCATGCCGCGGGCGGCCGCCGCGACCTCCAGGCCGAGGAAGCCCGCGCCGACGATGACGACCCGGCCGCCGGCCTCGAAGGCGGTGCGGATCTCGGTGGCGTCCGGCCGGTCGCGCAGCACATGCACCCCGGTGGTGAGGTGCGACGCTCCGGGGAGGCGGCGCGGCCGCACCCCGGTGGCGATGACCGCCCCGTCGTAGTCCAGGCCCGTCCCGTCGTCCAGCCGGATCGTGCGGCGGCCGGGATCGAGCTCGCGCGCCCGCGCGTGGAGCAGCTGGACGCCCAGGTCGGAGTACTGCCGCCGCTCGCGCAGCCGGGTCCGCTGGTGGTCCCAGGTCCCGGTGAGGACCTGCTTGGACAGCGGAGGGCGGTCGTAGGGCAGCATCGGCTCGCCGCAGAGCAGGGTCAGCACCCCGTCGTACCCCTCGCGGCGCAGTGTCTCGACGGCGGCCACTCCGGCGGCGCCGCCGCCGACCACGACCACGCTTCGCATCGGTCCCATGATTCCGCCTCTCGTCCGGGCCTCGACGCCGCGCGGGTCCGCTCCGGGGCCGGTCGGCCGCCGTGGCGCCTGCGGTTCGAGGGACTGAATGGGAGATACGAGAATTGAATTATAGTTCAGAATGATGCATGCTGACTCGGCAGTCTTCCCCCTTACGGTAGTGAAGGAGGCGATGTGACCGGAGCGCCGGGGCGCCCTCTGCCGTCGATCACACCGGAGACCGAGTTCTTCTGGACGTCCGGGGCCGACGGCCGCCTGCGCTTCCAGGAGTGCGAGTCCTGCTCCGCACTGGTCCATCCGCCGCAGCCGGTATGCCGCCACTGCCGGGGCACCGGCCTGCGGGTGCGGGAGGTCTCGGGCCGCGCGACGCTCATCGGCTTCACCCTCAACCAGCGGTTCAGCATGCCCGGCCTGCCGGCCCCCTACGTCGTGGCGCAGGTCGCGATCGAGGAGGACCCGCGGGTCCGGCTCACCACCAACGTGGTCGAGTGCGATCCCGGGAGCCTCGAGCTGGGCATGCGCATGGAGGTCGTCTTCGAGCACGTCGAGGACGTCTGGCTGCCGCTCTTCCGTCCCGCCGCCGAGCAGGGCGAGCCGGCCGAGCTCCCGCGCGACGAGATCGAGCCCGGCCAGGCGTGGCGCCACGTGCGCCCCATGGCCACGCCGGAGAAGTTCGAGGACAAGGTCGCGATCACCGGCATCGGCAGCTCGGAGATCGGGCGCCGGCTGATGGTGCCGCCGCTGTCCCTGACGCTGCGGGCGTGCGAGCGCGCGATCGCCGACGCCGGCCTCACCCTGGACGACATCGACGGCCTGGCGACCTACCCCGGCGCCGGGAACGTCGGCGGGTTCGGCGAGGGCGGGGTGACGGCGCTGGAGGGCGCCCTCGGCATCCGCCCGACCTGGTACAACGGCGGCATGGAGACGTTCGGGCCGAGCGGCTCCCTCATCGCGGCGATGCTGGCGGTCGCCGGCGGCCTGGCCCGGCACGTGCTGTGCTTCCGGACGCTGTGGGAGGCCACGCACGCCCAGCAGATGCGCGAAGGCAAGATCAGCATGGGCGGCGCCGGGGGCAGGGTGGCCGGCTCCGGGAGCTGGTTCCACCCCTTCGGGGCGACCTCGGCCGCGCACACCCTGGCGCAGAACGCGCAGCGTCACTTCCACCGCTTCGGCACCACCCGCGAGACGCTCGGCTGGATCGCGCTGAACCAGCGCGCGAACGCCGCCCTCAACCCGGACGCGATCTACCGCGACCCGATGACGATGGACGACTACCTGCAGGCCAGGCCGATCACCTCGCCGTTCGGGCTCTACGACTGCGACGTGCCCTGCGACGGCGCCGTCGCCGTGATCGTGTCGGCCGTGGACGCCGCGCGCGACCTGCCCAAGCCGCCCGTGCTGGTGGAAGCCGTCGGCACCCAGATCCTCGAGCGGATCGACTGGGACCAGAGCACGCTGACGCACGAGCCCCAGGTGCTCGGGCCCGCCGCCCACCTCTGGACGCGCACCTCGCTGCGGCCGGACGACGTCGACGTGGCCCAGCTCTACGACGGCTTCACCATCAACTGCCTGTCGTGGATCGAGGCGCTGGGCTTCTGCGGCATCGGCGAGGCCAAGGACTTCCTCGACGGCGGCAAGAACATCGCCCGGGACGGGGTGCTCCCGCTCAACACCCACGGCGGCCAGCTGTCCCACGGGCGGACCCACGGCATGGGCCTGGTCCACGAGGCGATCGTCCAGCTGCGCGGGGAGGGCGGGCCGCGGCAGGTGCCGGGGGCCCGGGTCGCCGCGGTGAGCAGCGGCGGTCTCACACCGGGCGGGGCGATCCTGTTCAGGACGGACACGTGAGCTCGGGCGGTCCCGGAGACTCGGCGGCGACCGCCGAGGCCCCGGCGCCGCCCGGCGGGGACGACGCCGTGCGGTCGCGCGTCGTCGACGTCGGCGGGATCCCGATGTCGGCGCTGGTGCGCGCGGTCGACCGGCCCCGGGCCGTCATCGTGGCGCTGCACGGCGGCTCGGCGCGGGCGGCGTACTTCCACGCCCCCGCCCTGGCCCCGCAGTCGCTGCTGCTCACCGGCGCGGCGCTCGGGTTCACCGTCATCGCGCTGGACCGCCCGGGGTACGGCGCCTCCGCCGCCCACGCCGACCGGATGACCGATCCGAGGAGCCGCGTCGACCTGGCCTACGCGGCCGTGGACCGCCTCCTCGGAGCGGGCCCGCGGGGCGCGGGCGTGTTCGTGATGGCGCATTCGCTGGGGTCGGTGCTCGCCCTCCGGATGGCCGCCGACGAGCGCGGTCCCGGCCTGCTCGGGCTGGAGCTCGCCGGCACGGGACTGCGTTTCCATCCGCCCTCGGTGGAGATCCTGGACGGGCGCCTGCGGGACAGGCCGCGCGAGCCCGGGCGGCTGGGGCTGCGCGACATCCTGTGGGGGCCGGAGCACCTCTATCCCGAGGACGTCGAGGATCGTGCCGCGATCGCCTCGTCCACGCCCGCCTACGAGGCGGACGAGGTGCGCACCTGGACGGGGCGGCTCCCCGGCGTCGCGGTCGAGGTGCGCGTGCCCGTGCGGTACTGCCTCGGCGACCACGAGCTCGTGTGGGACGCGGAACCCTCGGCGATGGCGGGGGTCGCCGCGCTGTTCACCGCCTCCCCTCGCGTCGTCGTCGACCGGCAGGTGTACGGTCCTCACAACTTGAGCCTCGGACGGTCCGCCACCGCCTATCACCTGAAGGTCCTGGCGTTCGCCGAGGAGTGCGTGCTGGCCCGCGAGGGGGCGGGTTCCGCGGGGGACCGGACCGCGGCGGACGACGCCGCGGCGCCGGGTCGCTGACCGATCGTTGCCTTGGGAGGAAGAGATGTCGGACGCGGACGTCGCGGTGCTGCTCGTGCGTGCGGTGGTGGGGATCACCATGATCGCGCATGGGGTCAACCACTGGATCGGCGGCGGCAAGATCGAGGGCACCGCCCGCTGGTTCGGCGGTCTCGGGCTGAAGCACGGGAAGCTGCAGGCGTGGATGAGCGTGCTCACCGAGATCGGCGCCGGCGCGCTGCTGGTGGTCGGCCTGCTCACGCCGCTGGCGTGCGCGGCGGTGATCTCCGTGATGCTGGTCGCGGGCCTGCTCGCGCACCGGACCAACGGCTTCTTCGTGTTCAAGGACGGCTACGAGTACGTGCTCGTGCTCGCGGTGACCTCGCTCGCCCTGGCCCTGCTGGGCCCGGGGAAGGCGTCGGTGGACGCCGCGGCCGGCATCGAGATCACCGGCTGGGCCGGCGGCGGGATCGCGCTCGGGGTGGGCGTGGTGGCGACCGCGGGCCTGCTCGCCACGTTCTGGCGGCCGGTCCCGGCGAAGGCCGAGCAGGCGGCCTGACGCCGGGCCCGCACCGCTTGAAAGTAGCCATTCCAGCTTCTGAGACTCTTACTTGCACGAAGCGAGAATGTTATTTTCTAGCCATGCATCATCTGGGATGGCAGGCGGAGCGGAGCCCCGGCGCGATCGCGGTCATCGAGGCGGACGGGAGGACCGTCACCTACGCCGAACTCGACGCGCGCTCGCGCCACCTCGCGGCCGCGCTCGGCAAGGAGCCGGGCGACTCCATCGCCATCCGCATGCCCAACGGCGCGGCCTTCCTGGAGGTGGCCTGGGCGGCGCAGCGCTCGGGCCTCTCCTACACGCCGGTCAACAAGCACCTCCGGCCCGCCGAGATCGACGCCATGGTCGACGGCAGGCTCCTGGTCACCGAGGAGGTGTACGAGCGCCTGCTCGCCACGCCGGTCTCCGCCGAGGCGCGGGCCGCTCAGGACGCGCGGGAGTGCGAGGGACGGGAGCTGATGTTCTCCGGCGGCACCACCGGCATGCCCAAGGAGGTGCGCAAGCAGCTCACGGCGGGGCCGATGGGCGACCCGGAGGCCGAGTGCGTGAAGGTCGCGCTGGGGCTGACCCGGTACGGCATGGGCCCCGGCACCGTCTACCTCTCCCCGGCGCCGCTCTACCACGCGGCGCCGCTCGTCTACTGCATGTCCCTGCTCCGGCTCGGCGCCACCCTCGTCGTCATGGACCGCTTCGACCCGGCGGCCTGCCTGGAGCTGATCGAACGCCACCGCGTCACGCACGCGCAGTTCGTCCCCACGATGTTCGTCCGGATGCTCAAGCTCCCCGCCGACCGGCGCGACCGCGACCTGAGCAGCCTGAAGCTGGTCTTCCACAGCGCCGCGCCGTGCCCGGTCGAGGTGAAGCGGCGGATGCTCGACTGGTTCGGCCCGATCATCCACGAGTACTACTCCGGCACCGAGGGCTACGGCCACGTGGCCATCGGCCCCGAGGAGTGGCTGGCGCACCCGGGGTCGGTGGGGAAGGCGGGCGACGACGTCCGCATCGTCGACGGCGTCGTCCACTTCGGCGAGCACAGCCTCGGTGACGTCGGGTACCTCGACGACGACGGCTACCTCTACCTGACCGACCGGGTCTCGCACATGATCGTCTCCGGCGGCGTCAACATCTACCCGCAGGAGACCGAGAACGTGCTGGTCATGCATCCGCGCGTGGCCGACGTCGCGGTGATCGGCGTCCCCGACCCGGAGATGGGCGAGCGGGTCCTGGCGGTGGTCGAGCCCGCGGGCGAGGTGACCGCGGAGGAGCTCCTGGCGTACTGCCGGGAACGCCTCGCCCACTACAAATGCCCGCGCGACGTCGACTTCGTCTCAAGCCTGCCCCGCGACCCCAGCGGCAAGCTCCGCAAGGGCCTGCTCAAGGAGTCCTACTGGCGGGACCACGAAACGAGGATCGTCTGAAGCGCCCACCCGCCCCGTACATGCGTGTCGTCTGTCTGTGGGCCGATGCGACGGAAGCCCCGAACGCGGGCCGCCGCGCCGTCGGCAAGGTTCATTTGGAGGTCGCCGGTGGATGTCGAGTTCGATGAGGATCAGCGGCTGTTGCAGCAGATGGTCCGGGAGACGGTGGCCAAGTCGCGGTCGTTGCCGGAGGATCGGTTGTGGGCGCAGTACCGGGAG
>NZ_JBHSON010000133.1:0-39731 GCF_042656285.1 Actinomadura rugatobispora | reverse complement strand
CGTCCGGCTCGTACGGGCGCTCCGGGCCGCCGGGCGCCGGGTCGGGCGGGACCGGCGCCGGCGCAGGCTGCGCCGCGGACGCCGCCGGCACGAGACCGGCGAGCGCGGCGGCGAGGGCGGCCGCGCGCGCGGCCGCGGCGAATCCGCTACGGAAGGAAGGGCGCACAGATGTCCTCCGGGATCGGCTGCGAGACCCCACCACTTGATCAACACAGGCCGAAAGCGGAGATAAAAGCCGTACCGGGTTCGCCTCCGGGAAATCGCCTATCCAACGCGTTCCAGGGACACTTCGGGAAGGCGCCGGGCGATCGGCCCGGGAAGCCACCAGGCGCGGCGTCCCAGCAATTGCATGACCGCCGGGACGATCAGGCAGCGAATGACCACCGCGTCCAGCAGGATCGCCACCGCCAGGCCCAGCCCGAACTGCTGCAGCATCCGGGACGGGCTCAGCACGAAGGCGGCGAACACCACGATCATGATCGCCGCGGCGGCCGTGATGACCTGCCCGGTGGCGGTCAGCCCCTCCCGCACCGCCAGGGCCGGATCCCGGGTGCGGGTCCACTCCTCGTGGATCCGCGACAGCAGGAACACCTCGTAGTCCATGGACAGCCCGAACACGATCGCGAAGATCATCACGGGGATGAACGCCTCGATCGGCCCCGGCGGCACGCCGAACCAGCCCTCCTGGAACACCAGCGTGATCGCGCCCAGCGCCGCGGCGATGCTGAGCAGGTTGAGCAGCGCCGCCTTGATCGGGATCAGCACCGAGCGGAACACCACCAGCAGGAGCAGCGCCGACAGCCCCACCACGATCGCGGCGAACAGCGGCAGCCGCCCCGAGACGGTGTCGGCGAAGTCCTGCGTGGCCGCCGTGGACCCGCCGACCAGGTAGCCGCCGGGCAGCACGTCCTCGCGGAGCGCGTGCACCAGGTCGGCCGTCCCCTCGTCCTGCGGCGCGGTCTCCGGGAAGACCAGCACCGTGAACAGGCCGCCCTCGCCGGACGGGATCGGCGGGGTGGCGGCCGCGACGCCGTCGGTGCCCGCCAGCACGCCGTGGATCCGGCGTCCCTCGGCCGCGTCGCCCTGCCCCACGACCACCAGCGGACCGTTGAACCCGGGCCCGAACCCCTCGGCGAGCAGGTCGTAGGCCTTCCGGCTGGTAGACGAGGCGGGGTCGTTGCCGGCGTCGGCGAAGCCCAGCCGCATGCCCAGCGCGGGCGCCGACAGCGCGAGCAGCGCCAGCACCGCCACCAGCAGCGCCGGCAGCGGGCGCCGCTGCACGGCCGTCGCCAACCGCCGCCACCGGGCCCCCGTCTCCCTGCCCTTGGCGGCGGCCTTGGCGGCCCGCTTGAGCACGTGCCGGCGGATGCGCCCGCCGAAGATCCCCAGCAGCGCGGGCAGCAGCGTCAGCGCGGCGAACATCGTGACCAGCACGGTCAGCGCGACCGCCAGCGCGACGCCCTGCAGCGCCCCCAGGCCGAGCGCCACCAGGCCCAGCAGCGCGATGACGACCGTGCACGCGGCGATGAAGACCGTCCGGCCGGCGGCGTCCAGCGCCCGCACCGTCGCCTCCCTCGGCTGCAGGCCGTCCAGCAGCTCGTGCCGGTAGCGGTAGAAGACCAGCAGCGCGTAGTCGACCCCGACGCCCAGCCCGACCAGCATCATGATCGGCGGGGTGAAGTCGGCCACGGTCGCGACCCGGGAGGCCAGCACGATCAGGCCCATCGAGGCGCCCACCGCGAACAGCGCGGTGACCAGCGGCAGCGCCGCGGCGAGCAGCGAGCCGAACAGCAGCACCAGGATCACCAGCGCGGCCATCATGCCCGCGCCCTCGGCCCCGCCGCCCTCGCTCTCCTGCGCGCCGCGCGCGGCGTCGCCGCCCGCCTCCACCTGGACGCCGGCGGAGGCCGCGGTCCGGGCGGTGTCGATGATCCGGCGGACGTCCTCCTTGGGCACGGCCTCGGCCTTGCCCGTGAGGGTGACGGTGCCGTACCCGATCGTGCCGTCCCGGGAGATCGCCGAGGCGTCGTCGTAGGGGGCGCGCACGGCCGCCACGCTCGGCAGCCCCTTGACCCGGTCGAGCGCCGACCGCACGCCCCGCTCGACGCCGGGCGCGCGCAGCCCGTCCCGAGCCTTGACCACGATCTGCACGCTGTCGCCCGCCTGCGCCGCGCGGTGCTCGGTCAGCAGGTCGCTCGCACGCTGCGACTGCGTCCCGGGAAGGGTGAAGTCGTTGCGGTAGTCCGACCCCACGGCCTGCGAGGCGAACTGGACGGCCACCAGCAGCAGCGCCCAGATCCCCAGCGCGATCCACCGGCGCCGGTAGGACCAGGCCGCCAGCCGCGCGAAGAGGCCCTTCGCTTCCACGGTCACCGCCCCTTCCGGGCAGCGACCCGCGCGCCCGCGAAGGCGCCCGCCAGCGCGCACAGCACCGGCACGCCCAGGAACACCAGCAGCAGCATCGGCCGGTTCTCCACGTCGGGCGTGATGTCGAGGACGAAGTGGAAGAACGCGGCGCCGGCCTCGGTCGCCACGAATCCGGCCGCGCCACCGGCCAGGAAGCCGACGACCGCGCCGCCGACCTTGTTCGGAGATGATTCGTTCATGGCAACACCGTGCGGGAACGGCACGGCCCGCCGAATCGGCCGCGGGACGCCGGGACCGTACGACGGTTGTTGCGCCCCCGGGCGCCGCCCTACCCCCCGGGTTGCGCCCCGCCCGCCCAGCCGGGCGCGACCATGCCGCTCTCGTAGGCCAGCACCACCAGCTGCGCCCGGTCCCGCACGGCCAGCTTCGTCATGATCCGGCTCACCGAGCTCTTCACCGTCGCCGGGCTCAGCACCAGCCGCGCCGCGATCTCGTCGTTGGACAACCCCCCGGCGACCAGCCCGGTCACCTCGCGCTCCCGCGGCGTCAGGCCGTTCAGCCGGGGATCCGGCCCGGGCCGGGCCACCCGCCCCGCGTACTCGGCGATCAGCCGCCGGGTCACCGACGGGCTGATCAGCGCGTCGCCGCGGGCCGCGACCCGCACCGCCCGCACCAGCTCCGCCGGCTCGGTGTCCTTCACCAGGAACCCCGCCACGCCCGCGCGCAGCGCCCCGTAGACGAACTCGTCGAGATCGAACGTCGTCAGGATCACGATCCGGACCTCCGGCAGTTCCGCCGCGATCCGCCGGGCCGCCTCCAGCCCGTCCATGCCGGGCATCCGGATGTCCATGAGCACCACGTCGGGACGCTCCGCGCGCACCGCCGCGACCGCCGCCTCCCCGTCGGCGGCCTCCCCGACCACGGCGAGATCGTCCTCATCGTCCAGCAGCGAACGGAAACCGGCCCGGACCAGAGCCTGGTCGTCGGCGAGCAGCACGCGGATCATGCCTCGGCACCGTAGGGCAACCGGGCCCGGACCCGGAAACCGCCGCCGGGCAGCGGCCCCGCCACCAGATCACCGCCCAGCGCCCGTGCCCGCTCCCGCATCCCCAGGATTCCGCTGCCGCCCGCCGCGGCGCCGCCCCGGCCGTCGTCCTCGACCTCCAGGCGCAGCTCCGACGCCCCGTAGGCGAGCGTCACCCGCACCCGCCGCGCCGCCGCGTGCCGGGTCACGTTGGTGATCGACTCCTGCAGGATGCGGTACGCGGCCAGGTCCACCCCGGCGGACGGCTCGCGCCGCTCCCCCTCCTCCCCGACCGCGATCTCCAGCCCGGCCAGCTCCGCGTACCGGACCAGGTCGCCCAGCCGGTCCAGCCGCCCCGCGGGCGCCGTGTCCTCCGCCTCGTCCACCTGCCGCAGCACCCCCAGGGTGGCGCGCAGCTCGCGCAGCGACTCCCGGCTCGCCTCCTTGATCACCCCGAGCGCCGGCCCGGCCTGCCCCGGATCGCGCTCCAGCCGGTGCAGCGCGGTGCCCGCCTGCACGTTGATCATGGACAGGTGGTGGCCCACCACGTCGTGCAGCTCCCGCGCGATCCGCAGCCTCTCCTCGGCCGCGCGCAGCCGGGCCTCCTCCTCCGTCCGGCGCACCGCCGCCCGCAGGTTCTCCTGCCGGCCGTGCCACACCGCGCCCAGCGCGAGGACGGCCACCACCCAGCCGGCCAGCATCGTCAGCGCGATGCCGTTGAACTCGTGGTTGCCCGCCAGCGTGCCGAGCCCCGTCCCGATCACCAGCAGCGCGCCCAGGGCCACGGCCGCGTACGTCCGCCCCTCGGCCGCGACCGCGTACAGGCACAGCATCACCACCACCAGCAGCGGCCCGTCGACCGGGCTCAGCACGTAGTAGAGGCCGCAGGCGGGCAGGGCGTACAGGCAGGCGGCGAGCGCGTTGCGCCGGGCCGCGAACAGGGCGCCGCACACGCTGAGGACCAGTGCCGCGTCCAGCACCGTCCGCGGCCACGGCTGCTCCGGCGCGCCCAGCCACGCCGCGACGGTGGCGGCGACCACCAGCACCGTCACGACCGCGGGGAGGATCATCTGCTCAGCATAGGGAGCGCCGCGGCGCCAGGAGCGCCAGAACCAGCACGGCCCCCATGACCGCGGCGCTCACCGCGAACCCCAGCGTGAACCCGCCCTCGGCCGCCCCCGACGCCGCCACGATCACCGCGCTGGCCTGCGTCCCGAGCGAGGCGCCGACGGTGCGGACCAGCGTGTTCACCCCGGTGACGGCCCCGGTCTCCCCGGCCGCCACCGCCGCCATCACCAGGTTCGCGACCGCCGCGTACGCGAGCCCGATCCCGACCCCCCGCACGACGCCGCCCACGTACAGCTGCCACATGGCCTCGTGCGCCAGCGCCACGTACGCGTACCCGGCCCCGGTCAGCACCGCCCCCGCCATCAGCACCACGCGGGACCCGACCCACCGGTCCAGCAGCCCGGCGGTCATCCCCGCCACCGTCATCCCCGCGCTCGCGGGCAACTGCAGCAGGGCCGCCTGCGTCGCCGTACCGCCGAACCCGAAGCCGGTCTCCTCCGGAAGCTGGACCAGCAGCGGGAACAGCAGCCCGCCCGCCATCAGCGCGTACCCCGACAAAAGCGACGCGGCGTTGGCCGTCCAGATCGCCCGGCGCCGCATCAGCCGCAGGTCCACCAGCGGCTCCTCGACCCGCCCCTCCACCACCAGCCAGACGACCGCCAGCACGACCGCCGCCGCCAGCAGGCCGATCACCCCGGGCGACGTCCAGCCCCACTCCATGCCCTGCGTGAGCGCGGTCAGCGCGGCCACCAGCCAAGCCGCGAACAGCACCGCGCCCCACCAGTCGATCCGCGCGCTCTTCCCCCCGCCCACCGCCGGAACGATCCACCACGCGAGCACGAGCCCGGGCACCAGCCCCAGCACCGGCACCCACAGCAGCCACCGCCAGCCCAGATGGTCGATGATCGGCCCGGCGATGCACCACGACAGCGCCCCGCCGAGCCCCAGCATCGACGACATCAACCCGACCGCCGACGCCGTCCGCTCGGGCGGGAACACCTCCCGCACGATCGTGTACGCCAGCGGGAACACGCCCCCGCCGATCCCCGCCAGCACCCGCCCCGCCAGCATCGGCCCCAGAGAACCGGCCGACGCCGCGACCACCATGCCCGCCGTCGAGATCGCCAGCACCACCAGCAGCACCGGCCGCGGCCCGAGCAGATCCCCCAGCCGCCCGATCACCGGCGTGGCCACCGCCGCCGACAGCATCATCGCGGTCAGCGCCCACGCCGCCCCGGCCGCCGACGTGCCGAGCCCCTCCTGGATCAGCGGCAGCGCCGGGGTGACCACCGCCATCGACAGCGCGTACGCCATCACCCCGAGAAACGCCAGCAGCGGCACCAACCCCCGCCGCCCGCCACGCCCCGCCGCCAACGCCCCTCCTCACCACACCCCCACGATTGTCATACACCCTCAAAACCCCCATAAGCCCACCCCCACACGCCACCACCAGATCGCCGCACAAAAGGCCAAGGCCCCGGCAACGCCCTCGGCGCGGCGCCAACCGACACCGCAGCTGCGACCGGCGGCCACCCCTCGCAAGCCGTCGGAGCAAGCAGCACCAGGCGCTCACCAAACCTGGCCCGCTGGGACGGGCGGGACGAGGGACCGGCACCTGCGTGTGGTGGGCGGCTGCCCCCGCAAAGAGTCGGAGCAGGCGGCACGGGATGCTTCGCGGGGTGGGTCCGGCGGCGCGGCGGCGGAACCTGGCCGACGGCGGCCTCGTACCCGACGCACGCGGCACGGGGCACTCGGCCGGGCCCGCCAGCGCCGCCACCGGCACTGGGCTTGCGTCCGGGCTCCAGCACCTACCCGGGCGGACGAACGCGAGCACCTGTAAGCGACGCAGGCCTACAGGGCGCTTGCCGGGCTGGGGTCGCCGCCAGCTCCGGTTCCTGTTTCGGCACGACCGTCCGCCAGGACGAGGCGGGCGGGTGCCCTCTCAGGGGGCCGGGGCAGGCGCTTCGTGAGTGGGGGTTGCCGCTTTGTTCCTGGTGGCGGGTGGGTTTCGCCGGGGCGGGGGCGCGGCCGGTGAGCACGGCGGCTGACCCCGGTCCCGGCGCGGCCGGCCAAAGGGGGAGGAAGCACGGCCGTGGAACGGCCGGCTTCAGCTGGCCTCGGGGATGGGGAGGGTGGGCTGGCCGGGGACGCCCAGGGTGTCCTCGACCAGGGAGACGAAGATCCCGGCGTCGTGCAGGAGTTCCTCGGCCTCGCGCGCGGTGACGGCGCGGGGCAGGCCGGCCTCGGCGGCGGCGCGCTTGTCGGCGCCGGCGGCGAAGAAGGCGGCCCACTCGCGCAGCGCCGGTTCGGCCTCGGGCAGCAGCACCCAGACGCTGCGGGGACGGCCCCGGCGGTGGGTGTCGACGGGCTCCTTGGACGCCAGCACCGCGGCCGCGGCGCGCAGCGCGGCAAGGTGCGCGCAGACGTAGCGCACGGCCGGCGAGGTCGCCTCGGCCGCCTCGGCCAGGCCCATCCGGGCGGCGTGCAACTGGCCGACCGCTGTCTGGGCGGGGCGGGGTGGCTGGAGCGGACGGTGTCGGGGGCTGGGCATGCGCTGGGCAGCGGAGTGGAGCCCGCGTGCGGCCATCGTGTCGGACATGACTGCCTCCTTCCGGCGGCTCGGGCCGGCCGGGCGGAGAGCTTCCCCTCACTCCGCCCGGCCGTCCGTCCCGCCTCGGCGGGGGACGTCGCCCTGGTGCGGGCCGCGAGTCCCGCACCACGTCGAACATAAGTTCGACGCATTCACAGTAAACCGTCCTGACGCCGATTCGTCAATGCGTTCGAATGAGTGGCGTGACCCACAGTGATCTCACGAGGTCACTTGGGACGGCGCACGTGGACGGGGACGCCGGTCTCGACGATCTGCGGGAAGTACTCGGCGATGTGCATCGGGAGCCGGACGCAGCCGTGCGAGGCGGGGTGGCGCGGGACGGAGAGGGCGCCGTGGAAGGCGATGCCGCCGTTGAAGTAGATCGGGTTGTAGAGCCGGCCGAGGGGCGAGACCTCCCAGCCGGAGGCGCGCCGGCCGGTGCGGAAGTCGCCCGTGCCGGTGGTGGCGTAGCGGCAGCGGGCGACGGTGGCGCCGCGGTCCTTGGCGCAGTAGTACTCGCCCGATCCGGAGGAGATGTGGGAGATCAGGTCGGGCCTGCCGCCCTTGTAGACGACCAGGAACTGGCGGCGCAGGTCGACGTCGACCCGATCGGCCTCGCGGCGCTTGGCCATGGGGGCGGGCTGCTTGGGGGCGTCGAGGGCGGCCCAGGTCTTCTTGCCCACGGTGCTGCTCACCTTGAGGCGGTTGACCTTCTGGAACGCCCACACGGCCATCTGGGTGGTGAGGCCGTACCTGCCGTCGGCCTTGCCGGGGTCGTACTTGAGCTCTTTGAGGCGGCGCTGCAGCTGTTTGACGTCCTCGCCCTTGGCGCCCGCCTTGAGCGTGCGGCGGGCGGGCTCGGTGACGGGGGGTTTCGTGGCGGTCGGGGACGCGGATGGCGTCTCCGCCGCGCGTCCCGCGCTGCTCTCGCCGGCGGAGCACCCCGCCGCCAGCACCGCACCGCCCGCGATCAGCAGCGTGCCCATCCGAACGCTCATATGGCTCCCTCGCACGTGTGGTCCCCTGGGGGTTCGGCCACTTTAGAGTGATATCCCCCGTTCGAGAGGACCAGCGCGGCCTGGCGCGGGCGGCTCTAGAGTGTGGCCCATGCATCCCAACGCCGAACGTGTCGCCCGCGCGCTGCGCGAGCAGGGCGCGACCGGGGAGATCATCGAGCTGCCCGAGCCGGCGCCGACCGCGCGGGCCGCCGCCGACCAGCTGGAGTGCCCGGTCGGGGCGATCGCCAACAGCCTCGTCTTCGACGCCGACGGGGCGCCGCTGCTGGTGCTGACCAGCGGCGCGCACCGGGTGGACACGGCCAAGGTCGCGGCGCTGGTCGGCGCGGCGAAGGTCCGGCGGGCCGCGCCCGACTTCGTCCGCGCGGCCACGGGGCAGACGATCGGCGGGGTCGCCCCGGTGGGGCATCCGGCGCCGGTCCGTACGCTGGTGGACGTCTGGCTGGACAAGTACGACCGGGTCTGGGCGGCGGGCGGGGTCGCCCACACCGTCTTCCCGACCTCCTACGAGGAACTGCTGCGCATCACCGGCGGCGAGGCCGCCGACGTGGGGGCCGGCGAGTGAAGGACACGAGATGAGCACGGACGACACCCAGATCTGGCACAACCCGCGCTGCTCCAAGAGCCGGGCCGCGAAGGCCGCGTTCGACGAGGCGGGCGTGGCCTACACCGAGCGCCGCTACCTGGACGAGCCGCCCACGGCCGAGGAGCTGGAGGCGGTGTTGACGCGGATCGGCGCCGAGCCGTGGGAGGTGGCCAGGTTGAACGAGCCGGTCGCCAAGGAACTGGGCCTGAAGGACATGGAGCGCGACCGGGCGCGCTGGATCGAGACGATGGCGGCCAACCCGTCGCTGATCCAGCGGCCGATCGTGCTGACGCCCGGCGGGGGCGCGGTGGTCGCCCGCGACCCGGAGTCGGTGCGCAAGGCTCTCGACAGCGCGTGATGCGAGTGTGATTCTGGAAGACTGACGGGGACCGATCCACAGCGATCCGGAGGGGCGATGACCGCGCAGATGCGCACCGGCCCGGCCGCGCGCCACGCCGACTTCCGGGGGATCGATCCGCCGGCGCTGGGCCAGTTGATCAAGCAGGTGCAGGACGCCAACACGGCGATCCGGAGCTGGCTGAACGGGCACCGCCCGCCGCCGGGGGTGTCGGCCGCGGGGTACCGGCAGGCCGAGCAGGCGGCGCAGTGGGCGGCCGACCAGCTGGGCATGCTGACCCGGCGGCACGCCTACGCGATGACGCATCCGGACGGGGGCGGCGGGGTGGAGGTCCCGCCCGCCCCAGCGCCGCTGCCGCGTACTCCGGGCACCGGCACGCCCGGTCCCGGCGGGACGCCCGAGCCGGTGCGCGCGCAGCCGCCGCGCGGTTCGGGGTCCCCGGCCCGTCCGCCCTCGACCACCCCCAACGGGGCGGGCGACCTGGGCAACTTCCCGACCCGGCAGGACGCGGCGAAGGCGGCCAAGGCGGACGCGCTCGCGGTGGCCGCGGCCGTCCAGGACCGCCGGCCGGTGCCGGAGCAGGTGTGGAAGCACCTGAAGGAGAACGCGGGCGACCCCGACTACACCGAGAAGCTGTACGAGCGGCTCGGCCCGGCCGCGGCCGCCGACCTGCTCAAGGCGGCGGCCGGCGACCAGGCCCGGGTCGGCGCGGTGCGGGAGTCGCTCGGCACGGCCAGCCACCATCTGACGATGGACGTGCGGTGGCTGCGCGCCTTCCTCGCCGAGGCCGACCGCGCCGGGGTCCACCCGGTGGCCGTCCAGGTCCTCACCGGGGCGGACATGAGCCGCCGCACGCGTGAGGCCATCGGCAAGCTCGACCTCCAGCCCGTCACCGGCCGCCGGGCCGGCTAGGACGGCCCCAGAGAGGAGGCCGCGATGGCCGCTCCCCCGCCCCCCGGCAGCCTGCCGCCGCCGTTGGATTCGGCGGCGGCGACCAAGCTGCCGCCCACCGAACAGCCCAATCCCGCGTACCGGGAGCTCTACCAGGCGTACGCCGACGCCTACGGCAGTATCGGACGGCTCAGGCAGGCGCTGGATCCGGCGGTGCGGACGCTGAACGGCACCGACGCGTGGCTGGGTCCCGAGGCCCGCCAGTGGGGCGGCCAGCTGGAGTCCAACCGCGGAACGCTGCAGAAGGCCGCCGACCGGATCCTGTGGGACATCTACGACCGGCTGTCGGCGACCCAGCGCACCGTCCCGCGCGCCTGATCGACGGGTCTAGGCTCTAGCGGGTGAGGGAAGCGAAGCTGCGCGACATCGATCACCGCGCCTTCCTGCGCCGGCTCGGGCCGATCCTCGCGGTGTACGCGGCGGCGATGCGCCCGCCCGCGGAACAGCTGCCCGGCCGGCGCACGATCATGGAGCGGCACGCGGCGTACCCGGGGTTCCGGGCGGTGGTGGCCGAGCGGCGCGGTCCGGCGCTGCCGGGCGGCGGCGCCGTCCGCGGGTTCGCCTACGGGTTCCACGGCGAGCGCGGCCAGTGGTGGCACGACGTGGTGCGCGGGGCGCTGGCCGGGCCGTCCGGCGAGGACCACGCGGCGCGGTGGCTGGACGACCCGTTCGAGGTGGCCGAGTTGCACGTGCACCCCGACCACCAGGGGCAGGGGCTGGGGCGGCGGCTGCTGAACACCCTGTGCGAGGGCCGTCCCGAGCGGACCGTGGTGCTGTCGACGCTGGACCGCGGCCGGGAGGACACCCCCGCGCAGCATCTGTACCGGTCGGTCGGCATGATCGATCTGCTGACCGCGTTCGAGTTCCCCGGCGGCGGCCCGCCCTATGCGGTGATGGGGGCGACGCTGCCGCTGGCGCCGTACGGGCCGGGCACGGCGTAGGACGCGGCGTCCAGCAGCCCGTACACCTCGCGGGTCGCGGTGGACTTGTTGAAGGTGATGAAGTGGATGCCGGGGGCGTCCTGCTCGAGCAGTTCCCGGCACAGCTCGGCGGCGTGCTCGACGCCCAGCCGCCGCACCGCCTCGGGGTCGTCGGCCACGGCGTCGAAGCGCTCCCTGACCTCGGGCGGGAACGGCGCGCCCGACAGCTGCTCGGACCGCTCGATGGTGCTCATCTGGGTGACCGGCATGATGCCCGGGATGATCGGGACGTCGCAGCCGGCGGCCTGGACGCGGTCGCGCAGCCGGAAGTAGTCCTCGGCGCGGAAGAACATCTGGGTGATCGCGTAGTCGGCGCCGGCCCGGCACTTCTCCACGAAGTGGCGGGTGTCGCTCTCGACGTCGTCCGACCGGGGGTGCTTGTAGGGGAAGGCGGCGACGCCGACGCAGAAGTCGCCGTACATGCGGATCATCCGCACCAGCTCGGCGGCGTACTCCACGCCCTCCGGGTGCTTGATCCACTCGCCCATCGGGTCGCCGGGCGGGTCGCCGCGCAGCGCCAGCAGGTTGCGCACGCCCGCGGCGGCGAACCGTCCGATGAGGTTGCGCAGCTCGGCGGTGGAGTGGTCGACGGCGGTGAAGTGCGCGACGGGCGTGAGGGTGGTGTCGGTGGCGATCCGCTCGACGATGTCCACCGTCGTGTCGCGGGTGCCGCCGCCCGCGCCGTAGGTCACCGACACGAAGGTCGGGTGCAGGGTCTCCAGCTCGCGGATGGCGCGCCAGAGGTTGCGGACGCCGTTCTCGGTCTTTGGCGGGAAGAACTCGAAGGAGAATGACCTGCCACCGGCGGCCAGCAGCTCGCGGATGGTGGGGGCTCGGTCAGGGCGTTCGCGTCGCATCCCCCAAGGGTAATGAGTTTCCCCGCTGCGGGACGACCCCAGACTCTGTGCGGACGCCCCCTATCGCTCCCGACCTGCGCCGGAGCGCGCCATGTCCGGCTCCGTGGCGGCCGGGCATGGATTGAACATGGGGCCAGGTGGGAAATTTCCTTACATTCGATGAAATACTCATACCTCGGTGGAGGAGAGTGACCACCCCACTGGATACGATCACGGCATGTCCATGAGCCGCATCCGCAAAGAGGTCGACGCGGCACTTCTGGCATTCGTCGACCGGCAGCGTCCCGGTCTGCTGGCCATCAGCCCCGAGCTGGCGCCCCTGCTGGCGGCGCTGGACTCGCTGCTGGCCGGCGGGAAGCGGCTGCGGCCCGCGTTCTGCTACTGGGGCTGGCAGGCCGCCGGGGGCAAGGAGCCGCGCGAGGGGGTCGTCACGGCGGCGGCGTCGCTGGAGCTGCTCCAGGCCAGCGCGCTGATCCACGACGACGTCATGGACTCCAGCGACACCCGCCGCGGGCAGCCGTCCGTGCACCGGCGCTTCCAGGCGCTGGCGACGGAGGCGGGCTGGTCCGGGCCCGCCGCGCCGTTCGGCGAGGGCACCGCGATCCTGCTCGGCGACCTGTGCCTGGCCTGGTCCAGCGAGATGTACGAGTCCAGCGGCATCTCCCCGGAGCGGATCGGACCCGGCCGGGCGGTGTACGACCTGATGCGCACCGAGGTCATGTGCGGCCAGTACCTCGATCTGCTGGAGGGGGTGCGCGGCACCGGCACCGTGGACGCGGCGCTGCGGGTCGTGGAGTTCAAGAGCGCCAAGTACACCATCGAGCGGCCCCTGCATCTGGGCGCGACGCTGGCCGGGGGCTCCCCCGAGGTCGTGGAGGCGCTGCGCTCGTACGGGCGGCCGCTGGGGATCGCCTTCCAGCTCCGCGACGACGTGCTCGGCGTCTTCGGCGACCCGGCCGAGACCGGCAAGCCCGCGGGGGACGACCTGCGGGAGGGCAAGCGGACGGTGCTGGTCGCGCAGACGCTGGAACGTGCCGACGCGGCGCGGGCCGCGGTGGTGGAGCGGCTGCTGGGCGATCCGGGCCTGGACCGGGACGGCGTGGACGAGCTGCGCGCGATCATCGAGGACACCGGCGGGCTGGCGGCCTGCGAGGCCATGATCGAGCGGTACGCCGGGCAGGCGGCCGCGGCGCTGGCCGCCGCCCCGATCACCGGCGAGGCGCGGATCGCGCTGGAGGAGCTGGCGGTCGCCGCGACCGCCCGCCAGGCCTGACGCCGCGGGGCCGGTGACGCCGGTGTTCCGGCGGTGGCGCGATGTGGCCAGATCGCACCGCGGGGTAGAACTGTCCCACCATTCGGTGGCACAAATGGCGCCATGTCCCATGATCCAGCCCCGGCGCCCGGTCCCGGCACGCCGCGCGTCCCTCCGCTGCCCGAGGCCGAGTGGCACGACACGCTCAAGGCGGTCGCCGCCGCCACCGGCCCCCTCAACATCTTCACCACCCTGGGCCGCCACCGCGAGCTGTTCGACTCCTGGATCGGGTTCGGCTCGATGCTGCTGCTCAAGGGCACGCTGAGCGGCCGCGTCCGGGAGCTGGCGATCCTGCGCACCGCCCACCTGCGCGCGTGCGAGTACGAGTGGACCCACCACCACCGCATCGGCCTGGACGCGGGCCTCACCGAGGACGAGATCGCCGCGCTGCGCCTGGGCCTGGACGAGCACCCCTGGAACGAGGACGACCGGGCGGTCCTGGACGCCGCCGACGAGCTGAACGCCCACGGCACGCTGAGCGACGCCGCGTGGACGGCGCTGGCCGGGCGGTTCGGGGAGAACGAGCTGATCGAGCTGGTGATCCTCGTCGGGCACTACCACATGGTGGCGTTCGCGCTGAACGCGCTGCGCGTCCAGCCGGAGGCGGACCACTGATGCCCCGGCGGCGCTGATGGGCGGGACGAGGCGGTGGACCTCGGCCGCGGGGGCGCTGGCGTCCGTGCTCGCGCTGGTCGCGGCCCCGGGGCAGCCCGCGCACGGCCAGGCCGGGCGCTGCGGCGACCCGGCCGAGCGGCCCTGGTGCGCGACCGGGCTCGCGCCCGACGCGCGGGCGGGCCTGCTGCTCCAGGCGATGACCGTGGACGAGAAGATCGCGCTGCTGGCGGCCGACGATCCGATGGGCGGCCCGCTCGGCGGGTTCCTGGAGACCGCGCACGCCGACACCAACAACGGCATCCCCCGCCTGGGCATCCCCCCGCTCTACATGGCCGACGGCCCCGCCGGTGTACGGCAGGGCAAGGCGACCGCGCTTCCCGCGCCGATCGCGCTCGCCGCCGGGTTCGACCCTGAGATGGCCCACAGGTACGGCCAGGTCGTGGGGTGGGAGGCCCGGCACAGGGGGAACGACGTCATCTTCGGCCCCACCGTGGACGTCCTGCGCACCCCCCGGAACGGCCGCACGTTCGAGGGCTTCGGCGAGGACCCCCACCTCGCGGCGGGGCTCGGGGCCGCCTGGATCCGCGGCGCCCAGAGCCAACGGGTTCGAACTGTTCATCTGTGAGGTCGGTTGAGTGAAAACGCAGGCGATGTGAGGTCGGTTGAGTGAAAACGCAGGCGATCAAGTGATCCGACTTGACGGCTTGTGTTCAACCCCGTACTTTCAGTAGCGCGATCTGGGACGCCGGGTTCGATGTCAGCGTGCGGGGCCCCCTTTCCACCGGAGTGATGGTCTGGGGCCTCCCCGTCGCCTCTGGTCGAGCCCACATGGCCAGGTCGTAGAGGGAACCGGCCTCCCGGGAACGGACCACGCACGCGATGCGTGTCGCCGCCCCGGGGTCGAGTACGCCGGGGACCAGTGCGTCCAAGACCGTTCGCGGCGCGCGGCTGAGCAACTCATGCACAGTCCTTAGGAACGGTGATGGCCTCCGTCAAGCACATGGCCGTCTACACCCAGGAGACCGACCGGCTCTTCCTGGATATCCGGGAGATCTACCTGGTCGAGACGGCCGTCAGGGACGCCCGCGCCGGGCGGCGCCGCGTACCGACGGCGCCCGGCGCAAGGCGGGGCGGGGCCCCGTTCCGGCCGTACTCCCCGCGGTCGGCGGACGGGCGGCGGCAGGCCGTCCGGGCGATCTCGGCCAGCGCCCGCCGCGACGCCGGGGCGCCGAGCCGGCCGCCCTCATGTGCAGGTTCGGCAAGCTGGGGCGCTGCGCGGCGACCAGGACGCCCTCATCTCCGAGGTGGCCAGGGCCAACCCGAACACGGTGGTGGTCCTGGAGACCGGCGGGCCCGTCCTGACCTCGTGGGCGGGCGAGGTCAAGGCCGTCCTCGCCGCCTGGTACCCGGGCCAGCAGGCCGGGCACGCGCTCGCCCGCGTCCTGTACGGCGACGTCGACCCGGGCGGGCGGCTGCCGGTGACCTTCCCCGTCGACGAGGGCGACATCCCCACGGCCGCCGGAGGCGCGGCGCAGTTCCCTGGCCTGAACCGGACGGTGACGTTCTCCGAAGGGGTCATGGTCGGCTACCGGCACTACGACGCCAACGACCTCGAGCCCCGCTTCCCGTTCGGGCACGGGCTGTCCTACACCACGTTCAGCTACGGCGACCTGGTCGTACGGCCCGGCTCGGTCCAGGTCACCGTCACCAACACCGGCACCCGCGCGGGCGTCGCCGTACCGCAGCTGTACCTGGGCCTGCCCTCGCCCAGAGCGGACGTGCCCCAGCCTCCCCGGCAGCTCAAGGGCTACGAGAAGCTGAGGCTCGCTCCGGGCGAGAGCTCGCGCGTGACCTTCCCGCTGTCCGGCCGGTCCCTGGCGTACTGGGACGAAGGGGCCGGTGCGTGGAAGATCGCACCCGGCTGCTACAAAGTGACGGTCGGCGGGTCGTCCCGGGACGGTGCCCTGCGGGGTTCCTTCGCGCAGGGCGGGGCCGCCTGCCCGGGTTAAGATCGATCGTTTCGCTGCCGCATGCCACGGGCACGCGGTAAAAATAAGGCATTCTTCGTCCGTCCCCGCCGAGTCGGAGTCCCCCAGTGCCGCACGATCCCTCCCGAGCGAGGACGACCCCTCGTCCCGTGCCGGTCCCGTCCGGCGTGCGCGGCTCCGCCGAGGCCGGCCACGGCGGCGCGGAGTTCTCGCGCTTCGACCGTCCGCGCCGCGACCGGGCCGCCGCCGACGGCGCGTACGACGGCGGGCCCCGCCCGGCCGGGCGCGCGCCCGCCGACCCCGCGGCGACCGACCCCGCCGCGCCCCGTCCTGCCGCGTTCGGTTTCACCAGGGCCGGCTCGACCGGCGACGACCGGGCCGCGCGCGAAGCACCCGAGGCCGAATCGGGCCCTGACGGCATCGCGCGCGCCGCCGAATCGCGTCCCGCGAGCCACGACGCGCAGCCGCTGACGCCCGAGGACCCGCGCCGCCTCGGCCCCTACAGCCTGGTCGAGCGCCTGGGCGCGGGCGCCCGGGGCGTGGTCTACCTCGCCCGCGACGAGGACGGCGCGGCCGTCAAGGTCACGCTGCTGCGCGGCGGGGCCGCCGCCCCGGGCGAGCGCGCCCGCGCCCGCCTCGCCCAGGACGCCGAGGCCGCGCTCCAGGTCGCCGGACGGCACACCGCGCTGGTCCTGGACGCCGACGTCACCGGCGACCGGCCCTACGTCGTCAGCGAGTTCGTCGACGGCCCGACGCTGCGGCAGGTCGTCGAGGAGCACGGCCCGCTGCCGCCCGAACGGCTGGAGCGGCTCGCGCTGCGCACCGCCGGGTCGCTGGCCGCGCTGCACAAGGCCGGGACCGTGCACCGCGACTTCAGGCCCGGCACCGTGCGGCTGGGCCCGGACGGCGCCAAGGTCACCGGTTTCGGCGTCGCCCGCGTGCCGGAGGCCGCCCCGCGCGGCGCGGGACGCGCCGGCACCCCCGCGTACATGGCGCCCGAGCAGATCGAGGACGAGCCGGTCGGCCCGCCCGCCGACGTGTTCGCCTGGGGCGCCACGATGGTGTACGCGGCGACCGGGCAGCCGCCGTTCGGCACCGGCCCGGACGCGGCCGTCATGCGGAGGGTCACCGGCCGCCGGCCCGACCTGGGCGATCTGGAGGGGCCGCTGCGCGAACTGGCCGCGCGCTGCCTCGACAAGAACCCCGCCGCCCGGCCCACCGCCCGCCAGCTCGTGCGGGCGCTGCGGGAGGGTCGGGCCCCCGTGCCCAAGCCGCGGCCCAAGCGCATCCCGCGCTACCGGTGGCGGATGATGGTGGCGCTCGCCGCCGTCATGGCGGCCGGATTCGTGCTGGGCATTCTCTTCTAGAGCTTCTAGAGCTCCGCGGCCCGGATCACCAGTGCGGCGGGCGGTCCTCGGTCAGGCGCGTGTCGTCGTCGCCGCCGCGCCAGTCACCCCAGCCGGCGTCGGTGTCGTCGGAGGTCTGGTCCGGCAGGATCTCCAGGTCGTCGTCGGACAGATCCACCGGGCGCTCGTCATCGGGTCCCAGGCTCATGGCCCCATTCTCGGGCATCGGCGGTCATGATCGACCGCCGATGTGATCCAGCGCACCGAGTGATCCGCCCCACCCGCCGGGTCAGGGCCGCCGCGGGGGTCAGCCTGCCGCGGGCAGCCGCCGGGACAGCTCCTCCGCCGCCGCCCGCGGGTCGGCGGCCTCGGTGATCGCCCGGACGACCACGATCCGGCGGGCGCCCGCGTCCAGCACCTCGGCCACGTTGCCGGAGTCGATCCCGCCGATCGCGAACCAGGGGCGGACCTCGCGCCGCGCCGCCACGTACTCCAGCAGCTTCACGCCCGGCGCCGCGCGGCCCGGCTTGGTCGGCGTCGGCCAGACCGGCCCGGCGCAGAAGTAGTCGACGCCCGGTTCGGCGGCGGCCGCGGAGGCCTGCTCGTCGGAGTGCGTGGACCGGCCGATCAGGATGTCCTCGCCCACGATCGCGCGGGCGGCCGGGACCGGCAGGTCGTCCTGGCCCAGGTGCAGCACGTCGGCCTGCACCGCGTGCGCGATGTCGGCCCGGTCGTTGACCGCCAGCAGCGCCCCGTGCCGGTCGCAGGCCTCCCGGAACACCCGCAGGTGCTCCAGCTCCTGCCGCGCCTCCAGCCCCTTCTGCCGGAGCTGGACGATGTCGACGCCGCCCGCGAGCGCCGCGTCGAGGAAGCCGGGCAGGTCCCCCTGGCGCTCCCGGGCGTCCGTGCAGAGGTAGAGGCGGGCCCGGCTGAGCCGGGCGCGCAGGGCGACCGCGCGGTCGGAGAGCAGATGCCTGGACACGGTGAAGGCGGGTTCCTTCCGCGGTCGGGAGAGACGATCAATGCGATGACGGGGCCGCACGCGGCGGCGTGGCCGCCGCGCGTGACCCCGTCATCCTGTCATGTGCGTTCCGCCGGACCCCGTCCGGTGGCGCCCCTCAGAACGCCAGCGCCTGGGCCCTCCGCCGGACCTCGGTGCCGCGGTTCTCACTGAGCGCCTGGACGGGGGTGCCGGGCAGCGTGTCGTCGGCGGTGAACAGCCAGCGCAGCGTCTCGACGTCGTCGAAGCCCGCGTCCGACAGCAGCGTCAGCGTGCCTGGAAGCCCCTTGATGACCTGCCCGTCCTTGATGAACTCCGCGGGCACCATCGGGGCGCCGTCGCGGCGGACCGCCAGCAGCTTGCGCTCGCTGAGCAGCTGCTTGACCCTGCTTTGCTTGATCCCGAGGGCTTCGGTCGCCTGCTTGAGGGTGAGCCACTCTCCGACGAGGGAGTCGGTCCGGGGATCGAGAGCGCTTTCTACGGTTGCGTGCAGTTGCGTCACGCCCCCTGCCTACCACGCCCCCATGTCGCTCAAACCCTCAGGAGTCCCCTCCAGTCCGCACCGCGTCCTTGAGGGGGGTGTCCGGGTCCGCGACGGCCTCCGGGTCGACCGGCGTTCCGGCGGCGATCAGCCGCCTGGCCTGCATCACGTCGCGCGGGCGGCCGACGGTGAGGACGGCCTCAAGCCGGTCGCCCGTGAGCCAGCAGACGGCCCACTTGGCCCCCGCCGGGTCGCCCCGGTGGACGAGGCGCTCGGCGGAGGGGTGGTGGCCCGCGTACTGCACCATCCGGCCGAACTGCTCCGACCAGAAGTAGGGGACGGCGTCGTAGGACGCGTCCTGGCCGAGGAGGGTCGCGGCGGCGACGTCGGGGGCGTTCAGGGCGGTGTCCCAGTGCTCGATGAGCAGGCGGCGGCCGTACCGCTCCGACCACCAGGCGGCGCAGTCGCCGACCGCCACGATGTCGCGGCGGGCGGGGCCCTCCCCGACGGTGGCGCGGAACGCGGCGTCGGTGACGATCCCGCCCTCGGTGAGCAGGCCCGAGCCGTCCAGCCAGTCCAGCCGGGGGCGGACGCCGACGCCGACCACGACCTCGTCGGCGGCGATCCGGTCGCCGTCGGCCAGGGCCAGGCCGCCGGGCTCGATCGCGGCGACCTTGACGCCGGTGCGCAGTTCCACGCCCGCCTCGGCGTACCAGGGGGCGGTGAGCCCGCCGACCTCCGGTCCGATCGCGTTGGCCAGCGGGGTGTCGGCCGCCTCGACGACCGTGACCGCGCAGCCCTTCCTGGCCGCGGTGGTGGCCACCTCGGCGCCGATCCAGCCCGCGCCGACGATGACGACGCGGGCGCCCACGGTCAGCCGGCCGCGCAGGGCGCGGGCGTCGTCGATGGTGCGCAGCACCCGCTGGGGCCCGTCGCCGGGCAGCGTGACGGGGGTGGCGCCGGTGGCGATGACCAGCCCGTCGAAGCGCAGGTCGCCGGCCGTGGTGGCGACGGTGCCGCCGCCTCCGGGCTCGGGCGCGGGGCGCAGCGCGGTGGCGCGCTCGCCGAGCAGCAGCCGGACGCGCAGCGCGTCCCAGTCGGCGTCGACGGTCGTGTCGTCCCGTTCCCCGGCCAGCACCGCCTTCGACAGCGGCGGCCGGTCGTAGGGCCGGTGCCGCTCCTCCGAGACCAGGGTCAGCTCGCCCTGGAATCCCTTGGCCCGCAACGCCTCGACGGCGCGCACCCCGGCCAGCCCGCCGCCCACCACGACCACGCTCTCCATGTCGGCACACCCTAGTCGGCGGCCGGAAGCGACCCGCGGGCGACGTAGGCTTGGGGGGAAAGTGCGCGGGAGTCCGGTACGACCGGGCTGAGAGGGCGGCTAGGACGGGCCGCCGACCGCTTGGACCTGATCCGGATCATGCCGGCGAAGGGAGCGGGATGGACATCGCGATCATCGGCGCGGGCGTCATCGGCCTGGCGACCGCCTGGCGGGTCGCGGCGCGCGGCGCCGCCGTCACCCTGATCGACCCGGCCCCCGGGAGCGGCGCCACCGCCGTCGCGGCGGGCATGCTCACCCCGGTCAGCGAGCTGAACTACGGCGAGGAGCCGCTGCTGCGGCTGGGCCTGGCCTCCCGCGACCGGTACGGCGCGTTCGCCGCCGAACTGGAGGAGGACACCGGGCTGCCGACCGGCTACCGCTCCGACGGGCTCCTGGAGGTCGCCTTCGACGCCGACGACCTGCGGCATCTGGACGATCTGCGCCGCTTCCAGGAGTCGCTCGGCATCCCCGTCCAGGCGCTGACCGGCCGCGAGTGCCGTCGGCTGGAGCCGATGCTGGCGCCGGGCGTGCGGGGCGGGCTGCTGGCCCCCGAGGACGGCGCGATCGACCCCAGGCGGCTGGCCCCGGCGCTGCTGGCCGCCGCGGAGCGGCACGGCGCGCGGCTGGTGCGCGAGCGGGCCGCCGCCGTGATCGTCGAGGGCGGCGCCGCGGCGGGGGTGCGGCTGGCGGGCGGCGCCGAGATCCGCGCCGACCGGGTGCTGCTGGCCGCCGGGCCGTGGTCGGGCGACCTGGAGGGGCTGCCGCCCGGGATCGTTCCACCCGTGCGCCCGGTGAAGGGGCAGGTGATCCGGCTCCGTACCAGGGTGCCGTTCCTGCGGCGCTGCACCCGCGGCGTGGTCAGGGGCTCCCCGATCTACCTGGTGCCGCGCGAGGACGGCGAGGTGGTGGTCGGCGCCACGCAGGAGGAGATGGGCTTCGACACGCGGGTGACGGCCGGGGGGCTGTGGGAGCTGCTGCGCGACGCGCGCGAGCTGCTGCCGGGCATCACCGAGCTGGAGTTCGCGGAGGTGTCGGCGGGGCTGCGGCCCGGCTCGCCCGACAACGCCCCGGTGATGGGGCCGGCGGCGCTGCCCGGCCTGGTCATCGGCACCGGCCATTTCCGCAACGGCATCCTGCTGACCCCGGTCAGCGCGGACATCCTTTCCGAGGCGCTGCTGGAGGGCACGGTGCCCGAGGTCGGAGCCGCGTTCACCCCCGACCGCCTGGTGGCGGCGCCATGACCGAGGAGACGACGACGATGATCAACGTGGTGGTCAACGGGGAGCCGCGCGAACTGCCCGGGGACACCACCGTGGCGGACGCGGTCGCCGCGGTGACCGGGCGCTCCGGCCCGGACGCCTCGGGCGTGGCCGCGGCGCTCAACGACGAGGTGGTACGGCGGTCCGACTGGGCCGCGACGACGCTGGCGGAGGCGGATCGGCTCGAGGTGCTGACCGCCGTGCAGGGAGGCTGAAGGTGGATCCCCGGGCGAACGACGACACGCTGGTGATCGCGGGCGAGGAGATCGGCTCGCGGCTGATCATGGGCACCGGCGGGGTGCCCAGCATGAGCGTGCTGCGCGAGGCGCTGCTGGCGTCGGGCACGACGCTCACCACCGTCGCGATGCGGCGGGTGGACCCGTCGGCCCGCGGCTCGGTGCTGGACGTGCTGCGCGACTGCGGGATCAGGGTGCTGCCCAACACCGCCGGCTGCTTCACCGCGGGCGAGGCGGTGCTGACCGCCAAGCTGGCCCGCGAGGCGCTGGGCACCCCGTGGGTGAAGCTGGAGGTCATCGCCGACGAGCACACCCTGCTGCCCGACCCGATCGAGCTGGTCGAGGCGGCCGAGCAGCTGGTGGACGACGGCTTCACGGTGCTCCCGTACACCAGCGACGACCCGGTGCTGGCGCGCCGCCTGGAGCAGGTGGGCTGCGCCGCGGTGATGCCGCTGGGCTCCCCCATCGGCTCCGGCCTGGGCATCCGCAACCCGCACAACATCGAGCTGATCGTGGAGGGCGCGGGCGTCCCGGTGATCCTGGACGCGGGTCTGGGCACGGCCAGCGACGCCGCGCTGGCGATGGAGCTCGGCTGCGACGCGGTGCTGCTGGCGACGGCCGTGACCCGGGCGCAGCATCCGGCGCGGATGGCGGCGGCGATGCGGCACGCCGTGGAGGCGGGGCGGCTGGCCCGGCAGGCCGGCCGGATCCCGATGCGCCGCTACGCGCAGGCGTCCTCGCCCTGGGAGGGCATCGCCACCGGACAGTGAAGCATCGTTAAAACGTCCCCGGAGAAATATTCGCTGGACCTGAAAGATCGCCGCACCTCAAACTGGGCGTGTCCAACTGCAACCGCACGGAATCGTTCGGTGTCGGTGGAAGAAACAGCGACTTAGGGTGCGGCGCATGGACCAGGAGGAATCGGCCGCCGGGCGACTCGCCATGGCGGCCGCGGGCGTCACCGTCGTGCTGTGGGCGTCGGCGTTCGTGTCGATCCGCAGCGCGGGCGAGGACTACAGCCCCGGCGCCCTGGCGCTGGGGCGGCTGCTGTCGGGCACGGTGACGCTGGCCGTCATCTGCCTGGTCCGCCGGGCGGGATGGCCGCCGCGGGCGGCCTGGCCCGGGATCGCCGCCTCGGGCGTGCTGTGGTTCGGCCTCTACATGGTGGCGCTGAACTGGGGCGAGCAGCAGGTGGACGCGGGCACCGCCGCGATGGTGGTCAACGTCGGGCCGCTGCTCATCGCGCTGCTGGGCGGCTGGCTGCTCAAGGAGGGCTTCCCCCGCGGGCTGCTGGCCGGGATGGCGGTGTCGTTCGCCGGTGCGGTCGTGGTCGGGTTCTCGATGTCGGGCGAGGGCCGCTCGCCGGTGCTGGGCGTGCTGCTGTGCCTGGTCGCGGCGGTGACGTACGCGGCGGGCGTGGTGAGCCAGAAGCCCGCGCTGCGGCACGCGAGCGCGCTGCAGGTCACCACCTTCGGCTGCGCGATCGGGGCGCTGGCCTGCCTGCCCTTCGCCGGGCAACTGGCGGGCGAGGCCGCCGGCGCCTCCACCGCCGCGACGCTCAACATGATCTACCTGGGCGTCTTCCCGACCGCGCTGGCCTTCACCACCTGGGCGTACGCGCTGGCCCGGACGTCGGCGGGGCGGATGGGCGCCACGACGTACGCGGTCCCGGCCCTGGTGGTGGTGATGTCGTGGGCGGCGCTCGGCGAGGTGCCCGGCGCGCTGACGCTCGCGGGCGGCCTGCTCTGCCTGGCCGGGGTGGCGGTCTCCCGCCGCCGCGGACGTCCGAAGGTAAAATTTTCGGACGAAAGCCCCATTACCGGACCAACTCCCCTGGAACCCGGACGGGCGGGCGAAGAGGCCGTACGATGAGGGCCGGCGGCCTGAGAAGGCCCGACCCCGCCGCCAAGATCAGCCGGGGAGGTCATCCTCCCGGCTGATGGGAACCGCCCGGGAAGGCCTTTACACTCGCTCTGATGGACACTACGGTCGCTGATCCCCTCGTCGGGCGCGTGCTCGACGGGCGCTACCGCATCGAGTCCCGGATCGCGCGCGGCGGGATGGCCACGGTCTACGTGGCCCGCGACATCAGGCTCGACCGCACCGTGGCGATCAAGGTCATGCACGCCGGCCTGGCCGCCGACGACGAGTTCGTCCGCCGCTTCATCGGCGAGGCCAAGGCCGCCGCCGCGCTGTCCAACCCCAACGTGGTCGCCGTCTACGACCAGGGCACCGACGGCGAGCACGTGTACCTGGTGATGGAGTACGTCCGCGGCCGCACGCTGCGCGACCTCCTCACCGCACGCGGACGGCTCGGCCCCCGCGAGGCCCTGGAGGTCATGCAGCCGGTGCTGGCCGCGCTGGGCGCCGCGCACCGGGCCGGGCTGGTGCACCGCGACGTCAAGCCCGAGAACGTGCTCATCACCGAGGACGGCCAGGCCAAGGTCGCCGACTTCGGGCTGGCCCGGGCCGAGACCGCGTCCGGGATGACCAAGACCGGCATGATCATCGGCACCGTCGGCTACCTCGCCCCCGAGCAGGTGCTGTCGGGCAGCGCCGACGTCCGCTCGGACGTCTACGCCGCCGGCACCATGCTGTTCGAACTGGTCACCGGCGAGCTGCCGCACCAGGGCGACACGCCCCTCGCGGTGGCCTACAAGCACGTCAACGAGACCGTCCCGCCGCCGTCCACCCTGGTGCCGGGCCTCCCGCACCGCCTGGACGCGCTGGTCACCCGGGCCACCGCCCGGCAGCCCGCCGACCGCCCGCAGGACGCCAACGCCATGCTGGCCGAGGTGGCCGAGGTGCACGCCGGCCTCCCCCGCGACATCGACGAACGGATGCCGCAGGGGGGCACCGCCGTCATGCCCGCGGGAATGCCACCGGACCGCACCCGGATGTTCGACGCCCGCACCGCGCCCACCGGAGCGCCGCCGCCACCGCCGCGGCGCACCCCCGCCGACCGCGCCATCGGCGCCCTCACCGGCCGCTACGTGCTGATCGCCATCGGCGCGATCGCGGCGGTGGTCCTCGGCTGGGCCGTGTGGTACCAGACCTCCGGCCAGTACGACCGCGTCCCCGAGCAGATCATCGGGATGCGCGTCGCCGACGCCCGCGACCAACTGGAGCAGGGCGGCCTCGACGTCCGGGTGGCCGAGCCGGTGTTCAACGACCGCGTCAGGAAGGGCGAGGTCGCGATCTCCGACCCCGGCCCGGGCGCCCGCGTCACCCAGGGCGCCACCGTCACGCTGACGCCGTCCAAGGGCCGCACGCCCCGCGAAGTGCCCGACGTGACCGGCAAGTCCGAGGACGAGGCCAGGCGGATCCTGCAGGACAAGGGCTTCACCCCCGGCGAGGTCAGCTCCGCCCCGTCCCAGTCGGTCGCCAAGGGCCGCGTCACGCGCACCAGCCCCGCGGCCGGGCAGAAGCACTCGCCGGACGAGCGCGTGCGGATCGTGCTGAGCAGCGGCATGTCGATGCCGTCCCTGCTGGGCCGCAACGGCCAGGAGGCCGAGAACCAGCTGCGCGGCATGGGCCTGGACGTCAAGGTCGAGAAGCGCAAGCGGGAGAACTCCGCGCCCGGCTCGGTCATCGGCCAGGACCCCGACCCCGGCACCGGCGTCTCGAGCGGCGACAAGGTCACGCTCGTGGTCAACGAGCGCGACTGCCTGTTCGGCGGCTTCTTCTGCAACGACGGCAACCGCGGCGACGGCGAGCAGATCCCGGTGCCCAACGTCATGGGCCAGCCCATCGACCAGGCCCGCAAGGCACTGCGCAACTCCGGCTTCAAGGTCGAGATCGGCAGCCGCGTCGGCAACCGCGTCGTCGGCCAGAACCCGATCGGCGGCCAGGCCCCCCGCGGTTCCAAGGTCACCATCTGGGGCTGACGAACTAAGCTGGACACCCTATGACCTCACCGAAGAGCCCCATCGGGGGCCATGTCCCCGTGGCCGGCGGCCTGGCCACCGGCGGCCTGAAGTACGCCGCCGAGATCGGGGCCGAGACCATCCAGGTGTTCGTGTCCAACCCCCGCGGCTGGGCCCTCCCCGAAGGCA
This sequence comes from Actinomadura rugatobispora, assembly GCF_042656285.1. Classification (GTDB taxonomy): domain Bacteria; phylum Actinomycetota; class Actinomycetes; order Streptosporangiales; family Streptosporangiaceae; genus Spirillospora; species Spirillospora rugatobispora. The sequence continues at coordinate 14,321 of NZ_JBHSON010000133.1, read as the reverse complement.
AACCCGCCGAAGACGCCAAGCTGCGCGCAAGCGACGTCCCCGTCTACATCCACACGCCCTACCTGGTGAACTTCGGCTCCCCCAGCGCGGAGACCCTCGAGAAATCCCTCGCCACGGTCCGCCACTCACTGCAACGCGGCCACGCCATCGGCGCCCGCGGCGTCGTCGTCCACACCGGCTCGGCGGTCACCCAGTCCTACGACGACGCCATGGCCCAGGTCGGCGAGCACGTGCTCCCGCTCCTGGAGGAGATCCCCGACGACGGCCCCGACCTCCTCCTGGAGCCGATGGCCGGCCAGAACAACATGCTCTGCGCCAAGGTCCAGCAACTGGGCCCGTTCTTCGAACGCCTGGAGCACCACCCCAAGCTGGGCGTCTGCTTCGACACCTGCCACGCCTTCGCCGCCGGCCACGACCTGTCCTCCCCCGCCGGAGTGGCCGAGACGATCGACGCCCTGGTCGAGACCGTGGGGCCGGGCCGCCTCAAGCTCGTCCACGCCAACGACTCCAAGGACATCTGCGGCTCCGCCAAGGACCGCCACGAGAACATCGGCGCGGGCCACATAGGCGAGAAGGCCTTCGCCGAACTCTTCGCCCACCCCGAAGTCGCCGGCGTCCCCTTCATCATCGAAACCCCAGGCCGCAGCGCCACCCCCCACGGCAACGACATAAAAACCCTGAAACGCCTCCGCGACACCTAACCCGCCCCGCCCCACACAGATAAGCCACCGCCCCCACAATGCCCCGCCCCGCAAGGACCGCAACGGCGACCGCCGAAAACTGGCCGCCCCTGTGCGGAGCGCCAGCGGAGTGAAGGACGCGCTTCGCGCCGTCCCAGGGGCGTGGGGGTCACCCTTCACAATGTCCCACCCCGTCGCGACCGCAACGGCGACCGCGAAAAACTGTCCGGCCCGTAGCGGAGCGCCAGCGGAGTGGAGGGACGGGCAGGCGGCGGGGAGCGGGTCCGCAGCGAGCCCCCAGGCGAGCGAAGGAGGCGCTTCGCGCCGTACCGGGGGGCGTGGGGGGTCGCCCCCCCACAATGAAAAGAGCAGGCGGCGGGGAGCGGGTCCGTAGCGAGCCCCCAGGCGAGCGAAGGAGGCGCTTCGCGCCGTACCGGGGGGTGTGGAGGGTCGCCCCTCCACAAAGAAGAGAGGCCGGGCGTCGCTGAACAACCCCCCGACTGTTCAGCGACGCCCGGACCAACGCCGCCTGATCCCACCCCCCCGGTACGGGATCCGGCGGCTCCTGATCCGGCGTTCGACTGGCGCGCGCCGGATCTCCAGTTGTGTCTTGGCCGGGGGTGTGTTCGGCGGCCGGGCCGGCGCCCCTGTGCCGGGGCCGGGGCCCGCGCTGTGGCCGCTCCGCTCCCCCCGGATGCGGTGCGTTCCGCCGGCGTCGTGCGCCGGCGTCCTGCTGCGTGGTGCCACTGAGAACACTAGGGGTCTTCGATACCGCCCGGAACCTGAGACCCGCCGCGCTCGATAAGCGGTCTGTAGTCGTCGATATACGTAGCGTAGTGGTGCGACGAGCGGTCGGTTTCGAGGGACGAGCGGTCATGGGAACGGTCCAGCCGGTGCGGCGGGTGGCGTGCGGGCAGGCGCCGGCGCTCCCCGGAATACCGTCAAAGCTGCGGTGAAGTGGCCAGATCTCCGGCAGGGCTTTCGGTCAGAGGCGGCCGGAAGGGGATGTTCTCAACGCCGCGGGCGGCCGTGCCGGTGGCGGCGTCAACTGGGCCGTTCGTCGCCGTCCGGGGGCGGCTCGTCCTCGTAGCCGAACGGGGTCTCGGGGGCCGCGTTGCGGAACCTGCGGACGAGCAGGTCGCGGACCTCGCGGGTGTGGCGGCGGCTCACCGGGAGCAGTTCCTCGCCGACCTGGACGGCGGCGCGGCCCCCGTCGAAGTGCAGTTCGCTGATGTGGGCCGAGGCGACCAGGGTGCTGCGGTGGATGCGGATGAAGCCGGCGGCCTCCCAGCGGCGGGCGAGCGCGGCCAGGGGCATGCGGACGAGGAAGCTGCCGTCGCCGGTGTGGAGCCGGACGTAGTCGCCGTGCGCCTCGACGTGGGTGACCGACCGGCGGGAGATCAGCCGGGTGCGCCCGGCCAGTTCCACCGGGACCATCTCGTCCTCTTCGGCGCGCTCGGGCGGGTCGTCGGCCCGCGCCGCCTCGCGGCGGGCCGCCTCGTCGACGCGGCGCACCGCCTCGGCGAGCCGCTCCGGCCGCACGGGCTTGAGGAGGTAGTCGAGGGCGCCCAGTTCGTAGGCGGTGACGGCGCAGTCGTCGTGCGCGGTCACGAACACCACCTCGGGGGGCGAGGCGAACCCGGTGAGCAGGCGGGTGAAGTCGAGGCCGTCCAGGCCGGGCATGCGGATGTCGAGGAAGACGGCGTCCAGCCGCTCCCCCGCGCGCAGGATCCGGCTCATGTCGCGCAGCGCCCCGGCCGCCTCGGCGGCGCTGTGCACCTGGTCGATCCGCGGGTCGGCGCGCAGGAGGTAGACCAGTTCCTCCAGAGCGGGCACTTCGTCGTCGACCGCCAGGACGCGCAGCATAACTAGGACCTTGCCTCGATTACTGTGCGTTGGCAATCGCTTTCGCTAGGTGAGTCTCCCGGCGGCCGATCCCGGCCGCGGCCGGTTCTTGGGGACCCTGAGGTTGACCTTGGTGCCCGCGCCGATCCCGGTCTCGACCGTCAGGCCGAACGCGTCGCCGTAGAGCTGGCGCATCCGCTCGTCCACGTTGGCCAGGCCGATGCCGGCCCCGGTGCCGCCGGCGCCGGCCGCCCCGGACGCGGTGAGGATCTCCAGCAGCCGGTCGGGGTCCATGCCGGCGCCGTCGTCCTCGACGCTGATGGCGGCCTCGGCGCCCGCGTCCCGGCCGACGATGCGGACGTGGAACGGCTCGGGGCCGTGCGCGTCGTCCATGCCGTGCCGGATCGCGTTCTCCACCAGGGGCTGCAGCGACAGGAACGGCACGGTGACGGGCAGCACCTCCGGCGCGACCTCCACGCTGAACCGGAGCCGGTCGCCGAAGCGGGCCCGTTCCAGCAGCAGGTAGCGGTCGATCGAGCGCAGTTCCTCCGCGAGGGTGGTGAAGTCGCGGGGGTTGCGGAAGGAGTAGCGGGCGAAGTCGGCGAAGTCCAGCAGGAGGTGGCGGGCCCGTTCGGGGTCGGTGCGGACGAACGAGGCGATGGTCGTCAGGGAGTTGTAGACGAAGTGCGGGGAGATCTGCGCCCGCAGGGCCCGCATCTCGGCCTCGGCGAGCCGCGCCCTGGAGGAGTCGAGCTCGGCCAGTTCCAGCTGGCCGGACAGCCAGCGGGCGACCTCGCTCACGGCCCGCACGCGGGCCGCCGAGGCGCCGGCCACGTACGCGGCCAGGGCGCCCTCGACGCGGCCCTCGACCGCGAGCGGGGCCACCACGGCCACCCGGATGCGGCAGCGCGGGTCGCCGCAGCACAGCAGGTCCGGCGGCACCACCCGGGCCCGCCCGGTGGCCAGGACCTGCCGGACGTGCGCGGGCACGCCCCCCGAGTGCCGGTCGCCGCACGCGCCCTCCCAGACCAGCAGGCGGCAGAGGGCCGACCCCCCGGGGCCGTGCGCACCGCCCGCATCGGCTCCGGCGGGCGCGGGCGTGCCGCCCTCCTCAGGGCCGTCGTGCGCCGCGTCGAGGACGGGCCCGAGCCCGGTACGGGCCGTCCCGCCGCCGCCCGCCCCGCGGGCCCTTCCGAGCCGTCCGGGGGCGCCGGACGGGGACGCGGCGGCCACCAGGGCGACCGCCTCGGCGCCCAGCAGCGGCCGCAGATCGCGGGCCGCCTTGCGCGCCGACTCGCAGGTCAGCCCGCCGCGCAGGGACGGCGCCGCGCGCGAGATGGTGTGCAGCGTCGCGAACGTCGCCTCGTCGGCCACGGTGCCGAGCCCGTGCCGGCGCACGCGCAGCCACCAGCACAGCGCCGCCGCGGCCACGGCGGCGACCGCGGCCGCCATGGCCCCCACCACATCCAATACGGAAGGTACAGGCATGGCAACGTACGGTAATACTCCGCGTGCTTCCGCGCGGCGTCAACCGCGTAACCCGCCCGGACCCGCCGTCAGAACGGAGGTCAGAGCGGGGGCGACTCGTCGGAGTCCTCCTGGTAGGAGTACCGCTGCTCGCGCCACGGATCGGCGACGTTATGGTAGCCGCGCTCCTCCCAGAACCCGCGCCGGTCCTTGACCATGTACTCGATGCCGCGCACCCACTTGACGCTCTTCCACGCGTACAGGTGCGGCACGACGAGCCGGATCGGGAAGCCGTGGTCGGGGCTGAGCCGCTCGCCGTTGCGGTGGGTGGCGAACATCGTCCCGTCGGTGAGGAAGTCGCTCATGCGGATGTTGGCGCTGTAGCCGTACTCCGCCCACACCATCACGTGGGTGACGTCCGGGTCCGGGGGCGCCAGCTCGACGACGGACGTGCCGGAGACCCCCTCCCACTCGTTGTCGGGGATCGTGAACTTGGTGACGCAGTGGAAGTCGGCGACGGCCTTGGCCCGGGGCAGGGCCTCGAACTCGTCCCAGGACCAGGCGTGCTGGCCGCCCGACTCCGTCGCGCCGAACACCCGGAAGTCCCAGTCCTTGGGACGGAACTTGGGCACGGGGCCGTAGTGCAGGACCGGCCAGTCGCGAGGCACGTACTGACCGGGCGGGAGGGCCCGCGGGTCGTCTGAGGACTGTTCGGGTCGGGACATGACGCGGGCAATACTGCCATCCGTAGTGAGCTGAACCATATTCGCCCCCTCCTCTCCGGCCTCCCGGACGGCATCGGCTAGGCTGGGGACCGTGCGCAACGTCGTGTATTTCTTTTGGTACGGCCGGCCCGGGAGGCTGGTCTGCCAGACGCTGCGCTGACAGACCTGAGAAGGAAGCCCCGGGCCGCCACGGCCCGGGGCTTTTTTCGTGTCAGGACGCTTCGCCGGTCACCGAGGAGACCGGCAGGACGAGGAGAGGCAGCAAGCAATGGTCGTCGTCATGGCCCCGGGGGCCACCGAAGCCGATATCCGGGCCGTCGTCTCACTGGTCGAGACGGCGGGTGGGGACGCCTTCGTCAGCCGCGGGGTGGAGCGCACCATCGTCGGCCTGGTCGGGGACGTTCAGCAGTTCGGCTCGCTCAACCTCCGCGGGATGCGGGGGGTCACCGACGTCGTCCGGATCTCGGCGCCCTACAAGCTGGTCAGCCGGGAGAACCACGCCGAGCGGTCGGTGGTGCGGGTCGGCGGCGTGCCGATCGGCCCCGGGACGATGACGCTGATCGCCGGGCCCTGCGCGGTGGAGACCCCCGAGCAGACCCTGCAGGCGGCGCAGATGGCCCAGGCCGCCGGGGCGACCCTGCTGCGCGGCGGCGCGTTCAAGCCGCGCAGTTCCCCGTACGCCTTCCAGGGCCTCGGCGAGGCCGGGCTGCGGATCCTGGCGGACGTCCGGGAGGAGACCGGGCTGCCGGTCGTCACCGAGGTCGTCGACGCGCACGACGTCGAGCTGGTCGCCTCGTACGCCGACATGCTGCAGATCGGCACCCGCAACGCGCAGAACTTCGCGCTGCTGCAGGCGGCCGGCGAGGCGGGCCGCCCGGTGCTGCTCAAGCGGGGCATGAGCGGCACCATCGAGGAGTGGCTGATGGCCGCCGAGTACGTCGCCCAGCGCGGCAACCTCGACATCGTGCTGTGCGAGCGGGGCATCCGCACCTTCGAGAAGGCCACCCGCAACACCCTGGACGTGGCCGCGGTGCCGGTCGCGCAGCGCCTCTCCCACCTGCCGGTGATCGTGGACCCCTCGCACTCGGGCGGCAGCCGCGACCTGGTGCTGCCGCTGACCCGGGCGGGGATCGCGGTCGGCGCGGACGGCGTGATCATCGACGTGCACCCGCACCCGGAGACCGCGCTGTGCGACGGCCCGCAGGCGCTGGTGGACGGCGACCTGCGCGAGCTGGCCCGGCTGGTGCGGGACCTGCCGCCGCTGGTGGGCCGGAGGCTGACCGTCGCCGAGGGCGACGCCGCGCCCGTCCCGGTCTGATCCCGGCCCGGTCCCGGTCTGTTCCCGCCCCTTCCGCCGCCTCTCCCGCTCCGCCGCGCCCCAGCCGGGCGCGGCGGGGCGATCCCGGGCGGAACACCCGAACACGGCTGGTAAGGTCCCGACACATGGACTACTGGACGCCGAACTGCGGGCCGCCCCGCGCCTGAGGGGCGCGGCGACCTCCCTCGAGTTCTCGCGGACCCGGCGCACGCGCGCCCGGTCCCGTCTTCCTGCGCCCCGAATCCGGATCCTTCTCACCGATTCGAGTTCAGGAGCGTTCCTCTCGTGTCCGTACGCACCACCGAGCACGACCCTGCCGCGGGTTCCGGATCCGCGGCCCGCGCCTCCGCCGGACGGTGGGGCGGCGCCGCCGACGTCCTGGCCGCCGCCTGCCTGTGGGGCACCACCGGCACCGTCCGCACCTTCGTCCCGGAGGCGTCCAACGTCTCGATCGCCGCGGTCCGCATCGTCATGGGCGGCGTGCTGCTGCTGGCCTTCGCGGGCCTCACGGCGCGCGGCGCCGGCCTGCGCCGGCTGCTGGGCACCCGCCGCAACCGGCTCCTGGTGGTCCTGGGCGCGGTCGCCATCGCCGCGTACCAGACCGCCTTCTTCACCGCCGCCGCCCGGACCGGGGTGGCGATCGGCACGGTCGTCACCATCGGGAGCGCGCCCGCGTTCGCCGGGCTCCTCGGCCTGCTCACCCGGCAGTCGGCGCTCGGCGGGCGGTGGGCGCTGGCGACGGCGGGCGCGGTCGCCGGCTGCGCCGCCCTCGTCGGCGGCGGCCAGGACGCCGGCGCCGACCCGGCCGGGATCGGCCTGGCCGTGCTGTCGGGGCTGTCCTACGCGGTGTACGCCACCGTGGCGTCCACCCTCATCGCGGGCGGCGAGGAGGACCGCGCGGTCGCCGGGGCGCTGTTCGGGGCGGGCGCGGTGCTGCTGCTGCCGGTCCTGGTGACCAGCTCCCCGGGCTGGGCGGTCGGCGGCACCGGCCTGGTCGTCGCGCTCTACCTGGGCGTGGTCACGACGGCGGGCGGCTACGTGCTGTTCGCGCGCGGGCTGCGGAGCACGCCCGCGACCACGGCCACCACCCTGACGCTGGCCGAGCCCGCCGTGGCGGCGGTGCTGGGCGTGGCGGTGCTCGGCGAACGGCTCGGCGGCCTCGCCCTCGGCGGGCTGGCGCTGCTCGTCGCCAGCCTGCTCGTACTGATCATTCCGGCACGTCGATAACTGTTCTGAAATATTGGTCTGAACCACTGGGCAGGGCGCGCACGGGCGAGGATGATGTCCGGCATGACAACGGGCGACGGGGAGACCGGGGGCCGCGGACTCTCCCCCGAGGACCTGCACGGCGTCGATCCGGTCGCCGCGGTGATGCTCGCGGACGCCTGCCGCGCCATCGCGGCCTACCCGGAGCTGGTGGTGGTCGGCGCCCTGTTCACCGCGGCCGAGCGGGTCCCGGGCGGCTGGCAGGTCGTCTGCCCGGGCGACCCGCTGCCGCAGGGCGCCAGGGAGATGCTCGCCGACCACCTGGAGGACAGCGGGGAGGAGCCGCTGGCCGCGGCCGGCCGGCGGCTCCGCCTCCATCCGGCCGACGAGGTCGCCGCGGACGGCCGGCGGTTCCGGGTGGTGCGGATCGAGCAGCTGGTGCGGACGGGGCCCGACGGCCCCGAACCGCCCCGTCCCACCGACTTCGACCCTCGGCCCGGCGACCACCGGCTGCCCCGCTGCCGGCCGTTCGACCTGCTGCACGACGGGCAGACCATCCCCGACCTGGCCACCGCCGAACTGCTGTGCCAGCTGCTGGACGCCACCGCCCGCACCGGCACCGAACCGTCGGAGGCGTTCCTCACCCCGGCCCAGCTGACCCCCGCGTTCACCGTCGCGGAACGTTCCGAGGGCCGCTGGCGCCCGGTCGGCCGCCTCCACGAGACGCCGCAGCAGGCCCGCGAGTCCCTGGCCACCTACTTCCGGCACGTCGTCCCGGCGATCGAGCGGCCCGGCGAGGCCGACCTGGCCGAGTACACCGAGGCCGCGTCGCTGATGGCCGACCCCGCCCGCCGCAACGGGATCGCGGTGGCGGGGCGCCGGTTCCGCATCGTCCGGCTGGAGCGGCTCACGCTGATGGGGCCGGACGGCCCGGAGCCGCCCCGCCCGACCGACGCCGACCCGCGCTGAACGCCCCGGCTCAGGCCGCGCCGGCGTCGCCGTAGACCGGCCGGTGCTCCTGGACGGACCCGGCCAGCTGCTCGGCCAGCTCCCCCACGTCCAGGCGCTTCTCGATCTGCCGCAGGTCGTCGATCTTGGCCCGGGTCTCCGCGCGGCGCGGCGCCAGCAGCGTGCAGCAGTCCTCGTCCGGCAGCTCCGAGATCGACAGCGTCCGGATCCGGCGCGCCTGCTCCATGATCTCGCTCTTGTCCATGCCGATGAGCGGGCGCAGGATGGGCAGCTCGACCGCGTCGTCCAGCGCCGTGATGTTCGCCAGCGTCTGGCTGCTGACCTGCCCCAGCGCGTCCCCCGTGATCAGCGTGCCGCCGTGCAGCCGGCGGGCCAGCAGCTCGCCGGTCCGCAGCATCAGCCGGCGCTGCGCGATCACCGCAAGCCGGTCCGCGCCCGAGGACTTGATCTGCTGCTGCGCCTTGCCGAACGGCACCACGAACAGCCGGGACCCGCCCTGGAACCTGTCGAGCTCGCGCACCAGCGCGTACGCCTTGTAGATCGACTCCGGGCCGGTGAACGGCATGCCCGAGAAGTGCAGGTAGTCGACCCGCAGCCCGCGCCGCATCATCCGGTACGCCGCGACCGGCGAGTCGATCCCGCCCGACATCAGCACCAGCCCGCGGCCGCTCATCCCGACCGGCAGCCCGCCCTGACCGGGCAGCCCCCCGGAGAATACGAACGCCTCGTCCCGGTCGATCTCGATCGACAGCGTGTGGTCGGGGCCCTTCAGCCGGACCGGCAGCCCGTACCGGTCGGCGATCGCCGCGCCCACCCGGCGGTCGAGCTCGGTGGAGGTCAGCGGGAACCGCTTGTCGCGGCGCCGTGAACGGACCGCGAACGTGCCCTGGCGCCCGGCCATCAGCTCCAGCGCCGCCCGCTCCACGCTCTCCACGTCCTTGCCGACCCGCCAGGCGCGGTGCGCCCACACGATGCCCATCACATCGGTGATCCGCTCGGCCAGCGCGTCGACCGTGGCCACCGTGGCGTCCTTGGTCCGCACGACCATGACCCCGTGCCGGCGGATCACCTCCACGCGGGCGATCGGGCGGATCGCGGCCCGGATGTTGTCGGCGAGCCGCTTCTCGAACAGCTCCCGGTTCTTGCCCTTGAGCACGACCTCGCCCAGTTTGATCAGCACGCACGGCTCACCGTCGACCGGCGGGCGGCCGGGCGCCGCCGCGGTCGCGGTGTCGACCGCCGGCGTGCCGTCGGTGGCGATCGCGGTGTCGAGCGGCGGCATGCGGAATCCTCCTGGACGTACCAACGGGGGTAGGCCTCTAGTGTGACCCAAGACCGGCAACGCCGCGACTCGGAAACGTGTTCCCCGTGAGGGGACGCCCCTCCGCGGGGAACACGCCCCTTCAAGCCCTCAGGGCCGCATCAGCCGAAGAAGACCTCGGCCTCGGCGTAGCGCTCCACGGGGACGGTCTTGAGTTCCTTGGTGGCCTCGTCGAGGCCGACGCGGATGATGTCGGTGCCGCGCAGGGCGACCATCTTGCCGAAGTCGCCGTCGCGGACCGCGTCGATGGCCTGGAGGCCGAAGCGGGTGGCCAGGACGCGGTCGAACGCGGTGGGGGTGCCGCCGCGCTGGATGTGGCCGAGAACGGTGGCGCGGGCCTCCTTGCCGGTGCGCTTCTCGATCTCGTCGGCGAGGCGCTGCCCGATGCCGCCGAGCCGGACGTGGCCGAACGCGTCGCGCTCGCCGGTCTGCAGCTGCATCTGGCCGTCCATCGGGTGGGCGCCCTCGGAGACCACGATGATCGGCGCGTAGCGGGTCTTGAACCGGCTCTCGACGTAGGCGACGACCTTGTCGATGTCGAAGGGCTGCTCGGGGATGAGGATGACGTTGGCGCCGGCGGCCATGCCGGCGTGCAGCGCGATCCAGCCCGCGTGGCGGCCCATGACCTCGCAGATCAGCGCGCGGTGGTGGCTCTCGGCGGTGGTGTGCAGCCGGTCGATGGCCTCCATCGCGATGCCGACCGCGGTGTCGAAACCGAAGGTGTAGTCGGTGGCGTTGAGGTCGTTGTCGATGGTCTTGGGGACGCCGACCACGTTGACGCCGTTGTCGTAGAGCTCGCGGGCGACGCCGAGGGTGTCCTCGCCGCCGATGGCGATCAGCGCGTCGACGCCGAGCCCGGCCAGGTTGTCCTTGATCCGCTCGATGCCGCCCTCGACCTTGATCGGGTTGGTCCGGGAGGAGCCGAGGATGGTGCCGCCGCGCGGCAGGATGCCGCGGACCGCCTCGATGTCGAGGGCCATGGTGTCGCCCTCCAGCGGGCCGCGCCAGCCCGCCCGGAAGCCCACGAACTCGTAGCCGAAGACCTGCACGCCCTTGCGCACCACGGCGCGGATGACGGCGTTCAGGCCGGGGCAGTCACCGCCGCCGGTCAGCACTCCGACGCGCATGCCCTCTCCCTCAACAGACACCGGGCTCCTCCCTCGATTCCCTCGAACATTAGCCGCGGGCGCGCCTCGGACCGGGCATTCCCGTCTCGTCCCGGCGCGCCGCCATTGGTCTAGACCATAGTCCGTCGCGGGGCCCGCCGGGGCACTTCGCCCATCAGCGGCGCGCGGCCGGTCCGATCAGCCGGGCCCGGCCCATGATCTGCACCGCCAGCCCGCCGGGGACGCGCCGTACCGCCGCCCGGCGGCGGCGCGGCTCGCCGTTTCCGTCATACGACCATCGTGCCTCGGTGAGGGCCAGTTCCCGCACCGCTTCGGCGGAGAGTTCCGCGGCGTGTTGCCGGGCGAAGTCCCATGCGTCCCGGATCGACCCGTGGGTGGGGCGTCCGGCCGCCCAGCCGGCGTAGGTCTCCTTCCAGGACGTCCCGTACGAGGCGGCCAGCGCGGGCCAGGTGCGGGCGACGTCGCCGGCACGCTTGTAGAGGATGCTGCGCGCGGCGGCGGCGACGCCGGCGGGGTCGAAGCCGGGCGGGAGGGGGCCGCCCGCCGCGATCGCCCGTACCAGGGCCTCCTGGGCCGCCGCGAGACCGGTGTCGAGGGGTTCGCCGGTCATGTGACGGGGGTGTGGCCGGAGGCGGCGGCGATGGCGTCGAGTTCGGCGCACAGTTCCGCGGCGGGCGGGTAGCGGCCGTCGCGTTCCAGCAGGAGGCCGGGCGGGCGGTGGCGCGCGCACAGTTCCCTGACGAGGTCGAGTACCTCCGCCGGCACGGGTGCGGCGTGGGTGTCGTGGTAGCGCCCATCTTCCTGGGTGCCGCCGGCGATGTGGCAGTACGCGACGCGCTCCAGGGGCAGCCGGTCGAGGAGGGCCAGGGGGTCCTCGCCGCGGTTGCGGGCGTTGGCGTAGACGTTGGCGATGTCGAGCAGGAGCAGGGCGCCGCTGCGTTCCAGCAGCTCGGTGAGGAAGTCGCCCTCCTCGTACTCGGCGCCGGGCCAGTCGAACAGCGTCGCGATCGGTTCCACGGCCAGCGGCACCGGCAGCTCGGCCTGGGTGCGGCGGATGTTGGCGGTGAGGACGTCCAGCGCCGCGCGGGTGCGCGGGACCGGGAGCAGGTGCCCGGCCTCGATGCCGCCCGCACGGACGAACGCCACGTGCTCGCTGACGAGCGGGGCCCGCAGCGCCTCGGCGCAGGCGGCCAGGTGCGCGACGCGTCCGGCGTCCACCGGCTCGGCGCCGCCGAGGGACAGCTTCACGCCGTGCGGGACGACCGCTGCGCCCCGCTCGCGCAGGGCGAGCAGTTCGGGCGGCGGGTGGCCGATGTGGACGGATTCGGCGATCACCTCGGTGAAGCGCAGGCCGGGCAGTCCTTCGACGAACCCGCTGATCTCGGGCCGCCAGCCGATTCCCACGCCCAGGCCCGGGACCGTCTCGTTCATCCTCCGCCTCCTCCGCAGCCACCGCCGCCGCCTCCACAGCCACCGCCACCGCCTCCGTCTCCGCCGCCGCCGGAGCCGCCGCCACCGCACGAGCCGCCACCGCCGCAGCCGCCGGAGGAGCAGACCGAGGCGTCCGACGAGCAGACCGGGCCGCCGGAGCCGCCAGAGCCGGACGCGGTCGGGCTGCCGGTCAGCGCCATGAAGCGTCCGAGACCGACGGTCTGGGAGAACATCGGGTCGATCGCCATCATGGCCGCCGTCCCGAACAGCGCGACGCCCATCAGCGCCGCGGCGCCGGCGTAGGCGGGCGCGGCCTCGGGGTCGAGGTGGGCATGGCGGGCCCGCGCGTCCTCCAGGGCGCGCTCGCCCTCCCGGGTCCGCTCTTTCCCGCGGCCGACCGCGGTCGAGACCACGGCCAGCACCACGCACAGGACGACCAGCACCATGTGCTGGTACCAGGGCGCGTCCCCGCCCGACAGGACGCTCCACCCGGTGAAGAAGACGACCGCAAGCAGGCCGCGGGCGGGCCAGGGGGCGAGACGCGCCACCAGCCGCGCACCGTCCCCCATGACCAGGCCCTGGGCGGCCAGCCCGGCGCGGAGCTGCTTGATCGCCTGCCGCACGCCCGGGTCGGAGGCCAGGGCCGCCAGGCTCGGCGCGCGGGGGCCGGCCAGCGCCCGGAGGACCGCCAGGTCCAGCGGCGTGGTCGCCGAGCCCGGCGGGCCCGTGGCCTGGATCCGGCCTGTGGCGTAGGCGTCGACGGCCCCGTCCAGGCGCAGCGCGACCAGGGACGCCGCGATCGCGTGGCGGCCGCCGCCGTCCAGGTAGGCGAGCTCGTACGGGTGCGGCTCGCGGGACGGCGCCCTCCCGCGCCGCGCCGCGCGCTCGGCGGCCGCCCCCGCCCCCAGGAGCGCGGCGTAGGCGGCGACCAGCAGCACGAGGAAGATCCAGAAGAACATCGGCGCCTCCGGCGAATGGTGGCCTCATGAGATAGATGTCCGGAGCCGGCGCGCGGTTCAGTCCTCCTGGTCGAGTCCCTTCTCGATGGCGTAGCGGACGAGCTCCACGCGGTTGTGGAGCTGCAGCTTGCCGAGGGTGTTCTGGACGTGGTTCTGCACGGTGCGGTGCGACAGCACCAGCCGCTCGGCGATCTGCTTGTAGGTCAGGCCCTTGGCGACCAGCCGCAGCACCTCGGTCTCCCGCTCGGTCAGGCGCGGGGCGCCGTCGTCGCCGGGACGCGGCGCGGCGGCGAGCCGGCGGTACTCGCCCAGGATCAGCCCGGCCAGCCCCGGCGTGAAGACCGCGTCGCCGTCGCCGGTGCGCCGCACGGCGTCCAGGAACTCCTCACGGCCGGCGGACTTGAGCAGGTAGCCGGTGGCGCCCGCCTTGACGGCCTCCAGCACGTCCTGCTGCTCGCCGCTGGCCGACAGCACCAGCACCCGCACGGGCGGGTCGGCGGCGGCCAGCTGCCGGGTCACCTCGACGCCGCTGATGTCGGGCAGCTGGAGGTCGACGACCGCGACCTGCGGGCGGGCCGCCGCGGCGATGCGGACGGCGGCGCGTCCCTCCCCGGCCGTCGCGACCACCTCGTGCCCGGCCTCGGCCAGGTCGCGGGCGACGGCGTCGCGCCACATCGGATGGTCGTCCACGACCATGACCCGCAGGGATCCGGAGGGGGCGGGAGAGTCGTCGTTCACGCCGCCACCCTACGGCGGGGGCGGGCCGGCGGGCACCGCCATCTCGATCTCGGTGCCCTGCCCGGGGGCGGACACGATCGACACCGTGCCGCCCAGGTCGCGGATCCGGCCCCGGATGGACTGGGCGACGCCGAGCCGTCCCGCCGCCGCGGCCTCCGCGAGCCGTTCGCGGGGCATGCCGGGGCCGTCGTCGCGGACGCTCACCACGACCTCCCCGGCGCCGTCGTCCTCCAGCAGGACCCAGGCGCGGGTGCCGTCGGGGCAGTGCCGCCGCACGTTGTCGAGGGCGGCGGCGACCGCGGCGCCGACCTCCCGGGCGGCGTCCGCCGGCAGCCGGACGGGCGTGGCGGGGGCGGAGACAGTGACGTTCGGGGACGCGTGGCCGTTGAGCAGCGGCCGCAGGTCCACCTCGCCGGACGGGCCGGGCCCGTGCACGGCGCCCTGCGCCGGGCCGGGCGTGCGGCGGGCGCCGCGCGTCCCGCCGCGCGTCCCGCCGGGACTCCGCCGTGCTCCGCGGCGCCCGCTCGCCGCGGCG